>CAVRYA010000012.1:0-77261 GCA_963725315.1 uncultured Actinomycetes bacterium | reverse complement strand
GGCTCGGGACGCCGCGAGTTCTGGCGGGTCGCCTACCGCGACTTCACCGATCGGCCCCTGCTGGGCCAGGGAGCGGGCTCCTACGAGATGACCTGGGAGCAGCGGCGCAGGATCCGTCTCCCGGTTCACGACGCCCACTCGCTCTACCTGGAGACCTTCGCGGAGCTGGGGCTGGTCGGCGGGCTGCTGCTGCTGGCCTTGTTCGGATCGATCGGAGCGATCGGGCTGAGGGCTTGGCACCGGGCCGCCGGAGCCGAGCGCGAGCGAAGCGCCGTGCTGTGGGCGGTGGCGCTCGCCTTCGCGGTCTCCGCCGCGTTCGACTGGTTCTGGGAGCTGCCCGGGCTGGGAGCGGTCTTCTTCCTCGCCGCGGGCGGGCTGATCAGCGCCCGCTGCGAGCAGCTCGCGGCCGAAGACGAGGAGGTGGGGATTCCGGATTCGGGGCGCCGCTACTGGCTGATCGCCCTTGGGCTGGTGGCGGCCTGGGTCTCGGCCGCGGCGCTGGTCGCGCCCCTGCTGGTCGACCGCGAGATCACCGCCTCCCAGGACGCTGCCGCCGCGGGTGAGCTGGCGACGGCGCGAAACCACGCCGAGAGCGCTCGATCGATCGAGCCCTGGGCCGCTTCGCCCTATGTCCAGCTCGGCCTCCTGGACGAGCTCCGCGGCGACTACAGCGCCGCGGCGGGGCGCTTCAGCGATGCGATCGAGCGCGAGGACCGCAACTGGCAGCTCTACTTCCTGCGCGCCAGGGTCGAGCGCCAACTCGGCGACCGCGCGGCCGCCAGGGCCGACCTGGCCAAGGTGCGGGAGCTCAACCCGCTGGCATCGCAGCTCGCGAGCGGCGGGGGGCAGGGGTGAAGCAGGAGGCGAAAACGGGTCGGTCTCAAAGCACGCCTCTCACCGGGCCCACCGCACCGGCGCCGGCCCGGGAGGGTCCCGCGCCCCAAGGGCAGGCCGAGCCGGTCGAGCCGGCCCCGGCCCCAGGTTCGAACGGCCCGGCCCCAACCCAGCCCCAGGGCCCCCAGCCCCGCCGCAGCGCCCTCGCCCTGGGGCTGGGGCGCCGGGGAGCCGAGGGGGCAAGGCGCCGCGGCGCGGTGCTGCGCCGGCTCTTGGCGCTGGGCGACTGGGCGGCGCTGATCGCGGCGCTGTGCGCGGCCACCGCTGCGACCGCGACGATCGACGTGGCGACCCTGTTCTGGGCGCTCCTGGCCAGCCCGATCTGGATCCTCGTCTTCAAGCTCCACGGCCTCTATGACAACGATCACCGCCGCATCCGCCACAGCACCCTGGATGAGCTCGGGGCGCTGATCTCCGCCTGCATCCTGGGGACGCTGGCGATCGACGGCTTCCTCGAGCTCTCCCCGGCGGGCTCGCTGGGCGCCTCCTCGGCGATCGCCCTGGGGGTGGGGGCGCTGCTGGGCTGCGTGGTGCTGCGCGGGCTGATCCGCTCTACCTGGAAGTGGCTGGTCGGCCCGGCGACCGCGATCGTCATCGGCCCGCCCGCCCCGGCGACGCTGATCGCCCGCCGGGTGACCACCCATCCCGAGACCAACCTGGCGCTGCTCGGCTACCTCTCCCCCGCGATCGCGCCGGACGCCGGCGCCCTGCCGCGCCTCGGCGCCCCCGACGACATCTCCCGGATCGCCCGCGCCCACCACGTCGAGCGGGTGATCGTCACCGAGGAGCACATGACCGCGACCGCCGCCGAGCAGCTGATCGAGGAGTGCAAGGCAGAGGGGCTGGGGCTGACCTTCCTGCCGCGCCACCACGGCCTCCTGGGCCCGGGGATCGAGCTCAACCGCCTCGCCGAGCTGCCGGTGCTCGACTTCCGCTTCTCAGACCCGCCGCACTCGACGATGATGCTCAAGCGCGCCCTCGACGTCGTCGTCTCCGCGGCGGTGCTGCTCCTCTGCCTGCCGCTGTTCGCGGTGATCTCGGTGCTGATCCTCGTAGACAGCGGCCGCCCGGTCTTCTTCCGCCAGCGCCGGGCCGGGCGCATGGGGCACCCCTTCACCCTGGCCAAGTTCCGCACCATGGTCCCCGACGCCGAGGAGCGCCTGGCCGAGCTGGTCGACCTCTCGGCGCTCGATGAGCCCGCCTTTAAGATCGCCGACGACCCGCGGGTGACCAGGGTCGGGCGCCTCTTGCGGCGCACCAGCCTCGACGAGCTCCCCCAACTCGCCAACGTGCTGCGCGGGGAGATGTCGCTGGTCGGCCCCCGCCCCGAGGAGGAGGCGGTGGTGGCGCTCTATGACGAGCGCCAGCGCGCCCGGCTCTCGATCCGCCCGGGGGTGACCGGGCCGATGCAGGTCTACGGGCGCGGCGACCTCAGCTTCGAGGAGCGCCTGGCGCTGGAGCGCGACTACCTCGACAACGTCTCGATCACCGGCGACCTGGCGATCCTCCTGCGAACCCCGCGGGCGATGATCCGCGGCGACGGCGCTTACTGAGGAGCGAGCTTGAGCTCCCCGGAGTTGGAGGTGGTGATCGTCAGCCACGGGGCGAAGGACCTGCTGCGTCGCTGCCTCGAGACCCTCGCGGCCAACCCTCCCTCGGTCAGCCACCGGGTCACGGTGGTGGACAGCGGCAGCCCCGACTCGACCCCCGAGATGGTCGCGGCCGAGTTCCCCCAGGTGCGCCTGCTGCGCCGCCCCAACATCGGCTTCTCGGCCGCCAACAACCTGGTCCTGCGCGAGACCGGGGCGCGCTCCGTCCTGCTGCTCAACCCCGACACGGAGATCATCGACGGGGCGATCGACGCCTGCCTCGAGCGCCTCTCCTCCGATCCCGGGATCGGGATGGTGGGCTGCAAGCTGATCACCCCGGGAGGAGAGCTCGATCACGCCTGCAAGCGCTCCTTCCCGACCCCGCTCGGGGCGCTCGCGCATTTCACCGGGATCGGGCGCAGGTCGAGTGCCCCGCAGAGCATGAGCCAGTACCGCGCCACCGACCTCGGTGCCGACGAGCCCGGTGAGGTGGACGCCGTCAACGGCGCCTTCATGCTCGTGCGCATGGACGCCGTCGCCGAGATCGGCGACCTCGATCAGGGATACTGGCTCTACATGGAGGACCTCGACTGGTGCTACCGCTTCTGGCAGCAGGGGTGGCGGGTCTTCTATGAGCCTCGCGGCACCGCCGTCCACGTCAAGGGCGGCAGCAGCGCAGGCAGGCGGGGCTTCCGCCAGGAGATCGCCTTCCATCGCGGCATGGGTCGCTTCTACCGCAAGTTCTACGCGCCGGAGCGCTCCGGCGCGGCGAACGCCTTCGTCTACCTCGGGATCGGGGCCAAGCTCGCCGTCAGCCTGACCATCACCGCCGCCTCCGCCCGCCTCTCCGGGGCCGAGGGGGCGGGGGCGGTGCCCGGATGAGCCGACTGCCGGGCCGGCTGAGGCCGGTGCTGGCGAGGTTCGTCGCAGGGACCGCCGCCCGCAAGCGGTCGCTGCTCGCCCTCGCCTGCCTTCCGCTGGCCGTCGCCTTCGTCGCCGGCGTCGCGATCGGGGTCGGGGCCGAGTCCGGCGGCTGGGGCTTGATCGCGATCGTCGTCTCGATCCCCCTTGCCCTCGGGGGCGCACTCGCCGCCGCGTCGGCTGCTGTTCGGGGCCGCCCAGTCGATCCGCCGCGTGCAGGGCGCCTTCTGGCTCGTCGACAAGCTGGAGCCGCTCAACCTGGCGCTCGACGAGGCCGCCCCGCGGCGGGTCAACATCGTTCACCCGGCGATCGACCTGAAGCACTTCTTCGGCGGCTTCATCGCCGTCTTCAACCTCGCCCGGCGACTCGCCGAGCGCGGGCACAGCGTCCGCCTGGTCGCCCTAGAGGGACCCGAGCTGCCGCGCGACTGGCGCCAGCGGCTGGGACGCTACGAGGGGATCGGGAGCTGGATCGACGGCCTCGAGGTCGCCTTCGCCGCCGATCGGGGCCGCCCGCTCGCGCTCAACCCGGACGACGCGCTGATCGCGACCCACTGGAACGCCGCCCACGTCTCCGCCGCGGCGATGCGGGAGCTGCGGCGTGAGCGCTTCCTCTACCTGGTCCAAGAGTACGAGCCGTTCATCTTCCCGATGGGCAGCCCCGGCGCGCTCTGCCGGCAGAGCTACGAGCTGCCGCACACGGCGATGTTCTCGACCGAGCTGCTGCGCGGCTGGTTCGCGGCACACGGCGTCGGCGTCTACTCGGCCGGGGCCGAAGCGGGGGCCGCCGCCTCGACCAGCTTCGACAACGCGATCACCCCGGTCGGCCCGGTCGAGGCGGCGGCCCTGCGACGGCCGGGGCCGCGGCGGCTGCTGTTCTACGCGCGGCCCGAGGAACACGCGGCGAGGAACCTCTATGAGATCGGGGCCATGGCGCTCGACCGCGCCTTGGCCGACGGCCGCTTCCCCGAGTGGGACCTGATCGGCGTCGGCACCGTGCAGTCCAGCGCCAGCGAGCTGATCCTGCCCCGTTCGGGGCGCTCGCTGCGGTTGATGCCGCGCACCTCTCAGGCCGAATACGCGTCGCTGTTGCGCTCGGCCGATGCCGGGCTCAGCCTGATGTACACGCCTCACCCCAGCCTTCCGCCGATCGAGATGGCGGCGGCGGGGATGCCCACCGTGACCAACACCTACGAGAACAAGGACGCCGCGGCCCTGACCGGAATCTCCGCCAACCTGATCGCCGCCGAGCCGACGATCGAGGGCGTGCTCGCCGCCCTCGCGGAGGCCGAGCGGCGCAGCGAGCGGCTCGAGGAGCGGGCGGCGGGATCGCACGTCAGCTGGCCGTCGCGATGGGAGGACTCGCTCGACGACGGGGTGATGGCCGAGGTCGAGCGCCTGCTCGCCTTCGAGGAGTGAGCCACGCCATACGATGTCGCCGATGACGGCGAGCGCATCCTCACCGGCGCAGGAGATCGTGGGGATCGCCGCCGGATTCTCCGCCGCCGGCGCGCGGAGCCTCGACCTCGACCGCCACCTGGCCGAACGATCCACGGCGGAGTCCCCGACATCGCTGCCGCTCGACTTCGCCGACGGCGAGTTCGACCTGATCCACTCAATGCACGCGTTCGCCCGGCTGCGGGGCGAGTGGCCCCGCTGGCTGGCCGAGGCCCACAGGCTCCTCCGAGAAGGCGGCCTGCTGATCGTCGCGATCCCCGCCGGGGAAGCGGAGGGCCCGGCCCCCGGCACCCGCGAGTGGGTGGCGCTGCGCAGGCGCGTGGATGGCGGCGCCGGCTCTGAGGCGGCGGACGCCGGCGAGCGGGGCGGCCTCGTGACGCTGTTCGAGCAGCTCGACTCCGAGGCGCTGCGGGCGCTCGACGGCGTGCGCGAGAGCTTTGACCGCGAGCTCGGGCGCAAGGCCTTCCGCATTGCCGAGCTGGAGATGGACGAGGAGCCGACACCGGCGACGTGGGCGTTCGGGGAGCGGGTCGCAGCCACCTACGAGGCGAGCCTGAGCTGGAGGGTGACCCGGCCGCTGCGTGCCGCGAAGCGGCTCGCCAATCGCCGGTGAGCCGGCCCCACCGCGCGGCCGGACCACAGCCGTCGGTCGAGGCACAGCTCGCCTCGCTCGATCGCAGGCCGCTGATCTCGGTGGTGATGCCCACCTACAAGACCGAGCCCGGCCTGCTCGCCGAGGCGATCGAGCTCGGTGCGCTCCCAGCCCTACCCGGACTGGGAGCTGTGCATCGTCGACGACGGCTCCGACCGAGCCCGCGGTGCGCGCGGACGATCGAGCGCCACGCCGAGGCCGACGAGCGCATCAAGACGGTTCAGCTCGAGCGCAACTCGGGGATCTCGGCCGCGACCAACGCGGCCCTGGCGCTCTGCGCGGGGGAGTTCGTCGCCTTCCTCGACCACGACGACGTGCTCTCCCCGGACGCCCTGCTGCGGGTCGTGCACGAGCTGGCTCGGCGACCCTGACGCTCGACGTCGTCTACTCCGACTAGGACAAGCTCGACGCCGCACGGGTCGGCGCGCCGACCCGTTCTTCAAGCCCGACTGGTCGCCCGTCTACGCGCTCGGCGCGATGTACATCGGGCACCTGCTGGTCGTGCGCCGCTCGCTGGCCGAGGAGGTCGGCGGCTTCGACTCCGCCTTCGACACGATCCAGGACTTCGAGTTCATGCTGCGGCGTCTCCGAGCGCACCGACCGCATCCACCACATTCCCGCAGATCCTCTACCACTGGCGGGCGATCCCCGGCAGCATCGCCGCCGGCGCCGACCAGAAGGAGGGCGTCCCCGAGCTGCAGGCGCGAGGCCGTCAGCGCCCACCTCGAGCCGCGCGGCGTCGCCGCGCGGGCCCGGCCGCACCCGTCGATCCCCCACCGCGCCCGGGTCCTGCGCCGATCGCCACCCGGCCGCGGCGACCAGCGCCGATGGTGATCGCCGGGTCGCGGCGGCCGAGGCTGGAGCGCTGCCTGCGCGCGCTGCTCGAGGCCGCCGATCGCGCCGGCTCGAGGTGATCGTCGTGGTGCCGCCGGACGCACCCGACCTGCCCGACCGGGGTGCGGCGGGTGGAGAGGCCGCGCCGGGCCGATCCACCGGGCGCGGCGAACAACCTCGGCGCAGCGCCGGCCGCGGGCGAGCTGCCTGCTCTTCCTCTCCGACGCGGTCGAGGTCGTCGAGCCGGACTGGATCAGCAGCTCGCGCTGCTCGCGGCGCTGCCCGGCGTCGGCGCCGGTCGGGCCGCTGCTCGCGCGACCCGACGGGCTGCGTCGAGCAGGCCGGGATGGCGATCGGGCTCGACGACCCGGTCGTGCCGATGCTGGCCGGGCGTCGCCGCCGACGGCGACGGCTACTACGGCTCGCTCTGCCTGCGCCCGCGAGGTCTCGGCGCTGAGCGCCGAGTGCATGCTGGTCGACCGGCGCGCTGTTCGAGGCGCTCGGCGGCTTCGAGGAGACCTACCTGCACCGGTACGAGGACTTCGACCTCTGCCGCGGCTCGCGCGAGAGCGGCGGGCGCCGTCTACGCGCTCGCGGCCCGGCCGTCGTCGGCCACGAGACGCCGGCGGCGCGGCGCGGCCGCGCTCGACGTCGTCGACCGGGCCCTCTTCGTCGACCGCTGGTACGACGGCGCTCGAGGCGCGGCGACCCGTACTTCAACCCGAACTTCGACAGCGCCGCGGCGAGCTGCGTGCCCGGCTGGCGCGACTCGGCACGGCCCGCCGATGAGGCTGCTGATCGTCTACTTCGGCCCGTTCGACGTCAACAGCGCGATCCAGGCCTTCCACTTCGCCAACGAGCTGACCGACGCCGGCTGGGAGGTCACGCTCGCCGGCGAGCGGCGACCCGGCAGCGGATCGCGAGGGTCGGCGAGCCGCGCTTCGAGTGCATCACCCACCACGAGCTCGCCGCGAAGCTCGAGCAGTGGCGCGGCGACCCCGAGCGAGACGATCGTGATCTGCGCCTGGACGCCGCGCGAGAACGTCCGCAGCGGACGATGGCCGCCTTCGCCGCCGAGCTCGGCGTCCCCTACGTCGTCCACCTCGAGGACAACGAGGAGCACCTGCTCGAGCGCTGCGCTGGGCGATGCCGATCGAGGAGCTGCGGCGCGCTGCCGCTGCGCCGGTCCAGGACGAGCTGGTCCCGAGCGACCTCGTCCACCCGACCCACCACCGCGAGTTCCTGCGCGGCGCCGCCGGGATCACCGTGATCACCGAGGAGCTGAACGAGTTCAACGTCGGCGGGCCGCCCGCACCACGTGGCCCGCCCCGGAATCGACCTCGAGCGCTTCCGCCCCGACCTCGAGCCGCCGCTGCGGCGCGAGCAGCTCGGGCTCGCCCCCGACGACTTCGTCCTCGTCTACCACGGCACCATCCACTACGCCAACCAGCACGAGATGCTGAGCCTCTACCTGGCGGTGAAGCTGCTGCAGCGCGCGGGCCGCGCGGTGCGGCTGGTGCGGCTCGGCAGCACCGAGCGCGGGCGGCGTCGACCCGCGCTCCTTCCGGGCGCTCGGCCGACGGCGTCGATCGAGCTCGGCGCGGTCGCCTGGCGCGAGATCCCCGGCTACCTGGCGCTCGCCGACGCCTTCGTGCAGCCGGGCGCGCCGGACGACTTCAACCGCTACCGGCTGCCCTCGAAGCTGCCCGAGTTCCTGGCGATGGGGCGGCCGGTTGTCCTGCCCCACTGCAACATCGGCAACGACCTGACGCGACGGCGAGGACGCGCTCCTGCTGGAGGAGGGCAACGCGCTCGGAGATCGCCGAGCGGCTCGAGGAGCTGATCGCCGACCGGAGCTCGCCGCGCGGCTCGGCCGCGGGCGCGCGGCGAGTTCGCCGCGGAGCACCTGAGCTGGGGGCGAACGCCGCCGGGCTCTCGCGACTTCTACCGCGAGCCTGCTCGGCAGCCGGCGATCCCCGCGGAGCGCAGCGACCGCGGAGCGTGCTGGCCGCCGGTGCGCTGAGCACGCGAGCGCGCCGAGGCGGCGCCACGCCTCGGCCTGCGCCCGGCGACGCCGGCTCTGGGGCCGATGGCGCGAGCGCTACCGCGGCAGCTTCCCGCTGTCGCCGATCTCCTACGGCACCGTGCGCGACTTCGCCGACAGCGCCGACCACCTGCCCGGCCTGATCGGCGCCAGCGTCGACATGAAGGACCTGCAGCGCTGCTGGATGGTCAAGGCGATCCTCGGCAACGTCGAGCCGGGCGCGCGGATCCTCGAGATCGGCGCCGGCGAGCCGCTGGTCGCCGGGCATGCTCTCGCGGCTCGGCTACGAGGTGACCGTCGTCGACCCCTACGACGGCAGCGGCAACGGCCCGCGCGAGTTCGAGCAGTTCCGGCCGCCTACCCCGACCTGGACTTCATCCGCGACCAGTTCCCGCCCGGAGCGAGGCGCTCGAGCGCCGGACTTCGCCGCCGTCTACTCGATCTCGGTGCTCGAGCACGTGCCGCTCGAGCGATCGACGGCAGCCCGTGATGGCAGCGTCCGACGAGCTGTGCGGACCGCGCGGGCCGGCTGCTCGATCCACGCGGTCGACCACGTGCTCGCCGGCTGGGGCGCCGACGAGCACCGCGAGAGCCTCGAGCGCATCGTCGCCGTGCTCGGGGCTCTGCCCCGACGGCGCTGCGCGAGCGACGATCGCGGCGATGGAGACCGACCCGAGACCTACCTCGTCTCCGCCGAGGCGCACAACCGCTGGCGCGGCGACCTCCCCTACGACCAGTACCCGATGCGCCGCATCGGCTCGGTCCAGCTCTTCAAGCGCCTGAGCGATCGCCCGGCGGGCGATGCTTAGAGCGCCTCGGCGATCCTCGGCGCCTCGCGGGTGAAGACCCAGACGCCGAGCACGCAGACCAGCGCGAAGATCGCGATCGAGATCGCGAGGCGCGGCACGCTTCCGGCCGCGGAGACGGCGCTCGGGGCGTCCGGGTCGATGATCCACATGCGCGCCTGCGACGAAGATCGGCGTCAGCGGGTTGAACAGCTCGACCGTGCGCAGCGCCGTTCGGGGACGACCTCGATCGGGTAGAGGATCGGGGTCCCGTAGAAGAGCACCGTGGCCGCGACCGACCAGATGATCGCGACGTCGCGGAAGCGCACGTAAAGCGCCGAGAGCAGCATCGAGAGCGCGGATGGTCAGCAGGATCAGCGGCAGCAGGATCACCGGCAGCAGCAGCCAGGTCCACATCGGGTCGACGCCGTAGACGAGGATGAAGACGAAGACGGCGATCAGGTTGAGGCCGAGGTTGAAGAGGCCGGTGAGGACGATCGAGAGCGGGATCACCAGGCGCGGGAACTGGGTCTTGCGGACGATCCCCTCCTTGGCGACGACCGAGGTGACCGCGCCGCTGGTCGCCTCCTGGAAGAAGCCGAAGAGGACGATGTTGAACAGCAGCAGCACCGGGTAGTTGGGGACGTCGCTGCCGAGCCGGAAGATCTTGGGTGAAGACGACGCAGCAGGACCCCGAACAGCAGCAGCGGCCGCATCAGCGACCAGAAGTAGCCGAGCACGGTGCCGAAGTAGGTCTTGCGGAACTCGTTCAGCGGAGATCAGCCAGAGCAGCTCGAAGAAGCGGCGTCGCTCGCCGCCGAGCGCCGACGGGCCCGCGGATCTGCGCGCAGCTCGCGGTGCTCTGCCGGCGAGCGCGCTCATCGCGCTCCTCCTCCGGCGCGGAGATGACCTCGACCTCGACCTCGATGGTCGAGCGCCACCAGACCGGCCACGTCGTCCCTGCCGTAGACGACGAAGTCGAGCGCGTGCGGGGACGTGCAGGGCGACGTCGGCGGGACGAGTTGTTTCGCTGCACCCAGCAGCTGACGTCGTAGCGGCCCGGCGCCAGCCGGTTCGCGAGCGTCCCGGTGACCCGGGCACGCTGCCCGGGCCGCATGCCACCGAGCGTCCGGCTCGAGCTTCCTCGAGAGGCCCCGCCGAACCGACGACCTCGACCCCGTTGGCGTCGGTGAAGATGAAGCCGAAGCTCGGCGCGGCGATCTCGCGTGCGGGCCTCGAGCATCGCGTTGAAGCCTGATCTCGTGCGCCCTGCTCGACGTTGTGGATCCGCGCGCCGTCGGCGCGTCCTCGAGCCAGAGCGTCGGTGAGCCGTACCTCGGACGTCGCAGCCGTCTCCTCCCGGGTGTGCGTCCGCTCGATCCCGGCTCGTCGCGGCTCCTCGAAGTTGAGCCGCAGGTAGCGGCGCGCGACCTCGTGGGGCTCCCCGATCGCCTCGATCCTGCCCGTCGTTGAGCAGCATCGCCCGGTGGCAGTACTGCTCGACCGCGCGCATGTCGTGGGTGACGAGGATCACCGTGCGCTCGGAGTCGCGCATCTCGTGAAGACGTCGGCGCACTTCTGCTGGAAGGCGGCGTCGCCGACCGCCAGCACCTCGTCGATCAGGAGGATGTCGGCCTCGGCCTGGATCATCACCGAGAAGGCGAGCCGGACCAGCATCCCCGAGGAGTAGTTCTTCAGCTTCATGTCGACGAACTCCTCGAGCTCGGCGAACTCGAGCACCGCGCTCGATCCGGCTCCGCGCCTCGCTCGCGGCGTCAGGCCCATCATCACGCCGTTGAGCACGATGTTCTCCCGCGCGGTCAGCTCCGGGTTGAAGCCGACCCCGAGCTCGATGAACGGGGCCAGGCGGCCGGCCATCCGGATCCTGCCCGCGTCGGCGCGCGTAGATGCTGGCGAGGATCTTCAGCAGGGTGCTCTTGCCGGAGCCGTTGCGCCCGACGATCCCGAAGAACTCGCCGCGGCTGGACCTCGAAGGAGACGTCGCGGAGCGCGTGGAGCTCGTGCGACTCCGGCACGCGCGAAGGGATGCAGGACCCGCTCCTTGATCGAGTCGACCCGGTGACCGGGGAGGCTGAAGGTCTTCGAGACGTCGCGGACCTCGATCGCGACCGCGCCCCGAGGGATCGACGGACGTCTCGTGCGACGGATCGGCCGACCCTGGGCGTGCGGTCGCCGCCATACGGGGTCGGTTTCGGCGCGCTCATGGGGGCGAAGTATTGCGGCAGACTCCATCCGCCCGGTAGGCCGGCACCCGGCTCGATATCCTGCCGGGAGCCTCGCGTCCTGAGTGCAGCCACGGCCATGGGCGGTCACGCCCGAGCGCCAGCAGCGATCGCGTGCCGCCAGGCGAAGCCCGTCGCCAGCGGCGCTCCGCGCCGAGCGTCTCGTTGCGACCCAGCAGTGAGCGGACGGAGCGGCACAGCAGCCATGCCGCCGCCAGTGGCGAGCGCTCGGCTGGAAGAAGCGCTCGAGGGCGCGCCGATTGGCTCGGGCGTAAGGCGCTCGAGCAGCGAAGCAGCAGGACCGTCGCCATCAGCGCCAGCCGACAGCACTCGAGGAAGTAGATCGCGCGCCAGCCGACCATCGGGCGCTGCCCGCTGCGGAGCGTGCAACCAGGCCAGCCGCTCGCTCGCCGGCGCGTTCGCGCGGCATGGCCCAGCGCCGCCTCCGCGTGCTGGACGTAGTCGTAGAGCGGCCGGTCCACGTAGGCGATCTCGCCGGTGGCGAGCGCGACCAGGCCAGCCAGTGGTCGTGGTAGGCAAACCCGGGGGCGGGCGGGAAGGGAAGCGCATAGTCGAGCAACTCGCGCCGGATCAGCGAGGCCGCGCCGGTGACGGTATTGGCGATCAGCAGCGAGGCGAGATCGGTGTAGTTGTTGCGTCGGTTCGTCCAGTAGGTCTCTGCGATGACCTCGCCGTCGGGGGCGACCAGCCGCTGGTCGCTGTAGACGAGCAGCGCCTCGCCGATCGCCGCCGCAGCACCTCAGCTTCTCGGGAAACCAGCGGTCGTCCTGGTCGGCGAGCGCGAATCAGGCCGGCGCTCGGAGCCGGAGCGAGCCGAACGCCCGCTCGAAGTTGCGGTAGAAGCCGAGCCTGCGCTCCGACGCCGAGAGGACGAAGCGGCGATCGTCGCCGATCTCGGACCTCGAGATCCGTCGCGAGGCTTTGCGGGTCAGAGCAGTCGTCGCTGACCACGCAGACCCAATCCGCGTCGGACTGTTCGCGGATCGAGGCCGACCTGCGTGGCGAACAGCTCCGGGTTCGGGGTTGTGCGTCGCCATGCAGATCGCGACGTAGTCGGACCCGCCCGGCCGGGCGCCGGTCGCGCCCGGGCTCAGCCTGTACGGTCTCGAGCAGCGCATCTCCCCACAGGCCGGCCCGCGGACCGCGCCGCCGTGAGTCGCGCCTCGATCGAGACCGAGGCCAGCTCCCGGCCCGCCGCGGGGCCTCGAACGGGACGATCGCCCAGAAGCCGCTGCGGTAGACGGGCATGTCACGGCGTGGCATCCGCGCCGCCGTCACCGGGAGGCCGCCGCTCGCCGACGAGCACGGTGAGACTCCGATCCTGGTGCGGGGTGAAAGCACGCGCCGAGCAGGAAGATCGCATTGCCCCTGCCCACCGCGAGCGGCTCGGCAGGGGGGTGTCGAGCCGGACCTGCGAGATCGGGCTCGAGGGCCGCGCAGCGCGGCGAACCGCTCAAGCCTTCGCGGCCCAGTCGCTCGACGTTGGCGTCGTGCATCTCGCGCAGGATCTCCTCGATTCCGCGCGGCGGCTCCCACGCCGGGTAGTCGGCGCGGAACTCCGAGAGATCGGAGATCCACCAGCTGTGATCCCCGATCCGCGCCTCGCGACTCGGCTTCCCAGTTCAGCTCGCGTCCGCTGATCCGCTCGCAGGCCTCGATCGCCTCCAGCATCGAGCAATTGCTGAACCGCCCGCCGCCGATGTTGTAGACGGCACCCGCCCGGGGCGCGCGGTGGAACTCCATGAAGCAGGCGACCAGATCGGCGCTGTGGATGTTGTCACGGACCTGCTTGCCCGAATAGCCGAAGACCGTGTACGGGGTTCCGGTCGCGGTGCAGCGCATCAGGTAGGCGAGGAAGCCGTGCAGCTCGGCACCGGCGTGCTGAGGACCGGTGAGGCAACCGCCGCGGAAGCAAACCGTCGGCATGCCGAAGTAGCGGCCGTACTCCTGGACCAGCAGGTCTGCCGCAGCCTTGGAGACTCCGAAACAGCGAATGAGTCGACGAGTCGATCGACATCGACGTGTCGATTCCCTGGTGGAAGCGGTGCGACTCGGGCAGCTCGTAGCGGGTCTCCAGCTCCTCCAGCGGCAAGCCGGTTGGGCGTATCGCCGTAGACCTTGTTGGTCGAGCAGAAGACGAAGGGCGCGTCGGGCGCGTGCGCCCGTGTCGCCTCGAGCAGGTTGAGGGTCCCCGTGGCGTTGACCCCGAAGTCGGTCAGGGGCTCGCGGGCGGCCCAATCGTGCGACGGCTGGCGGCCGTGTGGATCACCAGCTCGATCGTCCCCGGCGCATCTCGGAAGGCGTGGTCGACTCCGTCGGTGATCGCGGATATCCACCTCCAGCGAAGCGAACTCCGGTGTAATCGGCCTCGAGACTCGCCGTCACCGCAGCGGTCGAGGCCTCAGGCCCGAAGAAGCGCGCGCGCATGTCGTTCTCGAGCCCGATGACGTCCCAGCCCGCCTCGACGAGGTACTTGACCGACTCTGACCCGATCAGGCCCCCCGACCCGCTGACGACCGCCGTTGGCATCCGGCCAGCATAGGGGCAGTGGCACCAGGGGGTCCGCTGTGCAGGACGGCGAAAGGACGTTCCTGTATGACGCTCGGAGGGGCTATCCGCATACTCTTTCGCGATGACCCGCAGACGATTTCCTCCCGCTCCGACGCCGAAGGGCACCCGCTGACGTGATCGCCTTCGGCTGCCCGATCACCTCCAGACGACTTTCGGAACTATGCCGAGCCGGGGATCAAGCTCGCGGCCGAGCCCGACTCGGAGATCCTCGGCCTCGAGAGCGCCGGCACGATCTTCCGCAACTACAACCTGATGATCAACCAGGTCCGTCGACCGCGAGGACCTCGAGGCCCTGGTCCTGCTTCATCAGGACGCCGAGATCGTCGACGCCGACTTCTGCGCGACGATCCGCGAGGCGCTCAGCGACCCCGAGGTGGCGCTGGTCGGCTGCGCCGGCGCGATCGGGGTCCGCAGCATCGCCTGGTGGGAGGGCTCCGTTACCTGGGCCTCCTTCACCCACCGCTACCAGGAGATGGGCGGCGGCGAGGTCCCGGCGCTGACCTGGGATCGCGACAACATCCCCGTCCCACGCGCGGCTCGGCGAGGTGGACATGCTCGACGGCTTCGTGATGGCGCTCTCTCCCTGGGCGGTCGCAGAACCTGCGGTTCGACGAGACCCTCGGTCAGGCGCTCCACGGCTACGACTTCGACATCTGCATGCAGGCACGGGCGGCGGGCAAGAAGGTGGTCACCGCGGACTTCCAGGTCGATCCACCATCACTCGCTCGGCCTGATCAGCGAGGTGGAAGGCTGGATCGAGTCGCACATGAAGCTGGCCGAGAAGTGGCAGCACCTGACCATCGGTCCTGAGGGAGGCGAGATCGACTGGAAGAAGCAGGCGCGCGCGGGCCAGGCCGAACGCGAGGCCGCCCGCGCTTTCGCCAGGTCGCCGAGGTGCTAGGCGACGCTCGAGCAACGGATCTGCAGCGCCGGCTCGACGAGGTGACGAGCGGGGCCAGCTGGAGGCTGACCGCCCCGCTTCGATCGCTGCGCCTGAGGCTACTCCGGGGTCGCAGGCGACGGCTCGGCCTAGTCGAGCGCCTGCTCCACCTGCTCACGCCAGGAAGCGCGCCGGGGTGGCGAAGACGCGTCAGGCGATCACCCACCGAGAATGCCTTCGAGCCGAGCAGCTGCTCGCAGCAGAAGCTCCTGGTGGGCGATCCTGCGCCTGGGACTCCTCCAGCTCTGCGGCCTGCGCCAGGAGCTCGGACGCCGCCCAAGGGACGCGCAAAGGTTTTCGACCCGATCGGCCTCGAGCCGGGCGATATCGGATTGCGGTCCCAGGGCCCGACGATCGCCGCAACCTGCGAGGCCCAGGGCGCCCGTCGGGCTCCATAGCACGCCGAAACCGAAGAACACAGGCACCACGGCGAGCTCGAGGTCGTCGCGACCGCTGATGAAGTCCTCGATCGCGGTGAGCACCCCGTTGCGCGGCCCACCCTCCCGAGCGGCCGCCCACTCGTAGCGAATTCCGCCCATCGCCGACCCCGGGATCTGCCCGGCTCGACGCAGACATCGTGGGCCAGGGCCTGGCGCTGCTCCTCGGGGATTCGCTCGGGCGCGTAGTAGGTGTCCCGGCGGGCGTGCGGCCAGCTGACGTCGTGGAACATCAGAAGCGGCCACTCCGCCCCGGGAGCCCGCCTCCCGATCATCGCAGCTCCTCGCTCAACGTGTAGTAGTTGTGGTCGCCGTCGATGATGATCGCGTCGGGCAGGTCCAGGTGGGCCAGCGCTTCATGGCTGGTCTCCCGGACCAGCTCCAACTCGGGCCGTCGCTCGTGCAACGCCAGCAGCTGCCGGGGGGCGCCGGGTCGATCGCGGTGACGCGGGCCCCGGAGTGCGCCGCCCAGTCGAGCAGGTCGGCGGTGAGGTCTCCCTCGAAAGCGCCCACCTCGAGCACCGTTTTCGCCTCGACCGCGTCGAGGCAGGCACCGATCAGCTCGAACACGCTGGAGAGCGAGTAGCTGCTCTTGCCTGGGTTGGTTGAATCCTCAGTGCTTCCCATGCGAGAACCGGGCCCCCTGGCCCGGCCAGCCAACAGGCTATACGCTCACCAACCGCCATGAGATGGCAACGCAACCCCGAAGCGCGAGCGCTGATGCGTGAGATCGAATCGCGCCATCCCGGCCTGCGGAAGGCCCTGCTCGCCGACACCGAGGTGACAGCGATGCACCGTGGCGAGCGGCACCAGTTCCGCTCGCGCACCGATGCGGCCTTCAGGCACTACGACTGATCTGGGTCAGCGACGCCTTCCTCGCGCAGTCCCTCTACCGGCTCAAGGCTCGCCTGCAGGCATCGCGGGTGCCGCTGCTTCCGCGCCTTGCGCACAGGCTCGCGATGGCGATCGCGCAGGTATCGATCGGCGACCCCGTGATCCTTCATCCCGGCGTCTATATCGTCCACGGTCAGGTCGTAATGGATGGCATCGTCGAAGTTCATTCCGGCGCCGTGATAGCCCCGTGGGTGACGCTGGGGTTGCGCGGCGGCGACGTCGTCGGCCCGACCATCGAGCAAGGGGTGAGCATCGGTACCGGGGCGAAGGTGATCGGTCGGGTGCGGGTCGGCGCCGGCGCTCAGGTTGGCGCCAACGCCGTCGTCCTCACCGACGTCGAACCGGGGGCCACGGTGGTTGGCGTCCCTGCTCGCCCGGCCGGCGACCGCGCCGGCCAGCCCCGATGAGCTCTCCCGATCTTGATCTGGAGCCGAGCCCGGTCGCCCGCGAGGTGGCCGGCAAGCTCCGTCATCCCGATCCGTCCCAACTCTGGTTCCAGATCCACGAGATCATCGACGAGAGGGTCTACCTCCGTCACGGGATCACTCTCGCCGAGGACGACGTGGTCCTCGACGTCGGCGCGAATGTCGGGGTCGCGGCGGCGTTCTTCGCCCACGTCTGCCGCGCCGGAGCGGTCCACAGCTTCGAGCCCGTCCAGCCGATCTTCGAGCTGCTCAGAGAGAACCTCCGCCAGTTTCCGGCCTGCACCGCCCATCCCTATGGCCTCTCATCTGAGCCTGGAGAGGCTGAGATCACCTACTACCCGGGCGCCAGCGCGATGTCAGGTCTCTACGCAGACCCCTACGTGGATCGCCGGCTGGTGCACGACCGCCTGCGCAAGAACCTTGGCCTCACCGAGGACGAAGCCACTGAACGGCTCCACGGAACCTACGTCCCGACCCGCATGTCGTGCGAGCTGCGGACGCTTTCAGGGGTCCTCGATGAGCTCTCGCTGCAACAGGTCGACCTGCTGAAGATCGACGTCGAGAAGTCCGAATCTGACGTGATCGAGGGCATCGAAGCCCGCGACTGGGCCCGCGTCAGACAGGTCGCCATGGAGGTCCACGATCAGGACCGGGGCGCGGCGGTCGCGAGGCGACTGGACGAGAATGGATTCCTGGTGAAGCTCGAGCAGGACGCCACCATGCAGGGCACCGAGGTGCAGATGCTCTACGCCCTCCGCCGATGAGCGCCCAGGGCACCCGCGGCGACGAGATCAGGATCCCGGAGCCGCAGCCGGACGTGGTCCACCCGATGGCGGAATTCTTCAACCATCAGCGCCGGCGGCTTCGCATGCGCAAGGACGCCCGGGTGCCCCGTTCCAGCGGCCGGCGGGCGGTCGTCACGATGGTGCACAACGAGGCGGTCTTCCTGCCGATCTGGCTCCGTTACTACTCCCGCTTCTTCAGTCCCGAGGACATCTACGTGCTCGACCACGAGACCACCGATGGCTCGACCGATCGTGAGGCTTCGTACGCATCCCGTTCACCCACGAGCAGGGTCGACCACGCCTGGATGGCCTCCACCGATAGAGCGGGATGCAGCGCGAGCTCCTCGACGCGCCACGACGTCGTCCTCGCGACCGACGTCGACGAGATCGTGGCCCCCGACCCGCAGCGCGGCACCTGGGCGAGTACCATCGACCGCTTCGGCGAGGAGGTGGGTCAACTGCCTACGGCTACGAGCTGATCCACCTCGTCGACCGCGAGCCGCCCGTTCCGACCGAGTCGCCGAGTCCTCTCCCAGCGGGCTTCTGGTTCGCCAACGACGCCTACGACAAGCCGGCGCTGGCCACCGAGCCGATGCAGTGGGAGCCCGGCTTCCACCACCGCGGCGACGGCCGCATGCAACCTGGATCCCGACCTGCTGCCTCATCCACCTGCATCGAATGGACTACGACATCTGCCGCGAGCGCCATCGGCTGCCGAGGCCGACCGCTGGAAGCGCGCAGGACCTCTCAACCGGGACCTGGGCGAACCACAACCTGATCGTCGAGGACGACGAGTTCGACCGGTGGTTCTACGGAGCACAGCTCGGTGGACGACAGCGGCTCCTGATTGAGCCGATACCCCCGCCTGGAGGGGCGTTGTTGAGCGCTCGAGGCTCGCCGCGCCGCTCATCCGCCGCGTGGCGCCGACCGCTCGACAGGACGGCCTTCCCCGGAGGCCGGTCGGCCCGAACGATCACTGGCAGCGGCGTGGTCCTGAACGAGGCGATCGCGGCCGCACATCGCGTCTCTCGGCCCGGAGCCCAAGTCCGCCGCCGAGATCAGCGGCGACTCGCACGCGGCAGAGGCGTGGAAGAGCTCGCAGCCTCAACTACCCCGAGTTCGACCTGTCGCCCCCCTCCGAGCCGAGCGACGCGTTCGACGTGGTGATCTGCGAGCAGGTGCTCGAGCACGTGGCCGACCCGTGGGGCGCGCGTCGAACCTGCGCCTCCTCGCGAGCCGGGCGGGCACGTGATCGTCTCAACGCCCTTCCTGATCAGGGTCCACGAGCTGCCGGCGTACGGGATGAACGACTACTGGCGCTTCACTCCGCGCGGACTGCAGACCCTGCTCGAGCGGCGCCGGCCTGACGGTGGAGCACGTCGATACCTGGGGCAACCGGCAGTGCGTCGTCGGGAACCTCCGGCGCTGGTCCGCCTACCGGCCCTGGCACTCGGCTGCGCAACGACCCTGATCTGCCGGTGCAGGTCTGGGCGTTCGCCAGAGCCCCGTGTAATCTAGATCCCGATGATCTTCCGGAAGGCCCGGCACGAGGTCCTCGACGAAGCTTCGCCCGCGGAAGCTCCCGCAGCGGGCGGCGAACTGAGCATCGAGGACGCCTACGCCGAGATCGCGGCGCTGACCCGGGGCAACCTCGAGAAGCGGGATCCGGGCAAGGAGCGGCGCCTGCTGGAGCTCAGGCACCTCGCCGGTACGAGCTCCTCGGCCAGCCGGAGCGCGAGGTCAACAATCCCGAGCCGGCATTCGAGCAGCTCTCGCCGGACTCGGGCATGCCGATGGTCTCGCCAGCCGATCTCGCTCCGGAGTTGCTGCGGGCGGCGATCCTGCGCAGCGGGTGCCTCCTGGTGCGCGGTCTGCTGGGAACGGATCGGGCGCTCGAGCTCGCGGCGGAGGTCGAGAGGGCATTCGAGGCTCGCGATGCGGTCTCCGGCGGCGCGGCGAGCCCGAACGAGTACTACGAGGAGTTCGTTCCGGCTCCCCCCTATCCCCGAGATCGCCGACAGACCCTGGGTCGAGAGGGGCGGAGGAGTCCTGGCGGTGGACTCGCCCAGGGTCTCCTTCGAGGTGCTCTCGGCGCTGGAGCGCGCCGGCCTCTCCGAGGTGATCGAGGCATACCTCGGCGAGCGGCCTGCGATCTCCGCGCAGAAGACGACGCTGCGCAAGGCCCTCCCCGGGTTCATAGACTCCGGCGCGTGGCACCAGGACGGTGCCTTCCTGGGCGATGTGCGAGCCCTCAACGTGTGGCTCTGCCTCTCGCACTGCGGCGACGACGCACCCGGCCTCGACATCGTGCCCCGTCGCGTCGACCACATCGTGGAAACCCGGGACCGAGGGAGCTTGGGCAGCTGGTCGGTGGCGCAGGTCAAGGCGGAGGAGAGCGCCGAGGGCGTGGAGATGGTCCGTCCGATCTTCGAGCCCGGCGATGCCCTGCTCTTCGACGAGCTGTTCCTGCACAAGACCGCCGCCGAGCCGGAGATGTCGAAGCCGCGATACGCGGTCGAGAGCTGGTTCTTCGGACCTTCCGCATTTCCCGAGATGTACGTGCCGCTCGCGTCCTAGGCGCCTGCCGGTGGCACCTGGGCGAGCGGACGTGCAGCAGCCGGATCCGGGCGCCTGGATCGTCGAGGTTCGCTCCCGGCATCCGCGGATCGGGGAGGCCGTGCTCGCCGACGCGCGGGCCGCGTTTGAGCATCGAGGCGAACGCAGCGAGTTCAGGTCTCGGTCGATGCTTGGCTCCAGGTCTTCCGTCTGATCTGGGTCACCGACGCCTTTCTTGCTCAGGTCTCCTACAGGCTGAAGGCGCGGCTGCAGGCGCTGGGAGTACCGATCCTGCCCCGGCTTGCCCACCGCTTCGCGATGTCCATCGCCCAGCTCTCGATCGGCGACCCGGTGTTCATCGCTCCCGGCGTCTACATCGTCCACGGCCAGGTGGTGATCGACGGATTCGTGGAGATCGGGACCGGAACGGTGATCTCGCCCTTCGTCACAGTGGGCCTGCGCGCCGGGAATTGCGCAGGGGCCGCGGTTGGAGGCGGATGTCGAGGTCGGCACCGGCGCCAAGGTCCTGGGCCCGATCACGGTCGCGGCAGGGGCGCGGATCGGCGAGGGCGCCGTGGTCCTGGACGACGTCGAAAGGGGTGCGGCCGTGGAGGGCGTGCCGGCCACGCGCCTCGACCGAGCGGGGGCCGGCTCGCTTCGCGAGGGCCGTAGGCCGGCGCCGAGCCCAATCGACCCTGCTAGATTCCCGGCCCGCAGATCGACTATCGAAAGCGAGCGTGGTGCGCTTGATTTTCGACACGCAAAAGCGCAAGGCGGAGAAGGAGTTCGAGGAGATCGATGCGCTCAGTCGCGAGAACCGCGAGCGCCGGGATCCCGAGGTCGAGAGCCGCATCCTGCGCCTGCGCCACGCAGGCGGGAATCTGGCTCCTCGACAACGCCGACCGAGCCGCCACCGTGGCCGAGCCCGGCTCCCCGGTGCCGATCGGGGAGAGCGGCCTACCCGAGGCCGCTCCCGGAGACTTCGACGCCGGCGGCGCTGCGGGCGGCGCATCCTCGACGGCGGCTGCCTCCTTGTCCGCGGCCTGGCCGAGCCGGGACGAGGCCGCCTCGCTGGCGTCGGCGATAGACGGGGCGCTCGAGGCCCGGGAGCAGGGCAGCAACGGAGCCGGCGCCGCGGCCTCTACGAGGAGTTCGAGCCGAACCCCCGCTTCGAGGAGCCCAACCGCGACTGGATCGCCGAAGACGGGGGCGTCCTCGTCGGCGACTCGCCGAAGCTGATGTTCGACACGCTCGACCTGTTCGAGCGCACGCGGCCTGCGCGAGGTGATCGCCGACTACCTCGGCGAGCGGCCCGCGGTCTCACTGCAGAAGTCGACCCTGCGCAAGGCGAGTCCCGACATCCCGGGCGCCTGGCACCAGGACGGCCGCTTCCTGGGCGAGGTCACGGCGATGAACGTCTGGCTCTCGCTGTCCCGCTGCGGCGACGAGGCGCCCGGCCTCGACCTGGTCCCGCGCCACCTCGACCACTTCGTCGCCACCGGCACCGAGGGAACCTACCTCGACTACCCAGGTCTCCGATGCGGTGGCCGAGGAGGCCGCCGGCGAGGACGGCATCCTGCGGCCGATCTTCGAGCCCGGCGACGCGCTCCTCTTCGACGAGATGTTCCTGCACCAGACCGGATCGGATCCCGTCGATGCCGAACGACCGCTACGCGATCGAGAGCTGGTTCTTCGGACCGTCGCGATGGCCGGGGAGCTACGCCCCGTTCGCAGCCTGAGCCGATGCGATTCCTTCGACGACACGGCAAGGGAAACGGCACCTCGGTCGCCGAAGCCGGCCCTCCGAGCTCATGCAGGAGATCGCCACCCTCTCGGAGCGAAACCGCGAGAGCCGCGACCCCGAGATCGAGCGCCGGATCCGCGACTGCGCCACCTCGCCGGAAAGGAGTTGGTCGGCGCCGCCCCGGAGAACCCCGAGTTCGCGTCCCCGGCGCCGACGGTTCCGGCCGAGGAGCGGGGCCTGCCCGCCCTGCGCCCGGGGGAGCTGACCGCCGGCTCGCTGCGTGCCGCGGTGCTCAGCCACGGGTGCCTGCTGATCCCGGGCCTGATGGAGGTCGAGCACGCCCGTCTACCTGGCGCAGGAGATCGACCGCGCCTTCGCCGCCCGCGATGCGATCGAGGCAGGGGGCGAAGCTCCCGAGGGCTACTACGACGAGCTCGAGCCCGATCCGCCCTATCTGGTCGGAGAGCGCTCCTGGGTCGCCGAGGGCGGCGGGGTGCTTGCCGCCGACTCGCCCAAGCTCCTGTTCGAGATGCTGACCGCCTTCGAGCGGCGCCGGGCTGCCGCAGGTGATCGCCGAGTACCTGGGCGAGCCGCCCGCCGTATCGGCCCAGAAATCCACCCTGCGAAAGGCCAGCCCTGGCACTCCCGGCGCCTGGCACCAGGACGGCCGCTTCCTCGGCGAGGTGCGGGCGATGAACGTCTGGCTCTCGCTCTCGCACTGCGGTGACACCGCTCCAGGGCTCGACCTCGTTCCGCGCCGGTTGGAGGACTTCGTCGCCACCGGCACCGACGGAACGTTCCTCGAGACCCAGGTCTCCGCCGCCGTCGCAGAGGAAGCGGCAGGCGATGCAGGGATCCTGCGTCCGATCTTCGAGCCCGGCGACGCGCTCCTCTTCGACGAGCTCTTCCTGCATCAGACGGCCTCGGACCCCTCGATGCCCGATGACCGCTACGCGATCGAGAGCTGGTTCTTCGGGCCGTCCAGCTTCCCGGACGGATACGTGCCCCTCGCCGTCTGACCCCGGGGCGGCCCCGTGCAGCCGCCCCAATGCGGAAAGGTGTGCCCGCCGGTGAAGTCGTGAAGGCCTTCCAGGCCGGCTTCGCCTCGAAGCCGGCCCCGCGGCGGAAGAGGCCGGTCGAGTTGCAGATCCGGCAGACGCCCGGGCCGCGCTTCGCGTCCTTCCAGGAGAACCAGTAGGTGCCTCGCAGCCTCAGCCGGTGCCGGGCGCCGATCAGCAGGCGGTAGGCGCGGCGCAGCTGGCGGGCCTGGCCGCGCAGGCCGCGCTCGAACTCGGCCGCGCGGCGGCCGTCCTGCGAGCCCCAGCCGAACTCGGTGACGAAGATGCCGGCGTCATCGTGGTGCTTGACGATCACCCGCCGCGCCTCCTCGACCAGCCTCACCATCCCGCCGGCGCCGGGCGCATAGGGATGGACAGCGGCATCGTCGAAGGACCTCCTGATCCCTGGGATCGCGTAGAGGCGCTGCAGGTAGCGGGGCGCCGGCATCGCCCTCGGCAGGTTCCCGCTGGGGCGCCCGTAGAGGCCGCCGAGGAGGACCCGGGCGCCGGGGTCCACGCTGCGGATCGCCTTCGCGGCGACCGCGAGCAGCCGGGAGTAGTCGCCCGGCGAGACCGGGAAGGCGAAGTAGTGGAAGTTCTCCTCGTTCCAGATCTGCCAGCGGCGGATCGGCCGCAGCGGCAGGGGATCGGGAGAGAAGGGAGAGTGCTCGACCCAGAAGTCGCCTCCCGGGCCGTAGCGGCGGACCGCGGCCCTGACGAAAGCCCTCCAGGCGCCTCTCTGGG
Organism: uncultured Actinomycetes bacterium; assembly: GCA_963725315.1. Taxonomy (GTDB): domain Bacteria; phylum Actinomycetota; class Thermoleophilia; order Solirubrobacterales; family 70-9; genus JBBRHQ01. The sequence goes on along the minus strand of CAVRYA010000012.1, from coordinate 53,666 downwards.
CCTTGCTTCGAGTCGGCAGGGTCCGATCGGATTTGGTGAGCCAACCAGGGGTGCGGTAGAGGAAGGGCAGCACCTCGAGGTCATGGCTTGCCGCGACCTCGACCTGGCGATCGATGTCGCTCCACCGGTAGCTGTGGTGCGGCGCCTCGCCCGGCGCCGCGGGCTCCTCCGGCGGGGTTGGCTCCACCGCCTCCCAGGAGACCCCGATGCGAACCGATTCGATCCCGCCGGCGCTCATCCACCGCGCGTCGGCGTCGGAGGGGCGCTGCTGAGTGACGACCCCGAAGAACCTCGGCGGTAGGCGGGCCGTCGCGCCCGATGGGCAGAGCGCAAGGGCCGCGAACAGCGCCGCCGCCAGGGCCAGCGGAATCTGGAGCCGTGATCGTCCCACCTTCGCCCAAACCCGGCTCCCCCGCCCCGGTAGCGGTTCCCCCCGCAGCGTCAATAGCTGCCGCCGAGCTTCGAGTGATCCCAGCTGGCCGTCCGCACGGCCCGGAACTGGATCGCCACCCGCTTCGGAGCCTGCGCCTCCAGCGCGGCCTTGGCGTCCCCCTCCACCGAGGAGATTCCCTCGCTGTAGCGAACGGTGAGCTCCTCGGCGAACCCGACGACGGTCCCGGGGTCGCGGTGGATCACCGCCTCGGCCTCGATCATCGCCCCCCGCAGCTCGCTGTAGTCGTGGCCTGTCTCAATCAGCAGCGTCGCCCTCGGGTCGCGCTCGAGGTTCCGCACCTTCTGGGACTTGGCGTAGGTCCAGATCCAGATCTCGCCATCGCGCGGCACGTACCAGAGCGGCATCGAGTGGGGCCAGCCGCGGGGGCCGATGCTGGAGACGACCACCACCCGCTCGGACTCCAGCAGCGCCCGCAGCTCCGAGCGGTCGAGGACGATCTGGTCCGCGCCGGCTCACTCCGGCTCCAGCGTCAACTCCCGCCAGGGCCCCTCGCCCGCCATCGGCTGCATCTCGCCCCGCAGCCAGCGTCCCTGCAGGTCGTCGTAGTGGGCGCTGCCGGGATGCCCGGACTGCCCCGTGAACGCCTGCCAGCGCGAGCCGGCCGGGTCGGCGGGGTCGGCCACCATCCTCCAGCTCGGTGCCCAGACCGCCCGGTAGGGGTCGTTGGGGTCGAAGGCGACCTGACAGACGGTCTCCTGGGCGCCGCCGCAGCGCAGGCGCCGGTTCAGCAGCCTGCCGAGCACCGGGTTGGCAGCGCCGAGCGGGTGCGAGAACTCCATCTCGTGCACCTCCCCCCAGCGCCAGCCCTCGGGGTCGGTGCCGAAGCGCGTCTCGAGGTCGTCGAGCGCCGCCCGCAGGGAGTCGAGGACAAGCTCGTCCCAGGGCCGGCCGATCAGGCCCTCGTCGGCCTCCGCCCAGAGGTCCATCAGGTGCGAGTGCCAGCGCCAGGGCGAGGTGACGTGGGCCATGAAGCCGTTGTCGGCACGGTCGAGCCAGCGCTCGGCCAGGTCACGGTCCCCGATCGCTGCCCGCGCGACCTCCTTCGCGAGCCGCAGCAGGAAGGCCTGATAGATCGAAGCGGCGACGGAGGAGGGCTCGAGCTGCCCATCCCAGCTCCGCAGCATCTCGATCGCACGCATCTCCCGCTGGGCCTCCGGGCGCAGCCTGCCGAGGCGCCGGGCGGCTTCCAGGCCAGGGATCGAGACGACGTCCGTCTGCATCCGCTGGAAGGTGTCGAGGTCGTGCTCGGTGCTCTCACCGAGCATCTGCTCGATCCGCAGGGCGCGGAAGCCGTCGAACCACTCGCTGGTCACGTGGTGGGGATAGTCGTCGCCGACGACCCTGTTGTTCGCCGTGACCAGGTAGCCGCTCTCGGGGTCGGTGAGGGCCGGCAGCTCCTCGTAGGGGACCGTGCCCTCCCACTCGAACTCCCCGCTCCAACCCGGCTTGGGCACGTCGGGGCAGCCGCCGCGGCGGAGCGGCAGGGTGCCGATCACCTTGAACCCGATCGAGCCGCCCCGGTCGGCCCAGATCATGCTCGAGACCGGCGTCGTGTGCTCGCTCAGGCTCGCCACCAGCTCCGCCCCGGAGCCGGCGTCGAGGACGCCGAACATCCCCTCGTGGGCAGTCGGCCCTTGCAGGGAGACCCAGCTCAGCGCCAGCGGCTCGGCCGTGTCGCTGCCGAGCGCCTCGTTGACGATCGGGCCATGGTGGGTGCTGCGCACCAGCAGGCTCTCGGGCCGCTCCCGGCCCTTGACTGAGATCTCCTCCTCCCTCTCCTCCAGCGGCAGCCACTCTCCCTCGAACAGGTAGCGATCTCCCTCGATCCGCTCGATGAAGAGATCCTGGACGTCGGCGACGGTGTTGGTGAAGGTCCAGACGACGTCGTCGTTCTGGCCCATCAGGATCCCCGGCAACCCCGCCATCGCGGCGCCGGCGGCGCGGCGCCCGCCCTCGGCGAGGCTGACCTGATGCCAGATCCCGGGCATGCTCGGGAAGAGGTGGGGGTCGCCGGCGATCAGCGGTCCCCCGGTCGAGCTGAGCGCGCCGCTCACCGCCCAGTTGTTGGAGCCCCCGGCCTCCACAGACATACCCAGAGCTCTTCGGACTGCGTCGATCTGCTCGACCAGCGCCAACCCCTCCCCGCTCCAGCGCTCCTGGGTCGCGATCGGGTTCCCGGCCGGGTAGGCGGGGTCGAGGCGCACGGTCAGCTCCGCGCCGAGCGCCCGGACCATGTCGGCCCGCAGCAGCTCGCGCTCCCAATTGGTGGAGAGCCCGAAGGAGAGGAGCTTGCCGAGGCTGAGGACGTCGGCCGGGCGCCAGGGCTCGAAGCCCAGTCGGAGGACCTCGAACTCGAAGGGAAGGGAGCGAAGGGTCCGATGGGCGGCGTTGACCCCGGCGCAGTAGGAGTCGAGCGAGGCGCGCAGCGCGGGGTCGATCGAATCCTCCTCGCGCTCGGAGAGGTAGCGGATGCCGAGGGTGCGCATCAGCCGGTCGCTGGGCACCCCCGCCTCGCCGGCGATCTCCGAGAGCCGCCCGCAGGCGACGCGGCGATAGAAGTCCATCTGCCAGAGCCGGTCCTGGGCGTGGACGAACCCCTGCCCGAACCAGAGGTCGGAGCGGGTGGAGGCAGTGAGGTGAGGGACTGCCCCAGCGATCCCGGGCGATCTCCAGCGGCCCTTCGATTCCCGCCACCGTGAGGTTGCCCTCGGCCTTCGGCAAAGGCCGCCGCAACAGCCAATGCCAGGCGACGGCGATCGCTGCGGCGCCGAGGAGCGCGCCCGACGCCGCGCCGGCAAGCGCCGCCCTCACGACCTTCTGTCGGGCCCTACGAGATTTCACCCGGCAAGTATCGACGACCCCGGCGCGAGTGCTACCCGCCGACGCCCTCAGGCAGCCGCCCCTCGGCCTCCAGCTTGGCGAGGTGCGCCCGCATGGTCAGCTCCGCCGCCGGCAGGAGCTCCTTCGGGACGTCGTCCCAGACCTCGGCCAGCAGCGCCCCCTGCGAGCGCTCGCCGCGCTCGAGGGCGGCGAGCAGGCGGCGCTCCCGCATCATCCGGTGCTCGACGTATTCGGCCAGCTTCACCGCGGGGTCGGTGATCCAGGGGCCGTGGCCGGGGCAGATCAGCTCCAGATCCTCCGCCCGCAGCGCTTCCAGGGAGCCCATGTAGGCAGCCAGCGAGCCGCCGTCGGGCGGGACGAAGCTGAAGCCGACGCCGAGCACGAGGTCGCCGCTGAAGCAGACCCCGTCGCCGCTGATCAGGCAGACGTGGTCGACGGCGTGCCCGGGCGTCGCCAGCGCCCGCAGGCCGCTGAGCGTTTCGCCGGGGGCCGGGGCGATCACCTCGACGCCGAGGCGTGGGGCGGCGGCGGCGTGGTCGGCGTGGTCGTGGGTGAGGAGGACGGCTCCGATCCCTCCCCTGCGCCCGGCGGCCGCCCGGATCGCATCGAGGTGGTTGGCGTCATCGGGGCCCGGGTCGATCAACAGGCAGGGGTCGGACCCATACAGGTAGGTGTTGGTGCCTTCGAGCGTCATCGGCCCGGGATTGGGCGCGACGATCCGCTCGATCTCCGGATGGCTCGGCGCTACGTCTGGTGCTCCGCTCAGGCGGTCAGCTCCTCGGCGATCGCCTCTCGCGCGTCGCTGGGCTCGAGCACCACCAGGTCGCCTGCGCCGCGCAGGATCTCCCTGACCAGCCAGGAGGTGCCGGCGTAGGGCAGCTCGACGACCACCGCGCCGTCGGCCAGCTCCTCGACCACGGTCCGCTCCTCGCGCAGCCACCGCGCCCGCTCGGGGGAGACCCAGACCCGCGCGACGCTCGCCGTCGGGACCTCGCCGTCGGTCATCCAGCCCTCGACCCCGGCCATCTCCTCGACCTCCGGGCGGGGCTCGAAGGACTCCCCGGAGTCCTTGGCCTCCTTGACCCGGTCGAGCTTGAAGTGGCGGATCGCCTCGCGCCCCAGGTCGTAGCACTCGACGTACCAGCCCTCCTTGCCGTTCTCCAGCCGGTAGGGCTCGACCGAGCGCTTCGTGAACTGATCCTCGTTCTCCTTGTAGTAGTGCAGGTCGAGGACGCTGCGCCCGACGATCGCCTCGTTGACGATCCGGGCCACCTCGCTGTCGCTGCCGCCCTCGCGGGCGATCTCCAGGCCCTCCTCGGAGGGATCGTGCCCGAGCGCGGCGACGATCTTGCCGCGGGCGCTCTGCAGGCCGGTTTGCGGGAGGTGGTCGCCGAACAGGTCGATGGCGGCGATCAGGGCCTTCGCCTCCAGCGGCAGCAGGCGGGCCGGGCGGGCGAAGTTGTCGCCGTAGGGCTCGGAGTCGACCTCGATCTCCTCCCCCTGGATCTCGGCGTAGAGGACGTAGGTGCCGCCCCCGAAGTTGACGACGTTGAGCACCTCGATGTCCTCCGCCAGCTCCTCCTCGCTCAGCTTCAGGCGCTTGGTGACCTCGGCCACCCGCAGCCGCTCGCCGCGCTTCGCCGACTCGATCAGCTGCCCGGCCAGGGTGACCAGCCGGGCGAAGCGCTCGGGCCGGATCGCGGCCTCCCCGCGGCCGTTGGACCGCGAGCGGCGCGGGCCTCCGGAGCGCAGAGGGCGATCGACCGTCTTCGCCGGCTTGAAACCGTTCGCGTGGCGGTCGCGCAGCAGCACCAGGCGGGTCTCGGCCTCGTCCCGCAGGGTGGGCGGATCGAGGACCTTTGCGTTCTGGCGCCAGCGCAACACCCAGGCGATCAGCTCGCGCTCGTTGGCGTAGGAGGTCTCGAAGATCCTCCCCTTGCCCGGCGCCTTGTCCGCCTTCGCTGCCGGGCGCAGGGTGCCGTACTCGCCGAAGTCGCGCTCGATCAGCCAGGCGATCCGGTCGCGGACCCAGATCTTCGCCGTCCCCTCCAGCTCCCCGAGCTGCCAGTCGGCGCGCTGGGCGTAGTCGCGGCGGTCGAAGTCCTCCGGCGGGGTGAAGTCGTGCTCCGCCTTCGAGGCGTAGCCGACCTTCCCCTGGATCCGCGAGAGGCGGAAGACGCGAACCGCGTCGCGCTCGTGGGCGAACCCGATCAGGTAGAACTGCCCGCCGCGGAAGACCAGGTGGAAGGGGTCCACCTTTCGTGCCTCGGTCTCGTCGCGCTCCATCGTGTAGTAGGTGAACTCGATCGTCTTGCGACGCGAGATCGCCGTCTCGATCTTCGACAGCCGCTGCGAGAGGTCGCGCCCTCCGGCGGAGGCGGTCATCGCCATCTCGACCGGGGCCCGCTCCGCCTCGCTGAGCGGGTTCGGGTGGCCCCAGGCGACCTGCTGGAGCGCCAGCCGCAGCGGCTCGGCGTAGGCGAAGCCGCCCTCGGTGAGCAGCGAGAGGGCGGTGCGCAGCGCCGCCAGCTCGTCGTCGGAGAACTCGATCGCCGGCAGGTAGAAGTTCTCCGGCGGCAGCGAGTAGAGCTCGGCCTCGAAGAATCCCTCGCCCGGCTTCTCGACCCCGAGCTCGATCCCGAGGCTCTCCAGCTCGGCCCGGTCGGCGTAGAAGCGACGCGCGAAGGCATCGTCGTTCATGTCGCTGTATCCCTCGACCTCGCGCTTGATCTCGAGCGCCGAGACCGGCCTTCCCTGGGCCATCAGGAAGGAGATCAGTGAGAGCTGGCGGATCAGCTTTTCGGTGTCCTTGGCCACGCCGAAGCAGGATAGTCCGGCGATCCCGGCGAGCCCCCCGAAGGGGCGCTCAATTCCCGCATTTTGCGCGTCCGCGGGAGGTTCGGGCACGGTTGCGACGAAGGCAGCGCCGTGAGCGCGGCTAACCTGCCGGCAGTCCAGACAGGGGCGCCGCTTCTTCGGCGCCAGCCCGTCAGCTAACCCCGTCGGCCCGACGAAGGAGGTTTGTGATGGACATCCACTTCGACCTCGGCGCGGTCGAGCGGCTGCAGGGGCGGCCCGCCCTGATCGCCTACATCGCCGGGGCCGCGATCGGGGCCCTGGTCGCGCTGCCGATCCTGATCGCCGTGTTCGGCTTCCACCTGCCGTTCACATAGGCGTCCAGATGGGCTCCCGAACCCCCGTGAGGGTCGGATGGCGGCGCTAGAGTCGCGCCGATGGAGCTGCTCAGCAACCTCTTCGGCAGCCTCGCCTCAGGGCTGATCCGCCTGGCGGTCGCGGTCGGGATCATCGCCGCGACCTACCTCTTCCTTGTGAAGCCGGTGCTGCACACCACCGACAACGCGATCAACAAGTCGATCGACGCGGCCGGGCTGAACAACATCGGGCGCCAGATCGATCACGCGATCGACTCGGCCGATCGCCAGGTCAGGCGCCAGGTGAGGCACTCGTTTCACCAGTCGAAGACCGCCGGCGGCCACGACTCGAAGAAGCTGCTGCGCTGCGTCCAGCGGGCGAGCGGCAACGTCAACCGGATGCAGGCCTGCGCGCGGCGCTTCTGAGCTGCGCCCGAGGCTCGTCTAGGCGGCGCGGCGACCGAAGTAGGCGGCGCCCTCGATCGCGCGGTCGAAGCGCGACCAGGACTCCCCCTCGGGCAGCTGGCGCTCGAGCCGGTCGAAGCTCCCCAGGCGCCCTCCGAGGTTGTCGATCATGTGGACGAGGACAGCCTCGCGGGTGCAGGGAGCGACCGGCGAGCCGTGCTCGAGGGCTCCGTGGTGGCTGAGGATGATGTGCAGCAGCGCCTGGGCGAGCGCCGGATCGAAGCCCGGGATCTCCTCGATCCGGCGGCGGACGAGGTAGTAGCCGAGCGGGATCTCCCCCTGCAGCCGCCCGGCGTCGGTGAGGTCGATCGCCAGCGGGTCCTCGTTGTAGGCCTCGGTCTTGCCGATGTCGTGAAGGAGAGCGCCGGCGACGGCGACGTCGCGGTCGATGCCGCCGAAGAAGGCGGCGGCGGCGCTGACCGCCTGGGCGACCGAGACGGTGTGCTCGAGCAAGCCGTGCCTGTAGGCCTGGTGGTAGACCTTGGCCGCGGGGGCGTCGCGGAAGCGGGGGAAGACCTCTGAGCGCGGGCCGAAGAAGCCCTCCAGCAGCTCGCCCAGATGGGGATCCTGGATCGTTCCGATCAGCTCGCGCAGATCGCCCTCGAGCCGCTCCACCGGGACCTCGGGCCCGGCGGCCAGGTCGGCGGGCTCGTAGCTGCCGGGCTCGGCCACCTCGAGCGCCGCGAGCTTGATCTTCGAGCCCCAGCGCTCGCTGACCTCGTAGAGCCCGGCGGCGCGAACCACCGCGCCCGGCGCGGCGATCGCGTAGCGCTCCTCGGGGTCCTCCCAGGAGACCGCCTCGATGGTGCCGCTGCTGTCCCCGAGGACGAGATGCAGCCAGGGCTCGCCGTTTCGCTTGCGGCGCAGCTCGCGCTCGCGTACGACGTAGACGGCGTCGACCTGCTGGCCCCCATCGAGGTCGCGCAGCGCAGCCCGCTGCGGCGTGCTCTCGATCAGCGGCTGTTGAGCGGTGTCCTTCATCTTCCGATCCAAACTAGAGAGGGACGCGGACGGCGCCGCTGCCCCAATATCGTTCGTTCATGATGAGCGTCGGCCCGCCAGGAGCGGATCTGACGGACACCCAGCCGGGTTCCGAGCAACGGGTCGACGCGCGCCGATCGGGGATCTGCATCGCTTCGCGCCTCGATGCGCCGCCGCATGCCGTCTGGGAGAGGATCGCGACCGAGGCCGGCATCAATGACGAGATGCGGCCGATCATGAGAATGCGCTTCCCGGGGGCGATGCGTCGGGGGATCGATCCCGAGACCGTCGAGCTCGGCGCGCCGCTCGGGCGCTGCTGGCTGCTGCTGCTCGGCCTCGTCCCCTTCGAATACGACGAGCTGACCCTCGTCCGCATCGAGCCCGGTCGGGGCTTCCACGAGCGCTCGCGGATGCTGAGCCAGCGGCTCTGGGAGCACGAGCGCACCCTCGAGCCGGCGGGGCCGGAGGGCTGCCTGATCACCGACCGCGTCGCCTGGGTGCCCCGACTGGGGCTGCCCGGCGCCCCGCTTCGCCCGCTGATCCGCAGCTTCTTCGAGCACAGGCACCGCCGCCTGCGACGCCGCTTCGGCGGCCGCGCCGCCTGAGCACGGCTCCTCGGCCTGGGGACCGATCGCTAGGCGGCGAAGCTGGCGCGTAGTCGGCTGCGTCGGCCGACGGGCCGAAGAACCAGCTCTCGACGGCGTAGAGCGCGGATTCGGCATCGAGGGATCCGAGCCGGTCTCGGTGCAGGAAGAGGTCATCGAAGAGCATCACGTCTCCCGGCTCGAAGATCGGCCGAACGATGCCAGCGTCGACCGGCTTCCTTCTCGACAAGCGCTTGAGAGAATCTGGATGTCGAAGTAGGGGGGCTCGGTACCGGCTTCGAGGAGATGGTGCTTGATTCGGCGGGGAACGATGCTCGAGTTCTTCGGCGCTTCGTCGCCGCAGCGCGATAGCGAGAGCCACACGTTCATGGCCCGGACGTTGGGGAGGAAGCGACCGTCCTGGTGCCAAGCTCCGGCGATCCGGGGGCTCAGCCGTGCGCAGTCGCGCACTTCCGGGCCGAATCCGCGGGCGGCTCGCCGAGGTAGCCGGCGATCAGCCGCTGCAGCCCAGCCTTTTCGAAGGTCGCCTATCATCTCCGACATCAACCGCTGCAGAGTTCCGCAGCCAGAAACGCCTCCGCCCTCCTCGACCCAGTCACGCTCCGATACCGACGAACGGTGGCTCCGGCTCGGCAACTCCTCGTAGTAGTCGACGGCCTTTGACTCGCCGGAGGCCCGCGCGGTCCGCTCGGCAAAAGCACGGTCGATGCCCTCCGCGAGGCTGAGTGCATCGCCGCGGTCGACGAGACTCCGGGCGAGCAGTCAGCCGTCCCTGAGGTATCGCTGCACGCAGGAGCTCCGGGGTCAGCTCGTCGCGGGAGGACTCCGGCAAGCCTGGCTCGGAAGGAAGCCTGATCGGGGTCCGCGGTGGCATAGCGGGGGTCCTGACTCCGGCTCGCTCTAACATCCGCGCACCGGCTCAGACGGCGGAGCCTCAGCACCCGCCCCTCGACCCTCGGGATCCCTCTGCTCGCGATTGGCGCGCTCCAAGGCAGCGATCCTCGTCGAGCACTCTGCTCGAGGCTCGGGGGATCCGCGAGAGCTGTTCCGGGTCCTGCTCCGTTGCCCTCGGCGTTGCGCGCCTTCTTCGAGCGGAAGTACCACTCGAGTTCTGAAAAGCGTACCTACTGCTACTGCGAGGCTAGAAGGTACCACGTGCGCAGAGCCGGATGGCGAGGGCCAGAATCGAACTGTGACGACGCCACGATCCTCCAGTCGTCGCTCGAGGTTGCGGCCCTTCTCGTTCACGGCGAGGGAGGTAGGGGTGATCGGCACGCGCCACGCGGCGTGAATTTCTCGGTCCCCCCGCGGGCTACGTTCGGGGCGCGATACTGCGCAGGCCATGTCGCAGGAGAAATTCGTGGCCGTAACAGGCTGCAGTGCTTGGGATCGCTACCACCCGACCTCAGCCGTTCCTGGGTGTCGCGACTCTGCTCTGCGAGACTTGAAACCACGCCAGAGCGCGACGAACGTCACCGCGGCCCCAGCCATCAGAGGAGGGGCCATCGGGATCGTGTAGCGGCCGTAGTAGTTGGCGGTCAACGCCGGCGCGATTATCAGCGCCAGCCCGCTTACCCCGAACAGCAGGACGCCTAGGCGGGAGCGGCGCGTCCCGACGACGAGCCCTAACAAGACGAGGAGCGTAGTGATCGAAAGCGCCGTCGCCCCGAACCTCACCACTCGTTGCCAACCACGAAGCAATTCAAGCCCGGGCCGGTACTGGTGGACCGTGAAGTCGTTGTAGAACGTCTGCAGATTGCGCTGAAAGGCGTCTGTGATGAACGAAAGCGCGCTCTGGAGAGTAGTCCCGGAGTCGTCCAGGCCGTTGGCGAAAGAGAGCTGAGGATCAAGACCCCCGCCGGAACCGGGCAAGTCGGGTTTCGAGCTGGGACCCAGTACGCCGAGGTATTCCGAGAACGTCGTTCAGATAGTCCCCTGGTCGGGCGATGATGGCCGCTTCGCCCACTTGCCGAGGAGATCGTCGTTCGCCCGAACTGGCCGAATTGGCGAATCGCCGGCGACGTCGGAAAGATCGTGTAGCCCTGTGTGCCAGGCCGTTCGCTAGGGGGCTAGTCCTCACAAAGGCTGGTTGCTGCCCGGGGGCGGGGTGAATTGGCTGCAGTCGGCGAAGTGGGCGACCCGCCGTACAGGTACCAGCCCGGAGAGGCCCCGAGCCCAAACCGCTCGCCAAGCGTCGCGTTCGCGGTCGCGAATGCGAGCAGGAGCGCGGCAGAGACACCGAGCACGGCGAGCGCCGCCCGCCAGTGGGCGCCCCAGTGCTCAGACGAACGCGACCGACAAAGCAGCAGCGCCAGGATGACCACCGGGATCACGAAGAGCGCCGCGGTTCGGATGGTGACCGCAAGTGCCGAGGACAAGCCCGGTGAGCAACGGCCAGCGCCACCACGGTCGGGGCTGGTCCAGGGCCCGTACCGCCGCGTATAGCCCAAGGGAGATCGAGAGCACAAGCCAGCTTTCCGACATGATCGAGTGCTCCAGAAAGATGAAATCGGGATCGAGCAGCACGATGCCGGCTGGCAGTAGTCCGGCCCAAGTTGATCCGGTGATGCGGCGCGTTGCGGCCCAGCAGCAGGAGCGCGGAGGCGATCCCGGTCAGACGCTGGAGGAGGACCATCGCCGCAATCTCGTGGGTCGCCAGGCCCAGAGCCGCGACGATCAGCGAGTACCGACCTGGGTGCATGGGATCTCTGAACGGTGCTCGATGCGAACGTTTCGTAGGCGTCGGTCAGGGTCGTCACCGCTGGCGACCAACTGACGATCGCGATCAACCGCAGTGCCACGCCCGCCATCAGAAGGCCCCCGAGGGCGTAACCGGGGCGCCGGACGGCCACGCGGCATGGATCGCCTCCCAGCGCCGTCGACCCACCGCGGCTACTCCAGCCTCCGCTGAAGGTTCACCGGAAGTCCGCCCTCGCGTCCATTGCCTGGACCATTGTGCAATGTGCGGGATTATGCGCTGTGCGCCAGAAAGACGCCCTCGAAGCCGCCGGCTGTCGGAGTAGCGGCCTCACACCGGCCCCGCGGCTCTACTTGCCTCCCGCATGCTTCGTCAGGCGATGACGTAGGCGCCCGCCGGACTGCGAATGTGGAGCAAAGCCTCGATCTCTAACTGGAGCCGAACGGTGTTGGTCTTCAGCCCGGCGTATGGATCGACCGTGATGGCGCCCTGCGCCGGCGTAGAGGACGCTGAGCAGCGAGGGGTCAATCAGGATCGGGTCGGTTACCGATGGCGACTCCACGATCTGCAACGACCACAGCGGGGATGCGAGCCGGTGTCGCGGGTCGCGAACAGGTAGGCGTCGTCGGCGCCGGTCGTCGTCAGGTCGAGGTCCGCAGCGGTGTCGGGAGGGAGCGCGAGCACCGTCGGATCCGCGCCGAGCGCCCTCGCTTCGGCGACCGCGTTCCGCGCCTGCTCGATCAACATCGCGCCGTCCGACCCGCTCGGAGGCGCCGCGGCCAGGACCTGGGTGATGACATGGGTGTCGATCGCGAGGTCGAGGACGCGCTGCATCCGCGTCCGTAGGAAGGCCTGCAAGGCCGGCTCGGCCGAGAGCAGGGCCTGCGGGACGTTGTCGAGCACGATCGCGAACTGAGCGACGTCCTCGGAGTCGGCGGTGATCCCGATGTCGAAGCCGGCCTTCGGGCCGACCGAGACCGGGTCGCGTACGACGTCGCCGCTGACCGTTCCCGACGCGCCCGTCTCGGCGGAAGTCGACTACGGCCAGGACGCCGACGTCGAGGGACTGGCGCGGAAGGACCGGATAGACGTGGCGGTGATCGACGGGCTGCGCAGCCAGGGAAGCCCGGACCGCGGAGACGGAGCTGCTCTCCCGCCGTCCTGCGCGTTGAGCGCCGCCATTGGTCGCATCAGCGCTCCGAGCGGTACGTCGGCGCGGAACTCGCCGCGTTCGAGGTTGAGGTGACGCGCAACATCGCCCTCATCCATTGACGCCGCTGAAGCCGAGCGTCCCGCTCAGCGTCGTCCAGGCGGCGCAGCAGGGCTGTCGCTCCTCCTGCACCGCGAGGATCTGCGCATCGACGTCCTTCTCCGCAGCCACGGCGGCCCTCAGCGCCGTAGGCGGCTGGCGACCTGCCCTCGTCGGCCTCGTCGCGCGGCCTTCGCGGCCATCAGCAGCTTGCGCGCCCGGGCTCGCCCCTCGCGCAGCGCCCGTAGGCGATCCTCCGACTGGCGAGCTTGTCGCGGGTGTCTTGCAGCATCGTTACTCCTCGATTCGGCGCGATGCTGCTCCGGGGCCCTCGGCGCTACTTAGTCGTGTCTCAATCTGCTGTCCGCCCCCCAACTACCGCGGTTCTCCCTCCGGCCGGTCGCGGTGCCGAAGGGCGCTCAGACGCTCTCGCGCGGCCCGCCTTCGGCCTTCTGTCGGATGTATTGCTGCGCGACCGAACTGAGCAAGGCGACGAGCACGCCGAGTCCGGTGAGGATGTAGACGATCGTGAAGATCTGCGATTCCATCGGTGGTCGGGTGAGGTCTCCGTAGCCAACAGTCGTCAGTGTCACGACGGAGAAGTAGAGGGCCTGGATGATGGTCCAGTCCTCGAAGCGCCAATAGAAGATCGTCCCCAGAAGCACCACAGGCGGCCTGCGACGACGAGGCAACGCCTTGGTCTCGGGATCGCGCCAGACGGCGACCATGGCCCGCCAAAGTCCTCGGAACGCCAGGAGAAGTCGAGCGCACGGGTCGGGCTTCTGCCGTTCCCAGCGCCGTTCCTGGAATGACAGTCGCGCCTGCAAGGTGTTCCCTGAGCGTTGCCCCGGAGCGACTGCGGCTCCCCGGAGGGAGCCGCAAACCGCTTGCCTATGCGATGGCGAGGGCCAGAATCGAACTGGCGACACCACGATTTTCAGTCGTGTGCTCTACCAACTGAGCTACCTCGCCCGATGCCTGGCGAGGCCGTGGCCACCGCCTGGCAGGGGAAGGCTAGCGCCAGCCGGGCCCGGTTGATCTCGGCAGGCTCCAGCGGGATTCCAGCGTCCTTCAAGCGCGGCGCGGGAGGGTCGGCCCGTAAACCAACTCCCAGGAGGGGAGCATGAACAGCCAACCTCACCCGAGTGCCGGCGCCCCGTCGACGTCCGCCTCGAGCGGCCCCGGCATGCCGAAACTCGACCCCCATCCCCTGAACCTATCCCGCGCCGGCCGCCGTCGCTAGTTTGGGGGGCGTGGGCCGGTTCGCAAGCGCAGCCCTCGTACTCGCCTCGGCTGCGGCGCTCGCGGCGAGCGCTCTCTCCGGCGGCTCGGCGGCCGACCCCCGCACGCCCGCGGCACCGCGCGGGATGCCGGCGCCGTTCCTCGGGGTCGCCGTGGTCGGCAGCGGCGACCTCGCCGCGGCGGTCGACGCCTTTGGGGACGTCGTCGATCTGCGCGCGCCCGGGCCGGCGGGGCGCGGCCTGATCGCCAACTCCTCCGAGCGCCAGGCAGCCGGGAGCGTTCCCGCCGACACCGGGATCGTCGTCCGGGCCACCGCGGGCGGCGGTGTTCCCCGGCCCCTCTGGCGGGCGCGCCATTTCCGCCAGCGCTACCTGCCGCAGACAAACGTCCTTCGCACGGTCGTCTGGCTCAAAGGGGCACGGATCGTCCTCACCGACGCCGCCCGGGAGGGAGCATTGGCTCGCGAGATCGACCTGCGGGGCGCTCCCGGCGAGCGGCTGCGGCTGATCGTGGGCCTCAACCTGAGGAATGCCGGTGCCTGCCGGCCGACGACCGCCGACCTCGCCGGGAGGTCACCGGCGCAGCTCGAGTGGCATGGCCGGGGGCGGCTCGATGCCGGCGTCGTCTGCGATCCCGGCGCCGGGGGGTCGTCGGGGCCGGCCAGGGCCCTGATCGCCGCAGCCGCCCGGGCCGATCGGCGCTGGCTGGCCCGCGCTCGCCCGCTGGGAGCGGGCGCCCCCGCCTGGGCGGTGCGGATGCGGGAGCGATCGCTACTCGTCCTTCGAGCCCTCACCGACCGCCGCAGCGGGGCGATGGCCGCCGGGATCCGCGACGGCTGGGCCTACGTGTGGCCACGCGACGCCGCCGCCGCGGCGATCGCCCTCGCCGGCGCCGGGTACCGCCGCGAGGCCCGGCGGATCGCGGACTTCCTCGCCTCGCTCGACCTCGGCGCCGCGGCCCGCTTCCACGGGGACCGCAGCCCGGTGGATGGCCGCGGAGCGCAGGGGGACGCAGCCGGCTGGATCCGGGCGGCCGCCCTCGCCGCCGGACGGCGCCCCCCGCGCGCCGCTGCCCCGTCCTGGCGGTCCAGCGCCGATTACGGCGAGCGAGCCGGGGACAGCGGCGACTACCTCGCCAACGCGATCGCGGCCGGCCTGCCGGCTGCCAGGCTGCGCTCGCTGTTCGGGACCCCCGCGGGGCTGGTCCGGCGCGCCGGCGATCCCGCCTCGGCGATCGACTCGGCCGCGGCCTGGGCAGCTCGGCCCTTCCCGCGGCCCGCCCTCGCCGGGCTGGTGCGCCGCTCGCTGCGCTCGCTGCTCGCCGCCGGGGGGCGCTTCGGGATCGAGCCCGCCGGGGACTGGCCCGGTGAGGACCCGTGGAGCGCGCCCACCGCCTGGTCGGCCTGGGGGCTGGCGGCGCTCGGCGACCGGAGGGCGGCAGGGAGGCTGCTGGCGGATCTGCGCCGCGCCGCGACCCCGGCCGGGATGCTGCCCGAGCGGGTCGGGGTCGCCACCGGGACCCCCCGCTCCACCACTCCTCTGGGCTGGTCGCACGCGTTCTCCTCGCTGGCGCTGGAGCAGCTCTTCCCGCCGCCGCGGGCGGGCGACTAACGTCCAGGCAGAAGATGCGGAGACCAGCCCTGCTCGCCGCGCTCGGAATCGCCGTCCTCACCCTGGCCGGCTGCGGCAGCTCGGGCCCCAAGAGGACGGTGGACGCGCGCGCCGAGGCGCTTCGCTTCTTCCCCGCGAACGCCCCCCTCGTCGCCCTCCTCGAGACCGCCCCCGAGCTCGCCCCCGAGCGCTCCGCGATGGCGGCCGAGCTCGCCGGCTTCGGTCCCTGGGAGTCGATCCGCTCCAGCTTCCTGGCCCGCCTCTCCGCAGCCGGGCTCCCGCTCGGCGGCCTCGCCGCGCTGGTGCGCTCGGCGGACCCTGAGCCCGACGACGGGCTGCCCCTCTCGCAGCTGGCGGTCGGGCTGGAGCCCGGTTCGGGGCCGGCTGAGCCGCGGGTCCTGGTCGTCCTCGTCACCGATCAAACCGGGGCGATGGCGCGACTCTTCAGGCGCTCGGCGGCGAGCGGGCCGATGCGCTTGGTGGGGGAGCAGGACGAGGCGCGGATCTATGACTCTCCCCAAACGGCGTTCGCGGTCCGTGACGGGGTGATGGTCGCGGCCGATGATCCGGCCTCCTTGCGGGCCGCGATCGATCGGCGGGACGGCAAGGACGATGCCCAGCTCGACGACAGCGAGGTCAAGTCGCTGATCGGTGAGCTGCCCCGCAAGGAGCCGCTGGAGGTCTATGCCGACCTCGCACAGCTGCGCAGGGACGACCCCGACGCGGCGGCGATGGCGCGGGCAGAGCCGTGGATGCGGCGCCTCGGCAAGGCCTCTGCCTCCCTCGGCCCCCGGCTCGCGGAGCCGGTCCTCGACCTCTTCTCGGAGATCGGGCCGGCGCCCGCCGGTGACCAGGTCCTGCCCGAGGGGGAGGGCCGGGCAAGCTTCGCGGTCTCAGCCGCGACCATCCGCCGGGCGCTCGGAGGCGCCCAGCCCGCCGCCGGGATGCTGGGGCGGCTCGCGATCTCGGCCGCGCCGCTCCGGGCCGCCGTGATCGTTACAGGCGACGAGCTGCGGGCCAAGCTGACGCTCTCGCCCTAGGCGGCGCCGAGCGCCGCTCGCACCGCCCCGTCGGGATCACTCGCCCGGATCACCGCCGTCGGCGCGGACATCGTCGCCGGCCCGGTCACCTCCCAGCTCGCCAGCGCGACGACGGTTCGCCCCAGGCGCCGGGCGAAGCCGATCTCCGCCAGGGTCCCCCACTCGCCTCCGATCGCGATCGCGGCCTCGCCGGAGGCGACCACGGCGAGGTTCCGCGCGTGGCCGATCCCGGTGGCGACGACGTGGGTGCAGTGGGGGTTGGCGTCGACGGGCGACTCGGAGGGGACGATCCCGATCACCACGCCGCCGGCCCCGGCGGCGCCGCGCGAGGCAGCCTCCATCACTCCCCCGAGGCCGCCGCAGACGAGCACCGCCTCGGCCTCGGCGAGCAGCCTGCCCACCTCCTCGGCGAGGGAGGCCAGCTCGGAGTCCTGCCCGCAGGAGCCCGAGCCGATCACCGCGATCTGACGCCGGGGGAGTCCCGACCGGGACGTGTGAACTTGCGCACTCAAGCGGCGATGGATGATCGCAGTCACGCAACGCCGGCGCCGCAGGCGCGACCATCGCAGCATGAGCCGCACGCTGCTGCGTGACCGTGACATGCGAATGATCACCCTCGCGGTCGGCCTCTCGGCGATGGGGGACTGGCTGGCGATAGCCCCGCTCAGCCTCCATCTGGCCGAGGTCGTCGACTCGGGTTTCGCCCTGGCCGCGCTCTTCGGGGCGCTGTGGGCGCCCTCCGTCCTGCTCGCCGGCCCAGCGGGCAGGCTGGTGGACCGCGTCGAGGCGCGCGCGCTGATCATCTGCGTCTCGCTCGTCCAGGCCGCCGCGGCGGTCGCCCTCGCCTTCGTCGAGGCGACCGCCGGGGTGATCGCGCTGGCCGCGGTGCTGGGGACCGGCTTCGCCATCGCCCAGCCCGCCGAGTTCGCGCTGGTGCCCGAGATCGCCCGCGGGCACAAGATCAGTGCCGCCAACGGCCTGATCGAGACCGCCCGCTACGCCGGGTTCACGGTCGGGCCGGCGATCGGCGGCGTGCTGGCGGCGATCGAGGGGACGACGATCGCGCTGCTGGCCAACGCGGCCACCTTTCTCGTCGTCGTCGCGGTGGCGATCGCGTTGCGGGCCCGGCGGCGGCCGTCTGCGGCTGCTCGGACGGGGAAGGTGGGCGGCGGCGGCATCGCGCAGCTCTTCCGCGATCCCGGGTTGGCGATCGTGATGGCGGTCTCCTTCTTCTCGCTGCTGTTCATGACGGCGATCTGGACTGCCGAGGTCTTCTTCGTCGTCGACGACCTCGGCGGTGGGGAGATCGGCTACGGGTTGCTGATGACCTCCTGGACGCTGGGCATGGCGATCGGCGCCCTCGGGCTCGCCCCCCGCTTCGGCACCGGGGCGCTGGTCACGGTCGCGCTGCTCGCCACCGCGATCCAGGGCCTCGGCCTTGCAGCCCCCGCGATCGTGCTCTCGATGGTGGTCGCCGTGGTCAGCTTCATCGCCGGTGGCCTCGCCCACGGGGTCAAGAACGTGCTGGTGCGGACGCTGATCCACGTGCGCGTCCCCAAGCACCTCCAGGGACGATCCTTCGCGGCCTACAACGGGCTGCGAAACGGCGCCGAGCTGCTGGCCCTGCTGGGAGGGGCGACCCTGGTCTCGCTGGCCGGGCCGCGCCTCACGGTGCTCACCGCGGGAATCGCCTCGATGCTGGTCGGGGTGGCAGGCCTCACCGTGTACAGACGCGGCGCCGCGGGCTCGGGGCGCGCCGCCAGGGCCGCAGCAGCGGCCACCCCCGCTACCGCCGGCGGCTAGACATCGCTCGCATCAGCTCCAGCGCGCCGGCCTTGTGCAGGGGCTCGTTGAGGTTGCCGCACTTCGGGCTCTGCACGCAGGAGGGGCAGCCCGACTCGCAGGGGCACTCGCCGATCAGGCGCTCGGCGTCGCCGAGCAGTCGCTCGAACTGCTCGTAGCCGCGCAAGGTGATCCCGACCCCGCCGGGGTGGCCGTCGTAGATGAAGATCGTCGGGCGCCCGGTCTGCATGTGAACGTTGGTGGAGAGCCCGCCGATGTCCCAGCGGTCGCACATCGCGATCAGCGGCAGGACCGCGATCTGGCCATGCTCGGTGGCGTGCAGGGCGCCGAGCAGGACGTCGGGGGGAAGCTCGGCGAGATCCTCGCCGATCACGTACCAGAGCGCCTGGGTCGCGAAGTTCTGCTCGGGCAGCTCCAGGGCGACGATGTCGAAGGGCTCCTGGTCGGCGATCGAGACCCGCTGGAAGGCGGTCACCTGCTCGGTCACCGAGACCTCCCCGAAGTGGAGCGCGACCCCCGCCACCTCACGGCTCTGCTCGATCCTCTCGATCCAGATCTCGGTCTCCTTGCGCGGCCGCGTGAACCAGTCCTCCTCGAAGCGCCTGACCACAGCCCGGCGGGCGTCAATGTCGAGCAGCTCGACCTCGTAGGAGCGCCCCAGGTGCAGGTAGACCGCACCGGGGTGGATCGTGGTGAAGGCGCGCTCGGCCTCGACCATGCCCAGCATCTCGCCGGAGTCGCGCTCGATCACCGCGACGGCGTCGGCCGAGGAGGAGCGCAGCGAGATCCGCGAGGCGACGAACTCGCTTCGCCGCGGCAGCAACCGCCCGCCCGCCCGGCGCAGCTCGCCCGCCGTGACCAGGCGCTCCGCCCGCTCGCGCCAGCCCTCGCCGAAGACGGCGGTGTCCTCCTCGGTGAGCGGCAGCTCGTAGGCGGCGGCGAGCAGGTGCCGGGCGGCGATCTGCTCGCTGGAGTGATCGAGGATCGCCGCCTCGACCGGCCGCCCGAGGAAATCATCGGGGTGGCGGCAGAAGAACTGATCGAGGGCGTCCTGGCCGGCGACGTAGACGGCGAGGCCGACCCGGCGGCGGCCGGCCCGCCCCCACATCTGCCTGAGGCTGGCGACGGTGCCGGGGAAGGTGACGCAGATCGCGGCGTCGAGCTCGCCGACGTCGATGCCGAGCTCCAGCGCGTCGGTGGCGACCACGGCCAGCAGCTCGCCCTCGGCGAGGCGGCGCTCGATCTCGCGGCGCTGCTGCGGGGTGTAGCCGGCGCGGTAGGGCGCGATCCGCTCGGCCAGCCCGGGCTTGCCGCGGGCGGCGAGGTTCTCGCGGGCGAAGCGCTGGATCAGCTCGATCCCGCGGCGGCTGCGCAGGAAGCAGATCGTCCGCACCCCCTGCGCCACGAGGTCGGCGAGCAGGTCGGCCGCCTCGGAGAGCGCGGATCGCCGCGTCCCGGTCGCCTCGTCGATCAGCGGCGGGTTCCAGATCGCGACCTCGCGCTCGGCGCGGGGCGCCCCGTCGTCGTCGATCAGCTCGAACCGGGTGCCGACCAGGCGCTCGGCCAGCTCGAGCGGGTTGGCGATCGTCGCCGAGGCGAGGATGAAGCGCGGCTCGGCCCCGTAGGCGGCGGCGACGCGGCGCAGGCGCCGCAGGACGTTGGCGACGTGGGAGCCGAAGACGCCGCGGTAGGTGTGGGCCTCGTCGACGACCACCCAGCCGAGGTTGGCGAGGAAGTCGCCCCACTGGCGGTGGTGGGGGAGGAGCCCGATGTGGAGCATGTCGGGGTTGGTGAGCACGAGGTTGGAGCGGCGGCGGATCGCCGGGCGCTCCTCGCGCGGGGTGTCGCCGTCATAGATCGCCTCGCGCAGGCCGGGCGGGCGGAGCGCCGCGAGCTTTCGCGCCTGGTCCTGGGCCAGCGCCTTGGTCGGGTAGAGGTAGAGCGCGCGGCGCTTCGGGTCGGCGGCGATCCCGTCCAGCACCGGCAGGTTGAAGGCCAGCGACTTGCCCGAGGCGGTGCCGCTGGTGATGATCAGGTTCGCCTCGGCGGCGGTCTGGAGCGCGGCGAGCTGGTGCGAGTAGAGGCGCTCGACACCCGCCGCGCGAAGGGCATCGGCGAGCCCGGGATCGAGGGAGCGCGGCAGCGCGACGGTGCGCGCCGGGCGCTCCGCCTCGATCGTCTCGGCGACGATCCGCCCGTCGCGCCGGGCAGGGTCCAGGGGGATCGCCCAGGGCGTCTCGATCAGCGAGCGCGCCGCAGAGCTAGGCACCGGCGCCCGCCGTCCTGATCCTGCCGGCTACGCGGACCGCCTGCAGGACGCTGCGGTCGTGGATGCGGAGGATCGCGGCCCCCGCGGCCACCGCCAGCGAGGCGGCGGCGGCCGTGCCCCACTCCCGCTGCTCGGCAGGTAGGCGGCCCTCCCAGGAGCCGGCCAGGACGGCGCCGATGAAGTCCTTGCGCGAGAGCGAGACGTACAGCGGGCGGCCGAGCCCGGCCAGCTCGCCGAGGCGGCGGAGGATCTCGAGGTCCTGCTCGGTGGTGAGGTCGAAGTCGAGACCGGGGTCGATCGCGATCTGCTCGGCCTCCACGCCGCGCCGCATCGCCGCCTCGATCCGCTCCGAGAACCAGCGCTTCAGGTGGGCGACGACGTCGGGGTAGGCGCCGGGGGCGCGATCCTGGCGCGGCGGTCCCTCGATGTGCATGAGGACGTATCCGCAGCCGCTCGCCGCGACCTCCTCGAACATCTCCTCCGAGCCGCCGCTGATGTCGTTGATCGCCACCGCCCCCGCCTTCAGGGCCGTGGCCGCGACCGCGGGGGAGAAGGTGTCGGCGGAGAGCGGCACCCCGGCGCCGCGCAGGCCCTCGATCGCCGGCAGCAGCGCCTCCGACTCCCGCTCGGCGGGGACCGGCGGCCCGCTGCGGGCGGCGACCGCGCCGACGTCGAGCATCTCGAAGCCCGAGGCGGCCAGCTCGAGGCCGTCGGCGATCGCCTGCTCGGGGGTGCCGCTGCGAGCCCCGGAGAACATCGAGTCGGCGCTGACGTTGACGATCCCTGCGGCCAGCGGCTGCGCCAGCTCCAGGGTGCGGTCGGAGAGGCGCCAGTTCACGTCGGCTACGGTAGCGGCCGCGTGGCGCTGCGCTGTGTCTACACCGACCTCGACGGGACCCTGCTCGGGCGGGGGGGCTCGCTGTTCTCAGATCACGCCGGGGAGTTCTCGATGATGCAGGCGCGGGGGCTCGAGGCCTGCCACCGTGCCGGGGTCGAGGTCGTGATCATGTCCGGCCGCCGCGAGCCCCAGGTGCACGAGGACGCCCGCCTGATCGGCCAGAGGTCCTACATCTACGAGGCCGGCTGCGCCTTCGTGATCGACGGTGAGACGACGCTGCTGACCGGGGAGATGGCACCCGACGAGAGCGGCACGATCTACGAGCAGATCGAGCTCCGCGGGATCCCCAAGGCGCTGTTCGCCCACTTCGAGGGCCGGCTCGAGTACCACTCCCCCTGGCACACGGGCCGCGTCCTCTCCCACCTCTTCCGCGGCTTCGTCGACGTCGAGGAGGCCAACGCCCTGCTCGCGGAGCGCGGCGATGACGACCTGCGCCTGCTCGACAACGGGGCGATCGGCCGCCCGATGGAGGGGATCGAGGTCACCCACGCCTACCACCTGGTGCCGCGGATGGTCAGCAAGGCCGGCGCGGTCGGCGCCCACGCCCGCGCCCGCGGCCACGACCCGGCCGAGTGCATCGCGGTCGGCGACTCGGTCGAGGACCTCGAGGTCGCCGCCGCGGTCGGCTCCTTCTTCGTCGTCGCCAACGGGCCCGAGCGCGACCCGGGGCTGCGCGCGGCGATCGGCGGCCGCGAGAACGTCACCGTGACCGAGGGGCGAAATGGCGATGGCTTCTACGAGGCGGTCGTCTCCTCGCTGATCGCCGGCCGCTGACCGGGCGCCGCCGTCTCGCGGACGACTTCTGGGCTCAGTCGCGCCGTGGAGCCGCCGAGCCGCCGCGGATCGCGGCGAGCAGGCGGTCGAGCGCTCGCGGGGCGACCCCGTTGAGGCCGAGCAGGCGGACCTCGCGCGGCAGGAAGACCGCCCGGCGGTCGGCCTCGACGCCGGCGATGATCGCCGCGGCCAGCTCGGAGGCCGGCAGCTCGTCGTCGTTGGCGCGCCAGTCGGGCAGCCGGTCCCGCTGGTGCGCGTGCAGGTCGGTCGCGATCTCTCCCGGGAAGACCGTGGTCACCGAGACCCCGGTCCCGGAGAGCTCGTGGCGGAGCGCCTCGGCGAAGGCGCGGTCGGCCGCCTTTGTCGCGCCGTAGACGGCCCCCCAGGGAAAGGCCCGCAGGCCGGCGCCCGAGGAGACGACGACGATCTGCCCGCGCGCAGCGTCGAGCATGTGCGGCAGGGCGGCCTTGACCGTGTAGATCGTCCCCAGGACGTTGACCATCACCATGTGCTCGGCGTCGGCCAGGGGCTGCTCGGCGAAGGGCGCGTAGTGGATCACCCCGGCGTTGGCGATCAGCAGCTCGATGCCGCCGGCCGACTCGGCGAAGGAATCGACGGCGGCGCCGATCGCCTTGGGATCGGCGATGTCGGCGGCGATCGCCGCCGCCCCCAGCTCCTCGGCGCGGGCGGCGAGCTCCTCCTCGCCGCGGGCGATCATCCCCACCTTCGCCCCGCGGGCGGCGAGGGCGCGGGCGCTGGCCAGCCCGATCCCGCGGGAGGCGCCGGTGACGAGCGCCCGGGTGCTGGCATCGATCCGCACCGCCGCATCCTCTCACGGGCGGCTCGGGGCCGGGCCGAGGCGAGGCTCTAGTATCGGGCTGGATCACGAGGCCGCGGAAGGAGCGCCGGTGTCGCACGAGCAGGCGACCATCGCCGAGGAGGAGTACCTGCAGAGCATGTACTGGCTGATGGAGGCCGGGCTGCCGATCACCGGCGCCAACATCGCCCGCGCGATGCAGCTCTCACCGCCCACCGTGCACGAGATGATCGGCCGCCTCGAGCGCGACGGCTACGTGACCCGCGCCGACGACAAGTCGCTCGCCTTCACCGAGGAGGGGCGCCAGCACGCCGAGCAGATCTCCCGCCGCCACCGGATGATCGAGCGCTTCCTCACCGACGTCCTCGGGATCCCCTGGGACGAGGTCCACGAGGAGGCCGAGCGCCTCGAGCACGCGATGTCGCCGGTGCTCGAGGAGCGGATGCTGGCGGCGATCGGCGACGCCAAGACCTGCCCCCACGGCCACCCGATCGTCGAGGGGGCGCGGGAGCAGGGGGCGCTGCTGGCCGACGTCGAGGTCGGGGCGAAGGTCGTCGTTCTGCGCTTCGAGAACGAGGCCGAGGAGCTGCTGCACTACCTCAAGGATGCGGGGCTCGACCCCGGGCTCGAGGGAACGGTCGAGAGCTCCGATTCGGAGAGTGTCGCGATCGCCTCCGAGGGGGGAACGCACGAGGTCTCGCGAAGCGTCGCCGAGACCGTCTCGGTCCGCGCCGATCCCTCGCCCCCGCCGCGCTCGGCGCTGCCCGAGCAGCTGGTCCTCTCCAGCGACCGCTACGGGCGCTAGCTGCCAAGGCGGTTCCGCGGAACCGCCTTGGGCGCCACCCTTCGGGATTGCTAAACTTGATTAAGATGGTCAAGATACTCCGAAACCTGACGCCCCAGGGGGTGACCGATGACCGATAGCGCCACTCGAGAGCCGAGCACCGAAGAGCTGCCGCTGGACCTTCGCGAGCGGCGCGTCGCCGAGCGACGGCTCTCCGCGCTGGCTGCCGCCGTGCGGGATCACGAGCAACAGCTCAGCGAGCGGCCCTACTCCGTCCGCTACGCCGACCTCAGCCTCTACCGACGGCTGCGGCAGATCTCGGGGGGCTCCTTTTGAGCCTCTGCCGCAGGTGCGGCTCCCTGCTCGAGGGGCCCCGCGAGAACCCGAAGACGCGGCGCTTCGCGCGCAAGTGCCCGGAATGCCTGCGTTGGCAGACGCTGCCGAGCGCCGGCCAGCGGCCGGACTCCGCCCCTCCCCGGCGCGCTCGCTGAGCTGGCGGCGCCTAGCGCTCGCCGCAGATCTGGCGCAGGCGGGTGTAGAGGTAGTCGTCCTGGGACCTGAGTCCCAGCGGGCGGCTGCGCCGGACCGAGTCCTCGTGGTTGCGGATCGCGGCCGCGAGATCGGCGAGCCGGCGCTCGGCGTTCGCCGGGGCTGGTCTGCTCTTCCTTGGGTTCATGGGCCCCACGGTAGGCGGGCCGGCTGAAGCCGCGGTAAACAACTCGTAATTTGCGGCCTCGACTTCTCGGGCCGGAATCGGCTAGGCGAGGCGTCGCGGGCCGGACCCGCTCCAGCGCCGCCGCGATCCGCTCGACCCCTTCGCCGATCCGCTGCGGCGGGACGCTGGCGAAGGAGAGGCGCAGGCTCGCCTCGCCTCCGTCGAGCATGAAGTCGGGGCCGGCGACGAAGGGGGCGCCGGCCGCCTTGGCCTCCGCCAGCAGCGCCCGGGTGTCGGTGCCCTCGGCGAGGTCGAGCCAGAGGAAGTAGCCGCCGCCGGGGACCACGAACTCGGCCTCGGGCAGGTGCTCGGCGAGCGCTTCGACCAGGGTGTCGCGCCGCTCCCGCAGCGCCCCCTTGACGAACTCGATGTTGCGGTCGAGCGCGCCCGAGAGGCAGAGCTCCAGCACGATCGACTCGGCCAGCATGTTGGGCGAGATGTAGGTCTGGTTCGCCCGCTTGGCGAGCTTGGCGATCTCCTCGCCCGGGCCCGCCAGGTAGCCGACCCTGACGCCGGGGCTGACCGTCTTCGAGAAGGAGGAGGCGTGGATGACGCGGCCGGCGACGTCCTGGGAGAGCATCGTCGGCAGCGTCTCCCCCTCGAAGGGCAGCTCGCGGTAGGGGTCGTCCTCGAAGATCCAGAAGCCGTGCTCGGCCGCCAGCCCGACCAGTCGCTCCCGCTTGGCGGCCGAGAGGGTGCAGCCGGCCGGGTTGTGGAAGTTGGGGATGACGTGGGCGAGCGCGATCGGGCCCTGCTCCAGGGCCGCCTCCAGCGCGTCCACGTCGATGCCGTCGGCCTCCAGCGGCACCGGGACGAACTCCACGTCGAGCTGGTGCAGCAGCAACAGGGTGCGGTCATAGGAGGGTTGCTCGACGGCGACCCGGGCGCCCGGCTCGAGCAGGTGGGCGAACAGCATCGCCCCGGCCTCGAGGGAGCCGTTGGCGATCATCACCTGCTCTGCTTCGAGGTGGCCGTGGCGCTCGGCGACCCACTCGCACAGGCCCGGGTGGCCGATCCCGACTCCGTAGGAGAGGGCCCTCTCCCAGTCGGTCTCCAGCGCCCTCGCCGCCGCCTCCCGCACCGCCTCGACGGGGAGGATGTCGGCGCTGGGGGCGCCGCGGGCGAAGCTGATCGTCTCGGTGGCCATCGCCGCCCGAGCCTAGCAACGGCGCGGGCGAGCGCTGGAAATCTCGGGCCGAGCTACGGCGCGTAGAGCTGGAGCTGGTTCTCGCCCCGGTGGAAGGCCGAGGGCGGGATCAGGGTCGTGAACTTGGCTGCCGCCGTCGAGGCTCCAGGCGATCGCCACCGGGCTGGCCGTTGAGCGTGGCGATCAGGCGTTGCGGCAGCCCAGACGGAGCGTTGAGGATGCTGTCCGTACAGGTAGGAGGGGATGTTGCCGACGTTAGCGGGGTCGTAGGTCGTGCCCCCGTCGGATGTCGTCAGGGCGATCAGCTCGAGTGGCTGCGGCCCCTGCAAGCTCTCGCTTGCAGTTGCTCTTCGGGACTCCGCTAGCGTGAAGACGTCGCCGTGGCCGAGGAGCTTGTTCCTGACTGCGCAATCTCCGCCTGGAAGCTCGCGACCTGACCGCTCGCGGGAGGCAGGCGGTCGCTGATCTCCGGGTAGCTCAGTACCTGTTCACGAATCGCTTTGGGTTCGGTCGGCCCGAAGAGGCTACCGGCCATCCACCTTCCAGGGGATGTGGAATCCCGAGCACGTCAGCGATCGTCGGCACGAGTCGATCGTCCGCACCGGGCTGTCGAGGATCTCCCTCCCCGGCGCTGGCCGGGACGCTTGACGAACAGCGGGACCTGAAGGATCGCGCCGGAGTTGACTCGGGTCGGAGATAGCCCAGCCGGCGACGAGTGGCCGGGAATGAAGCTGGCGCCGTGATCGGCGATGACGATGAACAACGCACGCGGTCGTAGAGGCCAAGCCGACGTAGGCGGCCGACGATCCTGCCCAGCACGCGATCGGTGTACTCGAGCTGGGCGACCATCCGCTGAAGGCCCTGCACCGGGCAGCCAGGAGACGAAGACCACATCTCGTTCTCGGTTCCGAGCGGCGCGTCGAGACTCCGATAATCGCCCGGGAGTAGCGATTGCCATCCGGCATGTACTGGTAGGGGGCGTGAGGCAGCTCGACGTGGAGGACGTTCAGCGAGGGCCCTTCGCTGCGGAGTGAGGCAGCGAATCGAGTCTGCCTGCTCGTCCGGGCGGGGGAGAACCCGAGCCCGAGTCCCGCTTTGCGCGATGCGACGGGGCAGGTTGAAGGGGAGCGAGTCCGCGGTAAATCGCCTTCATAGGAAACGTGGGCCAATCTCTCGGCCAGCGAGTTCCGCCCGGGACAGACGGCCGGCGGGCAGAGGGAGGTCGCAGACTCCGAGACGTTCATCCGGTACGAGGAGGAGTCGAACAGCGTGAACAGATTGCGCGGGTGGTCGGAGAGGTGGCCACGCCGTTCGGCTTCGGGAAGTCGCCGGTGAGGATCGCCGGCACCGCCTCCTCGGTGGTGTCCGCGACGGTCAGGGCATTGCGAAACCAGTCGGAGTGCGCGCGAGAGAGCGGCGAAGTTGGGAAACCGCTTGGCGTCGACCTGCTCCTGATCGTTGAGCAGCGCCGTCATCGGGAACTCGTCGAAGATCAGCAGCACCACCGGTGTCTTCGAGTCGATCTGAGCCTTGGGGACATCGGTGCTCTCGGGGAGGGTGAAGCTTCGAGATCGGATCCGTGAACAGGAAGAGCCCTGCGACGACCGGAGCGGCGAACGCGAGTATCCGCAGCAGCTGCGCGCGCCCCGTCGAACCGCAGGTAGACGATCGCCGCGCCGATCAGCGCCGCAGCCGGTACCAGCAGGCGCAGGACTCAGCTCTGGATATCTCGTTGGTCAGCAGCTGCCAGACGAAGAGCGCGATCAGCAGCCCGATCCAGGCCAGGTGGACCAGCCCCGCAACGAGCGCGAGCCAGCCCGACCAGCAGCTCGATCGCGAGCATCGCCGCCGGGGGCAGCAAGACGAAGCAGCACCGCGAACAGCACCATGTCGCTCCCGTCCACCTGGGCCCCGGGAAACGCGTAGGTGCTGCGCTGCAGCGCGTCGAAGATCGGCTGGGCGACGACTATCGCCGAGAGCCCGAGCAGCTCGGCGCCCGCCATCGCCACCCCCCGGCGCCCGGGCGCTGCCTCATAGACACGCGTTCCGACACCGCGAAGCCACGAGAGGGCTTTCCTTCCCTGGCTCGCCACGAGCGCAGCATAGCTCCGGTCGCGCGACGCCCTCAGGGAGCGAACAACTGCAGCCGGTTCTCGCCTGGACGGAAGGCCGACGGCGGGATCAGGACCGTGAACCTCGTGCCCCCGTCCACCGACTGACCGACCGCGACGATGCGGCCGTTCAGCTTCGCGATCAGCGACTGCCCGTCACTGACGCCCGGGGTGACGATGCTGCCGTAGACGAGTGAGGGGTAGATCCGCACCTTGGGGTCGAAGGTGGTTCCCTCGGGGCTCTCGACCGAGAACTCGACCGGGCGGGCACCGCGCAGCTGCCGGCGCAGGGCACCCCGGGAGGCGCCGAGTGTGTAGACGTCGCCACTTCCCAGGAGTCCGTTGCGGACCGCGATGGCGGTGCGGAAGCTGCGCCTGATCGCCGCCGGGGGCATGTGGGCGACCTCCTGCCCGTGCCTGACGTAGGTGTTCAGGCTCGCTCGTGACGGCGCTCCGAACAGGGAGCGACCGTCGACCTGCCAGGGGATCCGGATGCCGATCGCGTCGGCGATCGTCGGCAGCAGGTCGATCGTCCGCACCGGGCGCGAGATGATCCTGCCCCGGCGCTGGTGCGGCAGCTTGACGAGCATCGGCACCCGCAGGATCCAGCCGGAGTTCGCGGTGCTGAGCAGCCGCCGCGACTGCCCGGGGATGAAGGCCGCGCCGTGATCGGCGACCACGGCCATCACCGCCTTGTCGTAGATGCCCCAGTTGCGGAGGCTCTGGACGATCACCCCGAGGATGCGATCGGCGTACTCGAGCTGGAGGGTCATTCTCTGCAGGCCCTGGATCGGATAGCCGGGCGAGCGCGACCAGCGCTCGATCGTCAGCCCGAGCGGGTAGGTGCCCGTGAAGTAGGTGGGGCCCGAGGGCGTGTAGCGCCAGGGGATGTGCGGAAGCTCGACGTGGATGGCGTTCAGCGAGCCTCCCTTTGTCCCCCTGATCCCGGCGAGGAAGCTCTCCACCTGCCTGCTTGGCGCGTTGACGGGCGCAAACTTGCGGTTCAGCTCATCCGCCGCGGTGTTAGCCAGCCCGAAGGGGAAGGACTCCTCCCCCGCGGTCGAGAGTCCCGCGGCAAGCGCGGGGGCCAGCCGGTCGGTGAGCGAGGAGTGCGTCGGGCACATCTCGGGCGGGCACAGATGGGTTCCGGATTCGGAGATGTTGGTCTGATAAGAGGAGCCGAGCAGGGTGAAGAGGTTCTCGGGGTGATCCGCGTAGGTGGCGACGCCATCCGGATCCGGGAGGTCGCCGGAGAGGATCGCGGGGACCCCCTGCTCGGTCGAGTCGGCGACGGTGAGCGTGTTGCGGAACCAGTCGGATTGCCTCTGCAGGGCGGCGAAGTTGGGGAAGCGTCTGGCGTCGATCTTCCCCTGCGAGTCGAGCAGACCGGCGAGTGGAAGCTCGTCGAAGACGACCATTACCACCGGTGTCTTCGAGTCGACCTCGGGCTCGGGAATGTCGGGGCTCGCGGCGAAGGTGAAGTCGAGGATCGGGGAGGTGAACAGGAAGATCCCGGCGACGACCGGGGCGGCGAGGCCGAGGATGCGGCAGAGGCTGCGAGCTGCCTCGTAGCGCAGGTAGAGGGCCACGGATCCGACCAGGCCCAGCGCTGGGATCAGGATCCGCACGAAGGCGCCGGCGCCCCAGAGGGCGATCGCCTGCCAGCAGAGCAGCGCGACGAGCAGCCCGATCCAGGCCAGATGCACCCAGCCGCGAGCGGTGCGCGAGACCAGGCCGACGAGCAGCTCCACCGCCAGCAGCAGAGCGGGCGGCACCAGGATCAGGACGGCGGCGAGAAGGACCATGTCCCAGCCGTCGATCCTCAATTGGGGAAAGGCGAAGGTGCTGCGCTGCAGGCCGTCGAAGATCGGCTGGGCGATGGCCAGCGCGGTGAGCCCGAGCAGCTCGGCGGCGGCGAGCGCAATGCCACGGCGCCCAGCGATCAGATTCCCCACCTGCTTCCCCGCTCCGCCGAGCCATGAGAGCAACCTCGATGCCCCGGGGGCGCTCGAGTCCGTGGGGGATCCCGATGGGGCCAGTCAGCCTCCCAACATCTCGACGGCTATCTCGGCCGCCTCGGTCGGGCTCTGCCCGACCCGGACGCCCTTCGCCTCGAGGGCTTCCTTCTTCGCCTGGGCGGTTCCGGAGGAGCCGGAGATGATCGCGCCGGCGTGGCCCATCTGCTTGCCGGGCGGGGCGGTGAAGCCGGCGATGTAGGCGACCACCGGCTTGCTGATCTGCTCGGCGATGAACTCGGCGGCGCGCTCCTCGGCGTCGCCGCCGATCTCCCCGACCATGACGATCAGCTCGGTCTCGGGATCGGCCTCGAACAGGGTGAGGACGTCGATGAAGTCCGAGCCGACGATCGGGTCGCCGCCGATCCCGACGATCGAGGAGTTCCCGGCGCCGGCCTGCTTCAGCTCGTTGCCGATCTGGTAGGTCAGGGTGCCCGACTTCGAAACGACGCCGATCTTGCCGGGGTCGAAGAACTGGGCGGGGATGATCCCGACGTTGGCCTTACCTGGGGAGAGCACGCCCGGGCAGTTGGGGCCGATCAACCGCACCCCCGCCTCGCGCGCCTTCCAGTAGGTCCTCAGCATGTCGAGGACCGGGATGCCCTCGGTGATCGCGATCACCGTCTGCACGCCGGAGTCGATCGCCTCGTCGATCGCGGCGGCGGCGAAGCGGGCCGGGACGAAGACCATCGAGGTGTTGGCGCCGCGCTCGGAGACCGCCTCGGCGATCGAGTCGAAGACCGGCACCCCGTCGACGTCCTGACCCCCCTTTCCGGGCGTCACCCCGGCGACCAGGTCGGTCCCGTAGTCGCGGTTGCGGAGCCCGTGGAAGGAGCCCTCGCGCCCGGTCAGGCCGGAGACGACAAGCTTCGTGTCGTTCCCCACCACGATGCTCATGAGGCAAGCTCCACGACCCGCCTGGCGGCGCCGAGCATCGTCTTCTCGACCTCGAGGCCGTCGATTCCGGCCTCCGCCAGCAGCCTCAGCCCCTCCTCGGAGTTGGTGCCGTCGAGCCGCACCACCAGCGGCAGCGTCAGCCCGATCTGCTCCGAGGCCTCGATGATCCCCTTGGCGACCTCGTCGCAGCGGGTGATGCCGCCGAAGATGTTGAAGAGGACCGCCTTGACCTTGGGGTCGGATGTGATCACCTCGAGCGCGTCGACGATCGCCTCGGCCTTCGAGCCGCCCCCGGCGTCGAGGAAGTTGGCCGGCGCCCCGCCCGCCTGCGCGACCACGTCGAGGGTCGACATGCAGAGCCCGGCGCCGTTGCCGAGGATGCCGATGTCGCCGTCGAGCTTCACGTAGGTGAGGCCCTTCTCCTTGGCCATCGCCTCCTGGGGGTCCTCGGCGGAGACGTCGGTCAGCCCGGCGAGGTCCTCGTGGCGGAAGAGGGCGTTGCCGTCGATCGTCACCTTGGCGTCGAGGGCGAGGACCCTGCGCTCGGCGGTGACGATCAGCGGGTTGACCTCGATCAGGGTCGCGTCCTCCTCGCTGGCGACCTCCTGCAGCTCCATCAGCAGGTCGGCGGCCTGCTCGCGGACGTCGTCGGGGAGCCCCGCATCGGCGACGATCGCGCCGGCGTGCTCGGGGCCGAAGGCCGAGCCGGGCTCGATATGGCGCTTGACGACGGCGGCGGGGTCGGCCTCGGCGACCTCCTCGACGTCCATCCCACCCTGGGCGGTGACGATCGCCATCAGCTTCTTCTCGGAGCGGTCGAGGATGATCGACGCGTAGTGCTCGGAGGCGATCTCCGAGGCCTCCTCGATCCACAGCTCGTGCACGGTGAAGCCGCGGATGTCCATCCCCAGGATGGCCTCGGCGTGGCTGCGCAGCTCCGCCTCGTCCTGGGCGACCTTGATTCCCCCTGCCTTGCCTCTCTTGCCGATCGCGACCTGCGCCTTGACGACACAGGGATAGCCGACCTCGGCGGCCCCGGCCACCGCCTCATCCACGCTCGCGGCGTGGCGGCCGTCGGGCACGGGAACGCCGTGCTTGGCGAACAGCCGCTTTCCCTGGTATTCGAGCAGGTCCATCCCGGCTGCGGGAGCCTACCCGAGCCGAACGCAGGGGGATGCCCAGCCCGATCCGGCGCGAAGCCCGCGCCGCGCCCGCTTGCCATAATGCCGCCCCCTTGCCATGGCGCTGCCTTCTCTGAAGAACATCAACTGGGTCACCACCGACTGCTACGGCACCCTGATCGACTGGGAGAAGGGGATCGCCGACGCCTGCCGCAAGGAGGCCGACAAGGACGGCTTCAGCTTCGAGGAGGAGCCCTTCCTGGCGCGCTTCTTCGAGGTCCAGGCCGAGATCATGGCCGGCTCCTACGAGCTCTACGCGGAGGTCCTGCGCAGGACGATCGTCAAGGTCGCGGGCGAGCTGGGCTGGGAGGTCGAGCCCTCACGGGCCCAGTTCCTGCCCGACAGCGTCGCCTACTGGCTCCCCTTTCGCGAGGCCAACGCGGCGATGGACCGGCTGGCGAAGCGCTACGAGGTGGGGATCGTCTCCAACATCGACGACAAGCTGCTGGGGATCTCGCGCCGCCACCTGCGCACCGACCTCGACCTCGTGGTCACGGCCCAGCAGGTGCGCAGCTACAAGCCCGACCCGACCCACTTCAAGGAGTGCGCGCGCCGGATCGGCGGCAAGAAGGGCTGGCTGCACATCGGATGCAGCTACCAGAACGACATCGCGCCGGTCCTGAAGATGAACGTGCCGGTGATCTGGGTCAATCGCCACGGCGAGAAGCTCGAGGGCCGCAAGGCGCCCAGCGCCGAGGTGAAGACCTTCCGCGACGCGGTGAAGAAGCTCGGCGCCGGCGGTTGAGCTCCCGCCCCGCCCGGCTCAGAGGGTCTTGGTGAGGTAGAGGTCGCGGCCGCCATCCCATCGAACCGGGCGGCCCGCCTCGAACCCGAGCGAGGCATAGAGGCCGGCGGCCGCTTCGTTCTCCTCGTTGGAGTCGAGCTGAATGCGGGCGCAGCCACGCCGGCGGGCACGCTCGACGCAGGCCTCGGCGAGGCCGCGGCCGAAGCCCTCGCCGCGGGCATCGGGCTCGACGAAGAGGTCCTCGAGCCAGGCGTCCTCGACGCCGGTCCAGACCGAGAGGCGGAAGCGCAGCTGGGCGACGCCCCGGGCCGGCTCTCCGGCCAGCAGGAACTCGGTCGAGTGGTCGCCGATCAGCCGCTCCACCGTGGCGAGGATCGCCGCGTCGGGGGGCTCGGAATCGCCGTAGTAGTCGCGGAAGCCGCCGAGCAGGCGAGCGACCTCGGCCGCCTCCCTGGCGGGCGCGATCCTCACGGGAATCTCCGGGCCCATCGCGCCCCAGTGTCGCAACTCGAGTGCGGATCGGCTGTTTCGACTCGCTAGTGGCCATGCCGAGACTCGCCAGAGAGAACCGGGTCCTGATCGCCGCCGCGGCGCTGCTGGCGGCGCTGGTCCTGCTCGGAACGCGCCTCCCGACCGGGAGCGCCGCCGCGGCTGCCGTACAGCGCCCCAACATCGTCGTGATCCAGACCGACGACCAGACCCTGGCCGAGCTGCGGGCCACCCGGGTGACGCCGCTCGGCAACCGGGTCCGGGCGATGCCGAACACGCTGGACCTGATCCGCAAGCACGGGGTCTCGTTCAACCGCTACATCGCCTCCTACCCGCTCTGCTGTCCCTCCCGCTCGACCCTGCTGAGCGGCCGCTACTCCCACAGCACCGGGGTGCTGAGCAACAGCGCGCCCCGGGGGGGCTGGGTCGCATTCCGCCACCACCCGATCTACAGGCACAACCTCGCGGTCTGGCTGCACCGCGCCGGCTACCGCACGATCCACCTCGGGAAGTTCCTCAACCAGTACGGGGGGCAGGGGCCCGATGACCCGACCCGCAAGGTCCCGCCCGGTTGGGACGAGTGGCAGACCGACGCCACCGACAACTCGACCCGCCTCTACTACGGCTACCTGCTGAACCGAGACGGTGCCATCCGCGGGCCCTTCGGCAGCGCCGACTACGCCGACTTCGCCAACAAGGACGGCTCCGGCTGCCCGCTGAGCCCGCCGCCGCTGGAGAGCTGCGACTACCAGGAGGATCAGCTCACCAACCGGGCGGTGCGCCAGATCGACCGCTCCGCCCCGGGCGGGCCGTTCTACCTGCAGCTCGACTACAACGCCCCGCACGGTGATTCCTCGGCGCCGATCGGCCCCGAGCCGGCGCGCCGCCACTGGGACTCGGCGATCGACACGCCGCTGCCACGCCCGCCCGGCTTCAACGAGGCGGACATCTCCGACAAGCCCAGCTTCATCCGCGACGACGCCGAACCGCTGGGGCCGACGGACTTCCGCAGGATGCGGATCGAGTACCAGAAGAGCCTCGAGTCGCTGCGCTCGGTCGACGAGGGGGTGCGGCGGCTGATCGGCGCCCTGCGACGCAGTGGCGAGCTGTCCCGCACCTACGTCTTCTTCATCTCCGACAACGGCTTCTTCTTCGGCGAGCACCGGCTGGACCGCTCGAAGTTCCTGCCGTATGAGCCGGCCATCCGCCTGCCCCTGCTGATCAGGGGACCCGGGATCCGGGCCAACTCGAGCACCGAGCAGCTGGTGGCGAACATAGACCTCGCCCCGACCATCGTCGAGCTCGCCGGCGCGCGCGCCGATCGCTCCTTCGACGGGCGCACGCTGGTGCCGTTCTGGACCCGCACCGCCCTGCGCACCCGGCGCCCGATCCTGCTCGAGTCATTCGCCAAGGCGACCGACATCACTCCCACCGAGAAGGGCAGTCGGGGGCGACCGCGGCGGGCGACCTCCTCGATCTCCGCGCCGATCGAGAACTACCTCGGCGTGCGCCTCGACGGCTACAAGTACGTCGAGTACGAGACCGGCGACCGTGAGCTGTATGACCTGCGCAGGGACCCCTACGAGCTTCGCAACCGCTACACCGACCCGCGGTACCGGCGCGTGCGCGCCTTCCTGCGGCGTCAGCTGCGAAGGCTCGAGGACTGCCACGGCCAGCAGTGCCGCTTCACCACCGGGCCGCCTCCGCAGCCGCGCCCCGGTCCCTAGTTGCCGCCCAGCGGGGTGAGGACGTTGCCGGGGCCGACCTCGTAGACCCCGATCTGGTTTCGCCCTGCGCCGAAGGAGCTCGGAGGGACGACGGCGCCGTACTGCAGCTCACCGTTGAAGAGGAAGGCCCGGCCCGTGGCCTCGACGGTGCCGTTCACCGTCACCGCGATCAACGCCCCGGGCTTCACTCCCTCGAGCTCGCCGGCGATGAACGCCGGGACCTCCTGCCCGCGGGGGTCCACGTGCTCGAGCGCGTCGCCGTTCTCGACCGTGGCCGAGGTCCCCGGCCGGATCCCGATCGATAGCGCCGGGGCGGTGGTGCCGATCAGCCCGGGAGCCGCCCCGAGATCGAAGAGGTCGCCGCTGCCGAGCCGGAAGAAGGCCTGCTTGACCACCGCGCCCCGCTGGCGCAGCATCCGGGAGAGCGGCATCCTGATCACCTCGCCCTGGCCGTTGGTGACGGCAACCTCTCCCCCGCGTCCCTCCTCGCTGATCGGCTTTCCCTGCGTCTTGTAGAGGTTCTCGATGCCGAGCTGCTGGGCGATCGTGGGGACGATGTCGATCGTCCTCGAGTGGATCGGCGATGTCCCCCCGTTCGTCTGCCCCGGGTACTTGATGAACAGCGGCGGGTTGGCGACCCCGCCGAGGTTGGCCTGCTCGGCGATCCTCCGGTAGACCGTTCCTCCCTGGAAGGAGATCCCGTGATCGGCCGTGACGATCACCATCGCCCGCTTCCAGATGCCGAGCTTCTTCAGCCTCGCGATCATCAACCCGACGAGGCGGTCGGCGTAGCCCGTCTGGATGTAGTGGCGCGCCTCGGCCGAGGCGATCCCGGCGTTGCCGACAGCCCAGCGCGCCGCGCTCGCCGTGCCCAGGTCAGAGACCGAGGTGTCCTGGTAGTTCTGCCCGCTGGGCAGGTAGCGCCAGGGCTCGTGCGGGAGCTCCATGTGGATCAGGCTCAGGGTCCTGCTCCCGGCCGGGATGCGGTTCAGGAAATGCTCGAACTCGCCCGGCGAGGGTGGCGTGAACAGGTCCTGGGCGAAGCGCCCGGCCCCCTTGTCGCCGGCGCCGCCGCCTTGTTGCCGAAGTTGCCGAAGGTGGTGCTGACGTTCGGCAGCTCGTTGGCCATCGACGGTGGCAGGATGATCCGCCCCTCGACGTACTTGAGGTCATCGACGAGGCTCTTCAGCCGGGAGAGCTGGCGGGGTCGCTGCACCTCTCCGCACAGCGACGCCCCGCAGACCTGGGTGACCACCTCCTTGACGTGGAGGCGGTAGGCCCCTCCGAGCAGGCTGAAGATGCTGTTCGGCTGGTCCGAGGCGATTGGCAGGGTGCTGCCGCTCGGGTTGTTGCCGGTCATGATCGCGGGCACGGCGCGACCGGTGAAGTCGGCGACCGTGGTGTTGTTCTCATACCAGGTGGACTGCTGGGCCAGCTCGGCGAAATGGGGGAAGCGCTTCGCGTCGATCTTCCCCTGGCCGTCGAGCAGCGTCGCGGTCGGGAACTCGTCGAAGATCACCTCCACCACGGGTGTCTTCGAGGGCACCCGAACCCCGAGGGCGCTGGCGTTGCTCTGCGGCAGGATCAGCTTCGAGGTGTCGCTGAAGAAGAAGAAGATGACCAGGAAGACGACCGGCGCGACGGCGAGCACGTCGAGCAGGCTGGGTACGAAACGCGTCCTGCGCAGGCCGTAGGCCACGGCCGCGCCGAAGGCGACCGCGACGAGGATGATCAGCGCGGTCGGGCTGGTGAAGATGCGCTTCTCGACCGCGACGAAGAAGACCGCCGCCATCGCCCCGATCAGGATCAGGTGGAGCACCAGGTAGGCGGTTCGGCTGAACACCGCCACCAGGGTCTCCAGGGCGAGCATGACCAGCGGCGGCAGCAGCATGAAGCCGAGGGCGAAGATGATGATGTCCCCGGCCGTGTTGCTGCGGGCGACGAAGAAGTCCGGGTTCTTGCCCAGCAGGTCGAGCAGCGGCCAGGCGAAGGCGAACGCCCAGAGCGCGCCCAGATGCGCCCCCCCGATCAGCAGCTCGCGCAGCCGCGGTCCGCGGAAGGTCTCACCCAGCTTGCTCACGGGAGCCTGCGGGGTCCGGCTCTCAGGGATGCACCCGGTAGAGGACTCGGGTGCCCGAGGGCAGCGCTTCGGTCTTCGAGACCTGGAAGCGCTTCTCCAGCTCGCGCTCGAAGGTCTCGAGCTCGTAGTCCGAGTTCGACCCTGTCCTCTTACCTGAGAGCAGCCGCCTGACCATCGGGTCATCGCGCTTCGGGAACTCGATCACCATCGCCGCATCGAGGCTCCGGACCCAGTCGAGGAACTCGGCGATCGGCACGTTGGCCGTGATCGAGACGTGATGGATCAACGCCAGCGCGAGGATCAGGTCCGGCTTGCCGCGCTGCTCCAGCGGGCGCCGCTCGAGCCCCCGCCAGCCGAGCCCCGGCGAGGGATCGGCGAGGTTGGCGACCAGCGGCAGGATCTTCCGGTCCTCCCCGGAGCGCAGCGAGCGGTAGAGCGCCTCGACGGTGGCGTGGTCGTAGTCGAAGGCGACCACGTAGGAGGCGCTCTCCGCGGCGATCCGGGAGTAGGCGCCGTCGTTGCAGCCCATGTCCCAGACGAGCCCCGGGTTGACGGCGCCCGCGGCCTCCCGCACGAAGGCCTGCTTGCGCTCGGCGTCCTCGTCGGTGTAGGTGTTCTGCTCGCGGTAGCCGGTCCAGGCGGTGTCACCCGCTTTCCAGCTCAGCCCGGCGACCAGCTTGCGCATCCGCTGCACGTTGGCCTTCACGTAGGAGGTCTTGAAGTTGGCCTTCTTCAGGTCCTCCTTGACCTCGCCGCCCTCGCGCTCCTCGTAGCGGCGCTCGAGCCTCGCGTGCAGGGCGACGTGGGTGAAGACCCCTTTGCGGAAGCGGTCGCGCAGGCTGAACAGGTGGGCGGCCTCGCGTGGGGCGATGCCGTCGATCGAGCCGCGCAGCCAGGGCTGGAAGGGGATCTCCTTGTAGGCCTGGAGCAGCAGCGGGTAGAGGTAGAGCATGCAGAACTGCCGGTAGCCGGCCCAGGGCTCTCCCTCCCGCAGCGCCTCGAAGGAGCCGACGTCGATGAACACGGGCTCCGAGCCGCGGAACTGGACGTTGTAGGGGGTTGCGTCCTTCAGCGAGAGCCCCTGCTCGAGGGCCTCCAGTTCGAGGTCGAGCTGGAGCAGGGCGGCGTCGCGGAGCATCCCGAAGGTCCACTCATAGGGGTAGGAGACGAACGGGATCCGCTCGTGGCGCAGCACCGCTGCGACCCCTTCGGGAAGGAGCTGGGCATCGGTCCCGATGTCCGCCAGCGCGGCCTCCTCGGTCGCCACCAGCGAGCCCTCGGAGGTGAGGCGCTCGAGCAGCTCGGAGGAGGCCAGCGCGCGCCAGTCCTCGGCCCCGCGCTCGCTGAGAACGCGGAAGACGGAATCGCCCGCGACGACCACGCGGCTGTCGCGGTCACGGAAGGACCCAGTCTCTACGGCGGCCTCGGTCGGCATGCCCTGATCCGGCCAGAGGCCCGGGGAGAGGGTTAGACGGTCTCCTTCGCCGCTTCCTTCTTCGAGTCAGCCTCTGTGGACGTCGCCGGCGCTGCCTCCTCGGGCTCGTCCTTCTTCCAGAAGGCAAGGGTCTTGAAGACCTTCTTGCCGAACATCTTGATCGAGACCGCGACGGCGGCGACGCCGCCGAGCAGCATCTGCAGAATCATGCTGCCGCTGCCGGGGTCGAGGTATGCAAGCGTTCTCATTACTCGGAAACTCCTCTCGTCGGCCGCCGGGGCCTGACGACCATTGCCATGCGTGAAGCCGTTTCGACGCATCCCCCAAAAGGCCTCCAAGCCCGTTTTGGGAGACCGCGCAGGGTAGCAGCAGGATGATAAGGCCTATCTAAAGGGCGCGCGGCTAGGAGATCACCGCGATCAGGTCGCCGCTGGAGACCGAAGCTCCCTCCGAGACGCCCAGCTCGGTCACCTTTCCGGAGCGGTGGGCGGTGATCTCGTTCTCCATCTTCATCGCCTCGATCACGCAGATCAGCGCCCCTTCCTCGACCTCCTGGTCGGGCTCCACCGCGACCCGCAGCACCGTGCCCTGAAGCGGGGAGGGCAGGGACTCGCTGGAGGCGGCTGCCCCGGGTCCGCCGCCGCGCTCGCGGCGCGGCGGGCGGCGCGGCGCGGCGGCCGTCGCGCCTGCGTTGGCCACGGCCTCGCCGAAGACCTTGACGTCGAACAGCTTCCCCCCGACCTCGACCTTGTAGTCGCGCTGATGGACCTTGCCGTTGGGACTGCCGTTGGATCCTCCTGCGAACCACTGCCCGGCACGTCCTCCGCTCCGCGCCCGGGCGTGCCGGGGTGCGCGGCAGGCTCGGGTTTCAGGTTCTTCAGCCAGTCGCGGTCCTCCATCAGGTCACGACAGGTCTCTCCGTTTCGCCACTGCTCGGTGGCGAGGATCGCCTCGTGGAACGGAATCAACGTCGTCAGGCCACCGATCTCGTACTCGCCGAGGGCGCGGATCATCCGCCTGGTGGCGTGCTCACGGTCCACGTCCCAGACGATCAGCTTGGCGACCATCGGGTCGTACATCGGGGTTACCTCGGAGCCGGCCTCGACCCCCGAGTCCACCCTCACGCCGGGCCCGGCCGGCTCGCGGTAGGCGCCGATCCGCCCCGGGGAGGGCGCGAACTTCTTGTGCGCGGCCTCGGCGTTGATCCGGCACTCGATCGCGTGCCCCCTGATCTCGACCTGCTCCTGGGAGACGGACAGCTCCTCGCCAGCCGCGACACGGACCTGCTCGCGGACGATGTCGAAGCCGGTGACCATCTCGGTCACGCAGTGCTCCACCTGGACCCGGGTGTTCATCTCGAGGAAGAAGTAGTCCTCGCCGACCTGCAGGCCCTCGATCGTGCCGGCCGAGCGGTAGCCGACCGCACGGGCGGCGTCGGTGGCGATCTTGCCGATCCGCTCCCGCATCTCCTCGTCGACGCGAGGGCCCGGAGCCTCCTCGATCACCTTCTGGTGGCGGCGCTGGATCGAGCAGTCCCGCTCGCCGAGGTGGATGACGTTGCCGTGGGAGTCGGCGAGGACCTGGACCTCGACGTGGCGCGGGTCCTCCAGATAGCGCTCGACATAGACGCGCGGGTCGGAGAAGAACTTCTCCCCCTCCCGGGCCGCTCCCTCGAAGGCCTCTGCGAGCTCGTCGGGCGTCGCGGCGACGCGGAAGCCCTTGCCTCCCCCGCCCCCGGCCGCCTTGCAGGCCACCGGGTAGCCCGCCTCCTCCGCCTGGGCCCGAGCCTCCTCGACGTCCTCGGCTGCGCTGGTTGCCCCGGGCACGATCGGCACCCCGGCGATCGACATGATCTCGCGCGCCCGCGTCTTCGAGCCCATCATCTCGATCGAGCTGGCGGGCGGGCCGATGAAGACGATCCCGGCCTCCTCGCAGGCCGTGGCGAACTCGGCGTTCTCGGCGAGGAAGCCGTAGCCGGGATGGATCGCGCCTGCTCCCGAGCGGGTCGCCGTCTCGACGATCTTCGGGATCGAGAGATAGCTCTCGGCGGGAACGGCCGGGCCGATCATGAAGGCCTCGTCGGCCTCCCGAACGTGGGGAGCGTCGCGATCCGCCTCCGAGTAGACCGCGACGGAGCCGATACCCATCTCCTTCAGCGTCCTGGAGACGCGAACCGAGATCTCGCCGCGGTTGGCGATCAGCACCTTCTCGAACATGGCGCGGGAGTTTATTTGGGGCGCCCCGGCCGGCGGGTCCTGTCATGGATGGGACCCACCATCCCCTGCGCTCCACGGCGGGTGCTCGGGGATGGGTCCTCCCATCCATGCCACCCGCCGGAAGTGGACACCGCAAACGCCGCGCTCCCTGCCCGAAGGCAGATTCCTCGACACCGGAAGCGCAGCTAGGCTCCCTCGTCGTGCTGATCGAGCTTCAGAGCCACTCTACGGTCTCCGACGGGCAGCTCGAGCCCGCGGGGGTGGTCGAGGCCGCCGCGGAGGCCGGTGTGACGACCCTGGCCCTGACCGACCACGACGCCGTCGCGGGCGTCGCCGAGGCCGCTGCGGCAGCCGAGCGGGCGGGGATCGAGCTGGTGCCGGCGGTCGAGATGTCCTGCGTCCACGCCTTCGCCGACGACCTCCACGTCTGCGGCTACTGGGTGGACACCGTGGCGCTGGCCCCGGCCTGCGAGCGGGCCCAGGCGGAGCGGGTCAGCCGCGCGGAGGAGATCATCGAGAACCTGCGCCGTGAGGGCCTCGAGGTGACGATCGAGGACGCGATCGCCGAGGCCGGCGACGCGCTCTCGATCGGACGCCCCCACATCGCCAGGGCCGCCGGAGCCGGGGAGGACCTGGGGCCCTTCTTCGAGGAGTACCTGGTCCCGGGCGCGAAGGCCTTCGTCCCGCGCCGCTGGCCGACCGCTGACGAGGCGGTGGCCCTGATCCAGGAGGCCGGGGGGGCCGCCGTCGTCGCCCATCCCTACTGGGACGTCTCCGATCCGGCCGAGGTGGAAGAGCTGATCCGGGCCCTGGCGATCGACGGGATCGAGGCCTTCTACCCCCCGCACACCCGCGAGCAGACGGCACACCTGCTGGGGCTCTGCGAGGAGCTCGGGCTGACCCCGACCGCCTCATCGGACTTCCACGGCCCGACCCACAAGACCTTCTCGCGCTTCGGCGCGTATCAGACCTTCGGCCTGGGCGAGCCGGAGGTTCCCCCCGCCCCGGCCAGAGCCGGGCGGTAGGCCAGCCGGCTCAGCAGAATTGGGCGTGGCGGAACGCCCCTCAAGGCTGCGCTCCCGCCCCGGCCGCGGCCTCCTCGGTCGTGGCCATCTCGACGTGGGCGCGGCTGTCGCTGCCGCGGATCAGAGCCAGGACGCCGATCAGCCCGACGATCGCGATCGCCGCGCCGCCGAGGAAGGCCGCCTGGAAGCCCTCGGTCAGCGCCGCCGGCAGCGCCGACTTCGCGCCTCCCGCGGCTGCCATCGCGTCATCGGTGCGCGAGGTCGCGATAGTCGAGAGCAGCGCCAGGCCGAGGGCACCGCCGACCTGCTGGGCGGTGTTGATCAAGCCGCTGGCGAGACCGGCGTCGCGGTCGGTGGCGCCGGAGACGGCGGCGATCGTCACGGGAACGAAGGAGAACCCGAGCCCGACCGCGGCCAGCAGCGAGGGTCCGAGGATGTCCGCGGCGAAGCCGCCGCCCACCGAGACCTGGGAGAACCAGAGCAGGCCTGCGGCGATCAGGGCGAGGCCCGCGGTGAGCACCGGCTTGAACCCGACCCTGGTGACGAGCTGCGAGGCGATCCCGGCCGAGATGATGATCGAGACGGCCAGCGGCAGGTAGGAGAGCCCGGCCTTGATCGGGCTGTAGCCCAGCACCTGCTGCATGTAGAGGGAGATGAAGAAGAACATCGAGAACAGGGAGGCCCCGACCAGCAGGCCGACGACATTGGCGCCGGTCCTGGTCCGGTCCGCGAAGAAGGAGAACGGGACGAGCGGCGCCTGCGAGCGCAGCTCGGCCGCGACGAAGCCGCCGAACAGGGCGACCGAGAGCGCCAGCAGGCCGACGGTCTGCAGCGAGCCCCAGCCGGCGCTGTTGGCGTCGACCAGCGCGTAGACCAGCACGGAGAGCGCCGCGGTCACCGAGAAGGCGCCGGCGAAGTCGAACGTCCTCGTCGCCGAGGCGGCCCGGCTCTCGGCGATCAGCGACGGCGCCAGCGCGGCCGCTCCGATGCCGACCGGGACGTTGACCCAGAAGACCCACTCCCAACCGATCGTGTCGGTGAGGATGCCGCCGAGCAGGACCCCGGCCGCGCCGCCGGCGCCGGCGACGGCGCCCCAGACTCCCAGCGCCTTGTTTCGCTCGGCTCCGTCGCGGAAGGTGGTCGTGACGATCGAGAGCGCCGCCGGAGAGAGGATGGCCGCGCCCAGGCCCTGAATCGCGCGGGCCGTTATCAGCTGGCCCTCGGACTGGGCCAGCCCCCCGGCCAGCGAGGCGAGCGCGAAGAGGATCAGGCCGCCGATGAAGACCCGCCGCCGGCCCACGAGGTCCGCGACCCGCCCGCCGAGCAGGAGGAAGCCACCGAAGGTGAGGACGTAGGCGTTGACGACCCACTGGAGGTTGCCCTGGGAGAAGTCGAGCGCGCGGCCGATGGTCGGCAGGGCGACGTTGATGATCGAGGCGTCGAGGACAACCACGAACTGCGCCACCGCGAGCAGCGCCAGGGCGATCCACCGCCTTCGTTCTGCAACCTTTGCCTCGGTCATTGTGCCTCTCCTTTCGATCTGGACCTGAGATTCCTGAATCGGAAGCGGAATTCCGGTTACAATTCGGTTATAGCAGCTAGCGGAACGAGGATTCCGCTTACAGCAGGCAATGTGAGCCCACTCACATGACGACCAAGACCACCGACACCGCTCCCGCTCGCGCCATGCGCGCCGATGCGCGCCGCAACCGCCAGCGGGTGCTCTGGGCGGCGCGCAAGCGCATGGCGCGCGACGGCCTCGAGGCCGGAATGGAGGAGATCGCGCGCTGCGCCAAGGTCGGGGTCGGCACCGTCTACCGCCACTTCCCCAACAAGGAGGATCTGGTCGAGGCCCTCGCCGCGGACCGCTTCGAGCGCCTCGCCGAGCTGGCCCGCGAGGCGCTCGAGCGGGAGGACCCGGGGCAGGCCTTCGACGACTTCGTCCGCGCCTCGGCCCGCATCCAGAGCGAGGACCGGGCGCTCTCGGAGGTCCTAACCTCGCGGCCGGAGACGATGCGCAGGGCGGCCGAGGGGGTCGACATGCTCGGCCTCGTCGCCGAGGTGCTCGGCCGCGCTCAGGCGGCGGGGGCGATCCGGGGCGACGCCCGGCCCGAGGACGTCCCGATGCTGATGTGCGCCCTTGCGGGCACCTACCGCAATCCCTTCAACGAGCCCGAGCGCTACGTCGCGATCGTCCTCGACGGCCTCCGCGCGCCGGGCTCGACGCCGCTTCGCTGAGCCCGGTCAGCCGTCGGGGCTGGGGGTGCCGCGGATCCCGCCCCCGGCCGGCAGGCCCTTGCTGCCCGGGGGCGGCGGCGGGCCGCACTTGCCACCGTGGAGGCGGTAGACGACCACCATCGGCCCGGGACGGCGGAAGTCGAGCGAGTAGAAGTTGAAGCTGAGGTCGGGGTTGTAGCCGACGTCATCCTCTCCCGGGCCGCCGGGCGCGTGGGGGGCGCCCCAGGGGCTGGCCTTGAACACCGGCGTCGCCTGGCGCCTCAGGGCGCGGTAGTAGGCAGCGGCGCTCGGCGCCAGGTCGGCGTCGTCGAGATAGGGGCCCCAGAACCCGGAGCTGGCGACGATCCAGCAGTAGCCCCGCTTGCGGTAGATCGGCAGCAGGTCGGGGTCCAGGTAGCGCGCGTACTCGTTCTCGCGGAAGTCGGTCGGAACCTGGAACAGCTGGTCGACGGAGTTCCGCCACGGCCGCGGCCAGACGTAGTTGCGAAGCGGCTCGACGACGAGCTTGGTGTTCGCCGGCAGGTTGCGGACCAGCCAGGACCGCACGACGTTGTAGGTGTGCTTGTGGGCGAGGACGACGTCGTTGTGGACGACGTAGACCGCCCCCTGGGCGAGCAGCAGCGTGATCGCCGCCGTCGCCGCCGCCTTCGGCGCCCAGCGGCGGGGCTCCGAGGGGACCAGGTCCACCAGACGCCAGAGGGCGTAGGAGGCGATCATGCAGAGGATCGGGTAGGTGGGAAGCATCCAGCGGCCGAAGTGGCGCGCCCGCAGCGCCATGTAGATGAAGAACAGCGGCAGCACCGGGATCAGCACCCAGAACAGGCGGCGGTCCCGGAACCAGAGCAGGACGCCGCCGGCGAGGGCGGCGATCGAGGCGAGGTAGCCGAAGCCCCAGCCGAAGGTCGAGAGGTAGTAGCGGAAGCCGTTGGCGTCGCCGCCGCCGATCTTGTCGCGG
Source organism: uncultured Actinomycetes bacterium (assembly GCA_963725315.1). GTDB lineage: Bacteria > Actinomycetota > Thermoleophilia > Solirubrobacterales > 70-9 > JBBRHQ01. The sequence continues at coordinate 9,008 of CAVRYA010000012.1, read as the reverse complement.
GCGGCAACCTTGCCCTGCAGCGTCAGGTCGGCGTGGAACTCGGAGAAGTGGATCACCGCGTAGGGGTTGAAGACGACGAAGGTGAGGGCCCCGAGGCCGACTGCGATGGCCGAATCCCGCAGGCGCTGCCTCGAGGAGCCCGGAGCCAGCAGGGCCGCCGTCAGCAGCGGGATGAAGACGATCCCGTCGGTGTACTTGGTCACGGTCGCGAGGCCGGCCCCGATGCCGGCGAGCACGTAGTCGCGCCTTCTGCCCTTGGTGAGGATCCCGGCCGTGCCGACCAGCGAGAGCGCCGCGAAGGCCATCGCCGGCACGTTGTTGAGCGCCGCGTGCGCGTAGAAGACCGGGAGGAAGCTGACCGCCATCAGCGCCGCCGCCAGCAGCGCCACCCTGCGGTCGGCGAAGAACCGTTGCGAGGCGAGGTAGGTGAACCAGACGGCGAGGGTCCCCAGCAGGGCGCTGATCACCCGCCCGATCAGGAAGAGGTCGCCGCGCGCCGGCACCTGGTTGAGAATCGTCGCCGGCTCGCTGCCCGGGTGGAGGACCGCGAAGACCGCCCGCAGCATGTAGGTGTAGAGAGGGGGGTTCTGGAAGTAGTGGGGGTCGATCCCGCCCTCGAAGGCCATCCGGGCTGCACTCTTGACGTAGATCCGCTCCTCGTCGGTGAGGTAGGCGAAGGGGAGCCCCCACTTGGCCCCCCAGAGCCGCAGGATCAGCGAGACCAGCAGGATCAGGCCGAGGACGGCCATCCACGGCTGGAGCGTGAAGCGGCCGAGGCGCCAGCCGTGCTGCCGCCCCTGCGGTGGCGCTGCCTCGTCCATACGTGACCGCTCGGCCGCCGGGCCCGCGGCCTAGACGGCCGCGCGCAGCCTCCTTGCGGGGCGGGATCAGATCGCGCTCCTCGAGATATGAGATCACCTGGGCGGCCGACTCATGGGGCTCCTCGCTCTCCGTTTCGAGCGTGATCTCGGGGCCCTTGGGCGCCTCGTAGGGATCCGAGACGCCGGTGAACTCCTTGATCTCACCGGCGAAGGCCTTCTTGTAGAGGCCCTTGACGTCGCGCTCGGCGCAGGCGTCCACCGAGGCCTTGACGAAGATCTCGATGAAGCGCGTCCCCATGATCTCCCGCGCCTCGCCGCGGATCGCCTCATACGGCGAGATCGCCGCGGTCATCACCGGGACGCCATTGCGGGAGAGCAGGTCCGCGACGAAGGCGATGCGGCGAATGTTGGTGTCGCGGTCCTCCTTGGAGAAGCCGAGCCCCTTGGAGAGGTTCTCGCGGACGACGTCCCCGTCGAGGATCTCGACCCTGGAGCCGCGGTCCCGCAGCTCGTGCTCGACGAGCTTGGAGACCGTCGTCTTGCCGGCCCCGGAGAGGCCCGTGAACCACAGGCAGAAGCCCTTCTCGTCAGACATCGTCTAGCTAGTCCTCCTTGTAGGCGTCGATCAGGATCTCGGCGACCTCGTCCCTGGAGAACTCGTGGGGCGGCTTCTCGCCGTTGCCGAGCATCTCCCGGACCTTCGTCCCGGAGAGGAAGAGGTGCGCCTCGGGGTCGTGGGGACAGGTCTTGCCGGAGGCCATGCCCTCGCATTCGTTGCACCAGAAGGTGTGCTCGAACATCAGCGGCTCGATCCCGAGCTCACCGATGTCGAGGTCGTCGAAGATCTTCTGCGCATCGTAGGTCCCGTAGTAGTCGCCGACGCCCGCATGGTCGCGGCCGACGATGAAGTGGGTGCAGCCGTAGTTGCGGCGGACGATCGCGTGCAGGATCGCCTCGCGCGGGCCGGCATAGTGCATCTTCGAGGGATTGACCCCGAGGATCACCCGGTCCTGCGGGTAGTAGTTGTCCATCAGCACCTCGTAGCAGCGCATCCGCACGTCCGCGGGGATGTCGCCGGCCTTGGTCTTTCCGATCAGCGGGTGGATGAAGAGGCCGTCGCAGGTCTCCAGGGCGGCCTTGGTCAGGTACTCGTGGGCACGATGGATCGGGTTGCGGGTCTGGAAGGCGACGACCCTCTTCCAGCCGCGCTCCTCGAAGGCCTTGCGCGCCTCCTCGGGCTTGAGGTAGCGGCGCCTGAAGCCCTCCTCGTGGTCGGGCAGGGCGTCGGCCTCGATCGGCCCGGCGATGCAGCGGTCTCCCTCCTCGTAGAGCGCCGCCACCCCCGGATGGGCCTCGTCGTCGGTGCCATAGACCTGCTCGGCCTCGCGGCGGCCGTCGCGCTCGAAGATCTCCTCCACCGTGAGGCGCCCCAGCGGCTTGCCCTCGTCGCTGGAGAGCTCGACGACGTCGCCGACGGCGCACTCGAGATCGGTGGCCAGGGTGATCGGGATCGGCCAGTACTCACCGCTCGTGGCGGTGCGCATCTCGGCGCAGACGCGGTTCCAGTCTTCGGAGCCCTGGAATCCGGTCAGGGGGGCGAAGCCGCCGTTGGCGATCATCTCGAAGTCGGCGGTGTGGCGCTCGGAAAGGGTGTGTGAAAGCTCAGTCATCGTCTCGCTTGCAGATCGGGTTGCGGTGCTTGTTGACAGGGAAGGTTCAAAAGAGCCGGCGGACGTTAGCCGCTCGGCCCGATTCGTGCCGCTTCGAAGCTCAGCGCCGGGCTAGTTGATCCCGCATTCCTGCTTGGCCGTCCCGACCCAGCGTCCGTCGCGAGGACCGCCGCCGGGACCGACCGGCTGGGTGCAGTGGGTGCACCCGATCGAGGGATAGCCCCGATCGTGCAGGGGGTTGTACGGGATGCTGTGCTCACGGATGTGGTTCCAGACGTCTCGCTCCGACCAGTCGGCGAGCGGGTTCAGCTTCCACAGGTCGAAGCGCTTGTCCCAGGCGAACTTGGGGGCGCCGGCACGGGTGCTCGAGTCCTCACGGCGGATGCCGGAGACCCAGCAGTCTACGGAACCGAGCGCCCGCCGCATCGGCTCGACCTTGCGCAGCCCGCAGCAGGCGTCGGGCTCGCGCTTCCACAGCTCCTCGCCGTGCAGCCGGGCCTGCTCTTCGATGCTCGAGGTCCTGGAAGCGCTCGAAGGAGACGTCGAAGTGCTCGGCCAGCCGGTCGCGCGTCTCATAGGTCTCGGGGAAGAGGACGTCGGTGTCGAGGTAGAAGAAGCGGGCCTCGGGGTTGATCCGGGTTGCCAGGTGGAGCGTCACCGAGCTCGTCTTCTGGAACGAGCAGGCGATCAGGTGGTCGGATCCGAACTGCTCGAACATCCACTCGAGCGCCCCGGAGGCGGTGCGATGCTCGAGGTCGTCGGCCACCACCTCGGGGTCGATGGCAAGGGTCGCAGGATTCAAATTGCGCACTCCCCTTCGCCGCGCTCGACCTTGTAGGGGTCGGAGCGGTTCCAGTCGATGAACTCCTGCATCGTCTCCAGGCTGAACTCGGCCGGCATCGCCAGCTCGGCCACCTCTTGCTCGAAGCGCTCGCCGCCGACCCGCTCGGCGTAGGCGTTGAACTCCTCGTCCTCGGCCCGCTCGGCCTCGAACATGCGGATCCAGCGCTCGACCGCCTCGGGGACGCGCTTGGCCGGGAGGCGCGACTTCAGCCGCGTGCCGTAGATCACCTCGCCGCCCTCGTAGTTGCCGCCGACATGGGCGATGTAGGCGGGCATCTGGCGATCGCCCAGCTTCAACGAGGCGCCGTAGAAGCCGATGTTGGAGATGTGATGCTGGCTGCAGCCGTTCGGGCAGCCGCTCATCTTCACCTGGATGCGCCGCAGCGGCCCCTCGGGCAGCTCCATCTGCTCGAGCCGCTCCTGGACGGCCTTGTTGAGCCCCATCGAGCTGGTGATGCCCAGCTTGCAGCTGTCGGTACCCGGGCAGCTCACCACGTCGGTCGTCTCCCGCGGGCCCAGCGATGCGAGACCGATCCCCTCGAGTCGCTGCCAGACGTCGTAGAGCGACTCGTCGCGGACCCAGCGCAGGACGAGGTTCTGCTGGACGGTGGTGCGGGCGTAGCCGCCGGTGAAGTCGCGCATGATCGCCGCCAGGCCGCGGAACTGATCCGGTGTGAGGTCGCCACGTGTGATCTTCACCTCGACCGCGGAGAAGCCTGCCTGGCGCTGCGGCTGGACGTTGCGGCGGCGGAACTCGCGGAACTCCGAGGAGTCGCCGTTGGGCGAGCCGCTGGAAGCCGGCACCGGCGGCGCGGACTCCTGCTCGTCGTCGTCGAAGCGGAGCCGCTCGACGTCGAAGTCGCGCTCGGCAACCCACTCCCCCTCGAGCTCCTCGTCGACCATGGCGCGGAACTCCTCGATCCCGATCTTGTCGATCAGCACCTTGATCCTGGCGCGGGCCCGGTTGACGCGCAGCCATTCCTGGCGATCGAAGATCCGCAGCGCCGCCTCGGCCCACATCAGGTAGGCGCCGTCGTCGGCGGTGGCGAACTCGGTCAGGGTCGGGGCGACGCGCGGCATGATCGAGGTGCCGCCGCCGACCCGCACCTCGAAGCCGCGGACCCCGTCGCGGATCCGCGAGATGAAGGCGATGTCGTGGATGCCGGTGATCGCCCGGTCGGCGTCGGACCCCGTGAAGGCGGTCTTGATCTTGCGCGGCATCAGCTGGGTGGTCGGGTGGCGGACGAAGTAGCGGACGTAGGCGCCGGCGTAGGGGGTCGGGTCGAACACCTCGTCGGTGGCCACCCCGGCCCAGGGATCGCCGGTGACGTTGCGCACCGTGTTGCCGCAGCCCTCGCGGGAGGAGAGGCCGACCTCGGAGATCTCGCGGATCAGGCTCTCGGTGTCGCGCAGGGGGACGTGGTGGATCTGGACGTTCTGGCGGGTCGTGATGTGGCCCTTGCCGAGCGGCGCGTAGCGCTCGACGACCTCGCCGAAGGCCTCCATCTGCTCCGGGGTGACGCCGCCGAACGGGAGCTTCACCCGGATCATCTGCACGTCGGGCTGGCGCTGGCCGTAGACGCCCTGCTTGAGGCGGAAGCCGATGAACTGATCCTCCGGCGTCTGCCCGTCGAGGAACTTCTCGGCCTCGGTGTCGAAGTCGTCGAACTCGCGCTCGATGATCGGGATCACGTTCCCCGGCACGTTCTCGTAGGACTCGGGGTTCTCCAGCGAGCCGGGCCGGCCCTTGCCGCGCTGCTCCTTGCCGATCGCCTGGTCGAGCTCAGTCTGTCTCGGGGGGGTCGAGACGGGTTCCATCGCGCGCGCTGCCTCGCTTCCTCTCAGTTCGTTTCCGGGTCGCCGCGGCGACACCCCGGCTTCAAAAAGAATAGTACAAAACCTGACCGGGATTCGGGTATTAGCCGCTGGAGGCTCTGCGGCGGGCTTCCAGCAGCGCCGCCGCCTCCCCGGACTCGGCCACGTAGCCGCCCTCGGGCTCGAGCGGCAAGCCCGGCCTCGGACCAGGCCGAGAGCCCGCCCTCGATGTTGTGGGCGTCGAACCCGGCCTCGCGGAAGGCCTGGGTCGCCATCGCCGAGCGGTTGCCGCCGCGGCAGTAGAAGATCACCGTGCGGTCGCGATCCAGCTCTCCCGCCCGCTCGCCCAGCTCCGCCAGCTCGATCCGCGTCGCGCCCGCGATTCGCCCCGCCTCCCACTCGTGCTCGGTGCGGACGTCGACCAGCTGCGCCCCGGCGGCGATCAGCTCCGAGGCGCGGGCCGGGGAGAGATGGATGTCGTCGGCAGTCGCCGCTCGCCCTCGCTCATCCGCGGAAGGCTACCCAGGCGCCGGGAGCTTCACCGAATCGAGGAGCGGCCGATCCGGCGGGTGGCATGGGATGGGAGGACCCATCCCCGAGCACCCGCCGTGGAGCGCAGGGGATGGTGGGTCCCATCCCATGACAGGACCCGCCGGCCGGACGCTAGTCGACGTCGGACCCCTCGATCAGGAACGCGACCCGCACGTGGGCCCGGTACTCGTCGAGGTTCTCGCCGCGGATCCCGGTGGAGACGATGTCCACTGCCCGGATGTTCCGCAGCGACCCCGAGGCCTGGGTCAGCGCCTGCTTCGCCGCATCGTCGGTCGAGGTCTTGGAGCTGCCGACCAGCTCGATGATCTTGACTACGGCCACGTCTCCTCCTTGCATCGGGTTGCTGGGACCCCTGTTCTATCCCTTCGGCCGCGAGGAGGCAAACCGGGCGGCGGGAGACGTAGACCCGACGTGCCCCGCGGCGGTCAGCCGCCAGACGATGCCACCGGAAAGCCGGAGCCGGGATCCACGGGGAAGGCCCGCCGCCTGGCGCTGACCCCCTCGATCAGCGCCGCCCGCTGCCAGGGGCTGACCGCCTCGACGGCCTCCGGGCGCCGGCGCGGTCTCCTCGAGGAAGCGCTCGATCGCGGCGGCGATCGCGGCGCTCTCCTCCTCGCTGGCGCTGGCCGCGGCGATCTCGATCCGCGGCCGCGGCGGCCGCCGCATGTCCGTTGCCGGTCATCGGCGCGGACACTACGCCGAGCCGAGCCGCCTCGGCCGAGTTCCGTAAGACTGGCGGCGTGATCCCGGTGATCGGCTCGGAGGCCGTGCTCGCCGCCGTCTCGCCAGGCGAGGCGATCGAGCGAACCCGGCTCGCCTTCGAGCGGCACGCGGCCGGCGAGTGGGAGATGCCGGCCAAGGTCTACCTCGACAGCCCTCCGGGCGACTTCCGGGCGATGCCGGCGCGCGGCGATGGCCTGGCGATCGTCAAGTGGGTGACCTCGCTTCCCGGCAAATCCGGACCGCGGCCTGCCGGTGGTGGTCGGCGTGATCGTCGTCTCCGACGCCGAGACGGGCGAGACGCTGGCGGTGATCGACGGCCGCTCGGTCACCTGGCTTCGCACCGGCGCGGCGGCGGCGGTCTCCGCGATCGCCCTCGCGTCCTCGCCGGGCGCGCCGGTCGGGCTGATCGGCTCGGGCGTCAACGGCGCCTGGGCCGCCCGCTGCCTCGCCGCGGCCGGCTTCGGGCCCGGCGTCTGCCACGACCCGCGCGCCGAGGCGGCCGAGGCGCTCGCCGCCGAGCTGGGCTGGCGGGCGGGCTCGCGCGAGGAGGCCGTCGCGCAGCCCGTCGTCGTCACCTGCACTCCCGGCGAGGCGCCGGTGATCCTCGGCTCCGACCTGCGGCCCGGCCAGCACCTCGCCGTCCTCGGCGCCGACGGCCACGGCAAGCGCGAGGTCGAGACCGAGGCGATCCGCCACTGCCGCCTGTTCTGCGACGAGTGGGAGCAGGCGAGCGCCGGCGGCGAGCTGGCCGCGGCCGGTCGCGGCGGGCGGGGTGAGGCGCAGCGACGTGACCGAGATCGGCGACGTGCTGCGCGGCACCGCGCCGGGGCGCCTCGACTCCGCCGAGGTGACCCTGTTCGACTCGACCGGCCTGGCGATCCAGGACCTGGGGATCGTCAGCGCCGTCTATGAGGCCTGGAAGGCGGGCACGGATCGAGGCGCCCGCCGTCGAACTCTGAGGTGGCCGGACCGCGCGGAGCAGCGAAGCTGCCAAGATCCGCGCCGATGGCAACGCCGGATTCCTGCGCGAGAGGCCTGGCCCGATGACGGCAAAGGTGACCGGCGAGCGGGTCGTCACCCCCGCAGGAGGGTTCAACCCGACCTGGCAGCGTCATGTCGCCGCCTATGCCCTCTGCGAGCCTTTTCTCGAAAGCGGTCGAGTGCTCGACCTCGGCTGCGGGGTCGGTCACAGCTATCACCTGCTCGCCCCGAGGGAGACGGTCGGTGTGGACATCGACCCCGACGCCGTGACGGGCCAGGAGCGAGAGACGGTGGTCGCCGACATGCGTGACCTTCCCTTCGACGACGGATCCTTCCCCTCGGTCCTCTCGGTGCAGTCGCTCGAGCACGTCCCGGACCCGGCGAGCACGGTTGCCGAGGTGGCCAGGGTCCTCGATCCATCAGGCACCGCGGTCTTCGTCACGCCGAACCGGCTGACGTTCGGGAAACCAGACGAGATCATCGACCCGTACCACTACGTCGAGTTCGACCCCGACCAGTTGCGGGCGCTCTGCGCGGGCAGCTTCGAGCAGGTCGAATTGCGAGGCCTGTTCGGTTCCGAGCGCTACCTCGAGCTGATCGGCGAGGAGCGCCAGAAGCTCGACCTGCTGCTCGGTCGCGATCCGCTGCGGCTCCGGCGCATCGTTCCCAGACGGGCCCGGCAGTGGCTCTATGACCTCATGCTGCGCCGCTCGCGACGAGCCAAGGACCCCCGTGCGGGAAGGATCGCCCCGGAGGACTTCGAGTTGCGAGCCGACGGGCTCGAGCAGGCCCTCGACCTGTGCGCCGTCTGCCGCTCTCCCCGGGCGAGTGCGTCCTGACCGAGGACCTCACCCCCGGGTAGTCGATCGCCGACCCTGAGACCGTGAGCAGCTTGCCGTCGTGCTGCGGAAGCCGCGAACGCAGGTCAGTCAGAACCGGAAGTTCCCCTCAGGCGAATGACCACGGCGTCGAGATTGGCGTAGACGACGTCGCCGAGTCTCCTCAGCTGTCGCGGGTCGGTTGGGAACCCGTTGACGCGGTCGACCAGCAGGTAGCTGACCCTGCTGCGATTTTGCAGATGCTCCACAGCAGCTGCATCGCCATGCCCGAAGGCCGCTAGGTTGAGGTGGCGGCGGGCGGGATAGAGCTTCTGGCTCGCGCTGCCCACCGCACCGAGGATGACGCCCTCGCCGAGCGATTCGTAGTCGCCTGCGCCGGTGCGAACCGAATAGCCCGTGCCGCCCAGGAACACCCTTCTCTCCGCGAAGGCCGCGTAATCGAAGGCGAAAGGCTCGTCGGTTGACCGCGATCACGCTAGCTCCTGGCGTGTTGTCGCGGATCCAGGCCATGGCGTGTATCAGGCCGGGGGTAAAGCGGCGGCCCGATGAAACCACGAACGAACTGTCGTGAACACGTTCCTCCACCTTGCCGGCAGGTCTGGGAACGCCGAGTTCAACGGCCAGCACCATACGTGTGCACCCTGAGGCGCAATCCGGAAGCTACAGAGGGATGTTCCCGTGCTTTCGCTTTGGTTGCTCGACCCGCTTGGTCTGCAGCGCCCGCAGGGCGCGGATCAGCTTCGGGCGGGTGCGGCGGGGCTCGA
>CAVRYA010000011.1:0-58110 GCA_963725315.1 uncultured Actinomycetes bacterium | reverse complement strand
TCGGTGCCCTGGCGGCGCCGGGGCGCCAGAGGCTGGACCAGACCGGCGACGAGTGTGACGAGGAAGATCTGGCCGACCAGCATCTCGAGGACTGCGAAGGACTGGCCTACCGTCCCGGCCGGGACCAGGTTGCCGTAACCGGTCGTCGTCAGGGTCGTGTAGCTGAAGAAGATGTAGTCGCTCGCCTGCGCGTGGGGCGCGCCGGTGAAGAACTCGGTGTTGCTCCAGCGGCCGAATGCGAAGTAGAGGAAGGCAAACAACAGCCCGAGGAGGGTGAAGACGCTGATCGCCCCGAGAATCGTGCGGAAGTCGACCCGGCTGGCGCTGACCATGACGCGACGGAGGATGGTTACAGCCGCGATCGCCAGCAGGATCGAGACAGCGGCGAACGCGATGCCGAGCAATCGATCCGACGGAATGCGTACCGCGATCACCGCCACCAGGACCGAGGCGGCTGCGATAACGACCACCAGACGCACCCGCGCCGGGCGCACGTCGGAGCTGGTGAACGCGACGATCGCGGTCAGGCCCGAAGCCGCGATCGCCGCAACACGGCCGCCCCAGCCCTCGGGGGGAGCGTCATCATCACCACGAACGTGGTGATGATCAAGATCAGGACGAGGCCGTAGGCGTCGGCGATCCGCTCGGCCAGCTCGAGCGGCGTCTCACGACGGCGGCGAACAAAACCCAGCCGGCTCCCACGCTCATCGGTCACCGGTGGAAACTAACCGAGGTTGGAGGTTGCCGTCCGTCCCGCGGCGCGTATAGCTTGACGAGATGGCTTCTTCCGACGCGACCCCCGGCAACAACTCGCACAATTCGACCGGGCGCACCAGTCGTACGCTGTCAAACGGGCGCCGCCTGGCGCGGCTCGCCTACCGCGACCCCGAGCACGTTGCCGAGAGGCTGACGCTCTTCGGTTCACAGCAAGTCGGCGAGCAGGCGCTGGACTGGGCAAAGCGCGTCCGTGAGGAGCAACCGGACTCTCCGCGCGCGCTGATCGCCGAGGAGCTCCGGACTGAGACCGCGCGGGTCGCGCGAGTCGATGGCGCCATCGCCGGTACGCCCTTTCTGATCGCGCTCGTTCCCGGTTACCTCGCCTACCTCTGGCAGGAAGGGATCATGGAGCGGCGGATGGCGGCGCTCTATGGTCACGACCCCCGGGAGCTGGAGACCTCCGCGAGGGTGCTGGCCCTGCGCGGCGTGCACCCGACGGTCGACGCCGCCCGCGCCGCCTTGATCGAGGTGCGCGATGCCTCCCTTCCAGAAAAGCCGACCGCACGCCGCCCGCTGCGCGTCTGGGTTCGCAGCATCTACGTCCTACTGGTCTTTGGCGGATTCATCTCGGCCCGCACCGAGGAAAGCGACAAGAAATCTCTGTGGCGCCTGCGGGCGGCTCTCGGCTTCTTGATCGGGCTGGCGATTTGGGTCACCACCTGGGTCTTCCCCGTCAGCTTCATGATCGCGATGGCCTGGGCTTGCGAGAGTCACGCCCGAGCCCTCGGCCGCCGCACGATGAGCTTCTACGGGGGCGAATCCGCGAGCACCGAGGCGGCGATTCGCCGCCGCTGAGCGCCACGAGGACCGCGGCCGGACCCGGCGCGACGTCGTGCGGGGCTTCCTCATCGTGCTCTCCGTGGTGGTCCCTATCGGGTTCGTCGCCTTCGCCAATCACGTCCGCCAGAGCACCGGCTTCAGCTGGATCGCCGCCCTCGGCGCACTCGTCGCAGCATCCCTTGTTATCGCCACAACGGTGATCGCCAGCCGCCGCTGACCGGTAGGCGCACGGCACCTCGGCCGGCAATATTGCGTCAAGCCCGATGCCCTGCCTGCTCGCGACGGCTGGTATCGCCCTGGTGACACGGGCCCTAGGCACCTACAGAAGTAGAAAGTCTCCCAGCGCAAGCGAAAGGGCCATATTTGCAGGCTATTTCGAACAGCGCGCCCGACAGGATTCGAACCTGTGACCTTCGGTTTCGTAGACCGACGCTCTATCCAACTGAGCTACGGGCGCGGGTGCCGGGCCGATGCCCGGGACGGCGATTCTACGCGCCCGGGTGATGATCGGGTGCGCGACGCTCGCGCACCGTGCGGGCGTGCTCCCAGCGCTCGCGCAGGAGCCCGATCGCCTTCTGCGCCGCGGCGGCGTCGTCGAGACGGATCGTCACCCATCCCGACTCCGGCGGCGTCCAGCGATGGCGCTCGGCCTCGCCGCTCTCGACCAGCGCCCGCTTCCGCTCCGGCGGCAGCGGCATGTCGAGCGTCGCCGGCGGGTGCAGGTGGCCCAGCTCACGCCGGCCGACCAGGAGGCGGGTCGAGCCGAAGCGGCCCTCCCCGGTGCTGACCCCCTCCCAGGATGTCACCTCCGCCACCAGGTTCTCGCCGGCGCTCGCGCTCATCCATCCAATCTAGCCGGCCGAACGCAACCTTCCGTGCCCATTGGGGCCCTAACCTTGCGTTCGGCCCCTCGCGGCCCCGAGTTCGGGCCGCGAAGGCGGCTCGCTAGCCTCGGTTCTTCAGTCGGTTCTCGATCGAAGGAGACGTTATGAGGGTTGCGGTGCTGGGCACGGGCGGGGTCGGGCAGACGATCGGCTCGAAGCTGGTCGAGCTGGGGCACGAGGTGACGATGGGCTCGCGCAGCGCCGGCAACGAGGACGCGAGCGCCTGGGCGCAGGCGGCCGGCTCGGGCGCCGCGCACGGCAGCTTCGCCGACGCGGCCGCTGCAGGTGAGATCGTCTTCAACTGCACCTCCGGGGTCGCCTCGCTCGAGGCCCTCGAGGCGGCGGGCGCGGAGAACCTGTCCGGCAAGGTGCTGGTCGACGTCGCCAACCCGCTCGACTTCTCCCAGGGGATGCCGCCGACGCTCAGCGTCTGCAACGACGACAGCCTCGGCGAGCGGATCCAGGCCGCCCACCCCGACGCCAAGGTGGTGAAGGCGCTGAACACGGTCAACGCGGCGGTGATGGTCGACCCCGGATCGCTCTCGGAGCCCGGCACGATCTTCATCGCCGGCGACGACGACGGCGCCAAGCAGGAGGTCAAGGCCCTGCTCGGCGCCTTCGGCTGGCCCGAGGACTCGATCCTCGACCTCGGCGAGATCGGCGCCGCCCGGGGCATGGAGATGTACCTGCCGCTGTGGCTGCGGATGATGGGCGCCCTCGACACGGCCGCCTTCAACATCCGCGTCCTCCGCTGAGGCGGCTCGGCGCTCTGGACTCGGCGGGCCCGGGCTCTAGCTGGTCGGCTTGACGCGGAAGCCGTTGCCGTGCGGCCCGCGCCGGAACTTCGCGGTCGCCGGGTTGACCTGCCAGGGGTTTGGCAGGCGTCCGCCGGGGGAGTCGAGGAACCTGCTGAACAGCGCCGAGGCGCGGGCGCAGGTCAGGCCGTTCTTCTGCAGCAGGATGATCCAGTAGCGGCCCTTCGGCAGCTGCAGCTTGCCGATGTGGTCGTTGTGAAGGACGCTGAAGGTGCCCGGCGCAGAAGCGGCCGTTCTTCGGGTGGCGGCCGCCGCCTCCTCCGCCGCCGCCTCCTCCGCCGTTTCGCTTCACCGCAAAGCCGACACCGGGGCTCTTGACGAAGGCGCGCTTCGCGGCGCTGATCCGGTAACCGTTGGGGAGCTTGCCGTCGAAGTCCTCGAGGAATCGGGTGAACAGCTTCGAAGCGGCCGCGCAGCTCGGGGTCCCGCTCGAGAGGATGGTGATCTGGTAGCGGCCTGCCGGTAGCGACATCCGCCCGACGTGGTCGTTGTGGAGGACGCGGAAGGTTCCGGCGCACTTGACCCGCGCGGCGGAGGCCTCGCCAGCGTTGATCGCCAGCAGCAGCATCGCGGCTGCGCTCAGCAGCTGCCAGCAGCCCCGTGGCCCGAAGGCCATTCCTTGCGAAGGAAGTCTCCCTGCCCACGCGGCGCATAGTAGTTGCTGCCGCGGCGTGGCGCCCCCAACTCCTCCTACGGCACCCGGTGGACCTCGAACAGGTTGGTCCCCAGCTCCTGGTCGGGCAGCCCGGCGACGATCCCGACCAGCTGACCCGGCCGGGCGATGCCGTGGACGGCGGCCAGCGCGGCGCAGTCGTGGAGGAGGTCGCGGATCTCGCTGGTCTGGTCGCTGAGCACCGAGGTCACCCCGAACAGCAGGTTCATCCGCCGCACCGTCTCGATCCGGGGCGAGATCGCCATCACCGGGACGTTGGGGCGGTGGGCGGAGATCAGCCGCGCCGTGCGGCCGCTCGTGGTCGGCACCACCAGCGCCGCCAGGTCGAGCCGGTATGCCGAGCCGACCGCGCTCTGGGCGACCGAGTCGGCGACGTCCTGCCTCGCCTGCTCGGTTCTCCCCAGCAACCAGTCGCCGTAGCTGAGGTCGGTCTCGGTCTCGCGGGCGATCCGGTCCATCACCCGCACCGCATCCACAGGGTTGTGGCCGACCGCGGTCTCCTCGGAGAGCATCACCGCGTCGGTGCCGTCGTAGATCGCGTTGGCGACGTCGGTGACCTCGGCCCGCGTGGGTGTGCGGGCGGTGACCATCGAGGCGAGCATCTGGGTGGCGGTGATCGTTGGCTTGGAGAGCTTGCCGGCCTTGCGGATCAGCTCCTTCTGGACGATCGGGACCCGGGAGAGCGGCAGCTCGATGCCGAGGTCGCCGCGCGCGACCATGATCCCGCTGGTCGCCGCCGCGATGATCTCCTCGGCGTTCTCGGCCGCCTGCGGCTTCTCGATCTTGGCGATCAGCGGGATGTCGGAGTGGAGCTGGCGCAGCCGCTCCTCGACCGGGCCGAGGTCCGCCGCCCGCCGCACGAAAGAGACGGCCAGCAGGTCGACCCGGTGGCGCACCGCGAAGTCGACCCAGCGCAGGTCCTCATCGTCGATCGCCGGCAGCCCGGTCTCGGCGCCGGGCAGGTTCATCCCCTTGTGGGAGCTGAGGGCGCCGCCGACCTCGACCTCGCACTCGACCCCGCTCGGCCTCGCCTCCAGCACCCGCAGGCGGATCGCGCCGTCGGCGAGGTAGACCAGCTCATCGGGGCCGAGGGCCTGGGTCAGCCCGGCCCAGGAGACCGGGATGCGCCGCTCGTCCCCGACTTCGCCGTCGGGGGTGAGGGTGACCGTGCTCCCGGTATCGAGCTCGACCACGTCGCCGCGCATCGAGCCGATCCGCAGCTTCGGCCCGGGAAGGTCGCCGAGGATCGCGACCTCGCGCCCCACCTCCTCGGCGGCGCCGCGGATCGAGTCGATCGTCTCCGCCTGGCGCTCGGCGTCGGCGTGGGAGAAGTTGAGTCGCAGCACGTCGGCCCCGGCGGCGATCAGCTCGGCCAGCTTGCGCGGCTCCCAGGTGGCGGGGCCGACCGTGGCGACGATCTTGGTGCGGCGACTTGCGGAGATCATCACCCATATTCTCGCGCTCGCCGGCGCCGGGACCGAGATCGGCGAGCCGCGGCCCGGATAGGCTCGCTCGGTGGCCGAGCGGCTCTCCGCCTCCGACATGTCATCGCTGCTGGCTGAGCGCGGGCCGATCCACGTCAACGTCGGCGGCACGATGATCATGGAGGGCGGGCCGCCCCCCTACGAGGAGTTGCTCCGCCACGTCGATTCGCGCCTTCACCTGATCCCCCGCTTCCGCCAGCGGGTGCGCAAGGCGCCGGTGGTCCAGCTCACCAACCCGCGCTGGACAGACGACGAGCGCTTCGACCTGCGCTGGCACGTGAGGCGCGCGGCGCTCCCCTCGCCGGGCGGACGCGGCGAGCTCGCCGAGCTGGTCGGGCGGATCATGTCGGCGCCGCTCGACCTCGCCCGCCCCCTGTGGCAGCTCTACGTGATCGAGGGGCTGGCCGGCGGCCGGCACGCCTACCTCTCGAAGACCCACCACGCGCTGGTCGACGGCGTCTCGGCGATCGACGTCGGCACGATCCTCCTCGACCCCGACCCGGCGAAGCCAGAGCCCGAGCCCTCCGAGCCGTGGGAGCCCGACCAGACGCGGCCGGGGATGCTGTTCGTCAGCGAGGCGACCGAGACGCTGCGGCGGCCGATCCGGGCCGCCGGCAGCCTCGCCCGCCAGACCCTGACCACGCCCTTCGTCGAGACCGCGGCGCGGGCGATGAAGACGGCCGAGGGCTTCGCCGCGCTCGCCTCCGGCGGCCCCGGCGCGCCCCCGACCGCGCTCAACCTCGAGATCGGCCGCGACCGCCGGGTGGCCTGGGCGAAGGCCGACCTCGAGGCGATCAAGGCGGCTCGCTCGGAGGCCGAAGGTTCGACGGTCAACGACGTCATCCTCTCCCTGGCCGCGGGGGCCCTCGGCAGCTTCCTCGAGCGCCGCGCGCGCGAGCTCCCCGAGGGGCACCCCGGCCGCGGGCAGGAGCCGCCCGGGCATCTGATCGCCCTGGTCCCGGTCAGCATCCGCCGCCCCGACGAGGCCGGCGCGATGGGCAATCGGATCACCTCGATCCGGGTCTCCCTTCCCCTCGACTGTGGCCGACCCGAAGCGGCGCCTGGAGGAGGTGACGCGGGAGACGGCCCGGCTGAAGGACTCCGAGCAGGCCCGGGCGGCCTCACTGGTCATCGAGGCGACCGGCTGGACCCCGCCGACCATCAACCGCCTCCTCGGCGAGGCGATCTCCCGGCCGCTGACCTGGAACCTGGTGATCTCCAACGTGCCCGGCCCGCAGATGCCCTTCTACCTGCTCGGGCGCAGGCTTGAAGAGGTCTATCCATGCGTTCCCCTCTCGCCGCAGGGCCACGCGCTCTCGATCGGGGTCGTCAGCTACGACGGCAGCGTCTTCTTCGGCCTCACCGGCGACCGTGACGTCCTCTCCGACCTCGACGGCCTCGCCGCCCGGCTCGAGCAGGAGATCGCCCGGCTCGCCGCCGCCCCGGCCTGAGAGCACTCAGGCGGAGACGAACACCGGCGTCCCCAGGGGGACCTCGCGGAACAGGGCCCGCATCGTGGCGTCGGTGGCGCGGACGCAGCCGGCCGAGGCGGCCAGCCCGACCGGGCCCGGGGTGCCGTGGATCGCCAGGCGGTTGCCGCCGATCCAGCCCGGAGGAAGGTTCGGCTGGTGCCCGGAGAGGGCCAGCGCGCAGCAGCCGTAGTACGGGCTCGAGTCATAGGTGAGCGCGTCGGTGATCGCGAAGCGCCCGAGCGGGGTCTCCGAGCCGGCCCCCCCGACGGTGACGGCGACCCGGGAGACCACGTCCTTGCCGTAGCGGATCTCGAGGCGGCGCTCGGAGAGGTCCACGCCGAGCGAGTACTTGGTCCAGTAGTGCTGCATCCGCGCGGGGTCGGAGCGGACCCAACCGAGCTGGCCGTTCGGCAGCAGGGGTGTCTGGAAGCCGATCCACCCACCCCTGCGGTGATCCACGGCGAGCACCACCGGCGAGCCGAACTCGGTACGCGGCCCGAGCGAGGCCACCGCGGGGCCGCCGGGACGGCGCGAGACCGCAACCCGCTTGCCAGGCAGCAGCCTGACGATCGAGAAGTACGGCCCCTGGGCGGGGCGCACGCCGAGGCTCGGCACCCGCCCGCGGGGGCGCAGCGCGACCGGCTCGGCCTGCGGCGCGCGCTCGGGCCCGGGGGCGCGGCCGGTGGGCTGCTCGGCGATCACCGTGACCGCGGCCGCGGCGGCGCCCCGGTCGTTGTTGCGCAGGATCGCCGTGGTCACCAGGGCGGAGCCGACGAGGGTCGCCAGGCAGGCGATCGAGATGGCCAGCCGCCGGGCCATCAGAGCGCCAAAGGCCTGTCGCGAGGGAGGTCCACCGAGCGGAGAGGGAGGGATTCGAACCCTCGAGAGAGCTTGCGCCCCCTACTCGCTTAGCAGGCGAGTGCCTTCAGCCACTCGGCCACCTCTCCGGGGCGCCCGATTGTAGGAGAGGAAACCTGCGGCGCTTCGCGGCCTGCATGTGCCGCGCTAACACCGCGCGGCTTCGAACACTTGCGGCCGCTTCGCGGCCTGACATGCTCCTGCCCGCGTAACACCGCGCCGGCCCTTCGGAAGCGCCGTCGCCGGGATGTAGGCTCGCCGCCGTGCCCGTCCCCGAGCAGACCCACGAGCGCTACGAGCGGGTCTTCTCCGAGGTGGAGGCGCCCTTCGCCTTCGTCGACCTCGACGCGATGTGGTCCAACGCCGCCGACATGGCCCGCCGCGCCGGCGGCAAGCCGATCCGCCTGGCGAGCAAGTCGGTGCGCTGCAGGGCGCTGCTGGAGCGGGTGCTCGCCCGCGGGGAGGGCTTCGCCGGGCTGCTCACCTTCACCCTGCCGGAGACGCTGTGGCTGGCCTCGGAGGGATTCGAGGACCTGCTGCTCGCCTACCCGACCGCCGACCGGGGGGCGCTCGCCGAGCTTGCGGTCCGCAGCGCCGCCAACCCCGAGGCGGCGCCGGCGGTGATGGTCGACTGCGTCGAGCACCTGGAGATGATCGAGTCGGTGCTGGGCGCCGCGGCGGCCCCGGTCAGGGTTTGCATGGACGTCGATGCCGGCTGGTGGGCGCTGGGCGGGCGCGTCAAGGCCGGCCCGAAGCGCTCCCCGGTTCACACGGCTGCCGACGCCGTCGCCCTGGCGCGCGAGATCGAGGGCCGCCCGCAGCTGCGGCTGGTCGCGCTGATGGCCTACGAGGGCCAGATCGCCGGGGTCGGGGACCGGCCCCCCGGGCGGAGGCCATTACGCGGCGCGGCGATCCGCTTCATGCAGCGGCGCTCGGGCAGGGAGCTGCGCAAGCGGCGCGGCGAGATCGTCGCGGCGGTGCGGGAGGTGGCTGAGATCGAGCTTGTCAACGGCGGCGGCACCGGCAGCCTCGAGCTGACCGCCGCCGACGAATCGGTGACCGAGCTGGCCGCCGGCTCCGGCCTCTACGCGCCGGTGCTCTTCGATCACTACAGCCGCTTCACCCTCACCCCGGCGGCGGCCTTCGCCCTGCCGGTGGTCCGCCGCCCCGGGCGCGGCGTGGTCACGGCGCTCGGCGGCGGCTACCTCTCCTCGGGCAGCGGCGACGCGGTGCGACTGCCCTCGCCCTGGCTGCCCGAGGGGCTGCGGCTCGACCCCGAGGAGGGCGCCGGCGAGGTGCAGACCCCGCTCCTGGGGGAAGCGGCGGACGGGCTGGAGATCGGCGACCGCGTCTACTTCCGCCACACCAAGGCTGGGGAGCTGTGCGAGCGGTTCGACTCGCTCTACCTGGTCGAGGGCGGGGAGATCGTCGATCAGGTCCCGACCTACCGCGGCGAGGGGCGAACCTTTCTCTAGGGTCCGAGCACGCGGCTCGCGTACTCGTTGGCGAAGACGCGGCCGGGGTCGAGCTGGTCGCGGGCAGCGGCGAAATCCGCCCAGCGCGGGTAGCGCGGCGCCAGGGTTTCGGCGCTCTGGAAGTGGCGCTTGCCCCAATGCGGCCGGCCGCCGTAGGAGTCCATGATCTCCTCGACCGCCTCGAAATAGCGCCGCCACTCCATCCCGGGGAACTGGTGGACGGCGACGTAGGTGGTCTCGCGATCGTGCGATGGGCTGAGCAGGGCGTCGTCGGGCGCGACCACCCGGCACTCGATCGGCATCGCCACCGCGAGGCGGCTCTCGCGGATCAACTCGAGCACGCGCCGGACCGCCTCCGGCCCGCTCTGCCGGGGAATCGCGTACTCCATCTCGGTGAAGCGGATCTCGCGGCGGTTGGAGAAGATCCGGTAGCTGCGGTCGATGTGCTCCCCCTGGGAGAGCACCCGGGCGGCGAGCCCGGTGGAGCGGGGGATCAGCTTCGGCCAGCGCCTCGTCGCCCGCAGCATCAGGCTGCCGAGCCCCTCCTCGAGGACGACGTCCGAGAGGTAGCGCCGCAGCGCCCCGCGCGGGCGCGGCTCGCGCTCGGTGCGGTTGCGGCGGATCGTCAGCGCCGAGTCCGTGTAGGGGAAGACGAAGAACTCAAAGTGATCGTTGGCGGCGGCCAGCTCGAAGAAGGAGCCGAGAACCTCCTCCAGGGGCCGGGGCTGGTCGATGCGATGGAGGGTGAACGCGGGAACGCAGCGCAGGGTGACGGCGGAGATCGCCCCGAGGGCGCCGACCCCGACCCGAGCCGCCCGCAGCAGCTCCGGGTCGCCATCGGCGGTCAGCTCCCGGACGCTGCCGTCGCCGAGGACCAGCTCGACCGCCTCGACCTGGGCCGAGATGTTCCGCAGGCCGGCGCCGGTGCCGTGGGTCGCGGTCGAGATCGCCCCGGCGATCGTCTGGCGATCGATGTCGCCGAGGTTCTCCATCGCCAGCCCGAGCCGCGCCAGCGCCTGGTTGAGATCGGCAAGAACGGTGCCGGCGCCGACCCTGACCAGGCCCGAGGCCGGATCGGCCTCGATCACCCCGGCGAGCGCCTCGATCCGCAGCATCGTGCCGTCGGTGATCGCGGCCTCGGTGAAGGAATGCCCGGAGCCGGCGACGCTGACCCTGCGCCCGGCGGCCGCTGCGGCGGCCACCGCCCCGGCAAGCCCCGCGGCGTCGCGGGGGCTGACGATCTCCGCAGGCGCGCAGGACTGATCCCCCGCCCAGTTGGTCCAGGTGGTCACGCCGGGCCCGAGCGCGAGGTCGCCGAAGCCATCGGCGCAACCCTAGCCAGAGACCTGGGCCCCGGCCGACGCCGGTTGAGCGGTTGCGAGGCGGCGCGCGGCCACCGCGGCAACCGCCATCATCGCCGCGATCACCAGGCAGGGGGCAGCGTCCCCGACCAGGCCGGCGGCGGCGCCGCCGCCGAGGCCTCCCAGCACCTGCCCCCCGGCCCAGGCGACGCTGGTCAGACCGGCCGCGATCCCCTGGTGAAGGCCGACCTGATCGGCCGAGTCGGCGAGCATCGCCGTCGCCGGGGTGAAGCAGAAACCGGCGCCGGCGGCCGCGAGAATGGTGGCGGCGAAG
Organism: uncultured Actinomycetes bacterium; assembly: GCA_963725315.1. GTDB lineage: Bacteria > Actinomycetota > Thermoleophilia > Solirubrobacterales > 70-9 > JBBRHQ01. Next base: position 47,257 of record CAVRYA010000011.1, on the reverse strand, counting down.
ACGATCCCCAGCCTGCCGCCGAGCCCGATCGCGCTGACCGCGACTACCTCGATCGCCATCCCGAACGCGTAGGGGGCCAGCCGCCCGGCGCGGTCGGAATAGCGGCCCACCGCTGGCGAGAGCAGCGACTCGCACAGCGCCCCACCGGCGAAGCTGGCGGCGATCACGGCGCTGCCGCCGCCGAGCGAGTCGAGCCGCAGCGGTACGAAGACCGCGATCGCGCCGAACATCAGCGAGGGAGCCGCGACCAGAGCCGAGCCGATCAGGATCGGGCGGGCGCCGATCGCCGCCCGCAGTCGCGCGCCCACCGCGCGCTCCCGCGCGACCGAATCGGGCGTACCAGCCGCGACCGCGATCAGCAGGGCGGCGACCACCAGCACCGAGCCGAAGACCAGCTCGGTCCCGGCGACCTTGGCCATCGCGCCCAGCGGCGGACCGAACAGCTCGCCGGCGACGGCCATCGCCATTGCGGTGCCGATGACGACGCCGCGTCGCTCTTCGGGGGCGCGGAGGATGATCCAGGTGAAGGAGCCGGCCCAGGCCATGGCGCCGCCCACTCCCTGGCAGAAGCGGGTGGCGTCGAGCAGCGCCATCTGATCGGAGAAGCCGAAGGCGAGGCTGGAGAGGCCGAGAACGCCCAACCCGGCGATCGCGGTCAGCCGCGGCCCGACCCGGGCCGCGACGAGGCCGGCGGGAAGGGCGGCGATCAGGGTTCCCGCCGCGTAGGAGGCGCTGAGCAGACCGGCCTGCGCCTTGCTCAGGTCGAGGTCCTCGACGTAGCCCGGCAGCAGCGGGGCAAGCGCCGCGTAGAAGGAGACGTCCAGGAAGACGATCGCGCAGGCGAGGATCAGCAGACGGCGCACCCGACCATCGTGGCAGGGCCGTCGGGAGCGGGACGCGAGGCTAGGCTAGCCTCGGGCCCGGCACCGGAGGGGTGGCAGAGCGGTTGAATGCGGCGGCCTTGAAAGCCGTTGGGCGTCTTCGGGCGTCCCGTGGGTTCGAATCCCACCCCCTCCGCTCTGCACCTGGGATTCCGCATCAACAAGCGGATCAAAGGTGTTGAGCTAGGCATCCGGCATTTCGCAAGGCAGGTCATGGAGGGTCATGGGCTCGCTGCATTTGTGTCCCGCAGCGTGTCCCGTGGCCAGCCCCCGCCACCCCTATCCGCAGCGGCGCCGCGCTACGGGTCCCATCCATACCTCCCATAGGAGCCCAACCTAGCGGCAGCGCATGTATGTCGCGTCGGGGTGGGAGCAGCCCCCTGCCGCGGGCCATAGCCTGCCCGCGTGCTGAACGACCTTCTCCTCGGGGCGGCATTCGCGTTTACGCTCACCATCGTCACCGTGCCAGTCGGGATCTCCGGCGCGGTGTTCTTGGTGCCGGTGCAGATCAGCGTCCTGCATACGCCGAACCCGTCGATCACCCCCACCAATCTTCTCTACAACCTGGTGGCTGTGCCGGGTGCCCTCTTGCGCTACCGGAGGGCTGGGCAGATTGGAGGCACGCTTACGCGACTGCTGGTGCTGGGAAGCCTCCCTGGGGTCGTTGCGGGTTCCGTGATCAGGGTCGAACTGCTGGCCGGCCCTCAGGCATTCCTGGTGGTCGTTGCGATCGTCTTGATCCCCCTGGGAGGCTGGCTCCTTCTGATGCCCACCCCCCGCGATCGAGCGAGGAACAGGCTCGATCCGCGAGTTCTCCTGGCCCTTGCATTTGCGGTCGGGATCATCGGTGGCATCTACGGGATCGGCGGCGGCTCGGTCCTTGCTCCACTGTTGCTTGGTGCGGGCTACTTGGCTGCCGAGGTCGCTCCGGCGGCATTGACGGCCACCCTCTTCACCTCGGTCGCTGGAGTGCTGACCTACGCGGTCCTCAGCCTCCAGGGCGAAGGCTCCATCGCTCCCGACTGGGTGCTTGGACTGATGCTCGGGGTCGGCGGTCTGGGCGGCTCCTATCTTGGCGCCGCACTTCAGCCCCGGCTTCCCGAAGCAGGGCTCCGAAGGCTCGCCGGATTGCTCGCCCTGGCGATCGGCGTTCGCTACGCGGTACTGGCGGGTTGATCAGGGGGTACCTCGTACGCGCGATGGAGATTCCGCCAACCAGGAGCAAAGTGTTGCCCTCTTCATCGCAAGGATTCCGATCGGGTGGCTCGCCAGAGCGAGAGCCCGAGTATGAGCGGCACTGCAACAGGCAGGACCCACCAGGCGGAGATGCTGTTGGCGATCGAGGCGGTGAGTCCCAATGCCAACGCGACCCCTGCCGCCGTGACCCAGTCGTCGCCGACGACGAACTCCCAGACGCCCCCAAGGAAAGACTCCAGGCGCTTCATGCCGCCATCGTCGCCTGCGGCGCGCCGTAGGTCTTCTCTCGGGTTCGGCGCAGGAGCCAGACCATCGCCAGCGAGAGCAACAGCAGGGCGGGAACAATGATCAGCAAGGCCGCATCGGCACCGGGCCAATCCGCACCTGCACCCTCGGCACCCCAGAACATGCCGTACGCCGTCAACATGATGCCGACCGCGAACTTCATCGTGTTCTCGGGTGCTCGGGCGAGCGGTGCGTGGACCGCGACTCCGATTGCGCCCACAGCGAGGACCGCAACCGCGGCAGCGGCCGCGGCGAGCGAGATGTTGTGCTGGTTCGCTCCGAACGTGAGAACGATGAAGATGACCTCGAGCCCCTCTAGCAGTACCCCCTTGAAGGAGATCGTGAACGAGTAGGCATCGAAGTCACCCTTCGGCTTGCCCGAAGCCCTTGCCGCTTCGGCCTCCTCGCGGAATATCGCCTCCTCGTCGTGAAGGGATTTGTAACCCGAGGCGCGGAGGATCGCCTTACGCAGCCATTGCAGCCCGAAGATCAGCAACAGGCTTCCGACAACGACTCGAAGCACGTCGATCGGCAGGGAGGTCAGGGCGGGTCCAATGGCCACAGTCATCGCAGCAAGGACCACGACGCCGGCTCCCACCCCGGTCAGAGCGGATGACCAACTGCGAGTCGATCCGACCGCGAGGACGATCGTCAGCGCCTCGACCGCCTCAACCGCGGACGCGAGGAACACTGCAACTGCCAGGCCGAACTCGTGGCCGCTCATCGCACCACCATCACCGGGCAATGGGCGTGGTGGGCGACGCGATCGGCGGTGGAGCCAAGCAGGTAGTCGCCGAGGAAGTGGCCCCGGTGACCGATGATGATCAGATCGTGACCGTGGGTCTTCGCGTAGTGGCCGATGACCTCGGCCGCGTGGCCGGGGACGAGCTCGGTGCTCAGATCGATGCCGCGTTCTGACGCTTGCGATTTGGCATCCGCAAGCAGGTTCTCGAAGAACCGATCCTTCTCACGCTTGACTTCATCGACTTCACCGGCGGTGGCGGCATAGGCGGGCAGCTTTCCCTCCACCGAGAGTGCCGTCAGCTTTCCGCCGAGCCGCTCTACCAGAGATAAGGCGCAGTCCAGCGCGCGTTGTGAGCCCTCGGAGCCGTCGACGGCAACTAGGGCGTTCTCGAACTGGTAAGGGGTCATCATGCTCGCTCTCCCGCTGGGATCGGCTGGGGGCCTGTTCTGGGCTCGGCGTCGGTCGCCTTGTCAGCTCGATGCTCGCTCTCAACGTCGGGCGAGAACCAACGTTGGGCGATCGCGGTCGGGACGATTGCCGAGAGGACCACGACCGTCACGAGAAGCGAGAACTGGGTCTTGTCGATGATCCCGGCCTGCAGCCCATAGAGGCTCGAGATCGTGCCAAAGGTCAGTCCGGTGCTCATCAGCAGGGTGGTGAACGTGGCGTTCTCCGGCACATAGCGGCGGGCCAGCGGCTGGATCAGGCCGATCTTCGGAACCAGCTTCGCGGCGAACAACACGCCCAGCACTCCGATGTTGGCGAACACCGCTGGGAGGGAGACATTCAGCCCACCCCTGAGGAAGAAGAAGGGGGTGAGGAAGGCGAAAGCAACCACACGAAGGCGCTCCTGCTCCTGGGTGTGCTCCTGGTAGTGCTTGGACATCACCAGACCCAAAATGAATGCCGGCAGCACGGCTTGGCCGTTTGAGGCGCTGGCCAACACCATCAGCACGAACAAGCAGAGGAAGATCAGTTTGATCTCCGGCTCGATAACGCGGTCGCCGTAGCGGCGGAAAAACCAAGGCGCCGCCTTCGGCAGCCCGATGATCAGGACGATCGAGACGACGAGGAAGACGGGGAACCAGGCGTTCGGCTTGATGAAGATTGCCGTCAGGGCGATCACGGTCGCCATGTCGGTGACGAAGCAGGCACTCATGATCAGTTTGCCGATCTTGGTCGCATTCAGACCGCTTTCAACCAACACCGCGTAGACCACCGCTAGCGACGTTGTCGAAAGAGCGGTGCCGGCGATCAGTGCCGCCTTAGGGTCCCAATCAAGGAGGCCGTAAGTGATCAGCCCGGCAACGACAAAGGGACCGGCGAAGGAGACGAGCCCGATCGCCATCGAGGCGCCGAAGCGTTCGCGGAAGTAATCGGGGTCCACCTCGGCGCCAGCCAGGAAGGTGAGCACAACCGAGGCAAAGGTGGCGATGAAAACGAGCCAGCCCGCATCCGGATTGAGATTGAAGGCATTCCCGAAAACCACCCCCAGGCCAAGCTCGATCAGGGCCACCGACAACCCGATCTCGACCGAGATCATGCTGGCCAGCACGATCGCGGCGGCGAGGACTGCAGCTAGTTGAACCGAATCCACTCTTGGCCTCCACTTGTCCTAATGACAATGGGTAGAGGCCATCAGCGGCGTAAACCGCGGTTAGGAGCGAGCCTCATCGCTCGCGCGAAATCATACCCCTCGCCGCGCTCACGCACGCAGAACTCGTTAGCTCGGAGCCTGACTCACATGCCCCGGCGTCCCTTACGAGATGCCTTGTCCTCGGCATGCGAGGCGAAACCAGGACGGCCCAACCGATGATGCACTTGGCGGATACTGGAGGGGCGATGTCGGAAGAGAACATCGAGGTCGTTCGTGCGCTGGTCGTGGCCTGGAACCAGCGCGACGCGGAGCTGGCTGCCGGCTACCTCGCCGCCGAGGTCGAGTGGGCGCCCGCCGGACCGGCCGCCGTGGAACGGGTCGTCTATCGCGGCCCGGAGGAGTGCGCCCGGGGCTTCGCCTCGGTCTGGGAGACCTGGGAGGAGTTCCGCTTCGAGGAGATGGAGGTCAGGGACCTCGGCGACTCGGTGCTGTGGCTCGGCCGGGTGCATATGAAGGGTGTCGCAAGCCGGATCGACCTCGATCAGGAGTTCGCGAACCTCTTCCTGCTGCACGAGCGCCTGGTGGCGCGGGCCACCGCATTCCTCAGCTGGGCGGAGGCGCTCGAGGCCGCCGGGCTGGCGCAGTAGCGACACACGGGCCGGCGGGCGGCGCCTCGCCGGGGCAGGAAACGCCGCTGCATGGCCGAACGAGCGATGGATGGCGCGACCGCGAAGCCCACGGTTCGATGGACGCCACGCCGAGGCGCTGGCAGAGCGCGTCAACGACTACTACGGTGTCGTCCTGGTCCTGGTGGTGGCGACCTACGTCCTCGCCTCGCTGCTGCCCGACCGCGACTGGTCGGCGGTGGCGATCTCGCTGACCGCGACGACGACCGCGATCTTCGCCCTCACCGCCTCCGGCTCGAACCCGGTCTGGGTGCGCCGCGCCCTTTCCGCCGCGCTGCTCGCCGTCGGGCTCAACATCATCGCCGCGATCAGCGGCGACAGGGGCTGGCAATCCGCTGCCTCGCTGATGATGGCGAGCTTGCTGGCCGTTTCGATGGCGAAGGTCCTGGCGACGGTGGTGATGGCGCCACGGATCGGGGTGCGGACGATCCTCGGGGCGGTCAGCGTCTACACCTCGCTCGGTCTGCTCTTCGCCTTCCTCTACGGGACGATCGACCGCCTCCAGGGCGGCATCTTCTTCAGCGGGGTCCCGAAGCCCGACGGCAGCGACTTCATCTTCTTCAGCTACACGACCCTGACCACGGTCGGCTACGGCGACCTCGTGCCGAGCGGCCAGCCCGGCCAGATGGTCTCGGGACTGGAGATGCTGATCGGGCAGATCTTCCTGGTCACCCTGGTCGCGGGCCTGGTCAGCGGCTGGCGCCCCGGCGAGGCGCGCCGCCGCGCCCGTGAGGGCGCCGGGGATTCCTAGCCGGGCTCTTCGCGGATCAGCTCGGCAGCCTTCTCGCCGATCATCACCGTCGGGGCGTGCGTGTTGCCGCCGGTGATCACCGGCATCACCGAGGCGTCGGCAACCCGCAGCCCTGCGACGCCGCGGACCCGCAGCCGCGGGTCGACCACGGCCCCCTCGTCACTGCCCATGCGACAGGTGCCGACGGGGTGGTAGAGGAGCTCCGTCTCGCGCCGCAGGAAGGCCTCGACCTCCTCGTCGCTCTCGACCTCGGGGCCCGGGATCAGCTCCTTGCCGCGCGCCGAGGCGAGCGGCTCGGTGGCGACGATCTCGCGCAGTCGGCGGAATCCGGCGAGCATCGCCACCATGTCCTCGGGCTCGGAGAGGTGGTTTCCGACGAGCTGGGGCTTGGCCAGCGGGTCGGCTGAGCGAAGGCGCAGACGGCCGCGGGCCCGGGGCGCGACCAGGGTCGCGCCGAGGGCGAAGGCGTGACCGTCGTGCTCGTCGAATCCGTGGTCGTGGTAGTAGGCGGGCCCGAAGAGGAGCTGGAGATCGGCGGCGGGGAGGCCGGGGCGGGAGCGGACGAAGGCCATCGCCTCGCCGACGTTCGAGGTCAGGGGGCCGCTGCGGCGAAGCAGCCACTCGGCCAGTGCCTTCGGCTTCTCGGCGTCGGCGAGGCTCTCGGGCAGGGTGGACTCGTAGTTGAGGAGGACGAAGGGGTGATCCTGGAGGTTCTCGCCGACCTCCGGCAGGTCCACCCTGGTCTCGATCCCCAGCCGGCCCAGCTCCTCGGCCGGCCCGATCCCGGAGACCATGAGGATCTGGGGGCTGCCGATCGCCCCGGCGCTGAGCACCACCTCGCGGGCGGCGCTTGCGATCGCCTCCCGCCCCCTGCGGTCGCGCCAGCGGATCCCCGCCGCCCGCTCGCCCTCGTAGGAGATGCCGAGCACCTGGGCGCCGGTGATCACGGTCAGGTTCGGCCGCTTCATCGCCGGACGCAGGTAGGCGTCGGCGCAGCTCCAGCGGCGGCCGTTTCGCTGGGTCACCTGGGTCATCGTCACCCCGTCCTGCTCGGGGGAGTTGATGTCGGGGTTGGCGGGGATCCCGGCGGCCTGGGCGGCCTCGAGGAAGCGACGGGTGAGCGGGCGGGGCGAGCGCTGGTCGGCGACGTTGAGCGGGCCCCCGGCGCCGTGGACCTCCGAGGCGCCGCGCTCGTTGTTCTCGGCCCGCTTGAAGAAGGGCAGGACGTCGGCGTAGCCCCAGCCCGGGCAGCCGCCGTCGCGCCAGCCGTCGTAGTCGAGCGGCCGGCCCCGCACGTACATCATCGCGTTCATCGAGCTCGAGCCCCCGAGGGTCTTGCCGCGCGGCACGAACAGCTCCCGCCCGTCGAGCCCGGGCTCGGGGCCGCTCGAGTAGTCCCAGTCGAGCTTGGTGCGGAACTGCTTGGCGAAGGCAGCCGGGATCTTGATGTTCGGGGAGCGGTCCTTGCCGCCGGCCTCGAGGAGCAGCACCCGGCTCGAGGGATCCTCGCTGAGCCGGGCGGCGATCGCGCAGCCGGCGGAGCCTGCGCCGACGACGACGTAGTCGAAGCTCTCTGGCATCGTCCTGAGCCTATCCCCGCCCCCGCCGCGGGGGGCGAAATAGTCTCCGGGCGTGAGCGACTTCGGCGACTACTACCGCGAGATCTACGCCCGGGGGATGGGCGGCGAGCGGCCTGAGCTCTCCGTCTCCCTTGCCGGGCTCGAGCGCCAGGCCGCCGACGCCCTGCCCGAGCGGGCGGCCGCCTACGTCTGGGCCGGGGCCGGCAGCGAGGAGACGATGGCGGAGAACGCCGCGGCCTTCCGCCGCTGGCGGATCGTGCCGCGGATGCTGCGCGACGTCTCCGAGCGCGACCTCTCGACCACGATCCTCGGCACGCCGATGCCCGCTCCGCTGATGCTGGCGCCGATCGGGGTGCAGAAGATCGTCCACGACGAGGGCGAGCTGGCGAGCGCCCGGGCCGCGGCCGCTCTCGGGCTGCTGATCGTGGCCAGCACGGCTTCGCACTACACGATGGAGGAGATCGCCGCGGCGAGCGGCGATGGCCCACGCTGGTTCCAGCTCTACTGGCCCAACCGCCCCGAGCTGGCCGAGAGCTTCGTGCGCCGCGCCGAGGTCGCCGGCTACGGGGCGATCGTCCTCACCGTCGACACCTTCATCCCCGGCTGGAAGCCCCGCGACCTGCAGCAGGCCTGGCTGCCCTTCCTCGAGGGCTCTGGCAACGCCAACTTCTTCCAGGACCCGGTGTTCCGGGCCGGGCTGGAGCGCCCGCCCGAGGAGGACCTCGGCGCCGCCACGGCCGCCTACCTCGGCGCCTACGTAAACCCCGCTCTCGACTGGGAGAGCCTCGCCTGGCTTCGGGAGAGAACCTCGCTGCCGATCCTGCTGAAGGGGATCCAGCACGTCGACGACGCCCGCGAGGCCGCCGCCCGCGGGATCGACGGGATCGTCGTCTCCAACCACGGCGGCCGCCAGGTCGACGGCGCGATCGCCTCGATCGACGCCCTGCCGGCGATCGCCGAGGCCGTCGGCGGCGACCTCGCGGTGCTCTTCGACAGCGGCATCCGCGGCGGGGCCGACGTCTTCAAGGCCCTGGCGCTGGGGGCCGACGCCGTCCTCCTCGGCCGACCCTACATCTGGGGACTGGCACTGGACGGCCAGGCCGGGGTGGAGACGGTGCTGCGGACGGTGCTCGGCGAGCTCGACCTGACGATGGCGCTGAGCGGCCACACTCGCCCCGAACAGCTCAGCCCCGCGGCGCTGGCGCGGCGCCCGCGCTGAGCGGCGCGCCCCGGATGGCCTCGCCGATCTCGGCCAGCTGCGCCTCGATCCCGGCGCAGACCCTCTCGCACAGCTCCAGGACCCCGGGATCCGAGATCCGGTACAGCGCGCTGGTCCCCTGCTTGCGGCGGGAGACGAAGCCCTCGGCGTGAAGAGCGGCCAGGTGCTTGGAGACGTTCTGCTGGCTGCTCTCGAGTGCCTCGGTCAGCTCGCCGACCGAGGCTTCCTCGCGCTCGCGCAGGAGATCGAGGATGCGCAGCCGGGTGGGATCCGAGAGCGCCCGGAAGCGGCGGGCGATCAGCTCGGCTGCGTGGGGAGTCAATGGCGCGTCCATCTGCTACCTTCCATTCTACAACTGTAAAGTTGTTAAACAGTAGACAAATCCAAGCGGAAGGCTAGCGATGCCCACGGCCACTCAGTCGCGACCCGCGATCCGGCGGAACCCCGAAGTGCGAATCGAAGACTCCTCACGCTGGCCGTTGGAGCGGGTTCTCTTCCTGATGGCCGGAACGATGACCGCCCTCAGCGTCGTCCTCGCCGTCCTCGTCAGCCCCCTCTTCCTCCTCCTCACCCTGTTCGTCGCCGCCAACCAGCTTGCGTTCGTCCTCTTCGGCAACTGCCCGAGCTCGTGGCTGATGCGCCGCTACCTGGGCCTTCGCGGAGCGGGCGAGCAGCCCCGATGAGCGGCACAGAGCTCGGACCGATCGGCCGCCTCGGCCGGCTGGCGGCGACCAGGCGCCGACATGTGTTCATCGCCTGGGCCCTGATCGCGGTTGGCCTCGGCATCCTCGCTCCCCGGGTCGAGACGGCGCTCTCCGGCGCCGGCTGGCAGGCCAACGGGTCCGAGTCCGTCCAGGCCCGCCAGGCGATTGACCGCAACTTCGCCGGCGCCGGCTCCTACGCGCTTCAGGTGGCGGTCCACTCCCCCGCCCAGACCGTCTCCGACCCCGGCTTCCGGCGCTCGATCAGGCGGGCGATGGCGGTGCTTCGCGCCGACAGCGCCGTTTCGGTCGTCAGCGCCCCCCGCGCCGGCGCCTCGATCTCTGCCGATGGCCACACGGCGGTGATCTCGACCGGCGCCGCCAGGGACCCGAACGAGATGGTCGCCGCCGCCGATCGCCTCAAGGGCGATCTCGAAGCCGTCGCGGCTCCTGGGGTGCAGGTGAACCTGACCGGCGCCTCCGGCATGTGGTCCGACTTCAATCAGGCCAACCGCGACGCGATGCTGCGCTCGGAGTTCATCTCCTGGCCGGTGACGCTGGCGATCCTCGTCCTCGCCTTCGGATCGCTCGTCGCCGCCGGCCTGCCGCTGATGCTGACCATCCTCGGCCTCGTCGCCTCGGCCGGGGTGCTCTTCCTCGGCACCCTGATAGCGCCGATCTCGATCTGGGCGATGAACTTCGCGCTGATGTTCGCGCTGGCGCTGGGGATCGACTACGCCCTGTTCATCGTCATGCGCTTCCGCGCCGCCCACTTCGGCTCCGGAATGGACCCTGTGGACGCGGTCGCGACCACGATGGACACCGCCGGCAAGGCCGTGCTCTTCTCCGGCGTCACCGTCCTCATCTCGCTCTCGGCGGTGATGCTGGTCCCGAGCCCCGCCTTCAGGTCGATGGCGCTGGGGATCATGGTCGCGGTCCTGTTCGTCCTCGCCGCGACGCTGACGCTGCTGCCCGCGGTGCTGGCAAAGCTGGGCCCGCGGGTGGACAGGCTCAGCCTGCCCTGGGCCCACAGCGGCGAGCATCGCTCGCCCGCCTTCGCCCGCTGGGGCGAGCTGCTGTGGCGGCGGCCGTTGGTGTTCGGGGGAATCGCCCTGATCGTGCTGGCAGCGCTCGCCCTCCCGGTCCTCAACCTGCGCACCGGCATGCCCTCGATCAAGGTCGTCCCCGGCGGCGACAGCTCCCGCATCGGCTATCGCCAGATCAGCGCCGCCTTCGGCCCCGGTGCGCCGGGGGCCCTCGAGGTCGTCGCCCCCCGCGGCGAGTCCGCCAGGGTCGCGGCGGTGGCCCGCCGTGACCCTGGGATCGCCATGGTGATGCCTCCGCAGCCGGGAAGCGGCGGGCTCGCCCTGACCCGGGTCGTCCCCGGCGCCGGTCCCTCCACCACGTCTCTCGGCCAAACCCTGGACCGCCTCCGGGCGGACCTCCCGGCGAACGCCCTCGTCGGCGGCGCGGTGGCGGAGAACCACGACCTCGAGGCCGCGCTCGCGGCGAAGACGCCGCTGGTCATCGGAGTCGTCCTCGGCCTGGGCTTCCTGCTGCTGCTGTTCGCCTTCCAGGCGCCCTTGGTCGCGGCGATCGGCGTCGCCACCAACCTGCTCGCCACCGGCGCGGCCTTCGGTGTCGCCAAGCTGATCTTCCAGGACGGACACCTGTCCGGACTGCTGGGATTCGAGCCGCAGGGGTTCCTCGATGCCTGGGGCCCGGTCTTCTTCTTCGCGATGATCTTCGCGATCGCGATGGACTACACGGTGTTCCTGCTCTCCTCGGCGCGCGAGCACTGGGAGCGCAGCGGCGACCCGAAGGAGGCGATGGTCGGCGGCCTCGCCCACTCCGGACGGGTGATCCTCGCCGCCGGGGCGGTAATGGTGGCGGTCTTCTTCACCTTCGCGCTCTCGGGGCCGCTGCCGCCGAAGGAGATGGGCGTGATCCTCGGGATCGCGGTCCTGCTCGACACCTTCCTGGTGCGTTTGCTGCTGGTGCCGGTGTTCCTGCGCCTCTCCGGCTCGGCCGCCTGGTACCTGCCGGCCTGGCTCGACCGGATTCTGCCCGACGTCCATTTCGGCCACGGCGAAACGGCCGACGACGAGCGCCCGCGGATCGACGATCCATCGGGCCCGGCCGGCAAGACCCCAATCGGAGCGGCCCGATGAAGCGGGTGGTGATCCTCGGCGGCGGCAGCGGCGGCGCGGTCGCGGCGAAGCGGCTCGGGCGATGGTCGAAGGAGGGCGAGCTCGAGGTCGTTCTGATCGACCGCAGCCGCTGGCACGAGTACCGGCCCAGCTATCTCTGGGTGATGACCGGCAAGCGCGAACCGGATGACGTGCGCCGCGAGCTCTCGATCCTCGAAGGCCGCTACGGCACCCGGGTCGTCCAGGCCGAGGTGAGCGCGATCGACCCCGATGCCCGCCGGGTCGAGACCGACTCGGCGGGCGGCTTCGACTACGACTACCTGATCGTCTCGCTCGGGGCCGAGATCGGCCGCTCCCCGGAGCTGGCCGGCCTCGAGGCCCCCTGGGAGCTCGACGATGCGCTCGCCGCCCGCGAGCGCCTCGCCGGCTTCGAGGGCGGCCGGGTCGTGGTCGGGGTCGAGTCCTGGCCCTACCGCTGCCCGCCGGCACCCTTCGAGTCGGCGATGATGCTGCGCTACCTGGCCGAGCAGCGCGGCGTCTCCGAGAAGACCGAGATCTCCGTCTTCCATACCTGGGAGAAGCCGATGGAGACCTTCGGTCCGCTGATGGTGGACGGGTTCGGTCGCTTCCTCGAGCAGCGCCGGGTCGCCTTCGAGGGCGCCTTCACGCTCGCCGGCCACGATGCCTCGAACCACGTCCTCCGCGGCGAGGACGGCCGCGAGCTGCCGTACGACCTCGCTCTCGTGGTCCCCGAGCACCGGGCACCGGCGGTGGTCGCCGACTCGGGGATGGCCGCCGATGGCGGCTACATGGACGTCGAGCTGCCGTCGATGGCCTCGCCCGAGTTCGAGGGCGTCTGGGGCATCGGGGACGTGGTAGCGCCGACGATCGGCCTCGGCATGGCCGGGGTGTTCGCCCACTTCCAGGCCGAGCACGTCGCCTCCCAGATCATCGACAGGGCGCGCGGGACCTTCGTGGGCGAGCTCTACAACATGGTCGGGATCTGCGTCATGGACACCGGCTACGAGGGGGCCGCCGTCTGGTGCGACTTCAGCGAGAAGCTGGCCGGGCGAAGCGATGTCCCAGACTGCCGGATGCTCGGCGGCATGCGCTCCTTCCGCGCACTCAAGTCCGGCTTCGAGGCCTACTGGTTCGCGAACCTGTTCGGAGGCTGAGCGATGAGCGAGGAGGAGACGACCCTGAGCGCCCTGAGCCCCGAGGAGCATGCCGCCCTGGAGCGCCTGCAGCTGCGGCTGGCCCGCAACGCCGGGCAGGTCGAGCAGGCGCTGGAAACGGTCGAGCTGCTGGCCGAGAGCGGCGTGCTCGCCGGCCTCAACGCGATCCTCGCCGAGTTCGACGAGAACTTCAGCGCCCTGACGCGGCCCGACATCATGACGATGGTCTCCAACCTGATGATGCTGATGGGGACGCTGGGGCAGATCCCCTACGAGGGAGGCTTCAAGCTGGCGATGGACGGCTCGGAGGCGATCACCGAGGCCTACCCACGCTTTCGCGAGCGCACCGAGCCGATGAAGCTCCGCGAGGCGATCTCGATTCTGCGCAGCCCCGACGTCGCCGCCGCGATGGAGCTGATGGTCAGCGTCCTGCGCTCGCAGCGCGGCGCCTGAGCCTCCCCGCCACCCGCCGCGGTCACATAGCATCGCCGCGGTGAGCGGGATCGACCGCGACAGGCTGCCGTCGCTGCTCGAGGCCGAGCTGGCCGAGTTCATCCGCGCCCATCCGCGCTCGCGCGAGCTGTACGAGCGCTCGCTCCACTCGCTGGTCGGGGGGGTGCCGATGCCCTGGATGATGCGCTGGGCCGGGGGCTTCCCGGTCTTCGCGGCGGAGGCGAGCGGGGCGCGGATCACCGACGTCGACGGCCACACCTACGTCGACCTCTGCCTCGGCGACACCGGGGCGATGCCCGGTCACTCGCCGCCGATGGTCGCCGAGGCCGTCGCCCGCCAGGCCCGCAGGGGGATCACGACGATGCTCCCGACCGAGGACTCGGCCTGGGTCGGGGAGGAGCTGGCGCGCCGCTTCGGGGTCCACCACTGGATGTTCACCCTGACCGCGACCGACGCCAACCGCGCGGCGCTGCGGATCTGCCGGCAGATGACGGGGCGCCGCAAGGTCCTCGCCTACAGCTACTGCTACCACGGCACCGTCGACGAGACCTTCGCGATCGCCACCCCCGGCGGCACCCGCGCGCGGGCCGGCAACGTCGGCGCCCCTGTCGACGTCGCCGAGACCACCGTGGCGATCGAGTTCAACGACCTCGACGCGCTGGAGCGGGCGCTGGAGAGCGAGGAGATCGCCTGCGTCCTCGCCGAGCCCGCGATGACCAACATGGGGATCATCCTCCCCGACCCCGGCTACCACGAGACGCTGCGGGAGCTGACCGCACGCACCGGGACGCTGCTGATCATCGACGAGACCCACACCTTCTCGGCCGGGCCGGGCGGCTGCACCGCGGCCTGGGGCCTCGACCCCGACCTGGTCACGATCGGCAAGGCGATCGGCAGCGGCGTCCCCGCCGGGGCGCTCGGGCTGAAGGCCGACGCCGCCGAGCGGATGCTCTCCCACGAGGCGGCCGACTACGAGGACACCGGCGGGGTCGGCGGCACCCTGGCCGGCAACGCCGCTCTCGCTGGCGGCGGTCCGCGCCACCCTCGAGCACGTCCTCACCGAGGAGGCCTTCGCCCGCACGATCCCCCTCGCCGACGCGCTTCGCCGCCGGGGTCGAGGAGGTCGCCGGCCGGCACCGTGCTGCCCTGGAACGTGACCCAGCTCGGCTGCCGGGCCGAGTACCGCTTCGAGTCCGAGCCGGCCCGCAACGGGACCCAGGCGCACGCCGCCGCCGACCCCGAGCTGGAGCGCTACCTGCACCTGCACGCGCTCAATCGCGGCGTTCTGCTCACTCCCTTCCACAACATGGCGCTGATCTCGCCGCAGACCAGCGAGGCCGACGTCGACCGGCACACCGAGGTCTTCGACGAAGCGGTGGCCTCGCTCGCCGGCTGAGCCGCGACCGCCAACTCACTCGCGGAAGGAGAGCCACAGCAGCACCGCCCCCGCCGACCAGCTCGGCGACCGCCGCGTAGCGCGCGAACCATCGGACGACGTCCTCGGCGGTCGGCGAGGGATCGCGGGGAACGTCGAGACCCGAGAGCAGGTGGTGATAGGCGAAGCGCAGCGCCGACTCCGGCGCTCCGGCGGCGTCGAGGGCGAGGCTGATCAGGCCGCCGGCGATCAGAACCAGCCCGGCGGTGCGCATCGGGCCCCGCTAGTCGGAGAGCTCGACCCGCTCGATGCCCTGTGGCTCGAGCGGGCGATCCGAGGCGTCGGTCTCGGTCCCCTCGATCGCGTCAACGGAGTCCATGCCGTCGGTGACGCGCCCGAACACGGTGTGCTTGCCGTCGAGCCAGGGGGCCGCCTCGGTGGTGACGATGAAGAACTGCGAGCCGTTCGTGTTCGGCCCGGCGTTGGCCATCGCCAGGGCGCCGCGCTCGATCTTGTGCTGGTTGAACTCGTCCTCGAAGGTGTAGCCCGGTCCGCCCGTCCCGGTGCCCTCGGGGCAGCCGCCCTGGATCATGAAGTCCTTGATCACGCGGTGGAAGACGAGCCCGTCGTAGAAGCCGTCGGCGGAGAGCTTGCGGAAGTTCTCGACCGTCTGCGGGGCGTCCTCGTCGAACAGCTCCACCGCGATAGGCCCGGCGCTGGTGTACAGGGTCGCCACCGTCATCGGCGCCAACCCTACAGGCCGAGGCCACCGACGCCGTGCTCGTCCCAGCCGAGGTGATGGGCCAGCTCGTGGCGCAGGGTCCGCTCTACCTGCGCCGCCAGCAGCTCGGGGTCGTGGCCGAAGTCGCGCTCGAGGGTGTCGCGGTAGATCACGATCCGGTCCTCGTAGCGCTCCCGGGCGACGCCGTCGCCGAAGTACTGCCCGTAGGCGCCCGCCTCTGCGCCGAGCTCGGAGACGACGACCGGGACCCTGGCGATCACCTCCTGGAACTGCTCGGGCAGGCGATCGATTGCGTCGGCGACCAGCGAGGTGAACGTGTCGAGGCCCGGGTCCTGCCCGGACGGCTGGCCCTGCGGGTCGCTTGCCATGGCCCAGATGATGACCGTTGCGAAGATTTATCCGCTTGGGAAGGAACTTGCGGACCGGCCTCTGGTGTTCCATAGTGTGGCCCGCCCGCGACGGCGTCGGCTCGGGCGCCGCGCGGCCCAACGTGTACCGACCCGGCGGGAGAAACACACGCGCCCGACTCCGCTGGCGGAGAGGCATGCCCCTGCGTGGGCTCTGCCTGGCCGCCGGCCTGGCGGCCCTTGCCCTGGTGATCGCAGGCGCCGCCGCCGCGGACTGGAAACCCCTGAAGCCGCCGGGCCGCAAGGTCTTCTTCGGGGTCACCGACACCGGCGAGGCCTCGGGCTTCAAGTCGTTCGCGAAGGCGGTCGGCAAGCACCCGGCGCTGATCGAGACCTACCACCCCTGGGACAACAGCCTGCATCAGGCGATCCCGCGCTGGGAGAAGGTGCGGGCCCGACCGATCCTCCACATCTCGACCCTCGAGAGCGACGGGCAGGAGGTGATCACCCCGCGGGGCATCGCCCTCGGCAAGGGAGATGACTACCTGCTGCGCCTCAACCGCAGCTTCGCCCGCCACCGCTTCCCCGCCTACGTCCGCCCGCTGGGCGAGCCCAATCGCTGCCTCAATGCCTACGCCGGGGTGGATTGCGCCGGCAATCGCAGGGCCTCGCGCTACTCGCCGAAGTGGTACCGGCAGGCGTTTCGGCGGATGTACCTGATCCTGCACGGCGGCGGCAAGCGCAGCCGGGTCAACCGCAAGCTGAAGCGCCTCGGCCTGCCGCGCCTCAGCCGACCCGGCGGGCGCGAGCCGAAGCGGCTGCCGAAGGCGCCGGTGGCGCTGATCTGGAGCCCCCTGCCCGCCGGCTCCCCGGGGGTCCGCGCCAACCGCCCCGCTCACTACTTCCCCGGAGCGCGCTACGTGGACTGGGTCGGGACCGACTTCTACTCGCGCTATCCCTACTGGCACGACCTGCGCCGCTTCTATGACCGCTTCGCGAAGCGGCACGACAAGCCGTTCGCGCTCACCGAGTGGGGCCTGTGGGGATCGGATTCGCCGGCGTTCGTCCGCCGCCTGTTCGCCTTCGCGCGACGCCACAAGCACACCCGGATGCTCGTCTACTACCAGGACTTCGGCAGCCGCAACCCGTTCCGGATCCAGAACTATCCGAGCAGCCGCTCGGTGCTGAGGCAAAGGCTCGCCTCGAGCCGCTATCCGGGGGTCGCGCCGCGACCCCCGGCGCGGGCGCCCGCCACCGGAGGCGTGGGGAGGAACTGAGCGGCCGGTGTCGCGATCGACGCAAGCGCTCGCCGTCTCAGCCTTCTGCCTCGCCTGCGCGATCGCTGTCTCGCTCCCGGGCCCGGCGCCGCGGGCCTCGGCCTCGGCCGGCCACCACGCCAAGCAGGCGAAGCGCCAGAACCTCCCGCCGAACGGCAAGCTCTTCTTCGGGGTCACCGACACCGGGGAGGCCTCGGGGTTCGAGTCCTTCGCCGAGGCGGTCGGCGCCCACCCCGCGGTGATCGAGACCTACCACCCATTCGGGAACTCGCTGCACCTGGCGCTGCCCCGCTGGGAGCAGGTCCACGCCCGACCGATGCTGCACATCTCCACCGCTGCCGGCAGCGACCGCCACGAGGTGATCACACCGAAGGGGATCGCCCGCGGCGAGGGCGATGACTACCTGCTGCGGCTCAACCGCAGCTTCGCCCAGCACCGCATGCCCGCCTACGTCAGGCCGCTCGGAGAGCCCAACCGCTGCCTCAATCCGTACACCGCGGTTCGCTGCGACGGCAGCGAGAGGGGCGGCCGGCACACGACCCACTGGTACAAGCAGGCCTTCCGCCGCATGTACCTGATCCTGCACGGGGGCAAGACGCGCCGGACGCTGAACCGCAAGCTGCACAAGCTCCACCTGCCGGGGCTGAGGCGCAAGCACGGCAGGGAGCCGGACCTGCTGCCCCGGGCCCCGGTCTCGGTGATCTGGAGCCCGTTGCCGAGCGGATCGCCCTCGCTGCGCCGCAACTCCGCGGAGGCCTATTTCCCGGGCAACCGCTACATCGACTGGATCGGCGCCGACATCTACTCCCGCTACACCGATTTCGGCGGCCTCACCCGCCTCTGCCACCGCTACGGCAGGAGGAAGCCGTTCGCGATCACCGAGTTCGGGTTGTGGGGCGCCGACGACCCCGGCTTCATCCGCCACCTGCTGCGCTGGGTCCGCTCGCACCGCAGGACGCGGATGCTCGTCTACTACCAGGACTTCGGCAGCCGCAACCCGTTCCGGATCCAGAACTTCCCGGCCGGGCGGGCGGTGCTCAGGCAGGCGCTCAACTCACGCCGCTTCCCGCCCCGCGCCGCGCGCTTCCCGCGCCCCTAGATCTAGCCGCGCACGGTCACGCTCAACGGCGCCGAGCCTCCTGCGACGTAGGGCCAGCCCTGCTCCGGTGGCGCCAGCGCCCGCAGCTCAATCCGCGCCATGCCGCTGACGTAGCGGAAGCGGTAGCGGGCCCGGAAGCGGCCCTGCCGCCCGGCCCGGGTGATCAGCGCCGGCTGCCAGCGCCCGCTCGCCCTCTCCAGGAACTGGATCACGACCAGCTTCCCGCGCGAGGGAATTCGGGCTCCGCGGCTCCGCACCTTTCCCCGCAGCTCCAGCGCCTCGCCGGTGCGAAGCGACTCCGGCGAGGCGGCGAAGGCGACACCGCTTCTCACCCGCAGTCGCAGCCGCGGACTGCGTGCGCGGGCGAGCGCCGGACCGCCACCGAAGGAGACCCGGATGCGGCGCGATGGCCCGGCGCCGAGCCGGACGCGGAAGCGGCCAGCGGCACCGGTGCGGAGGTGGCGCACGGCGGGCCCGGCGAGCGATCCGGCGGCCGGCCGCACCGCGATCCGGATCCTGCGCCCGGCCAACCCGGCGCCGTCGCGGCGCCGCAGACGCCCCGCCAGCGTGGCCCGGGCGCCGTAGGGGACCCTCAACCGCCGCCCGCTGCGGCCCCCGAGCCGCAGCCGCGCGCGCAGACTGGTCCGGCGCTTCAGCGGCGCATGCAGCAGCATCGCGCTGCCGTCGCCTCGCCGGGTGGTGGAGGCGCGGTTGCCGGCGCCATCGACGACCGTGGCGCGGAACCTGTAGCGGCCCGGCCTGACCCTCTCGGAGGGAAACCGGGCGAGAAGCTCCGCCTCGCCTTCCCGCCCGGGAGAGCGGCGCAGAGAGGTCGAGAGCTTCGCCCAGCGCCTTCGCCCGGAGCGCCGGTAGGAGATCACCCCGTCGGCCGGTCCCGAATCGGGGTCGACGACGTCCGCCGAGACGAGCTCGGGGTGGGCGCGGTCGCGATGACCCCGGAAGCGCACCGAGGGAGCGTCGTCGTCGAAGAGGAGTGCCATCGTCGCTGCGTTCGCGGCCGACTCGTTGCCGGCCCGATCGCGAAGCCAGACGGAGAGGGTGTAGGTCCCCCGCCCGGGCACCGCCAGGTCCGGGAGCGACTCGATTCCCTTGCCGGCTCGGTGCAGGACCCCGCTGTCGAAGCCGCCGGCCCCGCTCAGCCGGTATGAGGCGGCCGCGATCGACGAGCCGGGGCGCTGGCTCGGGTTCTCCCAAACGGCGTCGAAGTCGTTGCTGCGTCGCCAGCCCGCGCCTCCGCGCAGCCCTAGGCCGCGCGGCGCCGCGGGCGCGGTGTTGTCGGTGAGCAGGGGGCGCGGATCGGTGCAGTCCCGGTTGCCGGCGAAGTCGGTGGCGCAGGCTCGGAGCCGGTGGCGACCGTCGCTGAGCCGGGCGGTCTCGACCGTCTGGCTCGCCACCCGCCGCAGCTCGCAGGGCCGCATCCGCGTCGCCTCCCATCCGCCGCCGAGCTTCTTCGCGAAGCAGGGATGCTCGGTGAGGGCCGTGCGGGCGCCGTCGATCAGGGTCTCGGCGAAGCGGAGACCCGAGCCCCTGTCGCCGGCCCCGATCTCCGCCACCTGCGCCCCTCTCCTCCAGCCGTGCGCGGCGAGCCCGCCGCCGATCTGCGGGCGCGGGTCGGAGTCGTCGGCGAGGGTCAGCTCGAGCGCGCGGACCGCGGCCGAGGAGGCCGGCGCGAGATCGCAGCGGCGCTCCTCGGGCCTGGCGCAGAGCAGGCGGCTCTCAAACGTCCTCCGCCGGCCGCGGAAGCCGGCGGCGAAGGCGCGCGGCGCGGTCTCGGTGCGCTCGGCCGATGCGAACACCGAGAACCCGCCGCCGCCGGTGCCGAGCCGCTGCTCGAATCCGTCGTCAAGCGTCCCCCAGCGGCTGCCGCGGACGCCGACTATCCCTGTCCCCGGGGGAGCCACCCAGCGCCAGCGGGCGAAGCGGGTGCCGGCGACCGTGCCGCCGCCCGGGCGGGTGAGGCTCCCCAGGTGGACGCCGTCGAACGGGTCGCTGTTTCGGGGGGCGATGCAGTGGGCGTCGGGGCGGAACTTCCCGGGCCCGGCGCTCCCCTCCCAGTCTGCGTCGGCGCCGATGCGCCAGCCACACTGGGCGACCGTGTAGCGCGCGGCGCGGGCCTCCGATGCACCCAGCAGGAGCGCCGCGACGGCAATCGCCGCCGCGGCGAGGATCAGCCGCCGCGCCCGCCACCTCGGCTTGATCGCTGCTTCCTCACTCCTGCGCATCGCCTCGAGCCAAGGGCCGGGGGCGGCGAAGTCTCCCCCTTTGAGACAATGGGGCCATGGCATTGCCGACCACCGAGGAGATCACCGAGAAACTCCGCGCCGTCATCGACCCCGAGCTGCGGCGGTCGATCGTCGAGCTGGGGATGGTCCGTTCGATCGACGTCCGCGACGACGGCAGGGTCGACGTCGTCGTCTCGCTGACCACCCCGGGCTGCCCGATCCGCTCGCACTTCCAGCAGGCGGTGGCCCAGCAGGTCTCTGCGCTGGAGGGGGTGACCGGGGTCGAGGTCGGCTTCGATGTGCTCAGCGACGAGGAGAAGGGGAACCTCCAGCAGACGCTGGGGCGAGGCCGCCTGCCCGAGGGCGCCCTGGCGCAGGTCAAGAACGTGATCTGCGTCGCCTCGGGCAAGGGCGGAGTCGGCAAGTCGACGCTGACCGCCAACCTCGCCGCGGCGCTTCAGGCCGAGGGGCACACGGCCGGGGCGCTTGACTGCGACGTCTATGGCTACTCGATCCCGCGCATGCTCGGGATCGACGGCAAGCCCGAGGTCAACGGCGAGCGCAAGATCATCCCGCTGCGGACCCCCGGCGGCGTCAAGGTGATGTCGATCGGCTTCTTCGTCGAGCAGAACGCCGCCGTCGTCTGGCGCGGGCCGATGCTCCACAAGGCGATCCAGCAGTTCCTCGAGGACGTCGCCTGGGACGAGCTCGAATACCTGCTGCTCGACCTGCCCCCCGGCACCGGCGACGTCTCCATGACCCTGGCCCAGCTCCTGCCCCAGGCGAAGATCGCGATCGTCACCACCCCGCAGCCGGCGGCCCAGTCGGTGGCCAGGCGCGCGGCCGAGATGGCCGCCAAGGTCGACCTCGAGGTGCTCGGCGTGATCGAGAACATGTCCGGCTTCACCACCCCCGACGGGGAGCGCTTGACGATCTTCGGCGAGGGCGGCGGCGAGATCCTCGCCGAGGAGCTCGACGTCCCCCTGCTCGGCAAGGTGCCGCTCTCCGAGGAGCTGCGCGTCCACGCCGACGAGGGCGAGCCACTGGTCACCGC
The DNA here is from genome assembly GCA_963725315.1 of uncultured Actinomycetes bacterium. Lineage (GTDB taxonomy): Bacteria > Actinomycetota > Thermoleophilia > Solirubrobacterales > 70-9 > JBBRHQ01. The sequence continues at coordinate 25,700 of CAVRYA010000011.1, read as the reverse complement.
CGACCCCGACTCCCCCGCCTCGCAGGCGATCCGCCAGGCGGCCCGCGGGATCGTCGCGGCGACGCCGCAGGAGCTGCCGGTACTTCAGGCCGTCCCGGCCGCGGTCGAGCCGCCGCCGGTGAGCGGCACCGAGCTCCCCGTCATCCAGTAGCTGGCGCCGGCCCAGCGGCCGGCCCAGCCACAGCTAGGACTTGTAGTAGGCGGTGTTGATCTCGGCGTACTTGGCCCACTCGGCCGGGAGCTGGTCCTCGGCGAAGCAGGCGTCCACGGGACAGGCCTCGACGCAGGCATCGCAGTCGATGCACTCGTCGGGATCGATGTGGAGCATCTCGACCGCGTCGTAGTCGGGCTCGTCCGGGGTTGGGTGGATGCAGTCCACCGGGCAGACCTCGACGCAAGAGTTGTCCTTCTGTCCGATGCAGGGTTCCGCGATGACGTAGGTCACTTCTGGCCTTCTCCTGGGACTCGTCGTTACGGTGCCCGCCGGGCTGCGCCGGTCAAGCCGAGCGGCCATTTTACGGAGATGGCCCGCGGATGTCCCTCGGCGGCCGCGAGCGGTGATCGGTGAAAGCCAGCGACTAGGGTTGCGTCGACCATGGCGAGCGCCGCCGAGACGAGGACGGCCGGGCGATGCTGCTGCTGACCGGAGCCACCGGCAGCATCGGCTCGCGCCTGCTGCCGCTGCTGCTGGAGCGCCCCGACCCGGTCCGCTGCCTGGTGCGCGAGCCGCGGCGCCTGGGAGCGCGGCGGGTCGACGTCCAGATCACGCTCGGTGATCTGGGCGAGCTCTCGGACCCCTACCGGCTCCGCCAGGCGCTTCGCGGGGTGGACACCGTGATCCACCTGGCGGCAACGATCCGCGATCAGCCGCCGCGGCGAATCGAGGAGCTCAACGGCCTCGCCACGGTGCGCCTGCTGCGAGCCGCCGAGAAGGCCGGGGTTGAGCGCTTCGTCTTCTTCTCGGCGCTCAACGCCAGCACGATCCAGCGCACCCGCTTCTTCCGGGCCAAGGCGCTGGCCGAGGAGGCGGTCCGAGACTCCGCGATGCAGACGACGGTCTTCGCGCCCTCGATCGTCTACGACCACTCCGACCCCTGGATCACCCTGCTTCGCCGCTTCTCCTTCCTGCCGGTGCTACCGGTGTCCGGCTCCGGCAAGGCGCAGTACGAGCCGATCTGGGCCCGGGACGCGGCCAGCGCGGTGATCGGCGGTCTCGACCGCGACGGTCGGGAGCGCTACGAGCTGGCCGGCCCGGACCTGCTCAGCTATGACGCGATGTCCGATCTCGTCAGCCGCATCGCCGGCCGCCCACGGCCCCTCGTCCACATGCCGCTCCCCCTGGTCCGCTTCAGCCTGCTGGCGCTGCGCCGCGTCTTCGGCGAGTCGGTCTTCGCCACCTGGGAGGAGGCGGAGCTGATGGAGGTGCCGATGGTCAGCGAGCGCGGCACCGCTGACGTCCGCGAGCTCGGGGTGGAGCCGCGCCGCATGGCCGAGGTCCTGGCGAGCGGCTAGTTGGCCCGGTCGCTGAGGAGCTGCCGGACCGAGCTGGCGAGCAGGATGGGTTCGGAGCGCAGCTGGGTCCAGGTGACCCGCACGGTCGACCAGCCCGCGAGCAGTAGCCGCTGGTCGCGACGCTTGTCGCGCTCGACCCCTGACGCGGTGCTGTGGAAGCGCGCCCCGTCCAGCTCGACGATCAGTCGCTCTGCGGGCCAGGCGAAATCCGGGCGAATCTCGATCCCGTCCACGGCGATAGGGACGTTGACGGCCGGCCTGGGCAGTCCCTCTCTGATACAGAGATCGAGAAACCGAGCCTCGAGCTCGCTCTCGGTCTGGAGCTGATCCGGGTCGAACTCAGCGAGTAGGCGGCGAAGCCGGACGATGCCCCGGGGGCGCGAGATCCTCCGTGCGGTTCTCTCAACCTCCCGGACATCCAGGAGTCGGAGGACTTCTGCGTGCCGAACCGCAGACCGTAGCGGCCGCTCCGATACGGCGCCGGCGAGATCGACCAGCGTGCGGGCCACGGACGTGCAGGGAATCTGGGAGACCTCGACGCGGTCCTCGGTGGCGAGGGAGCAGGCGTGGGCGCGGATGCCCTCGACGGAGCGACCCCGCCTTTTGGGGGCGATCACGTCGATCACCGCTCGGCTATCCCGCAGAAGCCCCAGCAGGCCCGCGGCCGAGCGATGCGAAACCACGGCTTGCTGACCGCAGGCCAGGGCGGCCGCGATCAAGCGACCTTCCCCACTGAGCACGGCCGCAACGGCGTAGACGCCCTCGTGGATCCGGTGAAGCCTGCCGCAGGCCTCGCGTTGCACGACGGCGCTGGGGCTCAGACCCAATTCGACCAGCTGGTCCAGGCCGACGACGTTGTGCTGGGCGGCCGCGAGCCGCGCGACCTCCCGGTCGACACCCCGCAACGGCAGTCGAGTGGACGAAATCCTCTCCCCTGCTGCTGATTTCGGCCACTCGACGAACACGCGGCCCAGGGTCGCACGGCGTCCTTCGCGTGGGACGCGCCGGGAGTGACGAAAGCGTCCCGGAACGCGCGAGAGGCCCGGGCGCTCTGCCCGGGCCTCTCGTCAAAACACTCGCCTGTTGAGGCGAACGGTAGCGGCTACATCATCCCGCCCATGTCGGGCATGCCGCCACCGCCGGGCATCCCTGCCCCTTCCTTCTCGGGGGGCTCGGCGACGATCGCCTCGGTGGTGAGGATGTTCTTGGCGATCGAGGCCGCGTTCTGCAGTGCAGAGCGCGTGACCATGGTGGGGTCGATCACCCCGGCCTTGATCAGGTCGCCGTATTCGCCGGTGTCGGCGTTGAGGCCCTCTCCGGCCTTCAGGTCGCGCACCTTGTTGACTACGACCGAGCCCTCCAGGCCGCTGTTCTCGGCGATCTGGCGGACTGGCTCCTCGAGCGCGCGGTGGATGATCCTCGCACCGGTCTGCTCGTCAGGGTCGTCGAAGGAGTCGGCGTCGAGCGAGTCCTGCGCGTTCAGCAGGGCAACCCCGCCTCCCGGCACGACTCCCTCCTCCAGCGCCGCCCGGGTCGCCTGAAGGGCGTCCTCGACGCGGTGCTTCTTCTCCTTCATCTCGGTCTCGGTCGCGGCGCCGACCTTGACCACCGCGACACCGCCGGCCAGCTTGGCGAGACGCTCCTGGAGCTTCTCACGATCGAAGTCGGAGTCGGTGTTCTCGATCTCCTGCTTGATCTGCTTGATCCGGCCCTTGATGTCGTCGCCCTCACCGGCGCCGTCGATGATCGTGGTCGTGTCCTTGGAGACGACCACGCGACGGGCCTTGCCGAGCTGGGAGAGCTGGGTGTTCTCCAGCTTCAGGCCCATCTCCTCGGTGATCACTTCGCCACCGGTGAGGACTCCGATGTCCTCGAGCATCCGCTTGCGGCGATCGCCGAAGCCCGGCGCCTTGACCGCGACCCCGGTAAAGGTGCCGCGGAGCTTGTTGACGACCAGGGTCGCCAGGCACTCGCCCTCGACGTCCTCGGCGACGATCAGCAGCGGCTTACCGCCCTGCATCACCTGCTCGAGCACCGGCAGCACGTCGCGGACCGAGCCGATCTTCTGGTTGGCGATCAGCACGTAGGGCTCCTCCAGCACCGCCTCCATGCGGTCCTGGTCGGTGACCATGTAGGGCGAGATGTAGCCCTTGTCGAACTGCATGCCCTCGGTGAACTCGAGCTCCATGCCGAAGGTCTGGCCTTCCTCGACGTTGACGACCCCGTCCTTGCCGACCTTCTCGATCGCATCGGCGATCACGTCGCCGATCTCCTCATCGGCCGCGGAGATCGCCGCGACGCGGGAGATCTGGTCCTTGCCGGAGACCTCCTTCGACTGCTTCTCGCGGAGGTTCTCGACGACCTCATCGACCGCCTTCTCGATCCCTCGGCGAAGCGCCAGCGGGTTGGCCCCGGCGGCGACGTTCTTCAGTCCCTGGTGGACGATGATCTGTGCCAGCAGGGTCGCCGTCGTGGTGCCGTCACCGGCGACGTCGTTGGTCGCCGTGGCGACCTCGCGGACGAGCTGGGCGCCCTGGTTCTCGAAGACGTCCTCGACCTCGATCTCGCGGGCAATGGTGACCCCGTCGTTGGTGATCGTCGGGGCGCCGAACTTCTTGTCGAGCACGACGTAGCGTCCCTTCGGGCCAAGCGTGACCTTGACCGCGTTGGCGACGGCGTCGACTCCGTCCTGGAGTGCCTTACGGGCCTCCTCTTGGTACTTCAGCTCCTTGTGAGCCATGTGGTGGTTCCTCCTGGATCTTCTTCTGAATCTCTTGCGGCGGCTTTCGCCGCCTGACATGCCTCTGCCGGCGCGAAACACCGCCCCGGCAAACGGCTATCCGACCTTGGCGAGGACGTCGGACTCGCGCAGCACGAGCAGGTCGTCGTCCTCGACGGTGACCTCGGTCCCGCCGTACTTGGAGTAGAGGACCTCGTCGCCCTCGCTGACGTCGAGCGGACGGCGGCTGCCGTCCTCGTTGACCGCGCCGTCGCCGACCGCGACGACCGTGCCCTTCTGTGGCTTCTCCTTCGCCGTGTCGGGAAGGACGATGCCACTGGCGGTCGTCTCCTCCTCGTCAAGCGGCTTGACGATCAGCCGGTCCCCGAGGGGCTTCAGCTTCATTCGTTCTACCTCCGTGTGGTCAGAAGTTTGTACTGGGCGCCTATGAGGCGGCTTTGCACCTGTGAGGCGGCTTGGCACTCTACATGTGAGAGTGCCAGAGCGCCTTCAGCATAGCCGACCGAGCGACGAACTCAAGGAAAATCTAAGTGAAACGCACTCAGGGCGACTCAGGGCGAGCTCAGTGGAGTCCCGTCAGCGGGATCGCTCCATCTGCTCGAGGCCGCGGTCGAGATCCCTGCCGTCGACCGCCCCGGGAGGCACCGGCACCGCCCTGTAGGCCCGGCGGGGCAGGCCGAGCCTGAACGCGATCCTCCCCCGGGCGTCGAAACCGGTGACCAGCGGAGCATCGCCCCAGGAGACCAGCCATCCCGAGCCGAGTCTCCGGGCCGAACCGCAGCAGTGGCTTTGGTGGACCTTGGGGTCGGTCATCTGGCCGGCGAAGGTGGCGGTGCGGCGGTCGAGGTCGAGCCGGTAGCGGACAAGGCGCGGAGGCCGCGGCCGGTGCGTGCCATCGTCGAAGAGGCTGAGGAGGCCATCGCCGTCGACCCGGACATCGTGGGGGCCGCCGAACAGCTGACGCCGCGGATAGGGGTCGCCGACGATCCGCAGGGAACGGGGGGTCGGCGTCCCGCCCAGCTTCCAGAGGATCCTGCCGCTGGAGCGCTCGATGCAATAGACGGCATCCGTGTGCCGGGCCGAGATCAGCACTTTGTCCCGACCGAAGGGCTCGATCGCGTTGATGTGGACCGCGTCGTAGGTGGGAGCACCACCCGGTCCCGGATGGGGGTTGGCGAGGATGTAATACCACCAGCGGCCGGCCTCGGCGAGCGAGATGCGGCCGCGCGAGCTCCATCGCCAGACGACGCGACCCGAGCGGTCCAGCTCCTCGACCTGCGGGAGGACGACCTGGCCGCTGGCCGGGCCGGGGCCGAAGCGGGGCGGGCCCTGGAAGGAGCTGAGGTCGAGCCCGGTGACGGGCCGGTAACTGTCCACGAGGACGTCGCCGTCATCGAGCTGGTTGAACTCGTGACCGTCGGTGATCGAGCCTCGGGTGCGGACGATTCTGAGCAGGCGGCCGGAGAGCGAGTGCACCTCGTGAGCCATGCGGGGATCGCGGCCGTAGCCGTCGCCGAACCCCCGCGACCACGCGACCGTTCCGTCGGGCAGCACCTGCGACCACAGCGTCGAGGTGGCGGGATTGGCCCACCAGCGCGGGGTGCCGTCCTGGTCGAAGACGATCACCCAGGGCCGCGAGTCGTTGGAGACCTCCACACTGACGGCGAACATGCCTCGCGGAGGGCGCCGAAGCGCCCGGTAACTCCAGGCGGGAAAGCCGCGCGGAAGGCAACGGATTCTGTAGGTCTCGCGGCGCGCTCCGCTGGCCGTCGCGTCGACCGCGATGTCCTCGCCCGGCGGGACCGCCGTCTCCGCCTCGAACCGGCCCTCTCTCGCCCTTCGCCCGGCCACCGAGACCGCGGTGCCGGGGTCGGCCCGCACCGCAAGCCGAAGCGAGCCGCCGGCACAGCGGGCAACGTAGCGGTGCCTCGCGAGGTCAAAGTCCGGGTAGAGCGTCGAGGAGACGATCTCCATCCGGGGTGGGCTCGCCGAACCCTCAGCGCTCAGCAGCCATACGACCAGGACGCCGATGGCGAGCAGGGCGAGGGCCAGGAGCCCGGCCAGCACCGAGGGCGAGGGGGCCGAACGTCCCACCCGTTCAGCTCGCCAGCAGCCGGCAGCCCAGCAGCCCGGCGATCCCCTCTCCCCCGCGCGCCATCACCCAATCGTGGTTCCACTGGAACACCGGCCGCGCCAGGGGGGCCAGCAGGTTCATCCAGGCCTTCGTGGTGCGCACGTCCCAGTCATAGACGACCGCGGTCAGCCCGCCGTCCTCGAAGAGCCGCCAGGTGCCGGTCCCGCTCAGCTCGCCGACCGCGCGCCCGGTCATCAGGTGCGGTGCCTCGACCCGCTCTGTGGTCACCTCGAAGGAGAGCTCATACGGCAGCCGGCTGCGCCAGACCAGCCGCGAGACGGAGCCGACCCCACTGGGCTCCCCCGGTCTCAGCTCGTCCGCGGCCTCGACCCCGCGCCACCACTGCGGCCAGCGCACCTGGTCGTGGATCGCGTCCCAGACGGGCTGGCGCGGAGATTCGAGCAGCCAGGTGGTGATGAAGCGGTATGAGGCCACGTTCTTCGGACTCCTACGCGCTCGCCCCGGCAGCGGTTCAGTTCTGCGAGGGCGTCTCGCCGTTGCCGAAGTGCGATGCCGCGGGCTCGAGGATCTGCGAGAAGCGGATCACTGTGACGATGTCCTCGTTGCCGATCGTGCGCCCGTAGATCTGCTCGAGGAAGTGGACCGTCTCCTCGAGCCGGCGGAACTCGGGGTTGTCGTGCTCGATGTCGCGAGGCGAGAGCTCCGAGATCCGCTTCACCTCGACGTCGTCGATCACCGCCGCGAAGATCTTCTCGCGCGGGCTGTGGCGGAAGCCGACCGTGACCCAGACGACCTGGCCGCGCTCGTACTTGCTGCTCTTGTCGCCCATCCGGATCGTCGCCGTCTTGCGGCCGCGCTTCAGCTGGTCGACGAACACGGCCGAGTAGAAGTTGAGAACGTAGATGCCGCCCCTCATCGCGCTGCGAGCGTACCCGACGCGGGCATCACGGGATGCCCTCCCACCGTCGGGGCCTAGAAGCCCTCCTCCCCGATCAGGGGGACGAATCGGCAGGGGCCGATCACCTCGCTGTCGAACTCCTCCTCGCGGCGGGTGAAGACCGTCAACAGGTCGACGTCGTCGGAGGAGATCGGCACCACCAGCCGGCCCCCGTCCCCGAGTTGCGAGAGCAGGGCCGGGGGCGGCGCTGGGGCGGTCGCGTGGACCGCAATCGCGTCGAACGGGGCACGCTCGGGGAGGCCGCGACTGCCGTCGCCGACCAGCACCTCGACGTTCGTCGCACCCAGGGAGCGGAGCACCTCCTCCGCTCCCTCGGCCAGCGAGGCATGGCGCTCGATCGTGATCACCTCGGAGGCCAGCCGGGAGAGGACCGCGGCTGAGTAACCCGAGCCGGTGCCCACCTCGAGCACCCGCTCGCCGCCCTCCAGGGCCAGCGCCTGGCAGATCGCAGCGACGATCCAGGGCTGGGAGATCGTCTGGCCCTCGGCGATCGGCAGCGCCGCGTCGGCGTAGGCGCGGGAGCGCTGGCGCTCGCTGACGAAGTCCTCGCGCGGCACCAATTCCATCGCCTCCAGCACCCGCTCGTCGCCGATCCCCCGCCGCCGCAGCTGGCGCTCGACCATCCGCACCCTCTCGGCCTGCAATCCGGCACGGTCGGCACTCGGGCTCACCCTGCGGATCGTAAGCGCACCTCAGCCGTCGCCGAGGCCTCGACCGCTGCTCCGCTCTCCTTGCCCCCGCCCACCTCATGCCAAGAGGCGACCACGACATCGCCGGCGTCGTGCCACTCGACCTCGGGGTCGAGGAGATCGAGCGCGCCCGGATAGTCGCCGCTGCAATGCGACTCGCACATGGCCCGCACGATCTCGACGTTGGCATCGGACACTGCCTCCCCCTCAGAAGATGTAGTTGCGAAGCTTCGCCGGCTCCAGCACCGTCACCCGCCCGCGGCCGGAGCGGACGACGCCGGCCCGCTCGAGCTCGGCGAGGAAGCGGCTGACGCTCTCGCGCGAGGTGCCGGCCAGCTGGGCGAGGTCGGCCTGGTTCATGCGGATCGTCACGCCGCCGCCCTCTGAGACCGGGGTCTCCTCGGCGACCAGCTGGGAGAGCACCCCCGCGACGCGGCTGGGGACGGTTTGGAAGGACTGACGCGCGATCCGCTCGTTGGCGCTTCGCAGGCGCCTGACCAGCGCCGCCACCAGCTTCACCGTGATCCCCGGGTGGCGGGCCAGCAGCGCCCGCACGTCCGCGGCCGGCAGGGCGAGCAACTCGCCGTCGCTGAGCGCCTCGACGCTGGCCGAGCGCACCTCACCGTCGAGCATCGCCAACTCGCCGAAGATGTCGCCCCTGCCGAGGTTGGCGAGGGTGATGGCGCGCCCGTCGGAGTGCTCGCGCGTGACCCGGAAGTCCCCGGAGCGGACGATGTAGCAGGCGTCGGAGCGATCCCCCTCGTGGAAGACGCGGGTTCCGGGCGGGAATGAGCGCGGCACCGCGACCCGCGAGAAGCGGACCAGCTCCTCCTCCTCGAGCTGCGTGAACAGGGGTACCCGCCTCAGCAGCTCGACCGCACTCTCCTCGGGAACGGCCACCCCGGGATTATCGCCCAAGCGGTCCGGACGGGCCGGCCTGGCAACGCGGGCACCAATACGTGGTCCGGTTCGAGTCGCCCTGTCCGGCGGAGCGGATCGGGGTGCCGCAGCGCCGGCAGGGCTCGCCCCGACGCGCATAAACCTGCCGCGGGCGGCGCCCGCTGCGCACCGCCGCCTGCATCTGCTCCCGGGCGGCGGCGATCACTGCGCCAAGGTCGGCGTCGTAGGCCTCACCCAGCCGCAGGCCGGGATCGAGCCCGGCGGCGAAGCAGGCCTCGCTCTTGAAGACGTTGCCGATCCCGGCGAGGAGACGCTGGTCGAGGAGCAGATCGCCAAGCTCGCGAGCAGGGTCCTGACGGCGAATCCGCTCGATCGCGGCGCCCGCGTCGAAGTCCGCGGAGAGGACGTCGGGGCCGAGCCGGGCCAGCTTCGGGTCGCGGCGGAGCTGCCCCGATCGAAGCACCCGCAGGGTCGGGCCTCCCCACTGCACGACCTGATGCCGATCGCTGCCGATCACCGCCCAGGCCCGGCTGCGGGGCCGCGCCCAGGGCTCGCCGCGGCGGTAGACGTGCCAGGAGCCACTCATCCCGAGGTGGCTGTGCAGGGTCAGGGCGCCGAAGTCGAGCAGGAGGTTCTTGCCGCGAGTCTTGACCCCGCGCAGCAGGAGCCCGTCGAGGCCGGCGACCCCGGCCGCCCGGCCGCGCGGGTTGGGCGCCTCGGCCCTCACCTGTTCGCCGGCCAGCGCCTCGGAGATCCGTCTCGCCGCCCGCAGGATCGTGTCGCCCTCGGCCATCTGGATCGTCTAGGCCGTGGCGGTGAGCTTGCGCGGGCCGCGGCTGAAGCCGGCCGCGATCAGCGTCTCCTCGTGTCCGGAGCCGATCACCGGCTCCCCGTCGAGCTTCTCGATCCCCAGCTTGGGAAGGGTGCCGGAGACCACCGCCTCGGCGAGGGCGCTCATCGCCGCCGCCAGCTCGACTTGCCCCAGCTCAACCAGGCGCCGGATCCCGCGCCCGCCGCGCTCGACGTAGACGACCGCCTCGCCGTCGCGCAGCAGCACGTAGGCGCCGGGGGCGCGGGCCGGCCGGCGTCCGCCCTCGAGCTTCGGCCAGGGCAGCGAGGCGCCGTAGGGATTGGCGGGGTCGGTGGCGGCGAGCAGCAGGTAGGAGTTGTCGGCCGCCGGCAGCGAGCGGAGGCGCTCGACCGCGCCCGGGAGCGCGAACTGCGCGCCTCCCAGGCCCTCGACGAAGTAGCCGCGGCGAGCCGTCCCCAGCAGCTCGAGGTTGCCGAGCTCCGCGTAGAGGGTCGAGAAGCCGCCGGGGACCCCCTCTGCGAGCACGGTCTCGCGGGTGACGATCCCGTAGCGCTCGAGCATCAGCTCCGCCTGGGCGCGCTGCCTGGGTCCGATCGCCGGGGCATCGGAGAAGAGCTCGGCCGTCAGCGACCAGCGGCCCTGAACGGTGGCCCCGGCGCCGGCCCGGCGGCTGGAGAAGCGCCGGCCGCGCCGCCCCGAGGCGCTTACCGAGCGCAGCCGCGGCGCCCGCAGCGGCGCGAAGGCGTCGTTGGTCACCTCGCCCGCCCATGCCAGGTCCCAGAGGGCGGTATGGAGCTCCTCCGCCGGCGCCTCGATGTCCGCCTCGAGGTCGAGCCAGAAGCTCGGCCCGGAGGCCAGCCGCTCGCGGATCGCCTCGTGGACCTCGCCCTCGGGGCGCTCGAGTTTCGCGTTGGACGGCGGCGGCCCGGCCAGGCGCACGTCCTCGCGGTAATAGAGCGCAACCCGCCCGTCGCTTCGCCCCAGCGCGCCGGCGCCGAGCCAGACGACCTCGCCGCTGGTGCAGAGCTCGTCGAGCCAGGCCGGGCTGTAGGCGCCGAGGCGCCTCGGCAGCACGTCGGACTCCCAGACCTTCGGGGTGAGGACCACCCCCTGCAGCGGGATCAGCGCCTCGCGCAGGCGGTCCACGCCGGCCCCCGCCGGACGGTAGGCATCGACGTTCTGCCAGCCGGGGAGGAAGCGGGCGAGCTGGCTGCGATCGGCGGGCTCGACCTCGCGCCGCAGGTGGGCGAGGCTGGCCCGTCGCACCCGCCGCAGCACGTCGGCGTCGCACCACTCGCGCTCGGTCCCGCCGGGGAGCAGCTCGCCGCGGATCAGATCGCCGGCCCGCTCCAGCTCGCGCAGCCCCGGCGACGGGTCGATCCCGTAGCGCCCCGCCGGCTGGGCGGTCGGGAACGGCCCGTGGGTGCGGGCATAGCGGCCGAGCAGCGCTGCCATCGCATCCGGGTGGGGCTCGAGGAAGGAGTCCGGCAGGCCCGGCGGCGGGGGCACCCCGAGCGCGTCGCGGTAGAGGCCGGCGTCCTCGGCGGCGATGTAGCGCTCCTCGCCCGCCACCCGTACCGCGGCGACCCGCCGCTCGGAGATCAGCTTCTCCAGCATCGATTCCGCCGAGTAGCCCTCGGCGACCCGCTCCGAGCACTCCTCCGCCGTCAGGTCGCCGAGGTTTCGCAGGACCTGCTGGAGGGCGTCGCGGTCCTTGGCCTGCCCGGCCTCGGTGCGATGCTGGAGCTGGGCCTCGACCTCCTCCAGGGCCTCGGGCTCGATCAGCTCCCGCAGCTCGTCCTGGCCGAGCAGCTCGCGCAGCAGCTCGCGGTCGAGCGCCAGCGCCGCCGCCCGCCGCTCCGCATTCGGGGTGTCGCCCTCGTACATGTAGGTGGCGACGTAGTCGAAGAGCAGCGAGGAGGCGAAGGGCGAGGCCGTCTGCGTCTCGACCTCGACCAGGGTCAGCCGCCGGGAGTGAAGACGCCTGAGGATCTCGTCCAGCGAGGGGAGGTCGAGGACGTCCCGCAGGCACTCGCGGTAGGTCTCGAGGATGACCGGGAAGCGGGGGAAGTCCCTGGCGACCTCGAGCAGGCTCTGCGACTTCAGTCGCTGCTGCCAGAGCGGGGTGCGCTTTCCAGGGTAGGCGCGGGGGATCAGCAGCGAGCGGGCGGCGTTCTCGCGGAAGCGGGCGCCGAACAGAGCCGATCCCGCCAGCTCGGCGACGACCAGGTCCTCGAGCTCGTCGGGCTCGATCAGGACGAGGTCGGCCGGGGGCGGCTCGTCGGCGTCGGGGAGGTGGACGACGATCCCGTCGTCGGACCAGATCGCGTCGGCCTCCAGCTCGCGCTCGGCGCGGATCTTCTGCGAGAGCGCCAGCCCCCAGGCCGCGTGGACCCGGCCCCCGAACGGTGAGAGCACGCAGACCCGCCAGTCGCCGATCTCGTCGCGGAAGCGCTCGACGACGATCGTCTCGTCGGAGGGCACGACCCTGGTCGCCGCCTGCTGCTCGCGCAGGTAGGTGACGAGGTTGCGGGCTGCCCTCGGGTCGAGGTCGTACTCGGTTGCGAGCTCCTCGGGCTCGGCCGAGACCGCCTCGCGGGCGAAGGCGCCGATCGCGCTGCCGAGCTCAGCGGGGCGGCCGATCCCGTCGCCGCGCCAGAAGGGCACGGCTCCCGGCGTCCCCGGCGCCGGGGTGACGATCACCCGGTCGCGGGTGATGTCCTCGATCCGCCAGGTCGAGGCGCCGAGCAGGAACGACTGCCCCGGTCGGGCCTCGTAGACCATCTCCTCGTCCAGCTCCCCGACCCGGCGCCCGTCGGGAAGATGGACGCCGAACAGCCCGCGGTCGGGGATCGTGCCGGCGTTGGTCACGGCGAGCTGCCGGGCTCCCTTGCGACCGTGGATCGTCCCCGCGGTGCGATCCCAGACGATCCGCGGGCGCAGCTCGGCGAAGCGGTCCGACGGATAGCGGCCGTCGAGCATGTCGAGGACGTTCTCGAGCTGCTCGCGGGAGAGCTCCCGGAACGGCTCGGTGGATGTGACGAGGCGCTCGACCTCGTCCACCTCCCACTCGTCGAGCGCCGCCATCGAGACGAGGTGCTGCGCCAGCACGTCGAGCGGGTTGGCCGGGATCACCGTCTCCTCGATCTCGCCCTCGCGCATCCGCTTTGCGACGACCGCGCACTCGAGCAGGTCGCCGCGGAACTTGGGGAAGATCCGGCCCTTCGAGACCTCGCCGAGGCCGTGCCCGGCGCGGCCGATCCGCTGCAGGCCCCTGGTCACCGACTTCGGCGACTCGACCTGGATCACCAGGTCGAGCGCTCCCATGTCGATCCCCAGCTCCAGCGAGGAGGTGGCGACCAGGCACGGCAGCTCGCCCGACTTCAGCAGCTCCTCGACGTTGATCCGCTCCTCGTGCGAGAGCGACCCGTGGTGGGCGCGGGCGATCTCGGGGGGCTCCGAGTCGTCGGCGTCCTCCCCCAGCTCCTCGAGATTCAGCTCGTTGAGGCGCTTGGCGAGGCGCTCGGCTCCGCGGCGGTTGTTGACGAAGACGATCGTCGAGGTGTGCTCCCGGACCAGCCGCAGCAGCTCGGGGTAGATGGCGGGCCAGATGCTGCGGGGATTGGAGGCGCCGTCGAAGTTGGGGTCGACCCGGTCGGGCGATGTGTGGGCGCTCGGCATCCCCTTGGCCGGGCGGCCCGGGTGGTCGGGGGTGCCGCTGCTGCCGGGGTCGGACATGTCCTCGACCGGGACGACAATCTCCAGGTCGAGGTCCTTCGTGCGGCCCGCGTCGACGATCCTGCACTCGCGGCCCGGGCCGACGAGGAAGGAGGCGATCCGCTCCAGCGGCCGCTGCGTCGCCGAGAGCCCGATCCGCTGCAGCCCCCGCGCCTCTCGGTCCCCGTCCTCGGCCCTCCGCGTCAGCCACTCCAGACGCTCCAGGGTCAGCGCCAGGTGGGAGCCGCGCTTCGACTGCGCCATCGCGTGGATCTCGTCGACGATCACGGCCTCGGCCGAGCCGAGGATCTCCCTGGCGCCCGAGGAGAGCATCAGGTAGAGCGACTCCGGCGTGGTGATCAGGATGTCGGGGGGGTCGCGGCGCATCGCGCGGCGCTCGGCCTGGCTCGTGTCGCCGGTGCGCAGCCCGACCGAGATCCCGGCGGCGGGGCCGCCGATCCCGCGAAGCGGCGCCCGCAGGTTGCGCTCGATGTCGTAGGAGAGGGCCTTGAGCGGGGAGACGTAGACGATGCGGACGCCGTCGCCGCGCTCGGGCTCCCTGGTCAGCCGGTCGATGCCCCAGAGGAAGCTGGCGAGGGTCTTCCCCGATCCGGTCGGGGCGCAGATCAGCGCGCTCTCCCCGCTCGAGATCGCCTCCCAGCCGCCGGTCTGGGCGGGGGTGGGGCCCTCGAAGGCGCCCTCGAACCAGCGCCGCACCGGCTCGCTGAAGGGAGCGAGCGGATCCGGTGAGCTGTTGCCGCTGGACCTGCCGCCGGCGCTCATTCGAGTGATCCCGGGGTCGGTGTTCGCCTCCATCTCAAACCCACGATGTTACGGATCGAGCTCGACCGGTTGACCGCGGGGTCGAACCGTGGTACGGATTGGACCCAACGGAGGAATTGCGGCGATGCGTTGATCCGCTGCGTACTGGCTGGTCGCTCAACCGGCGGGGAGCAAGAAGCGAAACCGGCGCCTCGATTCAGCCATCCCGGCATCGTCCAAGAAAGGAGTTGACATGTCCCGACTACGGAAGACGGGTGTCTTCCTGCTCGTGGCGATTCTCGTGCTCGCAACGGCGAGCGTGGCGTTCGGCAGGCACGCCAACGGCATCTACCGGACCAAGCCTCCGGCCAACCGCACGACCTTCCTCGACTTCAGCTTCACAGCGACGAAGACGAAGGCGAAGACGGTGCGCTACAGCTACCGGAAGAGCGGAGGCTGCAGCAGCGGTGCATCCCCGATCGGTGACGAAACGGACTACATCATTCCTGCCGTTTCCATCAACAACCAGGGCAAGTTCTCGTTCTCGACCACGGAGTCGGACGGCGACAAGCTCCAGTTCGCAGGCAAAGTGACTGGGCGCAAAGCCACCGGAACATTCAAGTCCTCCTTCAGCGTGGGCGCGATTACCTGCAACACCGGAACCATGCGCTGGAAGGCGTTCCACCTCGGCTAGAGACCGGGGAATGAAGACGGGCGGGGCCGGCCGGCCCCGCCCGGGTGGCGCTGGGAGGGGCGCCGCAACAGCACAGATCCGGGGGCCTGGCCGACCAGACGCACGCCATGCATGCGGGAGGTCGGCCACGGGCCTGGGACCGTCGGAGTGCAGGCGAATTAACTCAGCCGGCTAGCGGCCCGGCCAGCCCTTGGGATGCTCGAAGAGCGGGCTGGGGCTCGGGGCGGCGAACGGCGTCGCCGCCGAGGCGCCTGCTGCCGAGGCGCCGGCGCGGCCGGCCCTTCCGCCTGCGAAGCGGACGTAGGCGTGCCAGGAGGGCTTCGGCTTGAAGCCGGCGCCGAACAGCCCGGAGTTGTCGCAGAAGCTGCAGTTGTTGGGGAGGTCGTCGAGCGAGAACCAGAAGACGCGCTTCAGCCGCCAGCGCTTGCGGTTCTTGAGGAAGACCCGGAAGGCACCCTTGAGCTGTCTGGCCTGGCCCTTGCGGCCCTTCTCGAAGGCGTTGCCGCCGTGACCCGAGCCCCAGCCGACCTCGGTCACCCAGAGGCCCGTGCGCCCGTCGCCGTGGCGCTTCATCACGTTCCGCACCTGATTGATCGTCGCCTTCAGGTAGACGTAGGAGCGCGAGTACGGATGCAGCGCGACCCCGTCGAAGCTGCGCTTGATCCCCGGGGAGCGCCGGTACATGAGCTCGAGGAACGCCCTCGCCGCGTAGGCCTTCGGCGGCCGCTGCACGGGCAGTGCGAACATGCCGCCGAGGATCACTCGCGCGTGGCGATCGGCGGAGCGGATCGCCCGGTGGGAGATCTTCACGAGCTTCGCGTACTTGGTCGGCGAGGGACGCTTGGTGAAGTAGAAGTAGTTCTCCTCGTTCCAGACCTGCCAGATCCGGATCGGCCTGCGGGGGACGCCCGGATTTGCGGCCCAGAAGCTCCCCCTCGGCCCGTAGCGGCGCACGAGCTTCTTCAGGAAGCCGGCCCAGGCGCGGCGCTGCTTGGCGCTTCCCACCGGAAGCGACAGCTCGTTCCTGGCCACCCAAGACGGGGTGCCCCAGACCGCCGGCAGGACCTCGAGCCGGTGGCGCGATGCACGCCTCACGGCCTCATCGAGGCCCGACCAGCTGAGGGATCCCTTTGCGGGCTCGACGTTCTGCCAGGCGATCGTCAGCCGGACGCTGTCGACTCCTCCGCGCCTGATCCTGGCGAAATGCGCGTCGCTCGGCAGGACCTGGGGCACCACGCCCCAGAACTTCGCCGGCACCCGAGCCGACGCTGCCTGCGGACTTGCCCAGGCCATGATCAGCGCGAGCGCCGCCACGGCGAGCGCCGCGCAGGCACAACTTCGAGCTTGAAGCCTCGGGGGTGAGCTCATGTAGGAGGGCTCAGCCCGCGTTGGGCGACTGGACTGGCTCGGACTGCCCGCGCTGGCGCCGCGCTCTGAGGACGACGAAGATGACCGAGACGATCGCGCCGAGCCCGAGCCCGACCAGGATGCCGGCGAGGGGAGAGGATCCGCCGCCATCTCCGCTCGAAGTCTGGTCGGCGGTGTTCTGGCCGAGCTGCAGCGAGCCGGTGCCGGTGCCACCGCTGGCGCCTGCCTGCCCTGTCGAGCCCGGGCTCGACTCAGACGAGCCCCCGCCTGACGAGCCCGAAGGGCCGGAGCCGGATGAGGGGGAGGAACCGCCGCCGCCTCCGCCCGACGAGGAACCGCCGCCGCCTCCGCCCGACGTCTGACCGTTGGAGGAGCCGTCGTGCTTGCCGCCGTTGCCGCCGCCGTCGTTGCCACCGCCATTGCCGCCGGGGCCGGTCGCGGTCGGCAGCCTGTCCTGGTACTGGGCGTTGGCCGAGTCGGAGGCCTGGGCGAGAACCGGGAAGAGGGCGAAGGCGAGCACCAGGACCGCCGAGATGGCGGACACAGCCGCCCGCCGCGAAGGGGACCGGAGATCAGCGTTTCCCTGCATCGGGCCGAAGATTAGCTGAAAAGCTCGTATGTGCAATTGCATTCCACCTTGGGTCGGTTCCGACTGGGCTTGGGGGAATCCGGCCCTGCCGGGCCTCACCCGCTCGGCTATTCCTAGCCGCCCTGCTCACTTTCAAACCCGGATCAGGGCACAACGTTTCGCAGTAGTCCATCTCCCGTACGCAGGATCTCCCTCGACCGGGAATCGGGCCTCGATGATCGACGTTTGTCGGAGGACGATCGTGAGCGCCCGCCACAAAACCGCTACGTTGGGACCTGGAGGAGATGCCCTGAGAGCCAAGCAGGCGACACAGGGGGCTCAGTCGGCTGCGCCGAGCTCGGCCGCCGCCCGGGCCCCCAGGAGCCCGGCGCTGCCGCCGCGGCATGGAGAGCCCCAGCGGCCGGCGAACGGCCCGGCCCCAACCCAGCCCCAGGGCCCCCAGCCCCGCCGCACCGCCCTCGCCCTGGGGCTGGGGCGCCGGGGAGCCGAGGGGGCAAGGCGCCGCGGCGCGGTGCTGCGCCGGCTCTTGGCGCTGGGCGACTGGGCGGCGCTGATCGCGGCGCTGTGCGCGGCCACCGCTGCGACCGCGACGATCGACGTGGCGACCCTGTTCTGGGCGCTCCTGGCCAGCCCGATCTGGATCCTCGTCTTCAAGCTCCACGGCCTCTATGACAACGATCACCGCCGCATCCGCCACAGCACCCTGGATGAGCTCGGGGCGCTGATCTCCGCCTGCATCCTGGGGACGCTGGCGATCGACGGCTTCCTCGAGCTCTCCCCGGCGGGCTCGCTGGGCGCCTCCTCGGCGATCGCCCTGGGGGTGGGGGCGCTGCTGGGCTGCGTGGTGCTGCGCGGGCTGATCCGCTCTACCTGGAAGTGGCTGGTCGGCCCGGCGACCGCGATCGTCATCGGCCCGCCCGCCCCGGCGACGCTGATCGCCCGCCGGGTGACCACCCATCCCGAGACCAACCTGGCGCTGCTCGGCTACCTCTCCCCCGCGATCGCGCCGGACGCCGGCGCCCTGCCGCGCCTCGGCGCCCCCGACGACATCTCCCGGATCGCCCGCGCCCACCACGTCGAGCGGGTGATCGTCACCGAGGAGCACATGACCGCGACCGCCGCCGAGCAGCTGATCGAGGAGTGCAAGGCAGAGGGGCTGGGGCTGACCTTCCTGCCGCGCCACCACGGCCTCCTGGGCCCGGGGATCGAGCTCAACCGCCTCGCCGAGCTGCCGGTGCTCGACTTCCGCTTCTCAGACCCGCCGCACTCGACGATGATGCTCAAGCGCGCCCTCGACGTCGTCGTCTCCGCGGCGGTGCTGCTCCTCTGCCTGCCGCTGTTCGCGGTGATCTCGGTGCTGATCCTCGCTAGACAGCGGCCGCCCGGTCTTCTTCCGCCAGCGCCGGGCCGGGCGCATGGGGCACCCCTTCACCGTGGCCAAGTTCCGCACCATGGTCCCCGACGCCGAGGAGCGCCTGGCCGAGCTGGTCGACCTCTCGGCGCTCGATGAGCCCGCCTTTAAGATCGCCGACGACCCGCGGGTGACCAGGGTCGGGCGCCTCTTGCGGCGCACCAGCCTCGACGAGCTCCCCCAGCTCGCCAACGTGCTGCGCGGGGAGATGTCGCTGGTCGGCCCCCGCCCCGAGGAGGAGGCGGTGGTGGCGCTCTATGACGAGCGCCAGCGCGCCCGGCTCTCGATCCGCCCGGGGGTGACCGGGCCGATGCAGGTCTACGGGCGCGGCGACCTCAGCTTCGAGGAGCGCCTGGCGCTGGAGCGCGACTACCTCGACAACGTCTCGATCACCGGCGACCTGGCGATCCTCCTGCGAACCCCGCGGGCGATGATCCGCGGCGACGGCGCTTACTAGCGCTCCGAGGGGCCGACCCTCAGAAGGGGAGCGACCCCGCCGCCTCCGAGAGGCTCGGGGCCGTGCGGTCACGCTCGGAGAGCAGGGGCTCCTCGCCGTCCGGCAGGGGCCACTCGATGCCGACCTCGGGGTCATCCCAGGCGATCCCCGACTCGGTCGCCGGGTCATAGACGCTGGAGAGCAGGTAGGAGACGTCGGCCAGCTCGCTGAGCACGCAGAACCCGTGGCCGAACCCGACCGGGACGAAGAGCTGGCGGTGGCTCTCGTCGTCGAGCACGAACCCCTCCCACTGGCCGAAGGTCTCGGATCCACGCCGCAGGTCGACGGCGACGTCGAAGATGCTTCCCCGCGAGCATCGCACCAGCTTCGCCTGCCCTGGGCTCCTCTGGAAATGCACCCCGCGCAGGGTGTTGCGGGCCGAACGGGAGTGATTGTGCTGGACGAAGGGGCCGACGATCCCGGCGCCCGCCCAGTCCTCGGCCTGGAATGTCTCGACCAGGAACCCCCGGGAGTCGCCGTGGACCTCCGGCTCGATCAGGACGACGCCGTCGAGCTTGGACTCCAATGCCCTCGGCATCAGCCGAGGGCCTTGCCGTACTGGCGCAGGTAGTAGTCGCGATACTCGCCCGAGCGCAGCGGCCCCCACCATTCCTCGTTCTCGCGATACCAGTCCACGGTCCGCTCGATGCCCTGCTCGAAGGAGACCGCCGCCTGCCAGCCGAGGCCGACGAGCTTCTCGGAGGCGAGGGAGTAGCGGCGGTCGTGGCCGGGACGGTCGCGCACGTGCTCGATCAGGGAGGCATCGGCGCCGGTCAGCGAGATGATCCGCTCGACCACCTCGATGTTGGGAAGCTCGTCGGGCCCGCCGACGTTGTACGCCTCTCCGGCCACCCCCCGCTCCAGGACGATGTCGATCGCCGAGGCGAAGTCCTCCACGAAGAGCCAGTTGCGCACCTGCGCGCCATCGCCGTAGACCGGGATCGGATCTCCGTGGAGCGCATTGAGGACGGTCAGGGGGATCAGCTTCTCCGGGTGCTGGCGCGGTCCGTAGTTGTTGGAGGCGCGGATGATCAGCGAGTCGGTGCCGAAGGTGTGCTGGAAGGCGGAGACGATCAGGTCTCCACCGGCCTTCGACGCCGAGTAGGGAGATGACGGGTCCAGCGGCGAGGCCTCGGTGAAGGAGCCCTCCTCGATCGAGCCGTAGACCTCGTCGGTGGAGATCTGCAGGTGGCGGATGCCGAGGTCGCGAGCGGCCTCGAGCAGCACGTAGGTCCCGAAGACGTCGGTGGTGATGAACTCGCCGGGGTTCTCGATCGAGCGGTCGACGTGCGACTCGGCCGCGAAGTTGACGACCGCGTCGCAGCCCTCGATCGCGGAGCCGACCGTGTCGCGGTCGCAGATGTCGCCTTCGATCAGCTCGAAGCGCTCCGACAGCCCCTCGAGGTTCTCGGGGCGGCCCGCGTAGGTGAGCTTGTCGAGCACCCGCACCGAGTCCCCGGGGTGCTCGGCGAGGCGGCGATGGACGAAGTTGGAGCCGATGAAACCGGCCCCACCGGAAACCAGCAGCCTCACGCCCTGGCCTCGGCCGCTGCCTCGGTCTCGCGCTGCGCCAGGTAGCCGGCGAGCCCGTCGCGCCAGGAGGGCAGCAGGATCGCGTGCTCGCGCTGACTGGCCAGCGCGGAGAGCGCCGGCCTCGGCGCAGGCCGGCCCAGCATCTCGGTGGTCCCCGAGAGCACCTTGCACTCGATCTTCGCCTGCTCGAAGATCTCCTGGGCGAAGTCGTACCAGGAGCAGTGCCCCTCCGCGGCCATGTGGTGGATCCCGTAGGAGCCCCCCTCGATCAGGCGGACGATGCCGTAGGCGAGGTGCCAGGTGTAGGTCGGCGAGCCGACCTGGTCGCGAACCACCAGCACCTCCCCGTGATCGGCGGCCAGCCGCAGCATCGTCTCGACGAAGTTCGGACCCTGAACCCCGAACAGCCAGGAGGAGCGGACCACGAAGCTGCGCTCGTTCGCCGCCGCCGTCGCCTCCTCCCCGGCCAGCTTGGTGCGGCCGTAGGCGGAGAGGGGGGCCGGCTGGTCGGTCTCCACGTATGGGGAGTCCTTGCTGCCGTCGAAGACGTAGTCGCTGGAGACGTAGACGACCTTGGCGTCGACCGCCGCCGCGGCGGCGGCGGCGCTGCCGGCCCCCGTCCCGTTGGTCGCCATCGCAGCCGGCTCGGATTCCTCGGCCCCGTCCACGTCGGTCCAGGCGGCACAGTTGATGACGACGTCCGGGCGCTCCGCGTCGATCCGCCTTGAAACCGCCTCGGGGTCGGTCAGGTCGAGCTCGCGGTGGCCGAAGCCGACCACCTCGTGGCCGGCGTTGGCAGCCGCCAGGACGACGTCGTGCCCGAGCATCCCGCCCGCTCCGGTGACGAGGACCTTCACCGCTGCGCGCCGCTCGTCGGTTCGCTCGTCCCGCTCACACGACCTCGATCTCGGAGTTGTCGCCCACCAGCATTCGCAGAGTCTTCGGCAGCGCCCACCTGCCCCGGGTCAAGCGCACCTGGCGGCCGATCAGGCTGGCCTCCATCCTCGTGCCGAGGTCCTCGATCACGGAGTCGGAGAGGATGATCGAGTGCTCGACCTCCGAGCGCTTGATCTGCACGCCGCGCCCGACGGAGGTGTAGGGACCTATGTAGGAGTCCTCGATCCGGGCGCCGGAGCCGATCACCACCGGGCCGCGGATCACCGAGCCGGCGACCGAGGCGCCGGCCTCGAGGATCACCCTGCCCTCGACCTTGCTGTTCTCGATCTCGCCCTCGAGGTCGTGCTCGATGTCCTCGAGCACGAGCTGGTTGGCCTCGAGCATGTCCTCGAGCCGCCCGGTGTCCTTCCACCAGCCCCTGACGACCTCGGACTCGACCCGGCAGCCGTCCTCGATCAGGCCCTGGATCGCCTCGGTGATCTCCAGCTCGCCGCGCCAGGACGGCTCCAGCGCCCGGGCGGCGTCGAAGATCGACGGCCCGAAGAGGTAGACGCCGACCAGCGCCAGGTCCGATGGCGGGTCCTTCGGCTTCTCGATCAGCCGCACGATCCTCTCGCCATCGAGCTCGGCGACGCCGTAGGAGCTGGGGTCGGAGACCCGGGTCAGCAGGATCAGGGCGTCGGGGCCGCTCTGGCGGAAGGTGTCGACGAGGCCGGTGATGCCGTCGCGCAGCAGATTGTCGCCGAGGTACATGACGAAGGGCGAGCCGCCGAGGAAGTCCTCGGCGGAGAGCACGGCGTGGGCGAGGCCCAGCGGCTCCTCCTGGAGGATGAAGGTGATCTCTGCCCCGAAGTTGGAGCCGTCCCCGACGACCTCGCGGATCTCATCGCCCGTCTGAGGCGCGATGACGATGCCGATCTCGCGCACCCCCGCCTCGACCAGGGCCTCGATCCCATAGAACAGCACCGGCTTGTTGGCGACCGGGACGAGCTGCTTCGCCGAGGTGTGCGTGATCGGCCGCAGCCGGGTTCCTGCGCCACCCGAGAGGATCAGGCCTTTCATGGTCTCCATCAGCCCCGCAAGGCTAGCTGCTCGCGGTTGGAGGTTTGCGCGCCTGGGTAGGTTCGAGGCGATCAGGCATGATGGCCGGGCGCCTCCACAAAGAACGCAGTCCCGTACCCTAAAAATGGCTACGGGTCGCGGATGCATCCCTCGAGGCGCGGTGGCCTTGGTGTGACCG
The DNA here is from genome assembly GCA_963725315.1 of uncultured Actinomycetes bacterium. GTDB lineage: Bacteria > Actinomycetota > Thermoleophilia > Solirubrobacterales > 70-9 > JBBRHQ01. The sequence goes on along the minus strand of CAVRYA010000011.1, from coordinate 3,288 downwards.
ATCCGACTATCTATATTCCCCACTGGAACGGAGCCGGGCGACTACGGCGGACTCTTGCCAGCCTGGAGAAGCAGACCAGGCCGTGCAGGGTCGTCGTCGTCGACAACGCCTCGGCGGACGGGTCGCTGGAGCTGCTCGAGCAGGAGTTCCCCTGGGCAGACGTGGTGCACATGGACCGCAACGAGGGGTTCGGCGTTGCCCTGAACAGGGCGACGGCCGCCGTCGCCGGCGACCCCCTCCTCTTCCTCAACGACGACGTCGAGTGCGAGCCGGACTTCGTCGAGGCGATGCTGGCAGGTCGCGACGGCGCCGAGATGGTCGCCGGGGTCCTGCTCCAGGACGAGAACCCGGACCTGATCGACTCCGCCGGCGTCACCGCCGACGCGAGAACGCTGATGGCCTTCGACTACCTGCAGGGGGAGCCTGCGGAGGTCGCCGAGACCGCCGCCCCGCCCTTCGGGCCCACCGGCGGGGCGGCGCTCTACGCGCGTGTCGCCTTCGAGCGGATCGGCGGCTTCGACGAGCGGATCTTCCTCTACTACGAAGATCTTGACCTGGCCCTGAGAATGCACGCGGAGGGCGCGCGCTGCGTGCTCGCCAGCCCCGCCCGTGGCAGGCACGTCGGCTCCGCCACCCTCGGACAGCACTCGGGTGAAAAGTACGTGCACACGGGCTGGAGCCGGGCCTACATGCTGCGCCGCTACGGGGTGATGCGAAACCCGGCGAATGCGATCCGGGCGCTCGCCTCCGAGGCAGGGGTCTGCGCAGGACAGCTTGCCCTCGATCGCACCGCGAAGGGCGTCGTCGGCCGGGCCCGGGGCTGGCACGCCGCTGCGAAGCTCGAGCGCCGCGAGCTTCCGGCCAACGGCCTGCTCAAGCTATCGCTGTTCAGCCGCCTCTCCCGCCGGGCGCATCGAAGGCTCTAGGGCCCCGGTCGGATCTGCGGGTCGCAGCGGAGTGACCTCCTGCCCGACCCTGCCCTGTGCCCAGCCGACTCCCAGCCAAACCCTGGCCCGCTCGGGCCTGCCGGTCTGTCGCAGCCGGCGGCGCTCGCGCAGCAGCCGCGGAAGGCGCCTCAGCGTCTCCAGCTTGCCGCCGAGGGCGGCCCCGAGCCGCCGCTGGGTGAAGGCCCGGGCCAGGGATCCCACCTCGACAGCCGCGATCCGGGGTAACGAACGCGCCGGCATGAACTTGATCTGGGTGGCAAGGCGGTTGCGGGCCACGAGCCGCGAGTTCTCCGCGCCGGGGCGCTTGAAGCCGGCGCGCCAGGCGGCGTTGCCGACATGCCAGACGAAGGCGTCCGGCGCCAGCAGGAATCGCCAGCCGGCCATCCGGGCCCTGACATTGAGGTCGACGTCCTCATAGAAGGCGAAGTAGGACTCGTCGTAGCCGTTCAGCGCGTCGAGCAGCTCGCGACGGAAAAGGCAGGCCGCACCGCAGACACCGAAGATCTCCCGGCGCTCGATCCAAGTTGCGCTGCGGGGGCGCCCGGCGCCGTCCTCCCGCGCCCGCCCGTCGCGGGTCAGCGACTGGCCGTGGCTGTAGACGACGGTGTCGGGAGCCTCGGCGTCCTGGCGGAACGGCTGCAGCTGCAGGATCAGGGGCTGAACGCCTCCCAGCGAGGGGTCGGAGTCCAGCGCCGAGGCCAGCCGGCGCAGGCAGTCGGGCTCGACCAGCGTGTCCTCGTTCAGGACCATCACCAGAGATGTCCTGGTCCGAGCGACCCCGAGGTTCACCGCCGCCGCGAAGCCGTGGTTGAAGGGCAGCGAGAGGTGGGGCACGCCGGTCTCGCGGAGGAACTCCCCCGTCCCGTCCTCCGAGCCGTTGTTGACGATGAAGGGCTCCACCTCCACCCCCTGCTGCGCGATCAGGGAGCTGAGGCACTCGCGCAGGTCTTCCAGGCAGTTCCAGCTCGGGATCACCACCGAGATGCGGGGCACATCACCCATGGCAGGCCTCATCGGTTTGCGGCGGCCGCAGCGAGGTAGCTACCCCGCGACGGGCGAGCCGTCGGGCGCCGGCGCGGCCTCACCGCCCCCGCCCCGGGGCGGCCGATGCGCCAGAATCACCATCGAAGGAGACGCTGGCCGGGCCGACTGAGCGGAGGACGAGAGCGCCGATGCGGACAATGCAGCACCCAACCCGAGAACCACCGCCCGCTTTCTCGGCACCGTTGCACGGCTCGGGCTCCCCCGGCATGGCGCGAAAGGCTAGCGGAGACCGCCGCACTGCTTGCGCCGATGGCGCTGCTGCTCGGGATCGTTCTGGGTGGGGCGAACGAAGGGGGCTTCGACCTCCAGACCCGCCACATCGCGGGGATCTGCGTCTGGCTCCTGGTCGTCGCGCTGCTGATCTTCGGGGCAGCCGCCCGCGCCAGGGCCCCGGGCCCCCTCTACCTGGCGGCGCGGCCTGCTCCTCTCGCTCGCGGCGCTGAGCGCGATCTCCTCCCAGTGGTCCGGCTCGACCGAGCTCAGCGTCACCGAGGCCGATCGCATCCTCGTCTACCTCGGCGTCCTGATCGCCGCCTTCCTGATCACCCAGACCCGCGGGCGACGCCAGCGCTTCATCGAGGGCCTGGCGATCGCGGTGGCGACGATCGCCGTCGTGGCGGTGGCCAGCCGGCTCCTGCCCGACGTCATCCACGTCCGCCAGCCCCCCGAGTGGGGGCCGAGGCTGACCTACCCGCTCGGCTACTGGAACGCGAACGGGACGATGTTCGCGATCGCGGTCCCGCTGCTGCTCTGGACCAGCCGCCGCGCCGCCCCAGCGCTGCTCCGCTTTGCCGCCGTGGCGGCGATCCCGGTTGCGCTGCTCGGCCTCTACTTCACCTACTCGCGCGGGGGGGTGCTCGCCCTGGCGGTTGGCGCGATCGCGCTGCTGGCACTCTCGCGCGATCGCCTCTGGCTGGGGGCGACGCTGTTGATCACCCTGGTGGCCGCGGCGCCGGCTGTGGTCGCCGTCCAGGCCCGCCCGGCCCTGGAGGACCGGCTGAACAGCGCGGCGGCGACCGACCAGGGCCATGAGGTGCTGATGATCCTCGTCCTCGCCATCGTCGGCGCCCTGCTGTGCTTCGCGGCGCTGCGCTGGCTGGAGCGGAGGGAGGGAAGGATGACCCTGGCGATGGTGCGGCTCTCGCGAAACCAGGCCCTGCTGGGAGGGATCGCCGTCTTCGCCGCAGCCTTCGCCGCCGTCGTCGCCCTCACCCTCGGCCCCAAGGCCTGGGATCGCTTCTCCGAAAACGACCTCCAGCTCCCCAACCAGCCCTCCAAGCACTTCACCGACCTGTCC
>CAVRYA010000010.1:0-397519 GCA_963725315.1 uncultured Actinomycetes bacterium | reverse complement strand
GCTTTGCGCTGGACTTCCGGGCCAAAGCAAGCGTTGCTGTGGGCCGACTTGGTGAGAGGAGACGCCTCCGTCTCACCCGCCCCGACCGGCCCGGCCGGCGGGGCTGTGGGTGGTGGAAGCGCCGCGATGGCTGCGGCGCAATACACCGACGGAGGCCCTCATGTCCAAGCTCACCGACACCCAGCTCATCATCCTCTCCACCGCCACTCAGCGCGACGACGGCGCGGCCTGCCGCTGCCGAAGTCGCTCAAACTCCAGGGTGGTGCCGTCAGCCACGTTCTGAAGAGCCTGCTCAAGAAGGGGCTGCTCGACGAGCAGCCGACCGGGGACAACGCCACAGCCTGGCGTGAGAGCAAGCACGGCCAACGCCTCACACTCGTCGTCACCGATGCCGGCAGGCAGGCAATCGGCGTCGCGGCGGAGGAGCAGGGCGAGTCCCCACCAGCAGCACCACGCGGCTCGAAGAGGTCCGTCGGCGGACGCCGCAAGGCAAGCGAGCCGAAAGGCGCAACCGCGCCGAGTTCGAAGGCGAAGAAGACGGCATCTCCCACTGCGCTCCGCGCGGGAACGAAGCTGGCTTTGCTTCTCGAGCTCCTGCAGCGCAAGGGAGGCGCCACCATCGCCGAGGTCGTGAAGGCCACGGGCTGGCAACCGCACTCCGTGCGAGGGGCGATCAGCGGCGCACTCAAGAAGAAGCTCGGTCTGGCCGTCGCCTCCGACAAGGTAGAGGGTCGGGGCCGCGTCTATCGGATCGCAAAGCGCTGACGCCGCGCGGGCAGACGCTCGGTAAGTCGCCATGGCCGACTCCGACAGGACCGTGAGCCCCTATCTGCTGCGGCCGCCGCGCACCCTCGAACAGGTGCTCGGCGGCCGCAGCAGAGCTTCCGAATTCAGACCAGACGGTCGATGAGCGCCAGCCGCGCAACGGCCGAGATGTACCGCGCGAGACGGCGAACAAAGAAACCCGACTCGCCCACGCGATACTGACCGACACATGAAACGAACCTTCACCCGCAACAGGGTCATCGGCGATGTGACTCTTGACGATCTAGCCAGGATGTCGAGGGCCGAGTTGCTCGACACCTGGGCGCAGGTCGTCGGAAAACCCCCGGTCCTCAGCGCAAGCCGCGAGCTGCTCGTCAACACCATAGCCTGGCACTTGCAGGCCCGGCAGTTCGGCGGCCTCTCTCCCTCGGTGCAGCGCAGGCTGGAGCGGCTCGCGGCGGCGATCGAGCGTGGCGAGCCGATCCGCCCGTCGACCGCGACCGATCGCCTTCGCCACGGCACCAGCCTGGAACGGGCATGGCGTGGCGAGACCCATATCGTCAGTGTCGTGGCGGACGGGTTCACCTATCGCGGCCAGCACTACCGCAGTCTTTCGCAGATCGCACGGATCATCACCGGCACCCGCTGGAATGGCCCCGCCTTCTTCAGGCTCCGGCAGGGTAACGGCAAGGCAGACGCGGGTTCTGACGATGCGTCCTAAGCAGCCGATCCGCTGGTGCGCGGTCTATACCCGCAAATCCTCCGAGGAAGGGCTGGAGCAGGACTTCAACTCGCTCGACGCCCAGCGCGAGGCCGGCGGGGCCTACGTCCAAAGCCAGCGGCATGAAGGGCTGGCGGCCGCTGACGGCGCATTACGACGACGGCGGGTACTCCGGCGGCACGCTCGACCGGCCGGCGCTGCAGCGGCTTCTCGCCGACATCCGCGCCGGCAAGGTGCAGATCGTGGTCGTCTACAAGGTCGACCGCCTGACCCGTTCTCTCGCCGACTTCGCCAAGCTGATCGAGCTGTTCGACGCGCATGGCGTCTCCTTCGTCTCGGTCACCCAGCAGTTCAACACGACGACCTCGATGGGTCGCCTGATGCTGAACGTGCTGCTGTCCTTCGCCCAGTTCGAGCGCGAGGTCACGGGTGAGCGCATCCGCGACAAGATCGCCGCCTCCAAGAAGAAGGGACTGTGGATGGGCGGCACGCCGCCCCTGGGATACGACGTGAAAGACCGCAAGCTAGTGGTCAACGAAGCCGAGGCGGAGGTGGTGCGCCACATATTCCGGCGGTATCTGCAGCTAGGCACGGTCGCGAAGCTGACGGTAGCCCTGGTAGGCGGAAGGCTATCGTACCAAGCGCTACACCAGCACGAACGGCCGGACCTTCGGCGGTCAGACGTTCAGCCGCGGTCATCTCTATCGCATCCTGTCCAATCGCATCTATCTGGGCGAGATCGTCCACAAGGACGCCTCATACCCGGGTGAGCATCGGGCCATTGTCGAGACCGAACTATGGAATCGGGTCCAGGCCTTGCTCGCCGCGAGTCATCATGCAGCCCGCACGGATGAGCGTGTCGCCTCGCCCGCCCTGCTCAAGGGTCTGATCTTCGATGGCGCCGGCAATCGCATGAGTCCCAGTCATGCGGTCAAGGGAGGAGTCCGGTACCGGTACTACGTCAGCCAAGCCGTGCTGCAGGGTCGCGCCCAGGAAGCGGGCAGTATCGCGCGCCTTCCGGCTCACGAACTCGAACAGGTGGTGATCAATGCGGTGTCCCACGCTCTCGCCAAGGATGAGCGGACGCGCTTGGCGGCAGCGCAGCTTGAAGAGATGGGAGAGCGCGACCGCCGGCAGGCACTACGCCGCGTACTCCGCCGGATCGAGGTCGCGGAATCCCGGATTGGCGTGACGATCGATCCCTCTGCGCTCGGCCAGACTGACCGCGTCGCCCGATCGGATGATGGCAATGACGGGCTGACCACGATCGAGCTGCCATTCGACATCATCCGCCGCGACAACGGTGCCAGAGTGCTGGCGACCGGCGCCCAGGTGCCCCTCGTCGACAGTTCGGCCTCGGCGCTCGTCAAGGCCGTGGCCCGTGGCTATGCCTGGCGCCAGCAGCTACTGAACGGCAGAGCCCGGTCGACCGCTGAAATCGCACAGAAGGAAGGAGTCACCCATCGGTATGTGGCACGGCTCCTGCGCCTTGGCTTCCTCGCCCCCGACATCATTGCCGGTATTCTTGCACACCGGCAGCCGGTACAGATGACCGTCGATCGGCTGCGCGGTCCCATACCCTTCGACTGGAACGAGCGCAATCGATCCCTCTGCGCTCGGCCAGACTGACTGCGTCGCCCGGTCGGATGATGGCAATGACGGGCTGACTACGATCGAGCTGCCATTTGACATCATCCGCCGCGACAACGGTGCCAGAGTGCTGGTGACTGGCACCCAGGGACCCCTCGTCGACAGTTCGGCCTCGGCGCTCGTCAAGGCCGTGGCCCGTGGCTATGCCTGGCGCCAGCAGCTACTGAACGGCAGAGCCCGGTCGACCGCTGAAATCGCACAGAAGGAAGAAGTCACCCATCGGTATGTGGCACAACTCCTGCGCCTTGGCTTCCTCGCCCCCGACATCATTGCGGGTATTCTTGCACACCGGCAGCCGGTACAGATGACTGTCGATCGGCTGCGCGGTCCCATACCCTTTGACTGGGACGAGCAGCGCCGGTTGGGCCCCTCAAACGAGCAGGCGGGCGGTGGCTGGCAAGCGCGGCCTCAGCTAGTCAGCGGCGGCGGAAGATCTATCGGCCGCGAGGACCTGGGATTCGTCGACGAGGTCGGTCGGGCTGAGCACGAAGACCTCGCAGATCATGTCGGGATCCTGCTGGTTTCCGCTCATGAACCCGATCACGGCCCGCCCGGTCGCGTGTTGGATCACCGCTTCGAAACGCTCGCGCATGACCTCTTGGAACGCCATCCGCTGCTGGATCACCGCGGCGCTGCGGTCGCCGTCGAGCAGCGTCTGCTCGACCCTGGTGAAACCGCCGCGCAGCACGCAGACGACGAGGTCGTCGTGGTAGTAGGTCTTGGTCTGGGTGGGACCGACGCCGTAGTACTCCTTCAGCAGCGCCACCATGCCGTCGGAGATTGCGCTTAGTACCGCGCCATGCTCCTTGCTGGGGTACTCGGGATCCGCTCGTGGCATCTCAGGATGTGGCTCGAATGGCGACCCAAATCGTAGACCAGACCCTGGCCGGCTTCAATCGGCCAGCCCGCGAACCTTTGGGCGAATGGTGCCCGCACTCCGACTCCCTTGAACTGGTGAGGAGTCTCTAACCCTTCTGCTGGGATGTACGGGATTTCTGGTCGCATGAGACTCGGCCGGGGGTGTCGAGGCAAGCTTCTCAAGACCGGACCTGCGGCGGGTTCGAGTGCGCTTACCAGTTTGATCGGCACAGTGATGTGCCGTGCCTCGGCGGCGTTTTGTCCGAGCGCGATGCGGGTGAATGTCCTTCGAGCGGCCGATCGCGTTGCGGGAACGCGATCGAGCGCTCCTCGAATGATCACCATGCACGCCGACTAGGCAAACTCGAGCGCTCCGCGCAGCGCACCCCGCCGGACGATGGGCGACTGTGGGTCGCGCCCGATCCGCCCGCCGGGGGCGGGACGCGCGCTTTGAGGTGCCGATCAGGGGCCGTGCGTAGCGACTCGACTTTCCGTGCGTCCCCGTGAGAGACGAACCCGGCTCCCGCTAGGAACCCACCACGCCTCGCCTCCGTGGTACCACTTTGGTACCGGATGCATCGTCCCATCTGTCCCGATTGTCCCGCCGCGTGGACGATGGAGACGCGGGGGACGCTCAGGAACGCATAGAGCACCGATGTCCCCCGGCTGGGGGCCGAGCGGTCGCTGGTTCAAATCCAGTCGCCCCGACTCGTTCAGGTCTTCCCGTCAAACCGCGACAAACCGCGACACAGGGGCACAAAACGCCGCCTGTGGCGCGGATTCGCAGGCACGGCGGCTCACGCCTGGGAAACCCCGCCCCGCTGAGAATCGGTAGCTGATCGGTAGCAAGCGGGGTGGTAGCTGGGGCGGAATCGGTAGCAGCGACATGGCAGGGGCTGCTGATCGAAGGAAGGAAGGCCGGGCCAGATGTGGCGGCTGCGGGCGCTACTCCGACAGTCCGGCGGCTCTGAACGCTTCGTCTCGGTTGAGCCAGTCCCATGCGCTGATCGCCAGCCCGTCCCGAAAGCTGGCAAGAGCACTCCACCCTGAATCGAGTTCTAGCCCGCTTGCGATCCCGCGTGCATAGACTCGCCCTACAGCCACAAGCTGCCGTCCGACGATCTGAGCGTCCTCGGGATCGAGGCGGTACTCCGCCCAAACGCCACGAACGCCATGCCAAGCCTGGGCGATGCCTTCGCGGCCACGGTAGACCGCGCCGACCTTTTCCAGGCTGCGTGGGAAGGCCGGACGCCATTCGCACTCCGGGTGCCACGTCTCCAGGAACGCGTCGAGATCCTCGCGATTCCACGCCTCGATCGCACGGCGCATGGTCTGGATCCACACCGACGTCTCGACGTTCTCCTGCGACATCGCCTACTCGGACAGCCCGGCGGCTTCGAGGGCCTGATCCCTCGACGTAAAGGCGCGATCCCGAACGATGCTGCCGTCGCGCACCTTGTAGACGTACGCGAAGGTCATCTGCATCGGGACCTCGCTGCCCCCACCGTGACCGTGCATCGCCGCAACAACGACGACCCCGTCGCCGCCCGTATCTATGAACTCCCTCGGCTCGAATTTGATGTCCGCCCAAGCGCGACGAAACTGCCGGTCCCTCTCGCGCCATCCATCCCTGCCGCGGTAAGTCCCACGGTCGGGGAGTTCCGGGAAGTCCTCGCAGACACAGTCCTCGGCGAAGTAGTCGAGAGCGGCGTCGGTGCCTCGATCGCGGTACGCCCGCCAAGCCTCACGCACGATCTCCACGTTCTCCTGCGACATCGCCTGCGCAGTATGTCGCGCCAAGGGCGGGGGGCGACCCCCTTCGATGCGTTTTCAGAACCGCCGAGAGATCGTCTCGGCGTCTCCACGGGTTGAGAAAGCGGGGCAGGTCCAGATGACAGACCAGCTATTCCGACAGCCCGGCGGCTTCAAGGGCTTCCTGGCGGTCCTGGTAGAGGCAGGCACGCACGATGGAGCCGTCGCGAATCGTCCAGACCCAGATGCCGCGAGCCTGGACCACGATTCCATCGCGGCCCCGCGCGACATTCGTGAACGGCATTACCACGCCCTCTCCTGCGTCGACCAGCTCGTCGGCGTCGATCGTGAAGGACTCCCAGCTATCGGTGAAGGTGGTCAGCAAGCTTCGGAACTGTTCGAGGTTGAACACGCCACGGTCCATGCCGACGGCCCGCGTCTGGTCGTACTCGAATTCCGGAATCACGTCCTTGAACGCGGCGTCCACATCTCCCCGGTTGAAGGCGTCGATTGCGGCGCGCACGATCTCCACGTTCTCCCGCGACATCGCCTACTCGGTCAGTCCGGCGGCTTCAAGCGCTTCTTGGGGATCGAGGTAGGTCCAAATCCGAAATCCCTTGCCATTTCTCATGTCGGTGACGGTGCCGAAGGCCATCTCGGTCACCACCCGGCTTTGCTTGCCCTTTGTGCGGATGCTGCCGAGCCCGACGATTCGTTCACCCAGGTCTCGGACCTCCGAGTACTCGAGGTGGATTTCGGCGAGAGCTTCATACAACTCACCCAGCACCTCGCGGACGCCATCGTGTCCCCGGCTTACTGTCGCCTCGCCCCCGAATGGAATCAGAAGAGCCGAATGCCATTCCACGTCAGGGTCGAGGGTCTTCAACAGCGCATCGATGTCCCTGCGGTTGTACGCCTCAGCCCCACGTTTGAAAATCTCCACGTTCTCCTCCGACATCGCCTGCGCAGTATCGCCCCTCGGGGACGCTTCGCCAACGAGGAGCGGACGGGACGCGGCTGTCAGGCTGGCTTCGGTCGCGGGTAGCGGCCAGCAGACCCTCTGGTCGGTACCAGCAGATCCACCACCCGCCGTCGCGGGGAGACGCCGCCTGCTACCACCCCTGCCCGTAGGCCAGCCGCCTCGAATCGTTAGCAACCTAGTAGCGGAACACCCCGCAATCCCGCTGGTGCGACGAAGTTGAGCCGGGCGCCCCGATTAGTCGAAGCCGGCTGCCTGCCAGCTTGCGGAATCGGCCGAAGCCGGTACTGTCGGGACGCGGATCCGGCCGTCTGGGATCGATCGACCCGAGGAGGATGGATGAAGCTGAAGAACCTCTTGGTAGCTGCAGTCGCGGGGTTTGCGGTCATGGCGGCATTTGCCGGAGAGGCGGTGGCGCAGGCGCCGATCGCAACTTCGGTGAAGGTCGATGCGTTTGTCCTTGCTGACGCCGGCCAGCTGGGAGTGCTGGTGGGCGAAGTCGGCTCGCCCAACCCCAAGTGTCGGGCCGGGCGCCGGGTGAAGATCACCTTCACCTACGTCTCAGGCCCTAAGCAGTCAGATACCGCGGTGACGAGCGCCAGGGGCTTCTTTGCCGGCGCCGGCACCAATCTGGGAGCTCTGGGAGCAAAGGTGACCGTGGTCAGGAAGTCCTTCGGGCCGAGGCACCACCGCAGGACGTGCGCAGCGGTGACGAAGTCAGTCCTCTTCGCCTGAGTCGGGCAAACGGCCACGCCGAGCGTGGCGGATCGATTGCGGCGATCAGCCTTCGCACCGTTCGAGCGTGCCGCAGCATGCCCGACGTCCGGCTAGCTTCGCAGCAGCTTCGCCAACCTATGGACCTCGGCGACAGTGACGGTCAGCTCAGGGTGGCGAATGACGCCGAGTGGCTCTAGTCCACGGACCCGGGTGCGAAACGAGATGAGCACGCCGCTCTTCCCGTTGGTGGCGAACGTCAGGCCCTGGTCGGTAATCGCGAGGCGCGCGGGCCCCGCAGTTTTCCAGAATGCATATGGCCCCGTCACCGCGACATCGGTGATATTCGCCAGCGGCGTTGACAGTCGCCACGGACCGAAATGGACCTCGAGGGTCTCCTCGCCCACGTCGACCCAGGCGGTCCCAGGGGTGATGCCAAAAGCACGGGCCGGCGCGCGATACGACGGCGCGAAAGCAAAGTCGAACCGCTCGACGCTGCTCACAGTCATATTGCGTTGGTTCCATCCATGGCAGAGCCTCTAGCCGTGCGGGTGGCTCACTCCGACAGCCCGGCGGCTTCGAGGGCCGCATCCCGATCCATGTAGCCCTGGATACGAACCACCCGCCCCTCGCGCACTGCAAAGACAACTGCTGTTTCGCTCTCCAGCTCGACTCCGCTGCCTCTGCCCCGCCGGTATTCGTGCAACAGGACGACGACGTTGTCGCCCGCGTCAATGAACTCCTCTGCCTCCAAGCGGCGCTCTTCCCACGCCTCCAGATCCCGCTCTTCAAACTCCTGGGCGATCTGGGCAAGACCGTGGGCAATTCGGCCCTCTTCAAGCCCGCCCACGGTGCCGTGGAACTCAACCTTGGGATCGACCAGCCGAGCTGTTGTCTTCTGATCCCCTCCCAGGGACGCTTCGAAGGCCTCTCGCACTATCTCAACGTTCTCCTGCGACATCGCCTGCGCAGTATCGCCCCTCGGGGACGCATAGGTGCCCTCTCAGGCACGGGTTGATTACTGGCCCCGACTGGCACCGGAGGGGTTGCACGGGGGCGAACGTGCAACTTCCTCCCCGCAAGATCCCCCATCCAGGTGCGGCCGTCTTCCTAGCCAAAGCCCGGATCGAAGGGCTTCTTGTCCGACCTGCAGACGGTGCCCTTCGGTGGCGCGATCAGCCTGGGGTCCCTACCCGGTGCTGATGGTCTCGCAGTCGCCCCCGAGCGTGAGGTCGATTGGGTCGGCCGAGGCGCTGTCGGTCCCGGTGCCGCAGCTGATCGTGTCGCGGGTGCCGTCCTTGGCGAAGTTGCTGTCGTCGCCCGCCCCGTCGCTGAAGACGTCGGTCCCGGGCCCGCCGATCAGCAAGTCGTTGCCGTCAATGCCCAGGAGCGTGTCGTTACCGTCACCGCCGAACTGGAAGTCGTTGCCCTCGGCGCCGAACGACGTTCAAACCCGTCCCCGGCTAGACCAGCAGCGCCACGCCGACCGCGACGAGCCACAGCGACCAGAGGATGTAGGCGATCGGGGTCAGCGCGCCGGCGAGATTCCAGCCGCTCGGCTCGAACGGCCCGAGGAACTCGGCTGCCGAGACCAGGAAGAGCGGCCCGATCAGGACGCCGATAACGCCCAGCCATCCCGGGACGGAGCTGGCTTGGATCAGCGCGACGCCGGTGATCACCGACCATGCACCGGTCAGCCCGTAGCCGAGGTGCTCGCCCACGGCGACGCCGAGATAGCGGTTGAAGGTCTGGAAGACGACGTCGACCGCCTCGCTCCTGGCCGAGCCCGGCTCGGACTCGGCGGCGACGCGGGCCAGGTAGGGGACGAGGAACGGCCAGCGGATCAGGCCGAGGAATTGGACCACCGAGGCGAGCACGCCGAGCACCACCGAGAGGGCGATCAGATCGCCGTCGGCGCCGGCCATCTGACCGCCCAGCAGGACGGCGAGCGGCGCGAAGAGAACGGCGGAGAGCGCGAAGGCCCACCAGATGAGAACGAGCGCCGAACCGCCATCCCGGAATCGCCTCAGCACCTCGTCGCTCGGCTGGCGCAGGATGTCCGGATAGTCGAAGCGCTGCGCCAGCATCGCGAAGCCGACGTTGAAGAGGATCGGCACGCCGATCATCACGATGCCGGTCACGGTTTCGCTCATCAGCCCCCGCCCAGCACGCTCTGGCTATCGATCCCGTCCGGCGAGCCAGCCCGCCAGGGCACCGAGCGCCAGCCCGGCCTCGGGGGCAAGCGGGAGGTCGGTGGTGATGCTGACCACGATGCCGACGATCAGGCCGGCCACCGCGCCAACGCCGATCGCGGCACCCGTGCTCATCGGGTCGCAGACCTCAGGCTCTCGCCTCCTCGCTTCCTCCCCATGACCCCGATGGCGGGAGTATCGCGCATCGAGCGGCCCCCTCGGGGCGCCGGATCGCCGCGCTCAGCCTGCGCCCAGGCGCCGCAAGGCAGGCGGCGCGGGGGAGGCGCTCCCGACCGGGACGAGGTCAGAGGCGCCGAAGCTGCGGCCACGCCTCGCCACCGCCCGGAAGCTCCCCGGCGTCTCGAGCCGGGTCGAGACGGTTGCAAGGCCGTGGCGGTCAGTGCGTGCGGCGCCGCCGGCGAAGCCGACCCGGGCCCATCGCAACGGCCTGCCGCGGTGGCTCGCCAGCACGGTCGCCCGGACCGTGCCCGGCAGCGTTCCCAGCTCGATCCGCGTCACCGTTACGGTGAACCGCTCGTGGGCGGGCCTCGGGGTGAAGTGAAGGAGTGCGACTGTGGGGCCGAAGGTGAGCTGGCAACCCGGGTCGAACGGTCCGATCAGCCAGTGCAGCTCGCCCCCCAGGGTCCGGATCAGCCCGAGCCCCTCGGACTCGCCGCAGATCTGCGTCTCGATCTCCAGCCGGCGTTTTCCGGTGCGCGGGTTCACCGACCAGACCTGGTCGGAACCGCCGTCGGCGCCGGCGAGGAGCAGCCGCCGCCCGCGGAAGACCGCGCCGGTGACGCCGGAGGGCGGCACCGCCCCCTCGAGCCGCCGCACCGGGTGCAGCAGCGGCCCGCCCGGCCCGTGGTTGGCGAAGGAAACCTGGCGCGAGCGGTAGGCGAGGAGGTCGTCTCCGCTGCTGGTCCAGATCAGCTTCCCGTTCGGCGAGGTCTCCGCCCACATCGCCTTGGCGATCTCGGCCGGGTCGAGCTTCACGTAGTAGCGCCAGGCCAGGGTGGACGGGTCGGCGACCCCGAAGGCTCCGGTCCCGCAGGTGTTCCCGGCGGAGAAGTCATAGCACTCGAGCGGCAGGATTACCCGACCGCCGCCGCGCTGGTTCCAGGTGGGATCGCCGATGTGGTTGTAGCCCTCCGCCGCGAGGACCTCGGGCGGGATCGCGTTCGCTGTGCCGGCGGTCTGCAGCAGGTTGGGTGTCGTCTTCCAGAGGCCTTCCCTGAAGCCGGTGAAGAAGATGCTGCGCTCCCTCGGGTCCGTGGTCAGCCCCTGCCAGTAGGAGGCGGGCACGGAGCTGGCTCCGGTGAGCAGCCAGCGGCCGGGGTCCTGAGCCGATGCACCCGGCGCGGCGGCGAGCGCCAGCGCGAGGGCCGTGCCCAGGATCGCCGCCAATTGCCTGCACCGGACCATGGGTGGAGACTAGTCGAGCGACGCCCATAGACTCGGACGCCGCAGCGGACCTCCGTGCTCGAGACCTCCCTCATCCTGCTGATCGTCGCCGTCGCGGCCCTGGTCGCGATCGCCGTCCTCTGGCAGCGGGAGCGGCGCCGGGTGGGACTGCTCGAGGAGGAGCTTGAGCTGGAGCGCGAGCGGCGCAGGGCGCAGGGGTGGGCGCGGGGTTCCCTGCCTCCGCTGAAGGCGGTGCTGTCGGCCGCGACACGAGTCCGCGAGCAGGGCCTCGGTGAGGCCCTTTGGAGCTCGTTCGAGGAGCTGGCCGGATGGGCCGAGGACGCGGAGCCCGAGCTGCGCCAGCTCGCGGCGCGGGACGGCACCCTGACCATCCTCTTCACCGACATCGAGGACTCGACCGCGCTCAACGAGGAGCTCGGGGACAAGGCCTGGCTGAAGCTGCTCGGCGCGCATGATGGGATCGTCCGCAAGTGCGCCGCCCGGCACGGGGGGCACATCGTCAAGTCGCAGGGCGACGGCTTCATGATCGCCTTCGCGGGCGCCGAGGACGCGATCCGCGCGGCGGTCGAGATCCAGCGCGGGCTCGCCTCCGGCCCGCGGCGCCTGCGCGGGACGCCGGTCGCGGTGCGGATCGGCGTCCACACCGGGCCCGCGCTGGAGAAAGGCGGCGACCTGTTCGGGCGCAACGTCGCGCTGGCCGCGCGGGTCGCCGATCAGGCCGGCGGCGGCGAGATCCTGGTCACCTCGGAAGCGGGCGAGGCGGCCGCTGACGCCGGCGAGCTGCTTGCCGAGCCGCGCGAGGTCGAGCTCAAGGGCCTGCCCGGTCGCCACACGCTGATCCCGGTCGGCTGGCAGGAATCTTGAGACGTCTTCAGGAGATCTCGGCAGCCTCGTCCCAGCCGGGCGGCGGGAAATCGGTCTGGGTGACCCGGAGGATGCGGCGGTCTCGGAACTCGATCAGCTGGCCCAGCACCGGCATCTGAAGCGGAATACCCGCGTCGCGGGCGGTTCCCCCGGCGCGCGCCCGGACCAGCACGGTCCCGTCCTCGCGCAGCCTCAGCTCCTCGATCACCGGGTCCCAGTCGGGGAAGACCTCGTTGACGTCGCTCATCAGCGCCTGCACCCCGATGTGGCCGCGGTAGGAGGTTTCGCCGAGGGCGGCGCTGGCCGCACCCACCTCCCACTCGCACTCGGGGTCATACAGCTCCGCGGCGGCATCGGCGTCGCGGCGGCGGAAGGCCGCGTAAGACTCGTAGCAGAGCTCAGCGCGCCAATCGCCCATACACGGGCAAGCCTAGTACCGACCCCCCGCGGCCCAGCCGATCCGGATCCTGGTCGGCTCGGCCAGGAACAGGTAGTAGACGGCGAGACCTCCGCTGTAGAGGAGGAAGGCGAGGTAGACGATCAGGCTCCGCAGCTCGCCGCCGCCTGCCTCGCCGAAGCGGTCGAGGAACGGGGCGAGGAGGATGACGTCATAGGCGAGGAATCCGGCGAGCTGGCCGGCGGCGTTGCCCCACATCGGCCGCAGAAAGCCGTGGATGAAGTAGACCGCCGCGCCGAGGTAGACGAAGCCGAACATCACCGAGGACTCCGCGGTCAACGGCCAGGGGAAGATCTCCGCGTGGAATATCAGCGCCGTGCCGGCCGCGACGAGCATCACCGCGAAGGCGGCGAAGGAGAAGCGCACGACCGCGGGCATCGGTCGCGGGTCGATCCACTCGATCCCGCGCGACCGGACGAAGACCACCGCGGAGCCGAGGCATGCGAGGCCGAAGACGATCGCGTAGGGCGCCAGCTCGGGCTGCCCCGGATCGCCGATCAGGGTGATCACGTAGACGAGCATCCCCGCGTACATCACCGCCAGGTCGAGCGCTCCGGCCTGCATCGCCGCTCCCTCGCCGCTGAGCGCGATCCACAGCAGCGGGATCGCGATCGCCGCCAGGATCGAGCCGATGAACACGTAGGAGAGCGGAGCGGCCGGCCAGGGCCACAGCGTCGTCGCCCAGCTCAGCTCGGCGAAGAAGCCGCCGGCGAGGACCAGGGTGATGATGCTGAGCGGGACGAACGCGGGCCTGATGACCAGAGTTATAGAGGCGCTGGGTCGAGTGGCCGGAATCTGGCCCATGCTTCCTGGAATCGGCCACTCGACCTGTGGGGAGCAGCGCCGCGCTAACTTCCATCCCGCCGCTTCCCGAGGCCGAACAAGGAGGACCGTCGGCAATGGTCGAGCTGAAGCCCTGGACCCTGCCCCTGATCGTCGCGGCGATCGCCGTTCCGCTGACCGCGGGCTTCCTGCTCGCCGGGCCGGCGCTCGGCGTTGCCCTCGGCTTCCTCGCTGTGGCGACGCTGGTCTGGATCGCCGCTCGCCAGCGCCCCCGGGGGCCGATCGAGACGGCCAGCGCGGGCGACGACCGGCGCCACCTGCTGGTCGTGCTGAGCCGCGAGCTCGACGACCCCGGAGCCGTCGGGAGGATCGCCGAGTCCTACCGCGCCGATCAGGCCGCGAGCGGCGCCGACGTCCTCGTCCTGGCGCCGGCCCGCAGCCGCCTCCTGGATCGCTGGGCGACGGACCTGCGGCCGGCCCGTGCCGAGGCGCAACGCAAGCTGGTCCTCAGCGTCGCCTCGCTCGGCAGGGCCGACGTCGCCGCCGAGGCCGCGGTCGGCGACGAGGACCTCGTGCAGGCGGTCGAGGACAGCCTTCGCGAGTTCCCGGCTGACGAGGTGATCCTGGTCACTGGCCCGCCGGGCGAAGATCCCGAGGGGGAGCGTGCGGCGGCGGAGCTGCGCGAGCGACTCCGCCAGCCCTTCGAACAGGTGATCGAGGGCGGCGCCTGAGCGGCGGTTCAGTCGACGAGCCGCAGCGTCATCCGGCGCACGGCCAGGCGCCACATCGCCGTCGAGAATGCGAGCAGCGCGACGATCCGCAGCAGGTCCACCGCCTCGAACCCGAAGGCGGCGCCGCGCACCAGCTCGACCAGCTGGTAGAGGGGGTTGAACTGGGCCGCCACCTGGAAGCCCTCGGGAAGCTGGTTGATCGGGAAGAAGGTGCCCGCGACCAGGAATAGCGGCGTGATCACCACCGTGGTCACGTAGTTGAACTGGTCGATCTTGGCGACGGTGGCGGCCACGGCGATCCCGAAGGCGGCGAACCCGAGCGCGGTGATGAACCCGAAGAACGGCACCAGCAGCATTCCGGGGGTCGGGTCGAGCCCGAAGGCAAAGGAGACGATCAGCGGAAAGCAGCCGTAGACGCCGGCGCGAAGCGATATCCAGAGGATCTCCGCAGTGACCAGTTCCTCGACGTCGACCGGCGCCGCGAGGATCGCGTCGTAGGTCCGCTGGAAGCGGTGCTTGACGAAGGTCCCGAACATCGCCGGGAAGGCGGCGGAGAAGATCACCGCGGTGGCGACCATCCCGGTGCCCACGAACTCGACGTAGGAGAGGCCGTTCACCCCGTTGACGATCGTCGCCCCGAGGCCGAGGCCGAAGGCGAGCAGGTAGATCGTCGGCTCCAGCAGGGCGGAGAAGGTCGTCGCCTTCCAGAAGGTGCGGAAGTTGGCGACCTCGCGGCTCATCACCCCGGTGATCGCCGCCGGCTCGAGCCGGCGCATGCGGGCTCGGCGCTCGGCTGTCATTCGGCCTCCTCTCCGGTCAGCATGACGAAGACGTCCTCGAGCGAGGCCGCCCGCCGGACCGCGTCGGCCGGGACGGAGCCGTTCGTGGAGCGCTCGGCCCCGACGATCGCGATCGCCGGGCCAGCCGGCCTCACGGCGAGCCCGTCGGCCTCGGCCTCGGCCCGGACCTCGGCGAGCCGGTCGGGCGGCCCGTAGACCTCGGCGGTCTCGCGCCCGGCGTGCTCGACGATCAGCTCCGCCGGGCGGCCGCGGGCGACGACCTTGCCGTGCGCCATCACCGCGACCTCGTCGGCGAGGCGCTCGGCCTCCTCGATGTAGTGGGTGGACATGAGGATCGTCGCCCCGCGGCTGCGCAGGCCGTCGATCAGCGACCACAGCTCGGTGCGGATCTGGGGGTCGAGGCCCACCGTCGGCTCGTCGAGCAGGACGAGGCGAGGCTCGTGGACGAGCCCCCTGGCGAGCAGCAGGCGGCGGCGCATTCCCCCGGAGAGCTCGTCGACCGCGTCCCTGCGGCGGTCGCGCAGACGGGCGAGGCCGAGCGCCCGGTCCACCGCCGCGCCGACGTCGGTCACCCGGTAGAGACGGGCGAAGACCGCGAGGTTGTCCTCCACGGTGACATCGACATCGAGGTTGTCGAGCTGGGGAACCACGCCCATCTCGGCACGGGCAGCCTTGGCGTCCAGCGGAAGCTCGTGCCCGAGCACTCGCAGCTCGCCCGAGTCGGGAATCGCCTGGCCGGTCAGCAGCCGCATCGTCGTCGACTTGCCGGCACCGTTCGGGCCCAGCAGGCCGAGGCAGATGCCCGCCGGCACCTCGAGGTCGAGGCCATCGACGGCGGTGATCTTGCCGAACGTCTTTACCACGCCGCGCAGCTCGATCGCGTTCGTCTTGTCCTGATCGTTGCTCACCCCTCCAGGGTAGAGAGCGGTGTGCCGGCCGCTCTCGCCGCTCAAGTCCGAGCCGTTCCCCGCCGATAGGGAATTTCGATGTCGATCGGGAGCCACATACGGATCTCGCGCTTGGTCGCTGTCTGCGCCTGCCTGGCGGCGCTCGCCGGAAGCTCTGTCGCGCTCGCCCGTGGCGGCGCCTCGGGCAAGGCGACGGTCGACTCCCACAAGATTGGGTCGTCTACGGTCAAATGCCCGCGGGGCACGGGAGTCATCGCCGGTGGGTTTGGATCGCCCGGCTTTTCCCCCGGCAACAACGGGGCAGCCGTGGCGCGGATCGGCTCCCAGCGAGTCGGCAATCGCAAGTTGAAGACGACTGGTTACAACTTTGGCGACGAGACGGGCGTGCTCAACTCCCTCGCCTATTGCTCCAAGGCTGGGCGGAGGGTCAAGGTGGCCTCGTACAAAACCTTCGTCGGACCCCAGTCCGCCGGCGTCGCGGTCGCCACCTGCCCGGGCCGCAGCAAGGTGGTCGCGGGCGGCTTCGCCAGCCCCGGTTTCTCCGCCGCGGCGGCGCCGCGAGTGATCACCATGACCTCGAAGCGGGCCGGTCCGGACCAGTGGCGGGTGGAGGGCTTCAACCTGGGCAACGACAACGGCAACAACAGCTCCGATCCCCATCCCGGGACGCTGATCGCCTACGCCTACTGCCTCGACGACCCGCCGAAGCTCATCGTCCGCCACAAGCGGGTCTCGGCCGGTGTCCGCGGCGCGGTCAAGTCGTTCAAGGTCCGCTGCCCGCGTCGCACCAGGGCACTGTCCGGGGGGTTCGACGGCAACATCTACCTCTCGGCCAACGCGACGGCTGCCGGCGCGATCATTTCCAAGCGCGCCGCACACGGGCGCGCCTGGCAGTTCGGTGCGCTGAGCATCTCGGAGCGCTCGGCCAAGTCCACCGGCTTCGCCTACTGCGTCCCCCGGCACCGCTAGCTGCGGCGTCCGGCGGCTGACCGTCCCGCGCCACTCCGCCGGCGGAATGCGCGCTAGTGTCCCTGGTCAGGGAAAGACCGGCCCGGCGAAGCCGATGCCGCAGGGTGTGAGACGAGAGGAGCTGGGATGACGTACGCGATGGGTCGTGGCCGGGGGAGCCGGGTGCTGCTCGGATTCGCCGGAGCGCTGATCGCCCTGGCCTGCATCGCCCTGGCGCCGACCGGCGCCGGTGCTGCGACCAAGTGGCTCTGCCGCCCGGGACTGGCCGACAACCCGTGTGCGCCCAGCCTGAAGACGACCGAGATCTCGCCCACCGGAGAGGTCGAGGGGATCAAGAACGTGAAGCCGGCCAAGCACCCTAAGGTCGACTGCTTCTACGTCTATCCGACGGTCAGCGACCAGACGGGGCCACAACGCGACGCGCAGGATCGACCCCGAGCAGCGCTCGGTCGCCCTCTACCAGGCCGCCCGCTACTCGCGGGTCTGCCGGGTCTTCGCCCCGATGTACCGGCAGGTGACCATCCCGGCGCTGCTCGGAGGCGGCGGCTTCACCCCCGAGACGCTGCAGATTGCCTACTCCGACGTGCTCGAGGCCTGGCGGACCTACCTGAGCAAGTTCAACCACGGCCGCGAGGTGGTGCTGATCGGCCACTCGCAGGGGACCTTCCACCTGGACAAGCTGGTCAAAGAGCAGATCGACCCCAAGCCGAAGCTGCGCAAGCGGCTGCTCTCGGCGATCCTGCTGGGCGGCAACGTCCAGGTGGCCAAGGGCAAGGGCATCGGCGGCGACTTCAAGCACGTCGGAGCCTGCCGCTCGGCCCGCCAGCTCGGCTGCGTGATGGCCTTCTCGACCTTCGACGCCCCGGTGCCGTCAAACGCGATCTTCGGCATCGCGAGCAACCCGGCGCGCGACGTCCTCTGCACCAACCCGGCGGCGCTCGGAGGCGGCTCCGCCAAGCTCGACTCCGTCTTCCCCTCGGAGCCCTTCGCCCCGGGGACGACGATCGGCCTGGCGACCCAGGCGGTCGGGGCTCCGACCCCTGACGTGAACACGCCGTGGTACGAGCTGAAGAACGGCTACCGCGGCGCCTGCTCCTCTGCGAACAACGCCCACGTGCTGCAGATCTCCCCGCTGGGCGGCGCGCCGGTGCTGACCCCGGTGCCGGACCCGACCTGGGGGCTGCACCTGGTCGACGCCAACATCGCCCTCGGCGACCTGGTCGGGGTGGTCGGCAAGGAGACGCGCGCCTACCTGAGCAGGCACCGCTAGCCCGGCGGGGCGACGCTGGCCTAGGCCGGCTTCCGACTGCGGGTCAGGGTGCCGACGACGTCGATCGTGCCGCCGTCGCTTCGCCAGCGGAAGTCGAGGTTGTCGCCGACGACCCGGATCGAGGCCTTCCCGGAGGCGCAGTCCTCGCGGCCTTCGGTGATCTTCTCCTTGTAGTGGAAGCGGCGGCCCTTGAGCCCGCCGAACACCCAATCTCCCGAGCAGGGGAAAGAGGGATAGTTGACGAAGCCGCCGACGCGCCCGCGCACCAGCCTGGTCAGCTGGAGGTTGGTGAAGAAGCTCGAGCGAACCTTGCCGGGCCCGAACTGGCGCAGCGTCCC
The DNA here is from genome assembly GCA_963725315.1 of uncultured Actinomycetes bacterium. Lineage (GTDB taxonomy): Bacteria > Actinomycetota > Thermoleophilia > Solirubrobacterales > 70-9 > JBBRHQ01. The sequence goes on along the minus strand of CAVRYA010000010.1, from coordinate 379,343 downwards.
TTCATAGATGCCGCGCAGCCGGCTCATGTAGGCCTGCTCGACGGTGGGGAAGGTGAAGACGGCCTCGCTCGGCGGCCGCGGCGGGCAGCGCTTACCGGCCTTGCCACCCAGGGTCTTACGGGCCGCCCTGACCGCCTCGTCGCGGGCCCGATCGCGGTCGGCAACATAGGCATCGCCGAACTTCTTGCGGAGTTCGCGGGCGGCGTAGTCCGGCTCGGCGGCGACCCGGTCCTGGAAATCGGCCAGATCCTGGGCCTGGTCGGAGTAGTCGCGCTGGGCGCTGATGAACTCCTTCATGTCGGCCCTGGCATCGTCGTCGGGCTTCAGGGCCTCGAGCCGCTTCACGGTCGCGCCCAGCAGCCTGGCGTCGGCGCTGAGCAGCACCTGGCGCTGCTGTTCGATGTAGAACTCGGCCGTCGCCGCGTCCCGGGGAGCGCCGAAGTCCCAGCCCTCGGCGAAGGCGTCGGCCCTCTTCTCTCCCTGCTGGCAGATGTCGCCGGCCGAGGTGGCCAGCTCGTCGACGGATTGCTGCCCGTCGTCCCCCGAGCCGCAGCCGGCGCCGGCCAGCGCCGCGGTGGCGAGCGTGACCACGATGATCGTCTTCCCCCGGTGGCGCATTTCCATCTCCCATCCCCTCCTGCACGAGAAACGGCTCGAACGGCGCGATACTCGCACCGTCGGCGCGTTGCTCCAAATGGTTTACCCTCTTTTGGGAGCGAGAGATGCGCAGGGAAATGGGACATGGGGGAAGGCTCTGGATCGGGCTGGCTTTCGCGGCGCTGCTGCTCGCCGCCGGGCTGGCGACGATCGCCACAGCGAAGCCGCACAAGCCGAAGACGACGACCAAGCGGGTCTCGGTCCGCTCCAACGGCTCCGAGGTCAACGCCGACAACGACTTCGGCGCGGTCTCCGGTAACGGGCGCTTCGTGACCTTCGAGTCGGTCGGCAAGTTCACCAAGGGCGACAGCGTCGCGAGCGAGGACGTCTTCCGCCACGACCGCAAGACGGGCAAGACGCGCCGGGCCAGCCTCATGTCGAATGGGAAGCCGGCGCCCGGGGGCCAAGCCAACGACTCCGCGATCTCCAACGATGGCCGCTTCGTCGCCTTCCACGCCGCAGGGGCCTTCGTCCCCGGTGACAACAACGGCAAAGACGACGTCTACGTCAAGGACATGAAGACCGGCAAGGTGAGGCGCGCCAGCGTCCGCTCCGACGGCTCCGAGATCGCCTATGACAGCCTCCATCCGGCGATCTCCGGGAACGGTCGCTTTGTCGTCTTTGACTCGGAGGGACCGTTCGTCGCCGCCGACACCAACCTGATCTCCGACGTCTTCCGCCACGACATGAAGACCGGGAAGACGATCCGGGTCGACATCCGCTCCGACGGCACCCAATCGGCGAAGGACATATACGGGTTCGGTGACAGCGAGGACCCGAGCATCTCGGCCGACGGCAACCTGGTCGCGTACGAGTCGACCGACAGCCCGATGACCCCGCAGGGCGATTACGGATTCTTCGGCGACACCGACGTCTACGCGCGAAACGTGAAGAAGGGCACCACGGTCCGGGTCAGCCTCAAGGCCGACGGCAGCGAAGCGAACAGCACAAACAACCAGACCAACAGGTTCCCGGCGGTCTCAGGGAACGCGAAGTTCGTCGCCTTCAGCGCCGACGAGGCCGGCCCCTTCATCACCGGCGACACAAACAACCGATGGGACGTCTACGTCAAGAACCTGGCGAGCGGGGCGATCGCCCGGGTCAGCGTCAAGTCGAACGGCGACGAGTCCAACGACAACAGCGGGATCGACGCTCCGGCGGCGATCTCCGGGAACGGGCAGCGGGTCGCGTTTGAGTCCTACGCCCAGCTGGTGCCCTCCGACACCAACACGTTCCGCGACATCTACATCCGCGACCGCAAGGCGAAGAAGACGATCCGCGCCAGCATCACGACCAAGCGCAAGCAGGTCGACGGCTTCTCGCACCAGCTGCCGGCGATCTCGGCCGACGGCCACTGGGTCGCCTTCTCCTCGCAGGGCAAGTTCACCGGCGGGGACTCCGGGGTCGACTTCGACGTCTTCGAGCGCGGCCCGATCCGCTAGCCGTAGAGCTGCTCGAAGCGCTCCGCGTAGCGCTCGTTGATCACGTTGCGCTTCACCTTCAGGGTCGGGGTCAGCTCTCCAGCCTCCTGGGAGAGGTCCTGCTCGAGGATGAAGAACTTCTTGATCTGCTCGACCTGGGCGTAGTTCGAGTTGGCGCGGTCGAGCTCGACCTGGATCAGCTCGATCACCCGCTCCTCTTGCGCCAGCTCGGAGATGCTGGCCGGCAGCCCCTGCTCCTCGGCCCAGGGCAGGATCTCCTCCTCGTCGAGGGTGATCAGCGCGGTCGGAAAGGGGCGGCGGTCGCCGTGCATGATCGCCTGCGAGATCCAGCGCGACTGCTTGAGGTCGTTCTCGATGTTCGCCGGGGTCAGGTTCTTGCCTCCCGCGGTGATGATGATGTCCTTCTTGCGACCGGTGATCCGCAGGAAGCCGTCCTCGTCGAGGGAGCCCAGGTCGCCGGTGTGGAACCAGCCGTCGGGGTCCTTGGCCTCCGCGGTCGCCTCGGGGTTGCCCCAGTACTCGCGGAACACGTTGGGCCCCCGCATCAGCACCTCGCCGTCGTCGGCGACCCTGATCTCGACTCCTGGCATCGGCTGCCCGACGGTCCCCACCTTCTGGGCCTCGAGCCTGTTGACCGTGCCGACCCCGTTGGTCTCGGTCAGCCCGTAGCCCTCGAGCACCGGAACGCCGGCGGCGAGGAAGAAGGCGAGGATCTCGGGGGCGATCGGCGCAGCGCCGCTCACCGCACGGCGCACCTCCCCGCCGAAGATCGCCCGCACCTTGGAGAACAGGGCCTCGTCGGCCTGCTCGTAGGCGGCGCCGAGGTCGTCGGACACCTGCTCGCCGGCCTCCTCCAGCTCGCGCACCCGCAGCCCGACCTTCACCGCGCCCTCGATCTGGCCCGGCTCGGCCTGGGAGGTGACGAGCGTGTAGAGCTTCTCGAAGATCCGCGGCACCGAGGGGAAGTAGGTCGGATGGGTCTCGGTCAGCTCGGGGATGACCGCCTTGGTGTCGCCGCCGAAGAAGACGATCGTCGCACCCACCTCGAATGAGCCCACCTGCACGGTCTGGGCGAAGACGTGGGCAAGCGGCAGGAAGAGATAGGAGACCTCGTCGTCGCCGATGAAGTCCGTCTCATGGATCATCGGCCCCAGCGAGGCGCAGTTGAGGTGGGTGAGGACGCAGCCCTTCGGCGGGCCGGTGGTCCCCGACGTGTAGATGAATACGCAGGGGTCGTCGAGATCGGTGCCCTCGGCGCGGCGGGCGAGCTCGGCCTGATCGCCCATCCGACCGCGCTCCCGCAGGCCCTCCAGGGTGATCTCCGTGTCGCTGAAGCCGACCACGTGGCGGAGGTCGGGCAGCTCGGCGCGGACCTGCTCGAGCTTGGCGATCTGGGCCGAGTCCTCGCAGATCGCCACCACGGCGCCGGAGTTTCCGGCGACCCACTGGCACTCCTTGGGGGAGTTGGTCGGGTAGATCGGGACGACGACCGCGCCGGCGGCCGAGACCGCGAAGCTGGCGTAGGTCCACTCGGGACAGGTGTCGGCCAGGATGCAGACCCGCTGGCCGGGCTCGACGCCGAGATCGATCAGGCCGAGGGCGATCTCGCGCACGATCACGTCGACCTCCTCGAAGCTGACCTCGCGCCACTCCCCGCCCGCGACCTTGTGACGGATCGCGGTCGCCCCGCCGAAGCGGGCGGCGGCGCGACCAGAGATGTCGGCGATCGTGTTCTCGACCGGCGGCAGCTCTGAGCCCGCGGCGCTCCGCCTCACGCTGGCTTCCATCTCTCCTCCTCCGCCGGCTCACCGGCGCAATTGGACGACTCCGATCATCCTGACTCTCGCAGGCCGGCGGGTATTGCTCAAGCCCTCCACCGCGGCAACCGATGAAACGGCGTGGCCCGAGAACGTCTGCCTTCCCCCGTCCTGCTCGCCCTGCTCGCGCTGGGGACGTGCGGCCTCGTGCTCCACGCCGTGCACGGGGCGACGGTCGCCCATCCGGGCGCCGATGCGGCGATCGCCGACTGGCTCTACTGCTCACTGTTCGCGCTCGCCGCTCTCGCCTGCGTGCTACGCGCCAACCGCGAGCGGCGCCGCGGCGGCCCGGCGCTTCCCTGGGGAACCGCTGCCGCAGGGGTCGTCCTCTGGGGCGCCGCCGAGGCCTCCTTCCGGCTGATCGAGCCCGACCCGACCGCCTCCTACCCGGCGCTCACCCAGGGGCTGTTGCTGCTCAGCTTCGCCCTCGCGACCCTGACCCTGGTCCTGCTCTCCCGTGAGCGCATCGAGGGATTCCAGAAGGGGCTCGCGCTCGACGGGCTGATCGGCGGCCTGGCGGTCTCCGCGGTCGCGGCCAGCCTGCTGTTCCCGGTCTCCTCCGGCGCCGCGATCGACCAGTCGGGCCCGCCCGCCGTCTTCCTCCTCGCCGACCTCGCGATCCTCGCCCTGGTGGTCGTCAGCATCGCCCTCACCGGATGGCGCCCGGGACGCTGCTGGGCGCTGATCTCCGCCGGGATCGTCGTCAACACGATCGGCAACATCGCCCTGGTGCAGGCGACCAATGGCGGCACCTTCGAGCGCGGCAGCCCGGTGGACACGCTCTACCTCTCCTCGGCGCTGCTGCTCGGTCTGGCGACCGCCTACCCGATCAGGCCCGTGGTGACCCGCCATCCCGACGACGCCCGCCGGGTGGTCGCGCCGCTGCTCGCCGCCGTCCTCGCCCTCGGGCTCCTCTGCGTCGCCGCCTTCACCGAAGTCGGGGCGGTGGCGGTCCTGCTCGCCGCGGTGACGATCGCCCTGGTCGTACTGCGGACCGCGCTCGCCTTCCGCGACAACCAGCGCCTGCTCGAGGCGCGCGAGCACGACGCGCTCAGCGACGGGCTCACCGGGCTCGGCAACCGGCGCAAGCTGATGGCAGACCTCGACCGCACCATGGAGGAGGTGGGGGAGGGCAAGCTGCACAGCCTGATCCTCTTCGACCTCGACGGCTTCAAGCGCTACAACGACACCTTCGGCCACCCGGCCGGGGACACGCTGCTGGCAAGGCTGGGCTCCAACCTTCGCTCGACCGTCTCCGCCCACGGCGAGGCCTACCGGATCGGCGGCGACGAGTTCTGCGCGCTCGTCCGCACCGACGACCTCAAGGAGGAGGCGATCATCGCCGGCGCCTGCGAGGCCTTGTCGGACAGCGGCAGCGGGTTCTCGGTCCGCCCCTCCTTCGGCGCAGTCGCCCTGGGGCGCGAGGCGGCCACCTCCGGGCAGGCGCTGCACAGGGCCGACCAGCGGATGTACGCGCACAAGCAGGGACGGCCGGGCTCGGTCACCCGAGAGGCCCGGGCGGTGCTGCTCAGCATCCTCTCCGAGCGCGAGCCCGACTCTCGACGAGCACCTGCACGCGGTGGCCCGGCTCGCCCAGCTGGTCGGCGCCGTGCTTGGGCTGGAGGGCGAGGAGCTTGACGTGGTCGTGCGGGCCGCCGAGCTGCATGACATCGGCAAGATGGCGATGCCGGACTCGGTCCTGCGCAAGCCCGGGCCGCTGAGCGAGTCGGAGTGGGAGATCATGCGCCGCCACACGGTGGTCGGCGAGCGGATCCTCAGCTCGGTCCCGGCCCTGGGGCCGGTGGCGACGGTGGTGCGCTCGACCCACGAGCGGATCGACGGTGAGGGCTACCCGGACGGGCTGGCCGGCGAGGAGATCCCGCTCGGCTCCCGGATCGTCTTCGTCTGCGACGCCTACAACGCGATGCGCAGCGAGCGCTCCTACGACAACGCTCGCTCGCACGAAGAGGCGGTGGCCGAGCTGCGGAGCGAAGCAGGGAGAAGGTTCGACCCCGTCGTGGTCGAGGCGCTGTGCCGGGTGGTGCCGGAGTACATGCGGGCCGAGGACCCGCGGATCGCCCCGCGACCCGAGCCCCGGGCCGCCAAGCAGCCCTCCCGTCCCTGACTGCCCGCCGCCGCGGCCCGGTTTTACACCGGGGCAACAGGATCGCAACACCGGGCAACGGGGCGCCAGCCGAGACTGCCCCGAGTCTCCATGTCTCGCCCTACGCAAAGGCAGGGCACGAACCCAACGCAAGGAGTGCGCTACGTGTTGAAGATGAAAGTGGGAAGCCGCCGTCCCGGCCGTTCACGGCGCAGAGTCCTGGTCCTGGCGATCGCCGCGGGCTGCCTGGCGATGATGGCGCTGCCGGGAGGCGCCTCGGCGGCGAGGGTGTCGTGCGCCGGGAAGGCGGTGGCGAATAAGGACGTGCCCGGATACGACGGGTTCGCCTACGACTACAGGTTCTTCTGCAACGAGGACGTGCTCGCATTCAGCGTGATCTCCAATCGCGCCATCGAGTACTTCTCCCCCGACGCGGTCGGATACCAGGCGGGAAGCCCGACGGCGGAGTCCTTCGAGTGCGAAGGATTCTTCCCCGGACAGGGCGTCGGTTGCCACGGCCTGGCCAGCCCGCCCTCCCGGGTGGTCGGGCAGGTCGGCCTCGACCGGAACCCCTGTGTGCGCCGCTTCAAGGGCCAGGATCGCTGGAGGCTCTGGGTGACCGTGACCGTGCAGGAGGCGAAGCCGACCACCCCGGACCAGCCCTACTACACGCAGTCCGAGCCCGTGGCGCTCACCGCTCCGTGCAAGGCGCGGCAGGTCAAGCACCACTCCTGAGCCAGATGCGACCGGGGGCTTGCCGCCCCCGGTCGCATCCTTTTTACATCCCGATCACGGCTTGGTCACACGCTGTCACGGCGGCGCGGCGAGCATCGGGCCCGTCAAGGGAACTACGGCCGAAGAGGCTTGAAAGGAGTCCTGACTTGTCCACAGTGAAACTGCGCCTGGTGAGCGTCGCCGCAGCGCTGGTCCTCTTGGGAGCGGTGCCGGCCGCGGCCTCGGCGAAGACGACGATCACGATGAGCGGATCGACCTCGGTGGCGCCGCTTGCGGCGCTGCTGGCTCGCAAGTACGTAAAGCACCACCACGTCGCCTTCAAATTGCAGCAAGGGGGCTCGGATGTCGGAATCGCCGACGTCGCCGCCGGTGCGGTCTCGATCGGCAACTCCTCGCGCGATCCCAAGCCGGGGGACCCCGGCGGGTTGGTCTTCAACAAGATCGCCAAGGACGCGATCTGCATCACGACCAACAAGGCGAACAAGGTGCCGCAGATCAGCCAGAATGGGGTCCAGGCGATCTTCGGTGGTGACGTTCGAAATTGGAGCGGCGTGCCAGGCTCGCCGCGGAACGGGACGATCGACGTCTATGTGCGCACGCCGGCGTCTGGAACCCAGGACGCCTTCCAGAAGATCTTCATGGGCTCCACGAAGATCTTCTCGGGCGCGACCCAGCAGGGTTCCAACGGCCTGATCCAGCAGCGGGTCAACAACGACAAGAGCGGGATCGGGTACGTATCCCTGTTCTTCGCCAAGACGAACTGGGCGATCCCCTACGCGGGGGTTCCCTGCACGCTGCGCAACGCCAAGTCCGGTCAATACGGCGGCCTGCGCAACTTCTACATGGTCACCCGGGGCAAGGCCCACGGCGGCCGTGAAGAAGTGGATCGGCTGGATCCGGCACAGCAAGGCGGCCCGCAGGATTATCGCCACCCAGTGGGTTCCGCTGAGCTAGCAACAGCAGAGCAGTTCTCGTCTCCGCCTCCCCTTGCCCGGGGGGGTGGAGACGGACCGCACCGACCGGCGCGTCGAGCTCACCCTCGGCGCGCTGTCGTGTGCGGTGCTGGCGCTGATCGGTTTCATGCTGATCTTCGTCTTCACCAAGGCGTGGCCCTCCTTCGCCCACAACGGCCTCGCCTGGTTCGGGCCGGGAGGTGACGTCAACCAGCAGCTCACCGACATCTTCAACTCGCCCGGCGACCCCAGTGCCTACCACTACACGCTGCACGCCTGGCCGCTGATCTGGGCCACGCTGCTGATCACCGGCATCTCGGTGGCGCTGGCGATGATCATCGCCGTGCTATCGGCCGTGTTCATCGTCGAGTTCGCGCCGGCCGGCATCCGGCGGATCCTCGACCCGGTCGTGCGGTTGCTGGCCGCTGTTCCGTCGGTGATCTACGGGTTGATCGGGGTGCTCGTTCTGGTGCCCTTCGTCGACCAGCATCTGATCAGCGAGGACGCCAAGCAGTCGGTCCAGTACGTGATCCAGCTGACCGGGGAGAGCATCGGGGTGGGCATCGTCGTCCTGACCGTGATGATCACGCCGATCATGATCGCGATCACGGTCGACGGGCTGCGCTCGGTTCCCGCGGCCTGGACCGAGGGAGCGCTCGCCCTTGGCGTCAACCGCTGGCGGGCGCTCTGGACTGTCACCGTGCGGGCGGCGCGGCCGGCGATCGTCGCCGCCGCGGTGCTCGCAACCGCGCGGGCGCTGGGCGAGGCGATCATGCTCTCGATGGTCACCGGGGGAATCGGGTTCGCCCCGAATCCGCTGGACGGCGGCATCTTCTTCCTCGAACCGGCTCGACCCCTGGCCGCGAGCATCGTCGCCAACGCCGAGGGTTTGACGGTGAAGCCGTTCGGCGAGACCCTCTACGCCTTCGCCGCTGTTCTGCTCGTCTCCAGTGCTTTCCTTTCCTTCGCGGGCTGGTTCGCCCGCCGCTCGATCCGCCGCTACACGTTGCAGAGCCGATGAGAGAGGATCCCTCCTGGAGCACCTGGGACCGGATTGGGCTGGGCGCGGCCTGGGTCTCAGGCATCTCGCTCTGCGTCATAGCCGGCGCGATCTGCCTCTACATGCTGTTTCGCGGCATCCAGTTCCTCGACCTGGGCCAGCTCGTCACCCACCCGCTCCCCAGCCTCAACCAGGAGAAGAGCGGCGGCTTCCTAGACCCGATCCTCGGCACCCTGATCCTGACCCTGATCGGCATCCTGATCGCCGCCCCCGTAGGGGTTGGGATAGCGGTCTGGCTCTCGGAGTACGGGCGGCCCGCGGGACTGGCCAGAGCGGTTGAGTCGGGGGTCGAAATCGTCGCCGGGACGCCGACCATCGTGCTGGCGATTTTCGGCCTGGTGGTGTTCCAGAAGGGGGCCTTTTCGTTTCTCTCCTTCACCGCGGCTGGCGGGGCGGTGTTCGGAAAGTCATTCCTGACCGCCGGCGCGATCATGTCGCTGATCGCGGTCCCCCTGGTGGTGGGGGGCACGCGCGAGGCGCTGCAGGCGATTCCACAGCACGTGCGCGAAGCCTCCTACGCCCTCGGCAAGGACAAGGCCTCGACCATCCGGCGGGTGCTGCTGCCGGCCTCGCGGCCGGGGATCGGCACCGGAGTCGCCCTCGGCATGGGCCGGATCATCGGCGACACGGCGATCGTGGTGATCCTGCTCGGCGCATCCCAGACGCTCCAGGGGGAGAGCGGGACGCCAATCCTCGGAACGCTGAAGGGCACCGGCAGCACCCTGACCAGCTACGTCTACAACAACTCGCCCGCAGGGGAGGGCGGCGCACCGGAGAAGGCCTACGCGGCCGCCTTCGTGCTGCTGCTGATGGTGATCGGCCTCAACTTCACGATCGACCTGATCGCCCGAAGGAGGAAATCCGCGTGGAGCCGGTAGAGAACGAGGGTCGTCGCGACCCGCGGCTGCCGCCACCGGTTCGGCGGATCGTCGTCGGCGACCCACCGAACGTTGCCGCCCCGCCGCCTCCCCTCGAGCCGAGGAGCCAGAACGGACACGGAGCGGTGACCGCGATCGCTGGGGCCAGGCCCAGGGTCTACAAGCCCCCGACCAACGTGGTCGAGCGAATGAGCACCGAGCAGCTCAGCGTCGCCTTCGGGCAGAAGCTCGCGGTCAACCAGGTCTCGCTGCCGGTGCGCCAGGGAGAGGTGCTGGCCCTGATCGGCCCGTCGGGCTGCGGCAAGACCACCCTGCTTCGCTCGCTAAACCGCCTGATCGACCTGACGCCGACCGCGCTGCGAAGCGGCCGCATCCTGCTGGACGGCTACGACGTCGACGGCTTCGACGAAACCCACCTGCGCCGCCGGGTGGGGATGCTCTTCCAGCAGCCCAATCCCTTCCCGATGAGCATCTTCGACAACATCGCCTATGGGCTGCGTGAGCGCGGCTCCAAGCGTCCCCGCCGAGCGGGAGCTGGAGCCAGCCGTCCTCGATGCCCTGCAGCGCGCCGGGCTTCTCGACGAGGTCAAGGACAACCTCGATCATCCGGCACTGGCCCTCTCCGGCGGCCAGCAGCAGCGCCTCTGCATCGCCCGCTCCCTGGCGATCCGCCCGGAGGTGCTGCTGCTCGATGAGCCCTGCTCCGCGCTCGACCCGATTTCCACCGAGGTGATCGAGGAGACGATCGTGAAGCTCCGCTCTGAGATCGCGATCGTGATCGTCACCCACAACCTGCAGCAGGCGCAACGGGTCGCCGACCGGGTGGCGTTCATGTATCTCGGAGACCTGGTCGAGTACGGGGAGGCGGAGCAGGTCTTCGGCACGCCCCGCGCCGACCGTACCCGCGAGTACGTCAGCGGAGGCTTCGGATGAGGCTCGTTTCGATGCGCCCTTTCGCGCTTGCCGCCTCGGCGGCGCTCGCCTCGCTCTTCCTCGCCGCTTGCCAGTCGACCCAGGATCACAGCGCCGAGCTCGCCAAGAAGGGCTCGACCGTGCTCGAGCAGGAGGCCGGGCTGAAAGTCACCAAGCAGAGCGAAGACGTGAACGTCGTCTCGAGCACACTCCTCTCCGACGTCAACGGAAGCGCCGTCGTGCTCGGCCTCAAGAACGACTCCGAGCAGACGCTGACCGGCGTCCCGGTCGAGGTAAAGGTCCTCGACGCCAAGGGCCGCACCGTCTACACCAACACGACTCCGGGACTGGAGCCGGCGCTGACCTCGATGCCGATCCTGAGGCCGCACGAGACCGCCTACTGGGTCAACGACCAGGTGCTCGCGACCGGCAAGCCGAAGTCGGTGAAGGCGGAGGTCGGGCAGAGCGGGTCGACCCTGAGCGGCGATCTGCCCGAGATAGCGATCGGTCCGCCAAAGCTCGAGAAGGACCCGGTGTCGGGCCTCGAGGTTCGTGGAGCGGTGGTCAACAAGACCGGAGCCGACCAGGGCAGGCTGCTGCTCTACGCGGTGGCCCGCAAGGGCGGCACGGTCGTGGCTGCCGGTCGCGGCGCGATCGATCATCTGAAGCCGGACACCAAGCCCCTGCACTACACGATCTTCTTCATCGGCGACCCCGAGGGGGCGACGGTCGACGTGACCTCGTTCCCGGCGATCGAGAAATCCAATTGAGGAGGAGCCATGGCCAGCACTGAGACCCTGTCGCGAGAACTCCTGGGGGAGCACGGCGAGCCCTGCCGCTCCTGCGGCGCACCACTATCCGATGACCAGCGCTACTGCCTCAACTGCGGCGGGCGCCGGGGCGATCAGCGGGTCGACTACCGATCGCTCCTGGGCGACGGCCGGCCCGCGGAGAACGGGAGCGCGAGCCCGCTGGAGGCATCGGCGCCGAAGCGGACGGGGCTGGCCGAATCGCCACTGGCGGCCGTGCTCGGGATCGCGGTCCTCGGCCTGATGCTGCTGCTCGGCGTGTTGATCGGCAAGGGCAACTCCGGGGAAGGCTCGTCTCCCGCGCCGGTGGTTCAGGTGGGCGGCGGCTCGACGGCGGACACCGCGACCAAGGCTGGCGGCGGCACCTCGCAGGAGGTTGCCGACACAGGGACCTTCAGCAGCGACTGGCCATCGGGCAAGTCGGGATACACGGTTGAGCTGGGGACACTGCCCAAGAGCGGCACAAGCGGGGCGGACGTCGAGGCGCAGAAGAAGCAGGCCGGGGCGAAGGGCGCTCCCGAGGTCGGAGCCCTCGATTCCGACCAGTACGCCAGCCTTCCCGGCGGCAAGTACGTGATCTACTCCGGGGTGTACGACTCGAAGACCAAGGCGGAGGGGGCGCTCGCGAAGCTGAAGAAGAGCTTCCCCGGCGCCACGGTCGTCAGAGTCTCCAAGTCGGCAGGGGGAAGCGCGACACCGGCCGCCGCCACCGGGCCGACGACCAACTCGGCCACCGACCTGACCAGCCAGGCAGCCCGCAACGCCAAGGGGCCGGTGACGGCCACCGACAAGGCGCTCAATGACCTCAACAGCAAGTCAGGCCAGGCCTACGAGGACGCGATCAAGAAGCTCCCCGATCAGATCGCCACCCAGGGAAAGCCCCCGCCGCTCAACCCGGGCAAGCAGACAGGTGGCGGCAGCGGGACGATCACGATCGGCGGCGGATGAGCAGCTGGGGGAGAACGGCAGACCGGCTGCGCGGCCGGCGGACGGCGAGAAGCCCTGTCGCCGGGTCGCCACCGCTCCAAGTTCCTCCGCCGGGCCGGCAGGATCCAGCGGTCCCGCCGTCCGAGCTCCACCAGCGTCGCGAAGCGCTGGCCAGAGAGTTCGCCGAGCTCCAGTGGGACCTCGGCGGGCTGGCCTACGAGATGGCCAGCCGTGACCACTTCCGCCTCGACGTCCTCACCCTGCAGGCAGCGAAGCTGCAGCAGGTCGATGCCGAGCTCTCGGAGGCGGAGCGGCTGCTGAAGCTGGAGCAGGCGGGTGCCGCTGGATCCTGCCCGTCCTGCGGAGCCCTCTACGCCCGTGGTGCCGCCTTCTGTTGGCAGTGCGGCATGGACCTAATGGAGACGGTGACCCCTTCCCCCGGCTATTCGGCGGAGCCTGCGCCTGCTCCGCCGGCTTCCGCTGCGCCTCCGCCCCCGCTGGAACCCGCCCCGCCGGCTCCGCTCCCCCCGGTGCATCCGCTCGAGGGCCAGGTTGGCGGCTGAACCGCCGGCCGGCGGAAAGCAGCCGGAGACCGCCACCGTTCCCGCCTGGCTTGCCTGGGCCCCGCGCGTCGTCACCGACCGCCGCTGGGCGGGCCCGCTGAGCGCATGTGCGCTCGGCCTCGGCTTGTTCGTTGGAGTGGCGATCGGCCCCGGAGCCTCGGGGGGGCTGGCCAGCGGAGCCGGCCAGATCATCCGCCTGCCCGCTGGTCTCTTCGGGAGTGAGGGCTCCGGGGGCGATAACTCGGGCGAGGGCGAGGGAAGCGGTTCAGGCGCCCCCCTGGCGGCGCTGGGAAGCCCCGTCGGGAACTCGGCGATCCCGGTCGGCCCCGCCGCGCCACCGGCGGCTCCCCCGGCTGCGCTTCCGCTCGCGCCGGTGCCGAGTCCCGTGCCGACGGCTCCCTCGACCCCACAAGCGCCACACGCTCCGGTTCGCCCGGGCCAGCACCACAGACCGACCTCGCCTGATCACAACCCTCCGCCGCAGAAGCCGAAGCTCGAGGGGGTGGTCGTCCATGTCAACCCCGCGGCGGACAGCTACACGGTCGCGTCCCCGGGTGGCGGCCTCAGCGCAGTCCACGCGTCCAAGCTTCCCGACCCCGGAGCGAGGGTCGAGGTGCCGGTGCGCGATCTGTTCAACGGCACCTACGCTGAGGACGGGCGGCGCGTCCGGAGCGGCAGCGCCTCGAGCGCGAAGCTCACCGGGATCGTCACCTTCCGCGATCCCGCCACGGGCTCCTATGCGGTCTCCAAGCGGGGGGTCTCGGTCCTGGTCGGGGTTCACCCGGACCCCGGCCCCTCCGAGGTGCCCGCTCCTCCGCAACCGGGCAGCTATGTCGAGGTGGACGTGAAGATCGAGAAGGCCGATCCGCAGACCCGGGCCTCGCGCCGGGGCTCGGCAGGCGAATCGCAGCCCTGCACGCCGGATGCCGACCCGCTCCCACCCCCGCAGGTCGAGCCCCTCGCCCACCTCTGGCAGCGCTCGCTGGAGGTCAAGGACCGCTTCGACTACAGCGACCTCGAGGGAATCGTCGCCGCCTGTCCGGAGACGGGGGGGCTGGTCCTCTCAGCCGACGACATCCGGGAGGGCGGCCGCGACCTGACCTTCACCGCGGCGAGGGGCATCGACCTCGCCAGGCTGAGCCTCGGCGAGTCTGTCGACGCGACGGCGACGATCGCCGAGGACGGCTCGCTGTCGCTGTCCGGCGTGGTCAGCGACGAGGGTGCGGCCGGCGCCGACGACGCCTCCTCGGGCCAGGGCGACCTCGCCGGCTGACCAGCGTTCGGGTGAGAGCAACCTACGCTCAACCCGCGGCGGCGACGGTGACTTCGGGCTCCGGCGGCTCGCCGGCTCCCTCCCGGCCCCGGCGCAGCGCCAGGCCTACCTGCGGATAGACGAGGGTGGAGATGATCGCCGCCCCCACCAGGGCCGCCGAGGTGGTCGAACGCATGTGGCCCTGCTCGACCGCGATCGTGGTGATCGCGACCACCAGCGGCAGCTCGGTGGCCGAGAAGAAGCCGAGCGCGACTCGGTCGCGGCGATCCAGCCGGTTGCGGTAGAGCAGCAGGGCAGGCGCTCCCCGGATCACGAGGAAGAGAGCGATGAAGAGCGGGCAGCTTCAGCAGCGCCGAGCTGTTGTCGAGCAGCGCGTCGAGGTCGAAGGTGATCCCGCTGGTCACGAAGAAGAAGGGGATCAGGAACCCGAAGCCGACCGCGGTGAGCTTCGACTCGAAGACCTCGACCTCGTGGCCCTTGAGCGCGACCCGCGTGATCAGGCCGGCGACGAACCCGCCGAGCAGGATGTCGAGGCCGAGGCTCGCTGGCGATCGCAACCAGGCCGAAGACGAGGACGACCGCGATCCGCACCGCGAGCTGGCTGCTCGACTCCAGGGTGCTCTCCAGCATCCTCCATCCGGGGGTCACCAGGCGGACCGAGATCAGAGCGATCGCGATCGCCAGGGCGACGAAGGCGATCAGGATCAGCGCCTCCTTCGCCGGCTGGCCCGCCGAGAGCACCAGGGTGATCAGCAGGATCGGGCCGAACTCGCCCATCGCCCCGGCGGCCAGCAGGTCGGTGCCGAAGCGGGTCTTCAGCTCGCCGTTGTCGCGCAGGATCGGGATCAGGGTCCCGATCGCCGTGGTCGCCATCGCCGAGCCCGTGTAGAGGAAGGAGATCACCACCCCGGCGGCGGCGAGCAGCCCGCCGATCGCGTAGGCGAGCCCCACCGATAGCGCCCAGCCGATCGCCCCGAGCCGCAGCGGCGTCCCCTCGATCCGCTCGAAGTCGATCTCGTACCCGGCGAAGAAGAACAGCATCCCGAGCCCGAGGTTCGAGAAGAACTTGATGAAATCGTCGGCGCTCGCGAGGTCGAGCAGGTCGGGCCCGATGAGGATTCCCAGCAGCAGCTCGAGGACGACGACCGGGGGCACGAGACGGCCTGGCACCGCCGCGACGATCAGCGCCGCGATCGCCGCCACCGTGACGATGATGAAGAACGAGCTGGTGTCGATCGAGACCATCGAGCCCGACCGGGTCCGGCTTGCTAGGCCGTCGTCTCGGCGGCGATCCCCAGGGTGGCGGCGATCTCGTCCACCGCGGCCCGCTCGGCCTCGCTGACCCGCTCGCCGCTGAGCCCCATGAAGCCCTCGCGATGGGCCTCCGCCACTCGCTCGGACAGGCCGAGGATGAAGCGCTTGTACTCCTCGACCTCTCCGGGCTCCGCCTTCGCCTCGAGCACCGCGATCGCCTCGCGCAGGTTGGCGAGGTTGTGCTGCTTTAGCTCCTCCACTGAGCCCTGGCGGGTGCGATCGACCTCGGGCTTGGTCGAGACGACCTCGTCGAGCAGCTCGCTCTCACCGTGGTGCTGGCGCGCCTCGGTGTAGGCCTTGGCCATCGAGAAGCTCTCCCGAATCGAGCCGCCGCTCTGGGCGGTGATCACGATCATCCCGGCGCTCGGCGGCGCCTCCAGGACCTGCTTCCACTCCTCCTCGGTGAAGTCCGCCTTGCCTGTCATCCGCTCTCCTTCCGTCCGGTTCCGGTGGCCTGATCGCCGCCGGTGGGCGCGGGCGAGATACTAAGCGCGTGGCCGAGCCCGTGACGCCAGCGTGGAGATCGGCCCCGACGGCGTCGGCGCCGAGGAGGTGATCGACGTCGCCCGCCATGGCCGCTCGCGTGACCCTCGGGGCCGATGCCCGCGAGGCGATGGAGCGCAGCGCCGCGATCGTCGAGCGCCTCGCCGCCTCGGATAAGCCGGCCTACGGCGTCAGCACCGGGTTCGGCTCGCTGGCGATGACCCGCATCCCCGCGGATCAGCGCGCCGAGCTCCAGCGGGCGCTGATCCGCTCCCATGCCGCCGGCATGGGGCCCCCGGTCGAGGTCGAGGTGGTGCGGGCGATGATGCTGCTGCGCGCCCGCACCCTGGCGATGGGCCTCTCCGGGGCGCGCCCGGTGCTGGTGGAGACGATCCTCGACCTGCTCGAGGTCGGGCTCACCCCGGTCGTCCCGGAGCACGGCTCGCTCGGAGCCAGCGGCGACCTCGCACCGCTCGCGCACTGCGCCCTGGTCCTGATCGGCGAGGGCGAGGTGACGAGCCGCGGCGGGGCCACGCTGGAGGCGGGGGAGGCGATTCGCGAGGCCGGGATCGAGCCCGTCACCCTGGCGGCGAAGGAGGGCCTGGCGCTGATCAACGGCACCGACGGGATCCTCGGGATGCTGATCCTGGCGATCGCCGATCTGCGGGGTCTGCTGCGGGCTGCCGAAATCGCCGCGGCGATGTCCGTGGAGGCGCTGCTCGGCACCGATCGCGCCTTCGCGGAGGAGCTGATCGCGCTGCGACCGCAGCCGGGGCAGGCCGAGAGCGCCGCCAACCTGCGGGCCATGCTCGCCGGCTCGGAGATCGTCGCCTCGCACCGCGAGGGCGATCCGAGGGTCCAGGACGCCTACTCGCTGCGCTGCGCGCCGCAGGTGAGCGGCGCCGCCCGCGACTCGCTCGCCTACGCGGAGGGGGTGGCTGAGGCCGAGCTCGGCGCCGCGATCGACAACCCGATGATCCTCCCCGACGGCCGGGTCGAATCCTGCGGCAACTTCCACGGGGCGCCGCTGGCCCACGCCTGCGACTTCCTGGCGATCGCCGTGGCCGACGTCGCCGCGATCGCCGAGCGCCGCACCGACCGACTGCTCGACGCCAACCGCTCGCAAGGCCTGCCGCCGTTCCTGGCCGAGGACGCCGGGGTCAACTCGGGAATGATGATCTCCCAGTACACGCAGGCGGCGATGGTCGCGGAGAGCCGGCGCCTCGCCGCGCCGGCCAGCGTCGACTCGCTGCCGACCAGCGCGATGCAGGAGGACCACGTCTCGATGGGGTGGGCGGCAGCGCGGAAGCTGCGGGCCTCGGTCGCCAACCTGGCCCGCGTGATCGCGGTCGAGGCGACCTGCGCGGCCCGGGGGCTCGATCTGCGGGCACCGCTGGAGCCCGCGCCTGCGACTGCGGCGGCGCTGGCCGCGGTGCGCTCGGCGGTGCCGGGGCCCGGCCCCGACCGCTGGCTCGCTCCTGAGCTGGCCGCGGTCGAGGCGCTGGTTGCCGGGGGCGGGCTGCAGGAGCCGGTCGAGGCGGAGATCGGAGAGCTGCGATGAGAGCCAGGAGGTCGGTGTGAGCTCGGGTCCGAGGGAGGTGAGGGCGCCACGCGGGGCTGAGCTCTCCTGCCGAGGCTGGCCCCAGGAGGCGGCGCTGAGGATGCTGATGAACAACCTCGATCCCGAGGTTGCGGAGCGACCCGAGGAGCTGGTCGTCTACGGCGGAACCGGTCGCGCCGCCCGCTCCTGGGAGGCCTTCGACGCGATCGTCCGCACCCTGCGCGGGCTCGGCCCCGACGAGACGATGCTGGTCCAGTCCGGCAAGCCGGTCGGCGTCTTCCGCACCCACGAGTGGGCGCCGCGGGTGCTGATCGCCAACTCGAACCTGGTCCCGGACTGGGCCGACTGGGACGAGTTCCGCCGGCTCGAGGAGATGGGCCTGACGATGTACGGGCAGATGACCGCCGGCTCCTGGATCTACATCGGCAGCCAGGGCATCGTCCAGGGCACCTATGAGTGCTTCGCGGAGATCGCCCGCCGCCGCTTCGGGGGCTCGCTGCGGGGCACGGTCACGGTCACGGCCGGGCTCGGCGGCATGGGCGGCGCTCAGCCGCTGGCGGTGACGATGAACGGCGGCGTGGCGCTCTGCGTCGAGGTCGACCAGCACCGCATCGACCGGCGCCTCGAGACCCGCTACCTCGACGAGGAGGCCGGCGACCTCGACGACGCCGTCGGGCGCTGCGAGGCCGCCAGGGCGGAGGGACGGGTGCTGAGCGTCGGACTGTGCGCCAACGCCGCAGACGTCCTGCCCGCCCTGCACGAGATGGGCTTCGAGGCCGAGATCGTCACCGACCAGACCAGCGCCCACGACCCGCTGGTGGGCTACGTGCCGAACCTGATCAGCCTCGAGGAGGCCGAGGAGCTTCGGGTCGCCAACCCGGACGAGTACGTGCGCCGCTCGCGGGCGGCGATGGCGGCCCACTGCGCGGCGATGGTCGGCTACCTCGACGACGGCGCCGAGGTCTTCGACTACGGCAACAGCCTGCGGGCCGAGGCGCAGCTCGGCGGCTTCGAGCGGGCCTTCGCCTATCCGGGCTTCGTCCCGGCCTACATCCGGCCGCTGTTCTGCGAGGGCAAGGGGCCGTTCCGCTGGGTCGCCCTCTCCGGCGAGCCCTCCGACATCGCCGCCACCGACCGCGCGGTGCTCGAGGAGATCCCCGATGACCCCGGTTTGGAGCGCTGGATCAGGCTCGCCGGCGAGCGGATCGCCTATCAGGGCCTGCCGGCGCGGATCTGCTGGGCCGGCTACGGCGAGCGCCACCGGCTCGGGCTGCGCTTCAACGAGATGGTCCGCTCCGGCGAGCTGAAGGGGCCGATAGTGATCGGCCGCGACCACCTCGACTCGGGCTCGGTCGCCTCCCCCTACCGCGAGACCGAGTCGATGGCCGACGGCTCCGACGCGATCGCCGACTGGCCGCTGCTGAACGCCCTCCTCAACACCTCCGCCGGGGCCACCTGGGTGAGCATCCACCACGGCGGCGGGGTCGGGATCGGGCGCTCGATCCACGCCGGCATGGTCTGCCTCGCGGATGGCACTGACCTCGCGGCGCAGAAGCTCGAGCGGGTGCTGACGGCCGACCCGGGGACGGGCGTGATGCGCCACGCCGACGCGGGGTATGAGCGGGCGGGCGAGGTGGCGAAGGAGCGCGGGGTGCGGATTCCGATGGAAGAGGGCGACGGGGACGGCGCTTGAGCGTCCGTGAGATCCGCACGATCGGCGACCCGGTGCTGCGCGAGCGCGCCCGCGAGGTGTCTGAGTCCGAGATCGGCTCCGAGCGGATCCAGTCGCTGATCGACGACATGGTCGAGACGATGCGCTCGGCCGGGGGCGCTGGGCTGGCCGCCAACCAGGTGGGGGAGACCGTGCGGGTTGCGGTCGCCGAGGTGGATGGCTCCAACCCCCGCTACCCCTACAAGCCGCCGTTCCCGCTGACCGTGATGATCAACCCCGAGATCGAGCCGCTCGGCACCGAAACCCTGCTGATCAACGAGGGCTGCCTCTCGATCCCCGACCTGCGCGGCGACGTTGAGCGCGATCTGATGATCCGGGTGCGCTACCTCGATCGCGAGGGCGAACGGCGCGAGCAGGAGCTGGAGGGGCTGACCGCAGGCACCTTCCAGCATGAGGTCGATCACCTCGACGGCGTCCTGATCGTCGACCGGGCCGACCCCCGCAGCCTGGCGAGCTGGGAGCAGTTCGAGCGCCACGGGCGGCAGGCCTTCCTGGAGCGGATCGCTCCCTACGCCAGGGAGCCGGGTTGAGCTCCTCCGGGTTGAGCTCCTACTGGTGCGAGCTGGCCTGGCGCGGGGGGGAGGAGGCGGAGCCCGGGGTCGTGGTCGAGACCGAGGGCGAGCGGATCGCCGCCGTCGGCCGGTCCGCGGCGCCGCCTGACGGCGCCGCCAGGCTCGCCGGGCTGACGATCCCCGGCCTGGCAAACGCCCACTCGCACGCCTTCCAGCGGGCGATCCGGGGGCGGACGCAGGCCGCCGCGGGCGGGGACTTCTGGACCTGGCGCGAGCGGATGTACGCGGCCTCGGCCCGCCTCGACCCGGACTCCTACCTGCGGCTGGCGAGGGCGACCTTCGCCGAGATGGCCCTCGCCGGGATCACCGCGGTGGGGGAGTTCCACTACCTCCACCACGGGCCGAGAGGGCGCCGCTACGAGGACCCAAACGCGATGGGGGAGGCGGTGATCGAGGGAGCCCGCGAGGCAGGGATCCGGGTGACCCTGATCGACGCCTGCTACCTGCGCGGGGGCATCGGGCGGGAGCCGGACGAGGCGCAGCTTCGCTTCTCCGACGGCAGCGCGGCCGCCTGGGCCGAGCGGGTGGAGGGGCTTCGCCCCGGGCCGGGTGCCAGGCTCGCCGCGGCGATCCACAGCGTCCGCGCGGTCGACCCGGAGGCGGCGGCCGAGGTCGCCGCCTGGGCGCGCGAGCGGGCGGCTCCGCTGCACGCTCACCTCTCCGAGCAGCCGGCCGAGAACGAGGAGTGCCTGAGCGCGCACGGGATGACCCCGGCCGCGCTGCTGGCCGAAGCCGGGGCGATGGACGAGCGCCTCACCGCGATCCACGCCACCCACCTCGCCGAGGCCGACTTCGGCCTGCTCGGCGCGGCCGGGGCGAGCGTCTGCCTCTGCCCGACCACCGAGCGCGACCTCGCCGATGGGGTCGGACCCGCCCGGCGGCTCGCCGACGCAGGCGCCAGGCTCTGCCTGGGCTCCGACTCCAACGCCGTCATCGACCTCTTCGAGGAGGCCCGGGCGGTGGAGATGGACGAGCGCCTGGCCACGGGCATCCGGGGCCACCACCCGGCTGCCGGCCTGCTGCGGGCGGCAAGCGCGGCCGGGCACGCGGCGATCGGCTGGCCCGAGGCGGGCCGGATCGAGCCGGGGGCGATCGCCGACCTGGTGACCATCGGGCTCGATTCGCCCCGTCTCGCCGGGACGGAGCCCGACCACGCCCTCGACTCGGTGCTGTTCGCCGGTGCCGCTGCCGACGTCCGCGGCGTGATCTGCGGCGGGCGCGAGCTGGTCCGCGACGGCAGGCACGTCTCGATCGACGTCGCCGGCGAGTTGGAGAGCTCGATCGGAGCGCTGAGCGCGTGAGCGCCACGGTGATCGACAACATCGGCCGCCTCGTGACCAACGATCCCGCGCTCGGGGAGGGGCCCCTGGGGGTCCGCCGCGGCGCGGCGCTGGTCATCGAGGACGAGACGGTGGTTGCGATCGAGGACCCCGGGGCCGCGGCCGACGAGCGGATCGACGCCGCCGGGCGGGCGGTGATCCCCGGGTTCGTCGACAGCCACACGCACCTGGTCTTCGCCGGCGATCGCGCCGAGGAGTTCGCGGCGCGGATGGCCGGGCAGCCGTATGAGGCCGGGGGGATCCGGGTCAGCACCGAGGCGACCAGGGCGGCGAGCAGCGAGAAGCTCGAGGCGCTGACCGCCGCCCGGCGCCGGGAGGGGGTGCGCGCGGGGATCACCCACGCGGAGATCAAGTCCGGGTACGGGCTCGACGTTCCAACCGAGAGGCGCTGCTGCGAGGTGGCCGCCCGCTTCACCGACGACGTCACCTTCCTCGGCGCCCACGTGGTCCCGGCGGAGTACGAGGGGCGCGCCGACGCCTACGTCGAGCTGGTCTGCGGGGAGATGCTCGAGGCCTGCGCGCCGCCGGCCGGCTGGATCGACGTGTTCTGCGAGGAGGGCGCCTTCGACGCCGAGCAGTCCCGGACCGTGCTCGAGGCCGGGCGGCGGGCGGGACTGGGGCTGCGGGTCCACGGCAACCAGCTCGGCGAGGGGCCCGGGGTGGGCCTGGCGGTCGAGCTGGGGGCCGCCTCGGTAGATCACTGCACCTTCCTCTCCGACGCCGACGTCGAGGCGTTGGCCGGCTCGGAGACCGTCGCCACCTTCCTCCCCGCGACCGACTTCTCCACACGCCAGCCCTACCCCGACGCTCGCCGGGTGATCGATGCCGGCGCCACGGTGGCGATCGCCACCAACACCAACCCGGGCTCCAGCAACACCACCTCGATGAGCTTCTGCATCGCCCTCGCGGTGCGCGAGATGGGGATGAGCGCCGACGAGGCGCTGGCGGCCGCGACCCTGGGCGGGGCCAGGGCCCTGCGGCGCGAGGACGTCGGTCGCCTGGCCCCGGGCTCCCGCGCCGACGCGGTGGTCCTCGACGCCGTCTCGCACGCCGACCTCGTCTACCGGCCGGGGGTGCCCTTGATCGCGACGACGATCTGTCGCGGCCGGGTCAGCTGGCGGACGGAGAACGGCTGAGAGCCGCCCCCGGCCGCTGTTCTCCTCAGCGGGAGTGGTCGAGCAGCAGCCGCTGCTCGGCGGCGCCGATCAGCCGCCTGGCGCGGTCGACCGAGTCGATGTTGACGGAGATCGCGTCGATCCCGGCCTCGACCAGGATCTGGGCGTACTCCGGGTGCACCGAGGGGGCCTGGCCGCAGATCGAGGTCTGCAGGCCCAGCTCGCGGGCGCGGGGGATCAGCTGGCGGAGATAGGCGACCACGGCGGGGTCGCGCTCGTCGAAGGTCTCCGCCAGCACCTCGGAGTCGCGGTCGGAGCCGAGGACGAGCTGGGTGAGGTCGTTGGAGCCGATCGAGATCCCGGCGATCCCCAGCGCGGCGTAGCTCTCCAGGTTGAACAGGACCGAGGGGACCTCGGCCATCACCCAGAGCTCGAAGCCGCGCCGGTCCAGCAGCCCCGCCTCGTCGAACATGCGCCGGCACGCCTCCAGCTCGCGGGCGGTGCGGACGAACGGCAGCATCACGTGGAAATTGGTGTGCCCCTGGTCCCAGACGTGGCGGATCGCGTCGAGCTCGAGTCTGAACAGGTCGGGCTCCTGGGTGTAGCGGAGGGCGCCCCGGAACCCGATCATCGGATTGGCCTCCTCGGGCTCGAACTTGTCGCCCCCCTCGAGCCCGCGGAACTCGTTGGTGCGGAAGTCGATGGTGCGGTAGGTGATCGGCCGCGGGGCGAACGCCTCGGAGAACTTCGACAGGGCCTGGCCCATGCGCTCGGAGAACTCGGCGCCCCGGCCCTCCTCGATCAGCTGGCGGGGGTGCTTGCCCTCGAGCGCTTCGATCACCATCAGCTCGGCACGCAGGAGGCCGATGCCGTCCACCGGCAGCTCGGCGACCCGCTCGAGCTGTGAGGGCTCGGAGAGGTTGACGAGCAGCTTGGTGCCGGTGATCGGCGGGGCGGCGGCCGTCGCCGCAGCGGCCGGCCCGGCGGCGGCGTGCTCCTCGGCGGCCGTCATCGCGCCCTCGTGGATCGAGCCGTGGGTCGCGTCGACGGTAACCAGCTCGCCGTCGCGCAGCTTGCCGGTCGCGTCGGCGGTCCCGACCACGCAGGGGATGCCCAGCTCGCGCGAGACGATCGCGGCGTGGCAGGTCATCCCGCCCGAGTCGGTGACGATCGCCGCCGACTTCCGCATCAGCGGCACCCAGTCGGGAGCGGTCATGTGGGTGACCAGGATCTCGCCCTCGGAGAAGGCGCTGGCGTCTTCGAGGGTGCGGACGATCCTCACGGTGCCGCTGCCGGTGCCGGGGGCTGCGCCGAGCCCCTTGAGCAGCACCGGCCCGGCCTCCTCGGGTGCGGCGGCCGCCTTCTGCGGGGTGCCGCCGGAGGACGTCACGGGCCTCGACTGCAGCATCCAGGCGGAGCCGTCCTCATCGAAGGCCCACTCGGTGTCCTGGGCGGAGCCGTAGTGCTGCTCGATGCGGCGGCCGAGGTCGGCGATCGTGCGCACCTCCTCGTCGGTCAACACCGGCTTCAGCGCCTCTTCGGAATCGAGCTCGCGGGTCCGGGTGCCGCCGCCGGGGAGCGACTCGATCACCAGCTCCTTCTTCTTGACCTCGCGAGCGAGGATCCCCAGCGACTCCTTCTCAACCAGGTAGCGGTCGGGTGAGACCGAGCCGGAGACGACGGCTTCGCCGAGCCCGAAGGACCCCTCGATCACCAGCCTGTCGATGGCGCCGCTGGCGGGGTCGATCGTGAACATCACGCCCGAGCGGGTGGACTGGATCTGGCGCTGGACGACGACCGCGATGTCCATGTCGGCCTGGCCGAACCCCCGCTTGGCGCGGTAGAAGAGGGTGCGGCTCCCGAACAGCGAGGACCAGCACCGCCGCACGGCCTCGACCAGGGCCTCGGCCCCGCGCACGTTGAGGAAGGTCTCGTTCATCCCCGCGAAGGAGGCCGACTCGGTGTCCTCGGCCGTGGCCGAAGAGCGCACCGCGACCGGGGCGTCGCCCTCCGCGCCGACCAGCCCGGCGTAGGCGGCGCGGATCTCCCGCTCGACGGCCTCGGGGAAGGGCTCCGCCTCGACCATCTTGCGGACCTCGCCGGAGGCCCGGTCGAGGTCGGCCGGGTCATCCACGTCGACCGAGGCGAGTGCGTCGGCGACGCGGGACCGCAGCCCGCCGTCATCGCAGAAGGCGGCGTACGCGGGAGCTCCGACCACGAAGCCGGCCGGCACCGGAATTCCGGCGCCGGTCAGCTCGCCCAGGTTCGCGCCCTTGCCGCCGGCGTAATCGACGTCGGAGTGCGAGAGCTCGGCGAAGCTGCGGACGAAGTCGGTGGCGGACGACTGGGCGACGGGGTTCTGCACGGTGCTCTCCTATCGGCGGGGTGGACCGGGCCGGCTGTGCTCCATCAATACCGCATCTGGGCCGCCTGCGCCAGGCTCGGCGATCAACCGGTGCTCCGGGTGACGATCTGGATAACCCACATCGGATTGACGGCGGGCTACGGATTCGGGCGGGGTCAGGGGTGTAATGATTGTCTCGATGGCAGCCCCGGAGGCCCTGACCGCGCTCGACGCCACCTTTCTCGAGCTCGAGGAGGCCGACGACAGCGCGCACATGCACATCGGCGGGGCAATGATCTTCGAGGCGCTGCCCGAGGGCGCCGCCCCCGCGACCGACGAGGTCGTCCGCCGCCTCAGCCGCCGCCTCGGCGCGATGCCCCGCTACCACCAGCGCCTCTCGGAGCCGCGAACCGGCGGCATCCACTGGCCGAGCTGGGAGCGCGACCCGGATTTCGAGATCGGCGCCCACATCCGCCGCGCCGCGGTTCCCGCTCCGGGTGGCGAGGCCGAGTTCCTCGACTGGGCGGGCGACTACTTCTCGCAGCGGCTCGACCGCCGCCGCCCGCTTTGGGACCTGGTCGTCCTTGAGGGCCTCGCCGGCGGGCGCTGGGCGCTGGTCAGCAAGACCCATCACTGCCTGGTGGACGGCGTCGGCTCCGTCGACGCCACCCACCTACTGCTCGACTTCGAGCAGGTGCCGCCCGGGGGGCGTTGGGTCGGCGTAGCTCCCTCGGACGATGAGGGGGCGGACGAGGGGAACGGCGGCGGGATCGGCGGCGCGGCGCGCTCCCTCGCTTCCGGAGCGATCGGGGTCGCAGGCGGTGCGGCCCGGCTTCCCTTGAGGCTGGCCGGAGCCGGCGCGGGCATGATCAGGCATCCGGACCGGGCCCGCGACGCGCTCGAGCGCTCCCGGGCGGTCGTCGAGCTGATGGTGCGCGATGAGATGGACGCCGCTCCCCACACCAGCCTCAACGAGCCGATCGGGGCCCATCGACGCCTGGCGACGATGAGCGCTCCGCTGGACGACATGAAGCAGATCTACCGGACCCTGGGCGGCACCCTCAACGACGTCGTACTCGCGATCGCCGCGGGCGGCTTCCGCGAGCTGCTGGGGAAGCGACGCGAGCCGCTTCCGGAGAAGGGTCTGCGGGCGATGGTCCCGATGAACATCAGGGCCGCCAGCGAGCGCCTTGAGCTGGGCAACAAGGTCAGCTCGCTGTTCGTCCACCTGCCGATCTCGGAGGCCGACCCCTTGCGCCGCTACAACCTCCAGGTCGAGGAGGCCGAGGCGCTGAAGGCGGGGCGGCAGGGCGTCGGCTCGAAGACACTGATTGACGTCGCCGCACTGGCGCCCCCTGCGATCCACAGCTTCCTCGCCAGGTCGCTGTTCGCGACCCGCCTCTTCAACGTCACGATCACCAACGTCCCGGGCTCGCCCGTCCCGCTCTACGCCTTCGGCTCGCGGCTGCAGGCCGTCTGGCCGCTCGTCCCGATCGCCGCCGACCACGCCGTGGGGATCGCGGTGTTCAGCTACGCCGGTGACCTCTACTTCTGCGTCAACGCCGATCGCGACACCGTCGTTGACCTCCCCGTCCTGCGCGACGGGATGATGCGCGCCTTCCAGGAGCTCAGCGAGCTGGCGGCCGTCGAGAGCGGTCAGGCCGAGGGTTGAGCCTCGGCCCCGCCCGGCGCGGCGCGCTTGCGAGGGCGGGGCACGACGATCACCGGGATGCGGGCTGCGCGGATGATCATCGAGGAGGTGCTCCCCAGCAGCACGCTGCGCACCGGTCCGTAGCCGCGCGATCCCATCAGCAGCAGGTCGACGCCCTGCTCGCACTGGCTGAGCAGCTCGGGAACCGGGTTACCGCGACAGACCACCGGCAGCGCCCTGACCTGCGAAGGCAGGGCCGCCGCGGCGTCGTGGATCGCATCGCGCAGTCCGGCTCGGGCCGTCGAGGCGATCTGCTGGATCCCGGAGCCGGAGCCCGGGGGCGGCTTCCCGGCGTCGAGCACGCCGATCACTCGCACGGTCGCAGCGGCCCCGCTCGCCAGCTCGCCGGCGAGCTCGAGCGCAGCCCGGGCCTCGGGCGAGTCGTCGTAGGCAACCCCCAGGACTCGCAACCCGTGGTCGGATCGCGCCAGCCCCCGCGGCGCGATCGCCACCGGGCACGGAGAGCCGTGCAGCATCGGCTCGACGACGCTCCCGGGCATCACCTGCCCGAAGGCTCCGCGGTGGCTGGCGGAGAGGACGAGGATCGCGTCCGGGTTCTCCGCGGCGAGCGCGTAGAGCGCCCTTGCGGCGGAGTCCCCGCTGAGCGCGCGCGGCTCCGCCTCGACGCCCTCGATCGAAGAGACGGCCTCGGCCAGCGCCGCGGCCTCCTCGTCGCTCGGCGGCTGCTCGCGCGACCCGGCGCCGATCCGCCGCCGGTCCCGGGGAAAGACCTCGGCGACGATCAGCCGCGCCCCGGCCGCCAGCGCCAGCTCCCGTCCCAGGGCGAGCGCGTCGCGCCCGTGCTGGGGCCCGTCGTAGCCGACGATCACCGTCCCGACCTCGCTCACCCGCGGCAGGCTAACGTGGTGGCGCGGAGGTGAGCGGATGCAGGTGATCGAGCGAGATTCACTTGACGGACTCCTCGGCGCCCTGCGGCGCCGCGGCTACCGGACGGTCGGCCCGGTCCTGCGCGACGCGGCGATCGCCTACGGGGAGATCTCCTCCGCCTCCGACCTTCCCCTCGGCTGGACCGATCGCCAGGACGGTGGGACCTACCGGGTCGAGCCCCGCGACGACGACGCCCTCTTCGGCTACGCCGTCGGGCCGCACTCCTGGAAGCGCTTCCTGCATCCGCCTCGCCTGCGGCTCTTCAAGGCCCGCCGGGGATCCGAGGGCTCGGGATTGGAGGTCACCGAGGAGGCCGGGGAGGAGCCCCGCTACGCGTTCATCGGCGTGCGGTCCTGCGAGCTGCACGCGATCGCGATCCAGGACCGGGTGCTGGCCGGCGGGTCCTTCCCGGATCCCGGCTACGTCTCACGCCGCGAAGGGGCCTTCATCGTCGCCGTCAACTGCGGCCAGGCCGCGGCGACCTGCTTCTGTGTCTCGATGGAGACCGGCCCGCGGGCGGAATCGGGCTTCGACCTCGCGCTCACCGAGGTGCTCGAGGACGGCCGCCACTACTTCACGGTCGAGGTCGGCAGCGAGGCCGGCGAGGAGGTGCTGGCCGAGGTCGGAAGCGCCGCCGCCGAGCCCGGCGAGCGGGAGGCCTCGCTCGCCGCCAGCGCCGCCGCCGCCGCCCAGATGGGGCGGGAGCTGGAAACCGAAGGGCTGCCCGAGCTGCTGGAGCGAAACCGCGAGCATCCTCGCTGGGACGAGGTCTCCGAGCGCTGCCTGACCTGCGGCAACTGCACGATGGTCTGCCCGACCTGCTTCTGCACGACGGTCGAGGACGTCACCGACCTCACCGGGGAGGAGGCCGAGCGCTGGCGGGAGTGGGACTCCTGCTTCAGTCTCGACTTCTCCTACGTCGGGGGCGGCAGCGTCCGCTCCAGCTCGCGATCCCGCTACCGGCAGTGGATGACCCACAAGCTGGGGACCTGGTGGGACCAGTTCGGCACCTCGGGGTGCGTCGGCTGCGGCCGTTGCATCACCTGGTGCCCGGTCGCGATCGACATCACCGAGGAGGCCGCGGCGATCCGCGCGACCGACGGGGCCACCCGGGGGAAGGAGCCGCAATGAAGCTGAAGGGGATCGCCGAGCTGCTGGCCGAGATCGGCCCGTTCGACAACCTCGGGGCCGAGCACCTGGAGCTGATCGCCGGCTGTGGCAGCAATCGCAGCCTCGAGCAGGGGGCCCACCTGTTCCACGAGGGCGAGCCCGCCGACACCTTCTACGTCGTCCGCCACGGGCGGGTGGCGCTGGAGATCTTCGTCCCCGGTCGGGGGGCGGTCACCGTGGAGACGATCGGCCCCGGCGAGGTGATCGGCTGGTCGTGGCTGTTCGAGCCCTACCGCTGGCACATGGACGCCCGCGTCGTCGAGAGCGGCTCGGCGATCGGCTTCGACGGCGCCTGCCTGCGCGGCAAGTGCGAGTCCGACCACGACCTCGGCTACGAGCTGATGAAGCAGTTCGCGACCCTGCTGATCGAGCGCATGCAGGCGACCCGGTTCCGGCTCCTCGACATCTACGGGCATGCCCCAGCCGCTGCCGCAGACTGACCGGGCCCCGGCCGCCGTCAACGGGGCGGCGCCGATGGTGCCGCGGCCCTTCCGGGTCAGCGAACGGCGGCGCGAGACGCCGGATACCTGGACGCTCGAGCTGGAGCCCACGGACGGCGACGGCGGCATTGCCTTCGGGCCGGGGCAGTTCAACATGGTCTACGCCTTCGGGGTCGGAGAGGTGCCGATCTCGATCAGCGGCGAGCCCTCCGGCGAGGGCCCGCTCGTCCACACGGTGCGGGACGTCGGCGCGGTCTCGCGCCGCGATCTGCGCCGCCGAGCCGGGCGAGGAGCTGGGGATCCGCGGCCCCTACGGCAGCTCCTGGCCGATCGCCGAGGCCGAGGGGGCCAACCTGGTGATCGTCGCCGGCGGCGTCGGCCTCGCCCCGCTCCGCTCGACCGTCCTGGCGGCGCTCGCCGTGCGCGAGCGCTTCGAGCGGGTCCTGCTCTTCTACGGCAGCCGCGAGCCCGAGCAGCTGCTCTACCGCACCGAGCTTCAGGCATGGACGGCGGACCCCGCGATCGACCTGCACGTGACGGTCGACACCGCCGACCGGCGCCTGGGCCGGCGAGGTCGGTGTCGTGACGAAGCCGATCGGGCGCGCCGACTTCGATCCCGAGCGGACCGTCGCGATGCTCTGCGGCCCGGAGGTGATGATGCGCTTCGCGGCTCGGGCGCTGCGCGACCGCGGCGTCGCGGCGCGAGCGGCATCCACGTCTCGCTCGAGCGCAACATGAAGTGCGCGTCACCCACTGCGGGCGCTGCCAGTTCGGGCCGACCTTCATCTGCCGGGAGGGCGCGGTGATGCGCTTCGGCGACATCGAGGAGATCTTCGAGGTGCGGGAGCTGTGAGCGCCGCCGAGCCCGGCGCCCGCCCGAAGCTGGCGGTCTGGAAGTTCGCCTCCTGCGACGGCTGCCAGCTCAGCCTGCTCGACTGCGAGGACGAGATCCTGGCGCTGGCCGGCGAGATCGAGATCGCCTACTTCCTCGAGGCCCGGCGGGCGACCGTCGAGGGCCCCTACGACGTCTCCCTGGTCGAGGGCTCGATCACCACCGCGCACGACGCCGAGCGGATCCGCGAGGTGCGGGCCGTCTCCAGGCGCCTGGTGACGATCGGCGCCTGCGCGACCGCTGGGGGGATCCAGGCGCTGCGCAACTTCGCCGACGCCGAGGAGTTCGTCGCCGCCGTCTACGCGACCCCCTCCTACATCTCGACCCTGGAGACCTCGACCCCGATCAGCGCCCACGTCCCGGTCGACTACGAGCTCCAGGGCTGCCCGATCAACAAGCTGCAGCTGCTCGAGGTGCTCGGCGCCTACCTCGCCGGGCGGCGTCCCGCGATCGCCTCCACCAGCGTCTGCATGGAGTGCAAGCGGGCCGGAAACGTCTGCGTGATGGTCGCCCACGGAACCCCCTGCCTGGGGCCGGTCACCCACGGCGGCTGCGGGGCGCTGTGCCCCTCCTATCACCGCGGCTGCTACGGCTGCTACGGGCCGATGGAGTCCCCGAACACCGCCTCGCTGGCGGGCTGGATGCGGGACCGGCTTGGCTCGGAGCGTCCCCAGCTGGTCCGCTCCTTCCGCACCTTCAACGCCAACTCGCCCGCCTTCCGCGCCGAGAGCGAGATCCAGGAAGGGGCGTCCGATGAGTGAGGCGGGCGAGGTGTCGGGCAACGGCGCCGAGCGCACGATCCGCACCCCGGCGCTGGCCCGGGTCGAGGGCGAGGGCGAGATGTACGTGCGGCTGCAGGGCTCCGAGGTGGCGGACGTGCAGCTCCGCATCTACGAGCCGCCCCGCCTCTTCGAGGCGCTGCTGCGGGGCCGCGAGCTGGGAGAGGCGGTTGACATCACGGCGCGGATCTGCGGCATCTGCCCGGTCGCCTACCAGATGAGCGCCTGCGAGGCGATGGAGGACGCGCTCGGGATCGAGGTGAGCGGCCAGCTCCGCAACCTGCGG
This sequence comes from uncultured Actinomycetes bacterium, assembly GCA_963725315.1. Classification (GTDB taxonomy): domain Bacteria; phylum Actinomycetota; class Thermoleophilia; order Solirubrobacterales; family 70-9; genus JBBRHQ01. Next base: position 348,586 of record CAVRYA010000010.1, on the reverse strand, counting down.
CGCCTGATCTATTGCGGGGAGTGGATCGAGAGCCACACCCTGCACCTCTACCTGCTGCACGCGCCCGACTTCCTCGGCTATGAGAGCGGCTTCGCGATGGCCGCCGAGCACGGCGAGATCGTCGAGCGGGGCCTGCGCACCAAGAAGGCGGGCAACGAGCTGATCGCCGCGATCGGCGGCCGCGAGGTCCACCCGATCAACGTCCGGGTCGGAGGCTTCTACAGGGCGCCCGAGCGCTCCGAGCTGGAGCCGCTGCGCGAGAAGCTCGAGCGCGCCCGCGAGGAGGCGCGTGGAGACCGTGCGCTGGACGGCGCAGCTCCCCTTCCCGGAGATGGAGCACGACTACGAGTTCGTCTCGCTGCGGCCGGCCGCCGCGGACGAGTACCCGATCGACCGCGGCCGGATCGTCTCCTCGCGGGGCATCGAGATCGAGGTCGGCCGCTTCGACGAGGTCTTCGAGGAGCTCCACGTCGAGCACTCGACCGCGCTCCACGCCCGGGTCCGGGAACGCGGCGCCTACCTGGCCGGGCCGATGGCGCGCTTCAACCTCAACCGGGACCGCCTCTCGCCGCTCGCCGCCGAGGCGGCGCGGGAGGCCGGGATCGGCGAGGGCACCCTCAACCCCTTCCAGAGCATCGTCGTCCGGGCGGTCGAGCTCGTCTACGCCTTCGACGAGGCGCTGCGGATCATCGACTCCTACGAGCCGCCCGACGCCCCGGCGGTGGAGGCCGAGCCGCGCGCCGCGGTCGGGCACGGGGTCACAGAGGCGCCCCGGGGGCTTCTCTATCACCGCTACGAGATCAGCGACGACGGCCGCATCGTGGCGGCGCGGATCGTGCCGCCGACCTCGCAGAACCAGCGCTCGATCGAGGAGGACCTGGAGCGGTTCATCGCCGCCAACATCGATCTCGACGACGACGAGCTCCAGCTGCGCTGCGAGCAGGCGATCCGCAACTACGATCCCTGCATCTCCTGCTCGACCCACTTCCTGCGGCTCGAGATCGACCGCGAATGAGCCTCTTCGTCGGGATCGGCAACCCGATGCGCGGCGACGACGCCGCCGGGCTGCTGGTCGCCACCCGGCTGCGCGAGCTCTCCCCGCCCGGCCTCCGGGTGATCGAGCTGGAGGGCGAGCCGATCGACCTGATCGAGGCCTTCGGTGGTGCGCCGGCGGTGATCGGTCGCCGACGCGGTCAGCTCCGGCGCCGAGCCCGGGACCGTGCACCGCTTCGACGCCGCCGCCGCGCCGCTCCCGGCGGCGCTCGCCGCCCACTCGACCCACGCCCTCGGGCTCGCCGAAGCGGTCGAGCTGGCCCGCGCCCTCGGCCGCCTTCCGGAGCGCCTGACCGTCCTCGGCATCGAGGGCGCCCGCTTCGAGGCCGGGGCCCGGCCGCTCCCGCAGGTGGAGCGGGCCGCAGCGGCGGTCGCCGAGGAGCTCGCCGCCGCGGCCGGGGCCGCGCCGGGCGCGGGGGTTTCGTACCTTGTGGAGGAGGGCAGCCGGGAGGCAATTCCCGGTCCTCCGAGGAAGGAGTCCCGATCTTCGAGGTGCGAATCCACGGACGCGGCGGCCAGGGCGTCGTCACCGCTGCGGAGATGCTCTCGATCGCCGCCTTCCTCGAGGGGCGCCACGCGCAGGCCTTCCCGAGCTTCGGCTCGGAGCGCACCGGCGCCCCCGTGGTCGCCTTCTGCCGCATCGACGACGCGCGAGATCCGCACCCGCGAGCCGATCTCCGAGCCCGACGCGCTGATCATCCAGGACCCGACCCTGCTGCACCAGGTCGACGTCTTCGCGGGCTCTGCGCCCGGAGGGCTACATCCTGATCAACTCCTCGCGCGGCATCGACGAGCTCGGGCTCGGCGAGTTCGAAGCGAGCGCTTCCGGCGCCGAGCGGCTGCTCACCGTGCCCGCGACCGATCTCGCCCGCGAGCACCTCGGGCGGCCGCTCCCGAACGCCGTCCTGCTCGGCGGCTTCGCCGCGCTCAGCGGGCTGATCTCGATCGACTCGGTGGCGGCGGCGATCCGCCAGAAGTTCGCCGGCCAGATCGGCGAGCGCAACGTCGCGGCGCCGAGGCGGCGTTCGAGTTCGTGCGCTCCGAGCGCCGGGAGGCCGGCGCAGTGCTTAGGCAGAAGGAGGGCTCCCAGGCGGTCGCCGAGGCGGTCGCGCTGCTGCCGGCCGGAGGTGATCTGCGCCTACCCGATCTCGCCCCAGACCCACATCGTCGAGCGCCTCTCCGACCTCGTCCGCACCGGCGAGCTCGAGCCCTGCGAGTACGTGATCGGTCGAGTCCGAGTTCGCGGCGATGTCGGTCGCGATCGGCGCCTCCGCGGCCGGCGCGCGCGCCTACACCGCGACCGCGAGCCAGGGCCTGCTCTACATGGCGGAGGCGCTCTACAACGCCTCCGGCCTCGGCCTGCCGATCGTGATGACCGTGGCCAACCGGGCGATCGGCGCCCCGATCAACATCTGGAACGACCACAGCGACGCGATGTCGCAGCGCGACTCCGGCTGGATCCAGCTCTACGCCGAGACCAACCAGGAGGCCGCTCGACCTCCACATCCAGGCCTTCCGGCTCGCCGAGCAGCTCTCGCTGCCGGTGATGGTCTGCATGGACGGCTTCATCCTCACCCACGCCTACGAGCGGGTCGACATCCCCGACCCAGGAGCAGGTCGACGCCTTCCTGCCGCCCTTCGAGCCGCGCCAGGTGCTCGACCCCGCCGAGCCGGTGACGATCGGGGCGATGGTCGGGCCCGAGGCCTTCTCCGAGGTCAAGTACCTGGCCCACGCCAAGCAGATGCAGGCGCTCGACCTGATCCCGGAGATCGCCGCCGAGTTCGCCGAGGCGTTCGGGCGCGAGTCGGGCGGCCTCGTCCGCGGCTACCGCACCGAGGACGCCGAGACGATCGTCGTCGCGCTCGGCTCGGTGCTGGGGACGATCGAGGACGTCGATCGACGAGCTGCGCGAGGAGGGCGTGCAGCATCGGCGCGCTCGGCGATCAAGATCGTTCCGGCCCTTCCCGCTCGAGGAGGTCCGCGAGGCGCTGGCCGGCGCCGAGCGGGTGGTCGTGCTCGAGAAGGCGCTGGCCGTCGGGGTCGGCGGCATCGTCTCGGCCAACGTGCGGATGGCGCTCTCGGGAATCCAGCTGCACGGCTACACGGTGATCGCCGGGCTCGGCGGGCGGCCGATCACCAAGAACTCGCTGCGCGGGCTGTTCGCCGACGCGGTCGCCGACCGGCTCGAGCCGCTCACCTTCCTCGACATGGACTGGGAGCTGGTCGAGCGCGAGCTGGCGCGGGTGCGGGGAGCCGAGCCGTCGCGGTCCGCACGCCGAGAACATCCTGCGCGACATCGGCGATCGTCGCGGCCCGATCGCACTGAGGAGGACCCGGAGAAGCAATGCCCTACCAGGAGATCAAGTTCTACCAGGCGGGGACCTTCGTGGTCGGCAACCGCCTGCTCGACCCCGGAGGAGCGCTCCGTGCAGGCGCGACGGACCGCTCCAACGCGCTCACCTCCGGGCACCGCGCCTGCCAGGGCTGCGGCGAGGCGCTCGGCGCCCGCTACGCCTCGACGCGGCGATGCGGGCGACCGGCGGACAGGCTGATCGCCGCCAACGCCACCGGCTGCCTCGAGGTCTTCTCGACCCCCTATCCCGGAGTCCTCCTGGCAGCTGCCCTGGATCCACTCGCTGTTCGGCAACGCGCCCGCGGTCGCCACCGGGGTCGCGGCGGCGCTGAAGGCGAAGGGCCGCGACGACGTCCGGGTGATCGGCCAGGGCGGCGACGGCGGCACCGTCGACATCGGCTTCGCCTGCCTCTCGGGGATGTTCGAGCGAAACGACGACGTGCTCTACATCTGCTACGACAACGAGGCCTACATGAACACCGGCGTGCAGCGCTCCGGGCGCGACCCCGCCGGCCGCCCGCACGGCGACCACCAAGCCGGTCGGCGAGGAGCCGGGCAACGTCTTCGGCCAGGGCAAGAACGCGCCGCTGATCGCGATGGCGCACGAGATCCCCTACGTGGCGACGGCGACCGTCGCCGAGCTGCGCGACCTCGAGTACGAAGGTCGAGCGGGCGATGGAGTTCCGCGGGGCCCGCTACCTGCACGTCTTCGTTCCCTGCCCGCTCGGCTGGGGCGCCGCCTCGCGCGACACGATCCGGATCGCCCGGCTGGTCAAGGAGACCGGCCTCTTCCCGGTGTTCGAGGCCGAGAACGGCGAGGTCGTCGGCGTCTCGAAGATCCGCCGGCCGGTGCCGGTCGAGGAGTACCTGAAGCTGCAGCGCCGCTACGCCCACCTGTTCGGCGAGAATGGCCATCCCGACGTGATCGAGCGGCTGCAGGCGATCGCCGACCGCAACATCGGGCGCTTCGGCCTGCTCGCCGACGCCGACGAGGGCGCCGAGCTGCCGGGCAGCGCCACGGACGCGGCCGAGCCCTCGAGTAGGGCGGCGCGGCCGAGCGAGGACGAGAGCAACCTGATGCGGCTGCTCGCCGAGACGCATCACGGAGCCCAGTGAGGGTGGCCCGGCGATGAGCGAGAAGCCCTTCGCGATCACCCTCGACGTCGGCTCCAGCCTCGCCAACAAGACCGGCAGCTGGCGCACCGAGCGCGCCGTCTACGTCGACCGCCTGCCGCCCTGCAACCACGCCTGCCCGGCCGGCGAGAACATCCAGTCCTGGCTCTACGAGGCGGAGGAGGGGGCGAGGGCTACGAGCGCGCCTGGCGGCGGATCATGGAGGACAACCCGTTCCCGGCGATCATGGGGAGGGTCTGCTACCACCCCTGCGAGACCGCCTGCAACCGCGGCAAGCTCGACGAGGCGGTCGGGATCAACTCGGTCGAGCGCTTCCTCGGCGACGAGGCGATCCGGCAGGGCTGGACGGTCGAGGTCGACCGCCGAGCCGACCGGCAAGCGGGTGCTGGTGGTCGGCGCCGGGCCCTCCGGGCTCTCGGCCGCCTACCACCTGACCCGCCTCGGGCACGAGGTCACGATCCACGAGGCCGGGCCGATGGCCGGCGGGATGATGCGCTTCGGCATCCCCAAGTACCGCCTGCCGCGCGACGTGCTCGACGCCGAGGTGAGGCGCATCCTCGACATGGGCGTCGAGCTGGAGCTGAACCGCAAGGTCACCAACGTGCTGGAGAGCATGCGCGAGGGCGGCTTCGACGCCGCCTTCCTCGCGGTCGGCGCCCACATCGGCAAGCGCGCCTACATCCCCGCCGGCGAGGCCGCCCACATCCTCGACGCGGTCTCGCTGCTGCGCAGCATGGAGGGCGAGGAGCAGCCGATGCTGGGCCGGCGCGTGGTCGTCTACGGCGGCGGCGACACGGCGATGGACGCGGCCCGCACCGCGAAGCGGCTCGGCGCCGAGGAGGCGATCATCGTCTACCGGCGCACCCGCGAGCGGATGCCCGCCCACGACTTCGAGGTCGAGGAGGCCGAGGAGGAGGGCGTGATGATGAAGTGGCTCTCGACCATCAAGCAGGCCGACGAGGGCAAGCTCGTGCTCGAGAAGATGGAGCTCGACGAGACCGGCTTCCCGCAGCCGACCGGCGAGCTCGAGGAGCTCGAGGCGGACTCGGTGGTGCTGGCGCTGGGCCAGGACGTCGACCTCTCGCTGCTCGACGACGTGCCGGGGATCGAGGTCGACGACGGCGTCGTCGGGGTCGGGCCGAACATGATGACCGGCCACGCCGGGATCTTCGCCGGCGGCGACATGGTGCCGGCGGAGCGCACCGTCACGGTCGGCGTCGGCCACGGCAAGAAGGCGGCCCGCAACATCGACGCCTGGCTGCGCGGGGCCGAGCTCGAGGCGCCGCCGCCGGCACCAGCTCGCCACCTTCGAGACGCTCAACACCTGGTACTACGCGGACGCCCCGCGCACCCATCGCGAGGAGCTCGAGCTGGCCCGGCGCACTCAGACCTTCGACGAGGTCAAGCACCGGCCTCGACGAGTCGAACGCGCTGTATCGAGGCGCGCCGCTGCCTCTCCTGCGGCAACTGCTTCTCCTGCGACAACTGCTACGGCGTCTGCCCCGACAACGCGGTGATCAAGCTGAGCGAGGCGGCCGGCGCCAACCTCAACGGCTACGAGATCGACCTCGACTTCTGCAAGGGCTGCGGCATGTGCGTCGCCGAGTGCCCCAGCGGCGCGATCGAGATGGTCCCCGAGACGATCTGAGCGCTACTCGCGCCTGCCTCCACGTGGGCGGCGGGTGGCGGGGGTGGTTGCCTTCAGCCCCGCGGCGGCATATGTTGGGCCCCGGGTCGCTCAACGAGCAAAGGAGGCAGCGCGTGGCCTATGGCATCACCCACCACTTCGCCGGCGGGACCGAGGAGCAGTACCGGGCATCAATCGCGGCGGTTCACCCCGCCGATGGAGGCCTGCCGGCGGGGCAGATCTATCACGCGGCGGGACCGACCCCGGACGGCTGGCAGATAATCGCGATCTTCGACTCGGAGGCGGACTGGGTTCGGTTCCGCGACGAGGAGCTGCTGCCCGGGCTGGAGCGGGCGGAGGGCGGCTTCGGGGGCCCGCCCGAAGAGCGTTCATTCGAGGTCGCGAACCTGCAGACCGCCTGATCGCCGAGCGGGCAATTCCGGTGCTATAGACACCGTTTTCGCCCGCTCGCTGCAGGCCGCCGGCCCGGGAGGCCGGCGGCCCCGGGCCCCTACCTGACGAACAGCATCTCCGAGTACTTGGGCAGCGGCCAGAGATCGTCGGCGACCAGCCTCTCGAGCTGGTCGGCGACCTCGCGGACCTTGGCCATCGCCGCCAGCTGGCTGTCGCGGGCGAAGACCGCCAGCTCCAGCCCCTCGAGCCCGTCGGGGTAGACGTTGGCCGCCTCCAGCTCCCTGGTCGCTTCGAGAAGCTCGCCGACCAGGGGCCGCAGCTCCTCGTCGACGGCGCCGACCTCCGACTCCTCGATCAGGGCCAGGTAGCGCAACGTGGCCGGCAGCAGCATCGTGCGGGCGATCGACGCGGTCGTCTCGGCCTCGATGTTGGCGCGGATCGTGTACTGCTCGAGCCAGACCTCGTAGCGGGACTCCAGCTCGCGCTGCGAGAGCACGCTGTAGTGCTCGAAGGCCGCCACGGTCTGCTCGGAGATCACCTCCGGCAGCGCGTCCGGGGTGGTGCGAAGGTTCTTCAGGCCGCGCTTCTCGGCCTCGGCGTGCCACTCCTCGGAGTAGTTGTCGCCGCCGAAGCAGACCCGCTTGTTCGCCTCGTAAGCGTCGCGGACCACCTCGGTCACCGCCTCCGCCAGGTCGGCGCCGTCGGAGAGCTTGCCCTCAAGCGAGTCGGCCATTGCGTCGATCGCCTCGGCGACGATCGTGTTCAGCACCGTGTTGGGGAAGGCCAGCGACATGCTCGAACCGAGCGCCCGGAACTCGAACTTGTTGCCGGTGAAGGCGAACGGGGAGGTGCGGTTGCGGTCGCCGCCGTGCATCGGCAGCGGGGGCAGCACCGTCGCCCCCAGCTCCAGGGTCGCCCCGGGCGTGTGCGGATCGCCCTCCCCGGCGGAGATCGTCGCGAAGACCTTGTCGAGCTCGGCTCCGAGGAAGATCGAGATGATCGCCGGCGGCGCCTCGTTGGCGCCGAGCCGGTGGTCCTGTCCGATGTTGGCGACCGAGGCGCGCAGCAGCCCCTGGTGCTTGTTGACCGACTGGATCACCGCGGCGCAGAAGAACAGGAAGCCCATGTTCTCCGCAGGGGTGTCGCCGGGCTCCATCAGGTTGGTTCCGGTATCGGTGCTCATCGACCAGTTGTTGTGCTTGCCGGAGCCGTTGACGCCGGCGAACGGCTTCTCGTGCAGGAGGCAGACGAGCCCGTAGCGGCGGGCGACGCTCTGCATCAGCTGCATGGTCAGCTGCTGGTGGTCGGAGCCGACATTGGAGTTCTCGAAGATCGGCGCGATCTCGTACTGCCCGGGGGCGACCTCGTTGTGGCGGGTCTTCACGGGCACGCCCAGCTTCCGCAGCTCGCGCTCGTAATCCATCATGTAGGCGAGGACGCGCTCCGGGATCGAGCCGAAGTAGTGGTCATCGAGCTCATGGCCCTTGGGCGGCTGGGCTCCGAACAGGGTCCGTCCGGTGGTCACCAGATCGGGGCGCTCGAAGAAGTACTGCTCGTCGATCAGGAAGTACTCCTGCTCGGGCCCGACCGTGGTGAAGACGCGCTTCGGCTGCTCGTCGCCGAGCAGCCGCAGGACGCGGATCGCCGAGCGCGAGAGCGCGTCCATCGAGCGCAGCAGCGGCACCTTGGCGTCGAGCGCCTCGCCCGTCCAGGAGGCGAAGGCGGTAGGTATGCAGAGCAGGGCGCCGTTTGGGTTCTCGAGGAGGAAGGCCGGGCTGGTCGGGTCCCAGGCGGTGTAGCCGCGGGCCTCGAAGGTGGCGCGGATGCCGCCGGTCGGGAAGGAGGAGGCGTCGGGTTCCCCCTGGATCAGCTCGCTGCCCCGGAAGCGGGCGATCGCGGTTCCGTCGCCGGCCGGCTCGAGGAAGGAGTCGTGCTTCTCGGCGGTCAGCCCGGTCAGCGGCTGGAAGACGTGCGTGTAGTGGGTCGCGCCCTTCTCCAGGGCCCACTCCTTCATCGCCTCGGCGACGGCGTCCGCGAGCGAGAGGTCGAGGGCCTCGCCGTGCTCGAGCGTCGCCTGCAGGCGGTCGTAGACCTCGGGCTGCAGGCGGCTCTTCTGCTCGGCCGGGGAGAAGACGTTGACGCCGTAGGAGTGGTTGTCGAGCTGGGTCAGGTCGGGCGCGCCCATGGACTCCCCGTTGGGGCTCCACTGGGCCGCGGTCACGTTCTTCTGGCGAATCCTGGTCATTCCGGTGTCAAGCCTCCTACGTAGAGCAGCGTGCCCGGGAACCGGGCACGCGACTGGAGAATCGGGTCATCCCAACGAAAAGCGGTCCGAAGGGTACCCGTGCAGTTGCCGCTACCTCTTGTACCCCCGTCCAAAGATCGCCCAATTTGCTTCGCCCCGCTGGCGTCGCCCCCCGCCGTGCCGCGCCTTTCGGGGTCCGGCTAGGGTCCGGCCAAGCGACGATGACCCCGACCGGCCCCACCGACGCGCCGACCGAGGCGCTTGCGCCCCTCTCGCCCCACGTGATCGTGCTGTTCGGTGCGACCGGTGATCTCTCTCGCCGCAAGCTGTTGCCGGGCCTGCTGCACCTCTCGCGCTCCGGGCTGATGCCCGCGTTCAGGGTGATCGGCACTTCGCGACAGGATCTCGACGACGACCTGTTCCGGCGCTTTGCCGCCGAGGCCTGTGCCGCCTTCGGGCGCGAGGACATCGAGTCCCGGCAGATGCACGAGTTCGCCGAGCGCCTCTCATTCGTTCGCGGCCAGGCCGGACCTGGTGCACTTGTGGAGGCGGTCGAGAGGGCCGAGCGACTGCTCGGCCGCGACACTCGCCGCCTCTTCTACCTCAGCATCCCCCCGGGGGCCGCTACCGAAGTGATCGCAACCCTCGGGGAGACCGGCCTCGTCGACCGTTCCCGGGTCGTGATGGAGAAGCCATTTGGCACCGACCTGGCGAGCGCCCGCCAGCTCAACGAGACCGTCCACCGCGTCTTCGCCGAGAATCAGGTCTTCCGCATCGATCACTTCCTCGGCAAGGAAGCGGCGCAGAACATCCTCGCCCTCCGCTTCGCTAACGGGCTCTTCGAGCCGATCTGGAACCGCGGTCACATCGACCATGTCCAGATCGACGTTCCCGAGCGGCTCGACGTGGGCGGCCGAGCCTCCTTCTACGAGCAGACCGGCGCCTACCGTGACATGGTCGTCACCCATCTCATGCAGGTGCTCGCCTTCGTTGCGATGGAGCCGCCGACCGAGCTGGCACCGGTTGCTATCACGGAGGAGAAGAACAAGGTCTTCCGCTCGTTGCTCCCGCTGGACCCCGAGCACGTGGTGCGGGGACAGTACGAGGGCTATCGCTCCGAGCCCGGTGTCGATCCGGACTCCCGCACCGAGACCTTCGTCGCGCTGCGCTGCGAGATCGACAACTGGCGCTGGTCGGGAGTGCCGTTCTACCTGCGCACGGGAAAGAGGCTGGCCGAGGGGGCTCGGATCATCTCGATCGCCTTTCGCGAGCCGCCGAAGAGCATGTTTCCGACGGGGTCCGGTGTCGGTCACTACGGCCCCGACCACCTCACCTTCGATCTGGACGAGTCCTCGCGCCTCTCGCTCTCCTTCTACGGCAAGCGTCCCGGGCCCGGCATGAGGTTGAACAAGGTCAGCATGCAGTTCTCGCTGGCGGAGCTCGACCACTCCTCCGACACGCTCGAGGCCTACGAGCGGCTGATTCGCGACGCGATGAACGGCGACCACACCCTGTTCACGACCGCCGATGGGATCGAGAGCCTCTGGGGAGCTTCGACGCCGTTGCTCGAGTCACCCCCGGAAATCCATTCCTACCCGCCCGACTCCTGGGGGCCGGAGGCGATCCACGGGTTAATCGCGCCGAACACCTGGCGCCTTCCCTTCGAGCGCCGATGGCGTGAGGCGACGCGAATCTGAGGCTCAAATGCGCGGCATCGCTTACGGTGTCTGCACGATGACCAGGGACGTGGCCCTCGAGGCCGTGTTCAAGCCGGTGCGCCCGCCGACCACCTTCGAGGAGACGGTCGAGCGGCTGGGCACCGCGATCCGGGTCGGGCTGCTCGCGCCGGGCAGCCAGCTCCCGGCCGAGCGCGAGCTTGCCAAGGAGCTGAGGATCTCCCGCTCGACCCTGCGCCAGGCGCTGACGACCCTGGTCCAGAGCGGCCACCTGGTCTCGGTGCGGGGCCGCAGCGGCGGCACCTTCGTCGCCGAGCGTCCTCCGATCGCCGAGCGCGGGCAGGGAGGCGAGCCCCTCGGCGAGGCGGCCTGGGCGGTGCTCGACTACCGGGTCGCGATCGAGACGGGCGCCGCGATCCTCGCCGCCGAGAGGGCACACGCCGACGACCTCGACCGCCTCGACGAGTTGGTGGAGAAGATGGCAGCCGCGGAGGAGTTCGAGGACTACGGGCGCGCCGATGTCCGCTTCCACATCGGCGTCGCCGAGGCATCGCGCTCGCCGCGTCTGGTCAAGGCGATGACCGAGGTCCAGGGCGACATGAGCCGGCTGATCTCGCTGATCCCCCATCCCGAGGAGGTGCTGGCCCGCTCCAACGACCAGCACCGCGAATTCGTCAGGCTGCTGCGCAAGGGAGACGCGTCGGGGGCCGCCGACCTGGTCCGCAAGCACATCGAGGGCACCGAGCACATCCTCGCCGGGCTGATCTGAGTGGGGAGGACCTCCGGCCCGAAGCGCGCGGTAGTGGTCGGCGCCGGCTTCGCCGGGCTGGCGGCGGCCGACTCCCTGCGGCGCGAGGGCGTCGCGGTCACCGTGCTGGAGGCCCGCGACCGGGTCGGCGGCCGGGTCCACTCGCGGCGGCTCGAGAACGGGGCGGTGATCGAGCTGGGCGCCGAGTTCATCCTCCCGGGCAACACCGCTGGTGATCGAGATGGCCGAGCGCTTCGGGCTCGAGGTCGCCGAGAAGGGGATGCGCTACGGGCGGCGCGAGCCGCGTGGCGGCGCGCCGGTGGACCCCGAGGCCTTCGAGCGCGCGGTCGCGGCGGTGGGGGACGCGCTCGAGCGGCCCGGGGGGACCGGTCGCGAGTCGGCGGCGGCGCTGCTGGCGCGGCTCGAGATCGACCCCGCCGCCCGCGAGGCGATCCTCGCCCGGGTCGAGATCTCCTCGGCCTGCCCGGCGGACGCCGTCCCCGCCACCGATCTCGCCGGGGTCGCCTACATCGGCGACGAGCCCGCCTCGGGCCTCGCGGCCGGGAACCAGGGCCTCGCCGAGGCGCTCGCGACTGAGCTCGGGCCGGCGCTGCGGCTCTCCGAGCCGGTGTGCCGTGTCGCCTGGGGGGAGGGAGGGGTGCGGGTAGCGACCGCTGCGGGGTCGGAGCTCGAGGCCGAGGCCTGCGTGATCGCGGTCCCCGCCCCGCAGGCCGCCGCGATCTCCTTCGAGCCGGCGCTCCCCGGCACGGCCGCCGCGGCGCTTGAGCGGATGCCATACGGGCAGGCTGCGAAGCTGCTGGTGCCGCTGCGCGCCGCGGTCGAGCCGAGCGCCGTGATCTCCGTGCCGGAGCGCTACTGGGCCTGGACCGCGACCGGTGAGGGCGGGCGGCCGATGGCACTGGTCAGCTGCTTCAGCGGCTCGGAGGCGGCGCTGGGCGCCCTCGGCGTCAGCGAGGGGTCTGAGCGATGGCTGGACTCGCTGGCCCGCCTCCGCCCGGAGCTCGAACTGCAGCCCTCCGGCGCCGTGCTCTCGCGCTGGGACGACGACCCCTGGGCCGGCGCCGCCTACTCGGTCTCCCCGCCGGCAGAGCTGGTCGAGCCGTTGCAGCGGCCGCTCGGCCCGCTCGCCTTCGCCGGCGAGCACCTCGGCGGCCGCCACCACGGCCTCATGGAGGGGGCGCTTCGCAGCGGCCGCGAGGCGGCCGCCGGATTCCTCTGAGGAAGGGTGCTCAGGTCTCCGTCAGCCCTGCTGCCTCGAGCGCGTCCGGGGGTCGAGGAATGACTTGCAATAGACAACGCGGCCGTCGCAAAATCTCCAGAGGTAGGCGTAGAGAAACTCCACTTCGATTCCGCTCTCCTTGCCGCGGGCTCGCCCGCGATGGCAGGTGACGACGTGATCACCGGACTCGCGGGCCCACTCGAGCTCGCCTTCGATCTCCTCCCCGCAGTATCCCTCAGGCCCTGATCCGCTCCCCGTCGGGGTCGAACAGGGGCTCGGAGGCGACCTCCCCCTCGACCCAGCGGCCGAAGATCTCCACCGCGACCTCGGTGCCCGGCTCTGCCTGCTCTGACGGCAGATAGGCGTACGCGATCGAGCGCCCGAGCGTGTAGCCGTAGCCGCCGCTGGTGACGCGGCCGCAGATCCGATCGCCGATCCGCACCGGCTCGTTGCCGAGGCCGACGGAGAGCGGGTCGGCGAGGGTGAGGCAGCGAAGTACCGTGCGGGGGCCCCGCTCCTTTGCCTCGGCGAGCGCCTCGCGGCCGATGAATCCACCCTGCTTGTCGAGCTTCACGCAGAAGCCGAGTCCGGCCTCGAAGGGAGTCTCGTCGGGGGTGATGTCGGCTCCCCAGACCCGCAGGCCCTTCTCCAGCCGCATCGAGTCGATCGCCCGGTAGCCGCAGGCCACTACACCGTGCGGCCGGCCGGCCTCCCAGAGCGCCCGCCATAGCCCCAGCCCGTACTCGCTGGGGCAGTAGAGCTCCCAGCCGAGCTCGCCGACGAAGGTCACCCGCAGCGCCCGCACCGGGACGTCGCCGACGGTGGTCTCGCGCAGGGTCATATAGGGGAACGCCTGATTCGAGAGGTCCTGCGGGGTCAGCGGCGCCAGAAGCTCGCGGGCGCGCGGGCCCCAGACGCCGAAGCACGACCACTGCGAGGTGACGTCGGTGACCTGAACCTCCGAGCTATCGGGCAGGTGCTTGCGGATCCACTCGCGATCGTGGTTGCCGAAGGCGGTCCCGGTGACGATCGAGAAGCGCTCCTCGGCGAGCCGCGCGACGGTGAAGTCGCACTCGATGCCCCCGCGGCGGTTGAGCATCTGCGTGTAAGTGATCTTCCCCACCTCGCGGGCCACCCGGTTGTCGCAGAGGCCCTCGAGGAACTCCGCCGCGCCCGGCCCGGCGATCTCGATCTTCGAGAAAGAGGACTCGTCGAAGATCCCGACGCCCTCCCTGGTCGCCAGGTGCTCGGCGCCGATCGCCGGCGACCAGTGCTGTCCGGCCCAGCCGCGCGGGCCGCAGCTGCGGATCGCCGGCCGCCTCGTTGGAGGAGTACCAGTTGACCCGCTCCCAACCGGATTTCTCGCCGAAGGCAGCATCGTGCTCGCGGTGCCAGGCATTTGCAGAGGACACCCGCAGTGGCCGGCCGGCGCTGCGCTCGTGGTTGGGGTAGCGGATGTCGTAGTAGGTCTCGTAGGTCTCCTTGATCCTGGCGTGGGTGTAGGAGGGCGAGCGGTACTGGCGCCCCGAAGCGGCGGATGTCCATGTGCCAGAGGTCGAGCGAGGGCTCCCCCTCGGCGATCCACTCGGCCATCACCTTGCCGATGCCGCCCGCACCGGCCAGGCCGTGGGCGCAGAACCCGGCGGCGACGAAGAGCCCGCCGACCTCGGTCTCGCCGAGGCAGAACTCGTTGTCGGGGGTGAAGGCCTCGGGGCCGTTGATCAGCCTGGTCACGGTGATCTCGTCCATCGCCGGGACCCGCCGGCGCGAGTTCTCGACGATCTCGGTGAAGCGGTCCCAGTCGTCCTCGAGCAGGCGCCCGTTGAAGTCGGCCGGGATCCGCTCGAAGCGATCGCTGCCCTCGGGCATGAAGGCGGCCCGGCTGTGGCGCTCGTACCCGCCCATCACCAGTCCGCCGCCGTCCTCGCGGTAGTAGACGAGCAGGTCGGGGTCGCGCAGGGTGGGGAGGCGGGCGCCGTCGCGCTCGCGGAAGGGCTGGGTGACCAGGTACTGATGCGACATCGGCAGCATCGGCACCCGCACCCCGGCCATCCGCCCGATCTCCGCCGCATACATGCCGGCGGCGTTGACGACCACCTCGGCCTCGAGATCGCCCTGCTCGGTGAGGACTCTGCGCACGCGCCCATCCTCGGTCTCGATCCCGGTTACCCGGGTGTCGGTGTGGATCGAGCAGCCGCCGCGGCGGGCGCCGTCGGCGAGCGCGTAGGTGAGCTGGGAGGGGTCCAGGTAGCCGTCGGTCGGCAGCCAGGCGGCGCCGAGCACGCCCTCGGTCGACATCAGCGGGAACAGCTCCTTCGCCTCCTCGGCCGAGATCAGCTCGAGCGGCAGCCCGAACGTCTTCGCCCAGCCGGCCTGCCGGCGCAGCTCCTCCATCCGCTCCTCGCTCGAGGCGAGGCGGATTCCGCCGCACTCGACCCAGCCGGGGTCGAACTCCGACTCCTCGCCGAGGCGCCGGTAGAGCTCGACCGAGTGCATCATCATCTTGGTCAGCGAGACCGAGCCGCGCAGCTGGCCGACCAGCCCTGCCGAGTGGAAGGTCGAGCCCGAGGTGAGCTGCGAGCGCTCCAGCAGGACGACGTCCGAGATGCCGAGCTCCGCCAGGTGGTAGGCGATCGAGGTGCCGCCGACACCGCCGCCGATGATCACGCAGCGAGCCGAGGGCGGCAGCTCAGCTCGCGGCGACACGCGCCTCCTCGAGCCAATCCGAGAAGCCGGGGTCGGCCGCGGTGCTGCGCAGCCTCGCGAAGTGCTTGGAGGCGTAATCGGTGAAGTCGAAGTCGAGCTCCGAGACGGCGCTCTGCACGACCCCCCACATCGCCTCCCGGAAGTCCGACATGAAGGTCATCAGCCGTAGGGTCGCGAGCTGCGCCGCTGTGGGCCGATCGCCGAAGTACGCCGCCAGCAGCTCAACCTGTTGCTCGCCGGCGAGGCCGTTGTTGACGGCGAAGTTGGCAAGGTCGAAGTAGCGGTCGCCCATCCCCGCGTACTCCCAGTCGACGATGCGGATGCGCTCGCCGTCGTCGAGGAAGTTGGCTGCGAGCAGGTCGTTGTGGCAGGGGACGGGGACGTGCTCGGGGCCGCCCAGCACGTCTTCGATCCGGGCGGCCGCAGCCGCGGCCTCGCCGAATGGGGGCGGCACCTCGGCACCGCGGCCGGCCGCGGTCTCGGCGTAGGCGGAGACGAGGCGGAAGGAGTCGAAGCTCGCGGGAACGGTCTCGCCGCACTCGTGCAGGGAGCGCAGCGAGGCGGCGACCGAGCGCAGCGCCGCCGGCTCGCGGAGCTGCTCGGCACTCATCTCGCGTCCCTCGACGAACTCGGTCACCAGGCAGGCGGGCTCCTCGAGTCGGATCGCGACCGGCGGCGCGATGCCCAGCCGGGCGGCCAGCTCGTTTGCCTCCATCTCGGCGACCCTGTCGATCCCCAGCAGGGAGGTGTCCTTGCCGGGGACGCGGATCACATACTCGCGCTTGCCGAAGCTGGCCCGGAAGTTCCGGTTGGTGATCCCGCCCTCGAGCGGTCGTGGGTCGCCGGAGTTTGGCCCGAGCAGCTCCGAGAGCTGGGCGACGATCTCCGGCAGGAGTCCGGGATTGTTTGCGGAATTTGGGGCAGACGGGGCTTGACTGCCGTCCGCTTCGGCGCTTAGGCTCTCGTCGTCCATAGGTCGGATCAATACACCATTTATCGGAAACGATGAGCCGGCCGTGAGATTAGGAGAGGATGCATGACGCAGGCGACTCAGCAGTACGCCGACGCCGATGAGCAACGTCTCGCTGAGATGGGCTACAGGCAGCGGCTCGACCGGGCCTGGAGCGGGTTCTCGAACTTCGCGATCTCGTTCACGATCATCTCGGTCCTCGCCGGTTGTTTCACGAGCTACGGTCAGGCGTGGAGCAATGGCGGCCCGGTGGTGATCTCGATCGGCTGGCCTGTCATCGCGAGCTTCATCCTGATAATCGGCTTCTGCATGTCGGAGTTGGTCTCCGCCTACCCGACAGCCGGTGGCATCTACTGGTGGGCCGGCAAGCTCGGCGGCCCCGTCTGGGCCTGGTTCACCGGCTGGTTCAACCTGATCGGCCTGATGGCAGTGGTTGCCTCGGTCGACTACGCCTGCGCGACCTTCCTCAACATCACGCTAGGCGTCTATGGCGTCAACATCTTCGGCATCAACTTCGGTGACACCTCCCATGTCCTCAGCGAGGTATTCCTGCTATTCGTGCTCATCCTCGCCGTCCACGCGACGGTCAACATCTTCCGCACCCACTATCTCTCGCTGATCAACAGCATCTCGGTCTGGTGGCATGTCATCGGCGTAGCGGTCATCGTCGCGCTGCTGGTCTTCGTGCCCGATACTCACCAAAGCTTCAGCTATGTCTTCACTCACCGGAACAACCTCTCCGGATTCAGCGGCAGCATGTATCTGGTTCTACATCCTGCCGCTGGGCTTCCTGCTGACTCAGTACACGATCACCGGCTATGACGCTTCCGCGCATATCTCCGAGGAAACTCACGGAGCGGCGATGAGCGCGGCGAAGGGGGTCTGGCGATCGATCTTCTACTCGGCAGTGATCGGCTGGGTGCTGTTGCTCGCGATCACGTTTTCTGTCACCGATATTGGTGCTGCCAACGATGCGCTCGGGTTCGCGCCAACGCTGCTGCAGACGGCGCTCACCAAGCGCTGCCTTCAAGGCGCTGATGATCATCTCCACGGTTGGCCAGTTGTTCTGCGGCGGCGCCTGCCTGACCAGCGCATCGCGGATGTGCTTCGCCTTCTCTCGCGACCGGGGCTTCGGGCCAAGGGTCTCGGGTGTCCTCTCAAAGGTGAACGAAGCGAAGATTCCATTCAACGCTGTTATCGCAATGGCAGTAGCTGCGCTGATCATCACTCTGCCCGCCCTCAAGGGCAACCATGCCGGCATTCCTTGGGCATTCATCGCAGTCGTCTCCATTTCGACCGTCGGGCTCTACATTGCGTACGTGATCCCGGTCTTCCTGCGCTGGCGCAGAAGGACGACTTCACACCAGGCCCGTGGACCAACGGGCGCAAGTACAAGTGGATGAACCCGATCGCGACCCTGTGGGTAGTGCTGATCGCGATCATCTTCTCCTTGCCCTTCACGCCGGCGGCCGTTCCGTGGAACTCCGATTTTGATTCAACGGCGTTCAATTACACGCCGGTCGTGTTCCTGGTGGTCATCGGTGCAGCGGCGATCGCGTGGATCGTGAGTGCCCGCAAGCACTTCACCGGCCAGGTCCGCGAAATCGACATCGAGGCCGAGATCGGCGCCCCGCCCGCGGTCGGGCCGGCGGCGCCGAAGCCGACCTCGGGCGCGTGAGGGAGGCGCCTAGACTCAGTCGGGCGTGACGCTCGACGAACTGAAGAAGGCAGTCGCGGAGGGCACGGTGGACACCGTGCTCCTCGCGATCGCCGACATGGAGGGTCGGCTCCAGGGCAAGCGGCTGACTGCGTCGCACTTCCTCGACGAGGTCCTTGAGCACGGCGCCGAGGGGTGCAACTACCTGCTGGCCGTGGACGTCGACATGGAGACCGTCGGCGGCTACGCGATGTCGTCGTGGGAGCAGGGCTACGGGGACTTCGAGATGAAGCCGGACCTCTCGACCCTGCGGCCGGTCCCCTGGCACGAGGGCACGGTGATGGTGATGGCCGACCTGCAGTGGGCGGACGGCTCTGACGTCGTCGCGTCTCCGCGGCAGATCCTGCGCCGCCAGCTCACCCGGCTCTCCGAGCGCGGGCTGACGGCCAGCGCCGCGACCGAGCTCGAGTTCATCGTCTTCAAGAACTCCTACGAGGACGCCTGGAAGAAGGGGTTTCAAGACCTCGAGCCGGCCAACCTCTACAACATCGACTACTCGCTGCTCGGCAGCGCTCGGGTCGAGCCGCTGATCCGCCGCATCCGCAACGAGATGGCCGCGGCGGGGCTGGTCGTCGAGAACTCGAAGGGCGAGTGCAACCTCGGCCAGCACGAGATCAACTTCCGCTACGGCGAGGCCCTGGGCCAGGCCGATGAGCACGCGATCTACAAGAACGGGGCCAAGGAGATCGCCGCCCAGGAGGACTTCTCGATCACGTTCATGGCCAAGTTCAACGAGGCCGAGGGCAACTCCTGCCACATCCACTGCTCGCTCTCGCGCGAGGACGGCAGTAACGCCTTCGGCACCGACCAGCAGATGTTCGACCGATTCGTCGCCGGCCAGCTCGCCTGCATGAGAGAGCTAACGCTGCTCTACGCGCCCCATATCAACTCCTACAAGCGCTTCGCCGCCGGGTCTTTCGCGCCGACCGCGGTTGCCTGGGGCCAGGACAACCGAACCTGTTCGATGCGGGTCGTCGGGCACGGGCCGTCGCTGCGGGTCGAGAACCGGCTCCCGGGCGCCGACGTCAACCCCTACCTGGCTCTGAGCGCGATGATCGCCGCGGGCCTGCACGGGATCGACACCGAGCTCGAGCTCGAGCCGGAGATGACGGGCAACGCCTACTCCTCCGACGCTCCCCGGGTTCCCCACAACATCTACGACGCCCGCGACCTCTTCGCCGCCAGCGAGGCGGCGCGCGACGCTTTCGGGCAGGAGATGATCGACCACTATCTGAACCGCGCCCAGGTCGAGATCGACGCTTTCGAAGCCGCCGTAACCGACTGGGAGCGGTACCGCGGCTTCGAGCGGCTGTGAGCGTCGCCGCGATCGGGATCTGCGCCGCGCTCGAGCGGGTCCGCTGGGGCGCCTGGGCGGAGACCGTGACGATGGCGCCGCGCTCCTACGCGACCGCCGTCCAGGCGGCCGGGGCGGCGGCTCTGCTGCTGCCGCCCGATCCGGGGGCCCTCGAGGATCCCGAACCGGTGCTCGAGCGGATCGACGGCCTGATCCTCGCCGGTGGCTCCGACCTCGACCCTGAGACTTACGGAGCTGCCCGCCACCCGGAGACCAAGGGCATCTGGCCCGAGCGCGACCGCTTCGAACTTGCCGTACTGCGAGGGGCGATGGCCCGCGGGATGCCGGTGTTGGCGATCTGCCGCGGGATGCAGGTGCTGAACGTCGCCCTCGGTGGCACCCTCGACCAGCACCTGCCCGAGCGGATCGGACACGGGAACCATCGGCACACGCCGGGCGTCTTCGGGGACCACGAGGTCCGGCTCGAGCCGGGCTCGCTGGCGGCCCGCGCCGCCGGCGCCGAGCGGATCGCCGTCAAGTCCCATCACCACCAGGGTGTCGAGAGGGTGGGGGAGGGCCTGGAGGTCACCGGTCACTCGCTGGAGGACGAGGTGATCGAGGCGATCGAGCTCCCCGGCGACGCCTTCGCCCTCGGCGTCCTCTGGCACCCCGAGGAGGACACCAAGAGCCGGGTGATCGCGGCGCTTGTCGAAGTGGCTCGAGCTGCGAAGGGAGCTGAGGCCGTCCCGCCCGCAGCCACGCCGCCCCCGGACGCGGGAGCGAGCGCGCGAGGCTCTGGTGAATCTGGGCGCGCGCGAGCGGGAGCGGAGGAGGCGGCGTGATTTCTGTCATTGAGCCCGCCACGGAGCAGATCATGGCCGAGATCCCGCGGGCCGGCGCCGAGGAGGTGGACGCCGCCGTGGCCGCCGCGAAGGCTGCCTTCCCGGCTTGGCGCGCGGTGGCCCCGGGAGACCGCGCCACGCTGCTGCATCGGTTGGCCGACACGCTTGCCGAGCGTGGCGAGGAGCTGGCGAGGACGGAGGCGCGCAACGCGGGCAAGCCGATCTCCGACGCCCGGGGCGAGATGGCGATGGTCGCTCAGACCTATCGCTATTACGCCGGGGCGGTCGAGCGGCTGCTCGGGCAGACGATCCCTGTGGCCGGGGGCATCGACATGACCTTCCGCGAGCCGCTGGGCGTCGTCGGCCTGATCGTGCCCTGGAACTTCCCCCTCGTGATCGCCTCCTGGAAGGCGGCGCCGGCGCTGGCGGCAGGCAACACGATCGTGCTGAAGCCGGCCGAGCTGACCCCGCTGACCGCGCTCGAGTTGGAGAGAATCGCTCTCGAGGCCGGCATCCCCGAGGGCGTCCTCAACGTCGTCGCCGGCCCCGGGAGCGTTTGCGGGTCGCGCATGGTCGAGCACCCCGACGTCGCCAAGATCGCCTTCACCGGCTCCACCGCGGTCGGCCGCGGGATCGCCGCCGGTGCCGCGGCGACGATCAAGCGGGTCACGCTCGAGCTCGGCGGCAAGTCCGCCAACGTCGTCTTCGCCGACGCCGACCTCGAGGCGGCTGCGGCGGCGGCCCCGAGCGCGGTCTTCGGCAACTCCGGCCAGGACTGTTGCGCGCGCTCGCGGATCCTGGTCGAGCGCTCCGGGCTCGAGCGCTTCATGGAGGCGCTGGAGGGGGCCGTGCGATCGATCGAGGTCGGTGACCCCCTGCGGGAGTCGACCGAGATGGGGCCGCTGATCTCGGCAGGCCAGCTCGAGACTGTGTCCTCGTTCGTGGGGGAGGAGGCCCCGGTTGCCTTCCGGGGCTCGGCGCCCGAGGGGCCGGGCTACTGGTTCGCGCCCACCGTCCTCTGGCCGGTCGCCAACTCCGATCGCGCCGCCACCGAGGAGATCTTCGGGCCGGTCGCCTGCGTGATCCCGTTCGAGGGCGAGGAGGAGGCGGTGAGGATCGCCAACGACACCATCTACGGGCTCTCGGGGTCGGTCTGGACCCGCGACGGGGCCAGGGCGTTGCGCGTCGCCCGGGCGATCGAGACCGGCGTGATCTCGATCAACTCCAACAGCTCGGTGCGGGTCGCGACCCCGTTCGGTGGCTTCAAGCAGTCGGGCATCGGCCGCGAGCTGGGCCCCGACGCCCTCGACGCCTACACCGAGGTCAAGAACGTCTACTACTCGACCGAGGGGAGCTGAGCCATGGCCGGACGACTCGAGGGCAAGGTCTGCGTGATCACCGGCGCGGCCAGCGGCATCGGCGCTGCGACGGCGGAGCTGTTCTCCGAGGAGGGAGCGACGGTGGTCGGCGTCGACCTGGAGCCCGATGCCCGCGGCGACCTTGTGCTGCAGGCGGACGTCAGCGACGAGGAGCAGGTGCGCGGGATGTACGCGCGGGCGCGGGAGGAGCTCGGCCACATCGACGTCCTCTTCAACAACGCAGGCATCAACCCCAACGACGACACCTCGGTGCTGGAGACGACGCTCGAGGCCTGGCAGCGGGTCCAGGACGTCAACCTCCGCAGCGTCTTCCTCTGCTGCAAGCACGGCATCCCGCACCTGCTCGAGGCCGGCGGAGGCTCGGTCGTCAACACGGCCTCGTTCGTGGCGGTGATGGGGGCCGCCGTCTCGCAGATCTCCTACACGGCCTCGAAGGGAGCGGTGCTCTCGCTCTCGCGCGAGCTGGGGGTCGAGTTCGGCTCTCGCGGAGTCCGGGTCAACGCGCTCTGCCCGGGCCCGGTCAACACTCCGCTCCTCCAGGAGCTGTTCGCCAAGGACCCGGCGAAGGCGCAGAGGCGGCTCGTCCACATCCCGCTCGGGCGCTTCGGCGAGGCGAGGGAGATCGCCCAGGGCGCGCTCTTCCTCGCCAGCGACGACTCCTCCTTCGTCACCGCCTCGACCTTCATGGTCGACGGGGGCATCTCGGGCGCCTACGTCACGCCGGAGTAGCGGGGCGCGAGATCAGCGCGGGGCGCGGGTGCGGGCGAAGGCGAGGAACCCGGCGAAGAGGCGGCGCCCGAGCCGGTTCCAGGCCGGCATCGCCGCGCGGGTCTGCAAGGTGAACTCGGCGGGCTCGATCCCCACCCGGGCGGCGTCGGAGGTCTCAGTGATGTCGCCGATCCAGGACTCCGCGTCGGCGAGGGTGACCTCCGGATGAAACTGGACCCCCCAGGCCGACTCGCCGACCCGGAAGGCCTGAAGGCAGGCGTCGTTGCGGGCCAAGGCGACCGCACCCGGCGGCAGGGGGGCGGCGTAGCTGTGCCACTCGAAGGCGCTGAATTTCCTCGGCAAGGCCCTGGTCACGGGATCCTCGACTCCCTCCGGGGTCAGCTCCACGTCGAACCAGCCGATCTCTGGTGGCTCCAGCCGCCGCGGCGCCGCCCCGGCGACCTCCGCCAGGAACTGTGATCCGAGGCAGACCCCGATCAGCGGGATCTCCCGCTCCAGCAGCTCGGCGACCAGCGCCTTCTGCTCCCGAAGCCAGCCGTAGGCCTGTTCCTGGTCGGCATGGGTGGAGGCCCCGAAGACCATCACGGCGTCATAGCGCTCCGGCTCCTGGGGCGGCTCTCCGTCCTCGGTCGCCAGCCACCAGTCGAGCCGGGCGCCTGCGCTGGGGGCCTCCGCCTCCCAGACGCCGGGGCCGGCGTCGCGCTCGTAGACGATCGCGAGGGCTCGCATCGGCTCAGCCTAGCCACGCTCGCCCCGGTTGGAATCGGGTTATGCCCGGCTGTATTATTGCGTTCTACATAAGCTATGGAGCTTGAGAGAGACTTCGCTATGCTGAACGACATTATGGCGAAACGAATAAGCGCTCCTCGAAACCCCTTCCACTTCGGGCCGCTGGCGCTCGGCGAGGCCTTCGCCGACCGAGAGGCCGAGTTGCGGGAGCTGAAGGGGGACGTGCTCAACGGCCAGGACGTGGTCATCTTCGCCCCGCGCCGCTACGGCAAGTCCTCGCTCATCTGGAGGGCGATCCAGGAGCTGGTCGGCGAGCGGGTGCTGATCGCCTACGTCAACCTCCTGCTGACCCCGACCAAGGAGAAGCTGGCCGAGAAGCTCGCCGCGGCTATCTACGAGAACATCAGCTCGGCGACGGAGCGAGCCAGGGAGAAGGCCCTGGCGCCGTTCCGCGGCCTGCGCGTCGAGCCGGCGATCACGATCGACCCGGGGGATGGCTCGTTCGGGTTCTCCTTCGCCGCCGGCCGCCAGCAGGCTGATGTCGACGCGACGCTCGAGCGCCTGCTCGCCCTGCCGGCCGAGCTTGGGGCGGCGAGAGAAGGCCGCGTCGCGCTGATCTTCGACGAGTTCCAGGAGGTCGTGACGATCGACCCCGGGCTGCCGAAGCTGATGCGGACGATCTTCGAGCAGCAGCCCGAGGTCGGGCACGTCTACCTGGGCAGCAAGCGGCACATGATGGAGCGGATCTTCAACGACGAGAACGAGCCGTTCTGGCGCAGCGCCAAGCAGACGGAGCTCGAGACGATCGAGACGGCCGAGTTCCGGGACTTCATCCGCGCCTCCTTCAAGGCCAGTAGCAAGGGCATCGCCGGCGAGATCGTCGACGCAGCTCTGCAGATCACCCACGGTCACCCCTACGGGACGCAGGAGCTCTGCTACTTCCTATGGGAGGCGACGCCTTTCGACGCCACTGCGGGAGGGGCCGATCTCGAGCAAGCCCTGGCGGGGGTGCTGCGCTCCGAGCACGCCCACCTCAGCGACAGGTGGGAGAGCGCGGCGGCCGGCCAGCGCACGGTCCTGTCGGCCCTGGCGCTCGAACCCGGGCACCCGCTTCGCAACGAGTACCGGGCCCGTCACGGCCTGCCGTCGATCCCGACGATCCAGAGCGCCCTGCGGGCTCTGACCCGCAGGGAGCTGGTGCTGCGCGAGGGGGACGGCGCGTACCGGATCGCCGAGCCCTTCCTTGCGGAGTGGATCGAGGCCAACGTGATCGACCGGCCTCCGAGGGTTCAGGAGCCGGGTGCGTCGGCCGGCGCCGTGTAGGTGTGCCAGTAGAGGACGGGCCCGGTGCCGAACGCCCCGTCCACGTTCAGCTCGAGCAGGGCGGCCGCCGCCTTGGCCGTGTAGACCGGCTCGAGCGAAACCCCGTCCTCTGCGAGGGCCGAGATCGCCTCGGCGCCGGCCTCGGTCGGATGCCCGTAGCCTGACCCGAGCCAGTCCTTCCGCAGGTCGAGGTCGGAGCCGCGCAGCGGCGACCCGCGCCGGCGGCGAGCCGGTGCAGTGGCGGCGGATCAGGCGCTGGGTGCGCCGGGCTAGCCTGGCCACGCCCTCTGCGCTCACCGGTGTCAGGTCGTTGACCAGGACGCAGACGAGCCGCGAGCGCAGGCCGGCGAGCTTCAGGCCGAGCAGGAGGCCCGCGGCGGTGCCGCCGCTGCCGAGGGCGACGATCACGTGGGAGGGCTCCGGCATCTCCCCGGCGGCGACCTGGCGGCCCAGCTCGAGCCCGGCCTCGACGTATCCGACACATCCCAGGGGCACGGATCCCCCGGGAAGGACCAGGTAGGGAAGGCGCAGTCCGGGCCCGGCGCGCGCGACGAGCAGCGCCCCGGCGAGCGCGAAGGCGCGGGCCTTGCCGCCGGCGAAGCGCAGCTCGGCGCCGCTGGCGCGCAACCGGCGGAGTTGCGCGCGGACGTGCTCGTCCTCGGGCTGGGGAACGAGGACGAGCACCGCACGCATCCCCAGCTCGCGCGCGTACAGCGCGGTCGCGAGGCCGTGGTTGGTGCCGATCGCCCCGCCCGTGATCACCGTTTGCCGCCCCCGGCGGCGGGCGTCGCCCAGCAGCCACTCCAGCTTCCGCGCCTTGTTCCCGCCGTAGCGGGCGTAGAGGCCGTCGTCCTTGACCCAGACCGCGGCACGGCCGCCGGTCGAGGCCCGGGCGAGCCTTCGCACCGGGGTCGGGCCGGCGCCCAGCGACAGCCGCTCCAGGTCGAGATCGAGCGTGGGGGGGACGGAAGCGATGGGCCTCTCTTACCTCACCGGCACGCTCGGAGCGCGGTCCGTCGGCATTTGTGAGCAAACGCCAATCGTGCACTCGCCGGAGACTTACGTATACTCATTCCGCGAGACACGCCTAATCCCTCCCGGCACGGCCGCGAGGGAGCGGGGGACCCAGTTGGAGACCTCTGAATCTCCGGGGGCGAATCGGATCAGTCCGTAGCGCAGCTCTTTCAGCGCGAGCCCGACAGCTAACCCCGCAGGCCCGAGAAAGAGAGGTCTTTCGTGTACCCCCATACCCGCTTCCTGATCGCGCTCGCGGCGAGCTGCGCCGTGGCCGCGGCGATCCCCGCCGCCGCCTCCGCGGCGAGCGCCTCTTCAGGGGGCGTGCGCGCCCCGGCCAAGCCGAAGGTCGACGACGTGGTCTGCGTCAGCCGCTGCGTCAGCGGGCACCAGGCCACCCCCGGGGCCACCGTCAAGGTCAAGGGGGCCTTCCTCGACCGGGTCACCAAGGTCGTCTTCCGCGGCAAGGACGGGCCGCTGCGCGCCCGCTACGTGTCGCGGGGCCTGGAGCGGGCCAAGGCGGAGGTCCCCAGGGGAGCGATCGCCAGCAGGCCCTACGTGATCGACAGCCACGGCAACGTCTCCAACCGCTCCCGCCACCGGCTCGAGATCCTCCCCCCGAGCGCGATCCCCGAGGAGGTCTTCCCGGTGCGCGGCTGGCACACCTTCGGCAGCTCCGGGTCGAGGTTCGGCGCGGCCCGAAGCGGCCACACCCACCAGGGCCAGGACATCGGCGCGGCCTGCGGCACGAAGCTGGTCTCGGTGAGGAAGGCGAGGGTCCGCTACCGCGCCTACGAGGGCGCGGCCGGCAACTACGTCGTCCTCCACAACGTCGACACGCATACGGACTTCGTCTACATGCACCTGATCAAGCCGGCGGCGGTGGAGCCGGGGGAGGTGGTCAGCGCGGGCCAGAAGGTCGGCTACGTCGGCCAGACCGGCGACGCGACCGGCTGCCACCTGCACTTCGAGTTCTGGAGGGGCATCTGGTACGGCGGCGGCCACCCGGTCGACCCGCTGCACTTCCTCAAGGTGCTCGACCGCAAGTGATTCTGTGCCGGCGCGGCTCACATGACGCCGGCAGAGGCATGTAAGGCGGCGCAGCCGCCGCAAGTGATTTCCGTGTGGTGCCGGCGCGGTGATTGAGATCGGGCCGAGCGGGCAGGGGGTGGGGCATGCCCGCCCTCCTGCTCGGCCCCCTGCTGCGCTATGTCGGCGAGACCGAGGCGACGGTCTGGGTCGAGACCGACTCGCCGTGCGAGGTCGAGGTGCTCGGCCACCGGGAGCGGACCTTCACGGTGGACGGCCACCATTTCGCCCTCGTCTGCGTCGAGGGGCTCGAACCCGGTAGCGAGACCCGGTATGAGGTGGCGCTGGACGGCGAGCGCCGCTGGCCGCGGGACTCGGATCTGCCGCCCAGCGCGATCCGGACCACGGGCGGTCCCGGGCCTCTCGAGGTCTGCTTCGGGTCCTGCCGGGTCTCGCTGCCCCACGAGGAGCCTTACGTCTGCGAAGCGGACAGCCACCCCGACGCCTTCGAGTACGACGCGCTCCGCGTGCTCGCCAGGGAGCTCGCACGGGGTTCGCGCAAGCGCTGGCCGCAGGTCCTGATGCTGCTCGGCGATCAGGTCTACGTCGACGAGGGAGCGCCCGCGACCCGCGAGCGGATCAGGCAGCGGCGGGGAACTGACGAGCCGCCGGGAGAGGAGGTCACCGACTTCGAGGAATACACCTGGCTCTACCACGAGGCCTGGGGCGACTCGCTGATCCGCTGGCTGCTCTCGACCGTCTCCACGTCGATGGTCTGGGACGACCACGACATGAGTGACGACTGGAACATCTCGCGCTCCTGGCTGGAGGAGATGAGGCGAAAGCCGTGGTGGCACCATCGCGCCGTCGCCGGGATCGTCAGCTACTGGATCTACCAGCACCTCGGCAACCTCTCGCCGAAGGAGCTGGCGGCCAACGACCTCTACCAGCGCATCCGCGGCGACGACCGCGCCACCGAGAAGCTGCGCGAGTTCGCCGTCGGGATCGACTCCGAGGCTGAGGGGACACGCTGGAGCTTCTGTCGCGATTTC
The DNA here is from genome assembly GCA_963725315.1 of uncultured Actinomycetes bacterium. Taxonomy (GTDB): domain Bacteria; phylum Actinomycetota; class Thermoleophilia; order Solirubrobacterales; family 70-9; genus JBBRHQ01. The sequence goes on along the minus strand of CAVRYA010000010.1, from coordinate 321,311 downwards.
GGGGCGGGGACCCGGGCGATCTTCATGGACTCCCGCGCCGGGAGGGTGCTCGAGGAGGGGCGCCGCTCGATGGTTGACGACGACGAGTGGAGCTGGATCGTCGAGCACGCTCGCGGCGACTTCGACCACCTGCTGATCGCGACCACCGTCCCCTTTCTCCTCTCCCCGGGCCTCCACCACCTCGAGGCCTGGAGCGAGCGAGTCTGTGACGGGGCCTGGGGAGCGGCGGCGGCGAGGGCCTGCGAGAAACTCCGGCGCGGCGTCGACTTCGACCACTGGGCGTCGTTCGGCTCGTCCTTCCGGCTGCTCCGCGACCTGATCGCGGAGATCGGCTCAGGCGCTCACGGCGAGCCGCCGAAGTCGATAGTGCTGCTCTCCGGCGACGTCCACCACGCCTACCTGGTCGAGGCCGGCTTCCCGCCCGACGCCGGGATGCGCAGCGCCGTCTACCAGGGCGTCTGCTCCCCTTACCGCAACCCCCTCTCCGAACACGAGCGCAGGGTGATAAGGGCCGGCTTCTCGCGTCCCTTCACTCTCGCCACGCGCACCCTGGCGCGCTCGGCCGGCGTCCCGGACCCCGGGATCGGGTGGCGCCTGGCCGAGGGCCCGTTCTTCGACAACCAGGTCGCCACCCTGACGATCGACGACGGCCACGCCGCGATCGGGCTCGACAAGACGGTCGCGGGCGACGAGGACGAGCAGCGGCTGGAGCGCGTCTTCGACCATCGGCTCGCCTGACGCCGTCGGGTCGGCGATGATTGCGCGCGATGCACGTCACCGCAAAAGCGGACTACGCGGTGCGCGCCGCGATCGAGCTGGCGGCCGCGCCGCCGGGACCTGTCACCGGAGAGGCGATCGCCAACGCGCAGGCGGTCCCGCTGCCCTTCCTCGAGAAGATCCTCGCCGAGCTGCGCCAGGCTGGAATCGTTCGGAGCCAGCGCGGGGTGGGGGGCGGATCCGAGCTGGCCCGCCCGGCCGGGGAGATCACCCTCGGAGAGGTGATCCGCGCCGTCGACGGCCCCCTTGCCAGCGTCCGCTCCGAGCCTCCTGAGGAGCTGGCCTACGTGGGCACGGCTGTCCCGCTGCGCGACGTCTGGCTCGCCCTTCGGGTCAACCTGCGCGCGGTCCTCGACGCCGTGACGCTCGCCGACGTGGTCGCCGGTGACCTCCCTGCGGAGGTCACCTCGCTGCTTGGGTAGTGAGGGTGGTGGAAGGGCGGGGCGCCACCCGGCAAGGAGCGCCCCGCCCAGTCACCCCTTCAGACGGCGGCCGCTACTTCTGCCTTTCCGTTGAAGACCTTTGCTGCCCGCGGGCGAACATGGACGATCTGGCCCTCGCGCAGCTCGATCTCCTCGATCTCCGCGCGGGTGAGCTGGGCCCAGATCTCCTCGCCGCTGCCGAGCACGAACTCGGCCCGGATCTCGAATCCGAGCGGAACGATCCGCTCGACCATAGCCTCCTCGGTGTTCTCGGCCGGGCGCCTCAGGACGTCCATGTCGTGCGGCCGGACCAGGTGCCCGCCGATCCGGTTGACCTCGCCGACGAAGCCCATCACCCACTCGTTGGCGGGGTGCTCGTAGAGGTCCGAGGCGTTGCCGCTCTGCTCCACCCGGCCCTCGTTCATCACCACCAGCTGCTCGGCGACGTCCATCGCCTCCTCCTGGTCGTGTGTGACGAAGATCGTGGTCACGTGGACCTCCTCGTGCAGCCGGCGCAGCCAGGTGCGCAGGTCCTTGCGCACCTTGGCGTCGAGGGCGCCGAAGGGCTCGTCGAGGAGGAGGACCTGGGGCTCGACCGCCAGCGCCCGCGCCAGCGCCATCCGCTGGCGCTGGCCGCCGGAGAGCTGGGAGGGGTAACGCTCGGCGAGGCCGTCGAGCTGGACGAGGCGAAGCAGCTCGTGCACCCGGGCGTCGATCTGGGGCTTCGACCACTTGCGGATCTTCAGCCCGAAGCCGACGTTCCCGAACACGGTCATGTGCTTGAAGGCGGCGTAGTGCTGGAAGACGAAGCCGACGTCGCGCTTCTGCGGTGGGCGCGAGGTGGCGTCCTCGCCGTTGATCAGCACCCGGCCGCTGTCGAGCGTCTCGAGCCCGGCAATCGCCCGCAGCAGGGTCGACTTGCCGCTGCCGCTGGGCCCGAGCAGCGCGGTGAGGGAGCCATCGGGGACGTCGACCGAGACGCCGTCGAGTGCCTTGAAGTCGCCGAAACTCTTGGCCGCGTTTTCGACTGTGATTCCCATCAGGCAGGGTCCTTTCGCTTCAGGAGGTTCATCAGCAGCAGGGTCGAGAGGGCCAGCAGGGCGAGCAGGATCGAGGCGCCGTAGGCCCCCGCGAGGTTGAACTGCTCGAACTGCTTGGCGACGTATAGCGGCAGCGTCTGGGTCTGGCCGGAGATCGAGCCGGAGACGATCGTCACCGCGCCGAATTCGCCCAGCACCCTGGCGGTGGTCAGCACAACCCCGTAGGCCACGCCCCAGCGGATCGCCGGCAGGGTCACCCGCCAGAAGGTCTGCCAGGCGTTGGCGCCGAGGGTGGAGGCCGCCTGTTCCTGCTCGGTGCCGATCTCCTGGAGCACCGGGACGACCTCGCGGACGACGAAGGGCAGCGAGACGAAGACGCTGGCCAGGACCATCCCCGGGATCGAGAAGAGGATCTCGATCCCGGCCTTGGTCAGGGTCGGTCCGAACCAGCCGTCGGCGCCGTAGAGCAGGAAGAGGGAGAGCCCGATCACGACCGGGGAGATCGCGAAGGGCAGGTTGATGATCCCGTCGATCACCGGGTTTCCCTTCCAGCGATGGCGGACCAGCAGCAGCGCGCAGCCGACCCCGAAGATCGTGTTCAGGGGAACCGCGATCGCGACCATGATCAGGGTCAGCTTCAGCGCGTGGAGGCCGTCGGCGGAGGTGATCGCGTCGAGCGGCGGGCCGATCCCGTCCTCGAAGGTCTTGAAGAAAATCATCACCAGCGGCGCCAGCAGCAGCAGCGTCAGGTAGCCGAGGGCGAGGCCGCGGAGGCTCCAGCGGGTGGCGGTCGAGCTACCGGTCATCTCCGCCTAGTCCATCCTTCCGGCGCGGTAGTCCTCACCACTGATCGGCATCACCGTGGGCCCAGGATCGTCGTCGCCGCTCCGCCTCCCGCCGCCCAAGCGCTGGGCCAGAGTGACGCCGGCCAGGAGGATCAGCGAAGCTCCGAGCAGCACCACCGAGACGGCGGCTGCGCCGGTGACGTTCCCCGACTCGATCTGGCTGCGAATGAAGACCGATGAGACCTCGGTCTTGAAGGGGATGTTGCCGGAGATCAGAACCAGCGAGCCGAACTCGCCCAGCGCGCGGGCGAAGGCGAGGGCGACTCCGGCGCAGAGACCGGGGAGCAGGTTGGGGAAGATGATCCGCCGGAAGACCGTGAACCCGGAGGCGCCAAGCGACGCGGCCGCCTCCTCCATGTCGCGGTCGAGCTCGAGCAGCAGGGGCTGGACCGAGCGGACGACGAAGGGAAGGGTGACGAAGAGCAGCGCCATCACCACCGCGGTCTTGGTGAAGGCGACGTCGACCCCGATCGGGCTGTTGGCCCCGTAGAGGGCGATCAGGGTCAGCCCGGCGACGATCGTCGGCAGGGCGAAGGGGAGGTCGATGACGGCGTTGACGATCGCCTTGCCGGGAAAGCTGTCGCGGACCAGGACCCAGGCGATGATCGTTCCGAAGACCGCGTTGATGACGACGACGATCAGCGAGGCGATCACGGTCAGCTTCAACGCCGCGACCGACTGGGAACCGCTGACCGCGTCCCAGAAGGAGGAGAGCCCGCCCTTCAGCGACTGGTCGACGACCGCCGCCAGCGGCAGCAGCACGATCACGCTCAGATAGAGCATGACCGTGCCGCGGCCGAGGCCGGCGCCGACCCCGGGCAGGCGGATTCCAGCCCGGGGCGCTGGAGCTGTGGCCGTCCGTGCCTCCATGCTCAGCCGGCGGTGGAGACTCCGAGGTCCTCCTCGATTTTGGCCACCGAACCGGAGGCCTCATCGAAGAACTCGTCGTTGACCTTGTCCCAGCCGCCGAACTTGTCGATCGTGAACAGCCCCTTCGGCGTCGGGAACTCCTTCTTGTCGACCAGGGCCGGGTTGACCGGGCGGTACCCGTTTTCGGCCCAGACCTTCTGGCCGGCGTCCGACCAGATGTAGTCGAGGAAGTCCTGCGCCGACTGCGGGGCGTCCTTGGTCACCGCGATCGGGGTCTGGATCAGGATCGTGTCGTCGGGGATCACGTAGTCGACGTCCTCACCCTCCTTCTGCGCGGCGATCGCCTCGTTCTCGTAGGAGAGGAGGACGTCGCCTTCGCCCTGGGTGAACGCCGCCAGCGCGTCGCGACCGCTGCCGGGCTGGACCGCAGTCTTGCCGAGCACGGTCTTGACCGCATCGAGAGCCTGCGACGGGGACTTGCCCTGCTCGATCTGGGAGCCGTAGATCGCCATGATGTTCCAGCGGGCCGACCCGGAGCTGAACGGGTTTGGGGTGACGACGCTTACGTCCTTGTTGATCAGGTCGTCGAAGGTCTTGATCCCCTTCGGGTTGCCCTTGCGGACGACGAAGACCACGACCGAGTTCTGGGCAATGCCGTTGTACTTCTGCTTGTCCCAGTCGTTGGCGACGATCCCCGCATCGACCAGGCGGGTCATGTCCCCGGCCTGGGAGAAGTGGACGAGCGAGGCGGGCTGGCCCGCCTCGACCGCGCGGCTCTGGTCGCCAGAGGCGCCGAAGGAGTTGCTGAAGCTGACGCCGGCCCCGGCCGAGGTCTTGTTGAAGCCGGGCTCGAGACCCTCCTCGTAAACGGTCTCCGGGGTCGAGTAGCCGACGACGTCGACCTTGCCCCCGCCGGAAGAGCTTCCTCCGGTGGTGTCGCCGCTGCTGCCGCAGCCGGCGATGACTCCTCCGAGCCCGATGGCGAGGGTGGTGGCGGCGGCCGCCATGCCGGCCCGTCGCCATCGCCCGCTTGGGCGAGCATTCCTCATCTTGGATGTTTCCTTTCTTTCTTGATTCTTTTAGTCGGTATTGCGATTTGGCCGGCCAAAGTAGCAGAGACCGAGGCGTAATGCCGACCGAGTCGGTAAACAACGTCTGAAGCGCCTTGCGGGCCGCGGCGCCGAGCGGTCTGGGCGGGACTCGCTTCCCAGCCCGAGTGCGGCTGATAGCTTTCCCCGGGCAGGGAAGACCGGGGGCGCATAGCGCCGGGATCACCACCGGAGGCACAGGGAATGAGAAGAAGCTCGAGGTTGCTGTTCGTCGCGGTGGCACTGTGCTCCGCGCTCGCCTTCGCCGCCCCCGCTGCGCTCGCCGCCAAACCCAGGGTCGAGGTGCTCAGCGACGGTCAGGGCGCGATCCTCGCGAACGGCTCACTCAAGGCCGAGGTCACGGTGAAGCTGACCCGCGGCCGCCCGGCCACGGTCAGCGTCAAGGGCGCCTCTTCCACCTTCGACGAGCCAAGGTTCGCGGCCCTGACCGAGTCGCGCAGCCTGAGCTTCCGCCGCTCCGGCTCGAAGACGGTGAAGCTGGCGCTGCGGCCCGGGGCCCGGAGCGAGATCCGCAGCTGCGAGGGACGCACCCTGCGGGTCAGCGCCGGATCGGGGGCGGGCTCGGCCTCGCTGGTCCGCGACACCGCCTCGTGTGAGCCGAAGCCGGTCGACCTCTCCCGCGCCTCGCAGTGCGATTTCATCGGCCAGCAGCAGGGCTCGCTCTGCATGCTGCCCTTCCCCGACGACTTCTATACCGCCAAGGAGGCGAGCTCGAACACGGGCCGGCGGATCGACTTCCAAAGTGACGCGATGCCGGCCAACTCCTCCGACGTCCACATCGACCCGACCCCCTACGCGCGAGCTGACGGGTTCAGCCCCGGGCAGGCGATCGTCCTGCGGGTGCCGGGTCTCGACAACCCGGCGGCGCTGGCCAAGACGAACGCGGTCCCGATCAACCACCAGGGGCGATACACCGACCGCAACACCCCCGTCGTCGTGATCGACACCGCCACCGGCAAGCGCTGGCCGATCTGGGTCGAGATCGACTCGAACGCCTCGACCCCCGAGGAGACCGCGCTGCTCATCCACCCGGCGAAGAACTTCACCGCCAAACATCGCTATGTGGTCGCACTGCGCAACCTGAAGGACTCCTCGGGCAAGACGATCCCGGCGCCAGAGGGCTTCCGCTACTACCGCGATGACCTGCCCTCCGGCAAAGCCGCGATCAACAAGCAGCGCGGCCGCTTCGAGCGGGTCTTCAAGGACCTGCGCTCGGCCGGGATCGACCGCTCGAACCTCTACCTGGCCTGGGACTTCACGGTCGGCTCCGATCAGCAGATCGCCTCCCGGATGCTCGATATTCGCAACGACGCCTTCGCCCAGCTCGGCGACACCGACCTCGCCGACGGCACGGTCACGGGCACCGCGCCGTCCTTCGACGTCACCGGGGTCGATCTCAATCCCGACTCGGACGTCGCCCGCAGGGTGACCGGGACCTTCACGGTGCCCTGCTATATGACCACGGTCGACGCCAAGCCCTGCGGACCCGGCAGCGTCTACAACATGGACGCCGGCAAGCCGAAGCAGAACGGCACCTGGACCGCCAACTTCATCTGCATCGTGCCGAATTCGATCGCCACCGACCCCGGTCACTCGCCGGGGCGCCCGGTCGTCTACGGCCACGGGCTGCTCGGCAGCGCCGACGAGGTCAACTCCGACGCTCAGCGCGGCCTCTCCCAGGCCCACAAGATGATGCACTGCGCTACCGATGAGATCGGCTTCTCGAGCGCGGACGTCGGTTCTGCGATCGCAGCGCTCCAGGACATGGGCAAGTTCCCGACACTGGCCGAGCGCACCCAGCAGGGCCTGCTGAACGAGCTCTACCTCGGCCGGCTGATGGACAACCCCGCCGGGTTCGCCTCCGTCGCGGCCTTCCACGAGGACCAGACCGCGGCGAAGGACGAGCCCAACGACGACGTGGGCCCGACCGACCAGACCAACCCCTCGGTGATCGACACCAGCAAGCTCTACTACAACGGCAACAGCCAGGGCGGGATCCTGGGCGGCGCCTTCACCGCGATCTCACCCGACGCGACCCGGACGACCCTGGGCGTGCCGGGGATGAACTACTCGGTGCTGCTCAACCGCTCGAAGGACTTCGACACCTACGCTGCCTTTCTCGACCCCGCCTACCCGAGCAAGCTCGAGCAGGCTCTGATGCTCTCGATGGTGCAGATCCTCTGGGACTCCGGTGAGGCCAATGGCTACGCACGGCGGATGACGTCCAACCCGCTGCCGGACACGCCGGCGCACAAGGTGCTGATGGACGTCGCCTTCGGCGATCACCAGGTGACCACCTGGCAGGCCGACGTCGAGGCGCGAACGATCGGCGCCAGGGCCCATGAGCCGGTGGTCTACGACGGCCGCTGGCCCGGCGTCGACCCCCTCTTCGGGATTCCGCGGATCGCCTCCTACCCCTACAGCGGCTCGGCGATCGTCTACTGGGACTCCGGCCCGCTCTCCTCGCCGGGCCCCGGGAACACCGACCCCCCGCCGCTCACCAACACGCCGAACCGGACCGGGGACGATCCGCACGAGCGGCCGCGCCGGGCGCCGGCCGAGCGGCAGATGGTCTCCGACTTCCTGCAGCCGGACAACCTCAGCCACATCACCGACACCTGCAACGGCGGTCCCTGCTACGCGGGGACGTTCACCGGCCCCTAGTCCCGACCCGGCTAACCGACCTCGCTGGAGGCCAGGGCGGCGAGGCGGAAGTGCCCGAAGGAGTGCCAGGCGATCCTCGCCAGCTCCTCCGCGGGGTGATCGGCCAGCAGCGAGACGCGCCGCGGGGGCCCCGAGTCCTCGAGCCAGGTGACCGTCCCCGGCCAGTAGGGGCCGGGCCTCGAGTCGGGCCGGTGGAAGGCCGAGGCGAAGACCCAGTTGCCGGTGTTGTGGAGCTGGCCGCCTCGCGGCAGCGACCACTCGGCCTCGCCCTCGCGGGGCCCGGCCCGGTGGCTGTGGCCGACGATCACATGCTCGGCCTCGATCCGCAGGCGCTGCACCGCTTCGCCGGCCCCGGCGATCCCGGCGCTGGTGATCGCGGCCGCCGAGAGGTCGGGCTCGAACTCGGTCCCCAGCACCCTGTTCAGCGTCCAGGTCGCCGCCGGCACCGCCCCCTGGGAGATCACCGCCGTGGCGATCCGCCGCCTGCGGGAGTGGCCGCTGCTCTCCGAGCAGCCACTTCCAGGCTCGCTCCTCGAAGGCCGGCTTGCCGGCCGAATCGCGCTGGTGGCCGGACTGCGCAAGGCCGAAGGCCAGGCCGTAGAGCGGTCCCAGCAATCGCTCGTAGTCCTCGGGAGCGGCAGGGTCAGGAAGGGGCCGGGTCACCCGCGCGACCGCGGCGCTCCCGACGCACTCGCCCCGGGGGACGTTCATGTGGCAATCCATGTAGTGGCCGTGCATCGCATAGACGCCGTCCCGTAGCCACGCCCCCGGATAGGACATCTCCAGTTCGGCCGAGCCGAGCCAGCCGGCGATCAGCGACGCCGGTGCCGACGAGGGAGCGAAGCGGTTCTCGATCCCGAGCCGCGCCGCGCCCCCGGCCGGGTGCTGGTCGAGCAACGGGTCGGCGAGCCGGTGGTCGTGGTTCCCGGGCAGCATCAGGACCCTGCGGCCGGCCATCGTCTCACCGAGGTCCTCGAAGAACGGGCGCGCCGCGTCGAGGGCGAGACCGAGAGGCAGGCCCCGCATCTCGACCGTGTCCCCGAGCAGCACGAGACAGTCGGCGTGCGGCGATCTCCTCCATCAGTACGCGTCGCAACGAGGCGTCGCGCAGCACGTCCTCGCGCGAGGTGCTGCCGATGTGGAGGTCGGAGATGATCGCGGTTCGCATCGCACCAATCTATGCGGGATAGACTCGCGACGCGATGGCCGCCGAGCTCAGCGAGAGCCGTGATCCGCGGGTGCTTGCGATCGACGCCGGCGGCACGATGACAGACACCTTCATCGTCGATGAGGCGGGCCGTTTCGTCGTCGGCAAGGCCCAGACGACGCCGGAGGACGAGTCGATCGGCTTCATGCGCTCCTCCGAGGACGCGCTGGAGCAGTGGGGCACGTCCCCGGCCCAGGCCTTCCCCGGCATCGTCTCGGGGATCTTCAGCGGCACCGCGATGCTCAACCGGCTGCTCTCGCGCCAGGGGCTCGAGATCGGCGCGATCGTCAGCGCCGGGCAGGAGGACTACCTGCGGATCGAGCGCGGGATCCAGACCTACCTCGGCTACTCCTACTCGGACCGCCTCCATCTCGCCACCCACTTCCACAACGAGCCGCTGATCCCGCGGGATCGGATGAAGGGGGTGCGGGGCCGCATCGACGTCCTCGGCGCCGAGGTGCTGCCGTTGCGCGAGGAGGATGCCCGGACCGCGGCGGCCGAGCTGCTCGACGCCGAAGTCGAGGGCATCTGCATCTCGCTGCTGTTCAGCTATCGCAACGCCGAGCACGAGTTGCGGGTGGCCGAGATCGTCGAGGAGGAGAAGGCCGAGCGGGGCCTCGACGGGGAGGTGCCGGTCTTCGTCTCCTCGCAGCTCTACCCGATGCGCCGCGACCTGCCGCGGCTCAACTCGACCCTGATCGAGGCCTACGCCGCGGAGCCCTCGCGGGGGACCCTGCAGGCTGTGCGCGAGAAGACCAAGGAGGCCGGCGCCGGCTTCGAGCTGCGAGTGATGGCCTCGCACGGGGGGACGATCTCGATCGAGGCCAAGGAGCTGGCGCGGACCCTGGCCTCGGGCCCGATCGGCGGGGTGGTCGGCGGCAGCCAGCTCGCCGCAGGTCATGGACCTTCCCAACGTGCTCTGCACCGACATCGGCGGCACCTCCTTCGACATCGCCCTGATCACCGACGGGCGCTTCGAGATCACTCAGACCCCGGACGTCGCCCGCTTCCTGCTGGCGATGCCGCTGGTCAAGATCGACTCGATCGGCGCCGGCACCGGCTCCTTCGTCCGCGTCAACCCGAACTCCAACCGGCCCGAGCTCGGCCCCGACTCGGCCGGATCGCGGATCGGCGTCTGCTGGCCGGAGGGAGGCCTGGAGACGGTCTCGGTGACCGACCTCGACCTGGTGCTCGGCCGGGTCAACCCCGACTACTTCCTCGGCGGCGACGTCGTGCTCGATCCCGAGCGGGCCCGGGCCGAGGTCGAGCGCCAGGTCGCCGGCCCCCTGGGCCTCGACGTCGAGCAGGCCGCGGCGGGGGTGATCGAGCTGTTCGAGCAGACCCTGAAGAACGAGGCGGTGGGGCGGATCCTCGGCAAGGGCTACTCCCCGGCCGACTACGCGCTGCTCTGCTACGGCGGCGGCGGTCCCCTGCACGTCGCCGGCTACACCGAGGGCGTGCCCTATCGCGACGTCCTCGTGCCGGCCTGGGCCGCGGGGTTCAGCGCCTACGGCTGCGCCTGCGCCCCGTTCGAGTACCGCTACGACCAGACGATCGACATGCCGATCTCCCCCGGCCAGGACGAGCTGGAGAAGGCCGGCGTGGGGATGATGATCTCCGGCTATTGGGAGGGCCTCGAGCAGCGGGTCGCGGAGGAGTTCGCCAAGTCCGGGATCGAGCCCGAGCAGATCGCCTTCACCCACGCCGTGCGCATGCAGTACTACGGACAGCTCAACGACATCGAGATCGTCTCCCCGCACGATCAGATCGAGGAGGCGGCCGAGGTGGACGACCTGATCGAGGTCTTCGAGGAGGCCTACGGAAAGGTCTTCGCCCGCTCGGCCCGCTCCCCGGAGCTGGGCTACCTCGTCACTCACGCGATCGTCCTCGGCTCGGTCGAGGTCGAGAGGCCCGCGCTCCCCGACGACGGCGAGTCCCCCGGGGCGCCGCCGACCAAGGCAACCCGCCGGGTCTGGTGGCAGCGCCCTGGCTCCTCCGAGGCCGAGCCGGCGCAGACCGACGTCTACGAGCTCTCCGACGTCCTCGCCGGCAACGAGATCGAGGGTCCGGCGATAGTCGAGTCCGTGGCCACCACCTTCGCGATCCCGCCGCGCCGCTCGGCCCGGCTCGACCGCCACCAGATCTTCCACCTCAGCGGCTCCTCGACCTGATCGCAGCGCCGCTCCGGGCGCCGGCGCCGGCTACGACCTGGGTGTGATCACGTCCACCCCCCGGGCGGCGCAGGTTCAGACCTGCGTCCTCTGGCCGGGTACGGAGTGCTGTCCGAGACTCGGGTCATGGGATTTCACCAGAACGAGGAGAGACCGATGACCCGCTTCGTGATCGCCGCAATCGAGACCGACCACCTGAGCCGCAACGCCGGGGCAGCCGCCCGGGCCGGGAAGCGCACCTGGGTCGTCTGGGAGCGCGACGCCCGGGCCCCGAGGCCGCGGCCGACGCTGGTGACCGCCCCCGGGCGCCCCGTCTGAGATCCCGTGGGTACAGTCCCACGGGTGAGCGAACCGGGCGCACTCCAGAGCGTGGAGGAGGTGCTGGCCTCGCTCGAGCAGCGCGAGCGCCGCGCCAGCGTCAACGGGATCGAGCTCGCCTACGACGAGTTCGGCGATCCGGGCGGGGAGCCGCTGCTGCTGGTGATGGGGCTGGGGATGCAGATGATCGCCTGGGACCAGCGCTTCTGCGGCGCTGCTCGCCGAGCGCGGCTACCGGGTGATCCGCTTCGACAACCGCGACTGCGGCCACAGCACCAAGTTCGACCGCGCCGGGGTCCCTGCCCGCGCCGCGATGATCACCGGCACCGGGCACCCCCCGTACCTGCTCTCCGACATGGCCTCGGACTCGGTCGGGCTGCTCGACGAGCTGGGGATCGAGCGGGCCCACGTCGCGGGGGTCTCGATGGGGGGGATGATCACGCAGGAGATCGCGATCAGGCACCCGGGCCGGCTCCTCTCGCTGGCCTCGATCATGTCCTCGACCGGCAGCCGCTGGCTGCGCTGGCCGAAGTGGAAGGCGATGGCGACGCTGATGGCGAGGCCGCCGGCCGACTCGGAGGCCTACATCCGGCTCGCGATCCGCACCTTCGAGGTGATCGGCTCGCCCGGCCAGCGTATGGACGAGGAGTCCTTCCGCCTGCTGATCGAGACCTCCTACCGGCGTTGCTTCTACCCCGACGGGGTGGCGCGCCAGCTGCACGCGATCAACTGCTCGGGCAACCGCACCAGGGCGCTGCGCCGGCTCGATCTCCCCGCCCTCGTGATCCACGGCTCCGTCGACCCGCTGATCCGCCCGGCGGCGGGGCGGGCGACGGCGAGGGCGATCCCCGGCGCCAGGCTGAAGGTGGTGCCGGGCATGGGACATGACCTGTCGCCGGCCTTCTGGCCGCAGATCGTCGAGGCGCTGAACGCCCACGCGCGGCGGGCCACCACCACCGCTCCGGTTCCCGCCTGAGGCGTGGAGCCGGTGGTCGGCGAGGAGCGGATCGCGCCCGCCAACGGGATCGAGATCGCCTACCAGGAGATCGGCGACCTCGGCGGGACGCCGCTGCTGCTGGTCATGGGGCTCGCCTGCCAGATGATCCACTGGGACGAGCGCTTCTGCGGGCGGCTGGCCGAGCGCGGCTACCGGGTGATCCGCTTCGACAACCGCGACATTGGGCACTCGACGAAGCTCGCCGACCTGCCGGTCCCCGGGGCCGAGATGCTCATCGGTGGGGGTGTGCCGGCGTACGGCCTCGGGGACATGGCCGCGGACACCGTCGGGCTCCTCGACCATTTGGGGATCGAGCGGGCCCACGTCGTCGGCGCCTCGATGGGAGGGATGATCTCCCAGATCGTCGCGATCGAGCATCCCGAGCGGGTGGCTTCGCTGTGCTCGATCATGTCGACCACCGGCGATCCCCGGGTCGGCCGCTCGACGCCGGCGGCGATCGGGGCGCTGAGCCTGCCGCCCGAGCCGACCCGGGAAGGCTACGGCGAGGCCTCGGTGCAGATCTCCCGCGCGATCGGCTCGCCCGGGTACCCCGCGGACGAGGAACGCTTGCGCGAGCTCGGCCGAACCTGCTTCGACCGCAGTCACTACCCCGAGGGAATTGCCCGCCAGCTGCACGCGATCACCACCGCCGCCGACCGCACTGCGGAGCTGGAGCGGCTGGAGCTGCCGGCACTCGTGCTGCACGGGGCCGAGGACCCGCTGATCTCGCTCAGCGGCGGCGAGGCGACCGCCCGGGCGATTCCCGGGGCAAGGCTGAAGGTCTTCGCCGGCATGGGCCACGACCTGCCCCCGATCCTGTGGCCCTCCATCGTGGATGAGATCGCCGCCAACGCCGGCGCCGCCCAGCCCGCCTGAGCCGCGTTAGAGTCCCTCGCAGCGATGCCGATCGTCGAGGAGACGCGCAGGCTGGAGCCGCGGGAGGCCGGCGGGATCGGCTGGGACGGCCGCCGCCTCGACGAGATGCTGGCCACATCCGATCGCCTCTTCGCCGAGACCGGCCACTACTGCGGGATCTCCGATCTGGCGATGATGGAGTCGGACCCGATCGGCTACGAGAAGCTCTTCGCGCGGCTGCGCGGCGGCCTCGTCTCGGCCCGCGAGACGGCGCTCAACATCTCGGCCTCGCCGATCGTCCGCGAGCTGGGGGAGCTGTGCTTCGCCCTCTACACCCCCGAGGGCGACTCGATCGCGCTCTCGACCGGGATCATCGTCCACGTCCACACGATGTCGGACGCGATCAAGTTCATGGTCCGGAACGGCTGGGAGGACAACCCGAAGATCCGCCCCGGTGACATCTTCTCCAACAACGACCCGGTGATCGGGGACGTCCACAACGCCGACGTGCAGACCTTCGTACCGATCTTCTGGGAGGGCGAGCTGATCGCCTGGGCCGGCGGCGTCACCCACGTCCTGGACATCGGCGCCTCGACCCCGGGCGGGGTCCCGGTCGGGCCGACCAACCGCCTCGACGACGGCATCGACCTCCCCTGCATGAAGATCGGCGAGGAGGACGAGCTCGCCGCCTGGCACCTGCAGCGCTGCCAGAAGCAGACCCGGGCGCCGATGTACTACCTGCTCGACGAGCGCACCCGGCTCGCCGGCTGCCACATGATCCGCGAGGCCCTCGAGCGGGTGGTGCTCGAGGAGGGGCTCGACCGTTTCAAGCAGTTCAGTCGCGAGGTGATCGAGGAGGGCCGCCGCTCCTTCAAGGCACGGATCCGGGAGATGACCGTCCCCGGCCGCTACCGAGCCTCGGCCTTCATGGACACGACCTTCGCCGACAAGCCGCAGCTGCCGGCGCGGGCCCGCCGCGACTTCGTCATGCACGCCCCCTTCGAGGTGCGGATCGGCGGCGACGGCGACTACGCGCTCGACATGGACGGGGCCTCCGCCTGGGGCTGGCACTCGATGAACTGCACCCCTTCGGGGATGCAGGGAGCGATCTGGGTGATGTTCACGCAGACCCTGATCTGCAACGACAAGGTCAACGACGGCGCCTACTACGCGGTCGAGACCAACTTCCCCGAGGGGACGATCTCCAACCTCGGGGACGCCGAGGGCTCGACCGGGATCGCCTGGGCCTTCCTGCAGCCCGCCTTCACCGGCTACCCGCGCACCCTCTCGCGGGCGCTCCAGGCGCGCGGCTTCATCGAGGAGGTGATCGCCCCCTACTCGGTCTCCGGCAACGTGATCCAGGGGGGCGGGGTGGACCAGTACGGGAACTCCTCGGCGATCATGAACTTCGAGATCGCGGCGCAGGGGATGGGGGCCAAGTACGTGCTGGACGGGACCGACACCTGCGCGGCGATGTTCAACCCGGAGGGCGACGCCGGCGACGTCGAGATGTGGGAGCTGATCTGCCCGATGGTCTACCTCTCGCGCCGAATCAAGCCCAACACGGCCGGCCCCGGCCGCCACCGCGGCGGCTCCAGCTTCGAGTCGCTGCAGATGATCTGGAACACGCCCTTCTGGGAGCTCCAGAACCTCGGCACGACCCGGCTGTTCACCTCGCAGGGGATCTTCGGCGGCTATCCGGGCTCGACCGCCTACATCCACAACATCAGGGCGAACGACCTGCGCCGGATGGCCGAGGCCGGCGAGGCCTACCCGGTCGCCGACGGTCCCTTCGACGAACCGGCGCTGATCGCGATCGACGGCGATCGCCACCTCGAGCTCGACAACTGGACCCTGCTCGAGCCGTTCGCCAACGGCGACCTCTACCTCTCGGTGATGAAGGGCGCAGCCGGCCTCGGCGACCCCCTCGAGCGCCCGCCCGAGGCGGTCCGGCGCGACGTCGACGAGGGCCACCTGCTGCCGCGCTTCGCCGAGTCGGTCTATGCAGTCTCCGATCGCGACGGCGCCCGCGCCCGCCGCCTCGAGCGCGCCCGCCCCGCGCAGGAGTGGTGGGCCGAGCAGCGCCGCCGGGTGCTCGACGGCGACCTGATCGACCCGGTCAAGGTTGCCTACGCGGAGTCGATGAAGCTCTCGGAGCGCTGGGCGGCGGAGTACCGCGGATTCTGGGACCTGCCCGAGGACTTCGAGTTCGAGATCGAGACCCCGACCGTCGCCGCCGAGGTGCGGGCGAAGCCCGGCAGGATCAGCCCCGAGGAGTCGGCGGCCCGCTTCCTCGCGTCATCCGAGGTCGCCGAGGTCGAGCCGCCCCGCGCGGCAGGGCGGACGCTCGAGCCGCAGACGCTTGCCGCGCTCTTGGACGAGAGGCTCTCCCGGGCCGAGGTGAAGGAGATCCAGTCCGCCTACAAGGACCCCGACCGCTTCGAGAAATGGATCGAGGTCCTCCAGGAGCGGGTCCCCTACGACGATCGGATCGTGCTGCCGGTCGGGGAGGGCCTCAACGTGGTCCGCCGCTCGGACGACGGCGAGCTGGTGATCCGCAGCGACGCCGGGCACGACTTCTGCCGCTTCGATCAGAACTGGAAGATGCACGCGCCGATCCTGGTCCGCGACTCCGACGAGCTGCTCGAGGAGATCTACCCCCGGATGGCGCATTGCGACCCGGAGTGGATGGAGCTGCGCGAGTTCTACTGCCCGCTATCCGGCCGCCTGCTGGAGACCGAGGCGGTGACGCCCGGCTACCCGGTGGTGCACGAGTTCCTCCCCGACATCGAGGGCTTCTATCGCGGCTGGCTGCGGCGCGAGGTCCCTTAGGGGCGTCGGGGCCGCAAACGGCGCCAGGGAGCAATATTCAGGCCTCGTTAACCGTGCGTTAGGAGGCTCGGGAAGCCGCCCCGGGCTCGGATAGGATCCGGGCAGCAGGTAGGAGACTCTGCCCGAGGGGGGAGAGCTCGGGGAACTGTCAAAGGACGGATCGACGCCGGCGAATCCACCAAAACAGTCAGGTAGCCCGACTGCCGGACGGAGTTCGCTGATCTCACGTCTGATCACGATCGCGGCGCTCGTCGCCGCTGTCGTGCTGGTGGCGGTGCTCCTTTTCGGCGGCGACGGCGGCCACAAGTACCGGCTGATGTTCGAGACCGCCGGCCAGCTCGTCCCCGACAACCAGGTGCTGATCGGCGGGGCGCCGGCCGGCTCGGTGGAGAGCATCAAGCTGGCGCCCGACAACCAGGCCGAGGTCGAGATCACGGTCGACGACCAGCTGCACGAGGGGACGACGGCGGTGATCCGCACGCCTTCGCTCTCGACCGTCGCCGGCCGCTACATCTCGATCACCCCCGGGCCCGACAACGCCCCCGCGATACCCGACGACGGCACCCTCGCCGGGGACGCGACCACGACCCCGGTCGACCTCGACCAGCTCTTCGGCACCTTCACTCCGAAGACGCGGAAGGGGCTGCAGGGCGTGATTCAGGGCTTCGCCGCGGTCTACGCCGGCAAGGGCGAGCAGGCAAACGCCACCTACAAGTACTTCGCCCCGGCCCTGAGCAGCACCGACAGGCTGCTCAAGGAGCTGAGCTCCGACCAGCGGGTGCTGACCGACTTCATCGTCAACGGCGGCAAGGTGGTGACCGCGGTGGCGCAGAAGCGCGACCAGCTCACCTCGCTGGTCTCCAACGCGAACACCGCGCTCGGGGCGATCGCCAGCCAGAACACCTCCCTCGACCAGGCGTTGCAGGTGCTGCCGCCGACCCTGCGCCAGGCCAACACGACCTTCGTCAACCTCCGCGCCGCGCTCGACGACCTCGACCCGCTCGTCAACACGACCAAGAAGGCGACCAAGAACCTCAACCCCTTCCTGCTGAAGCTGCGCCCCGTCGTCAACCGCGCCGTGCCGGTGTTCACCGACCTGCGCAGGACTGTCAAGGCGCCCGACGGCTCCAACCCGCTGGCCGACCTGGTCAGGGCCTCGGTGCCGCTGCACAAGCTCGGCGGACCCGCCAGCACGACGGGGATCGCTTCGCTGAACGCCTCGCAGCCGGTGATCGCCTTCGCCCGCCCCTATGCCCCCGACCTGCTCGGCTCGTTCAGCCGCATTGGCCAGATCACCGGCTACTACGACGCCAACGGCCACTACGCCCGGGTCCAGAACGCCGCCTTCAACCTCTTCAACTGGAACTCGGTCACCAACAACCTCGACCCGATCCCGCTCGCCGACAAGTTCAACGGCTTCACCACCGCGATCTCGACCCGCTGCCCCGGCGGCGCCACGCAGCCGATCACCGGGTCGAACCCGTTCACCGATCAGGGCAAGCTGGCCGGCAAGTGCAACCCGGCGGACGTGCCGCCCGGACCATGAGGAGGATCGCGCTCATAGTCCTCGCGGTGGCGCTCCTCGTGGGGCTGGTGATCGTCGCCAATGCGGGCGGCAGCGGCGACGGCGGCAGCTATCAGATCCGCGCCTACTTCGACAACGGCGGCTTCATCGTCAACGGCGAGGATGTCCGGGTAGCCGGGGCCAACGTCGGCTCGGTCTCCTCGGTGGACGTCTCGGCACCGGGTGAGATCGACTCCTGCCGCGGCCCGAAGCGAGACGTCAGCCAGTGCGCCGGCGGCCGTGGCGCCGCGGTTCCCGGCAAGGCGGTGGTCGTGCTCGAGATCACCGACCCGGGGTTCAAGGACTTCCGCAGCGACGCCACCTGCCTGATCCGGCCGCAGTCTCTGATCGGCGAGAAGTTCGTCGATTGCCTGCCGACCCATCAGCGGGCGCCGGGGACGCCGCCGCCGCCGGAGCTGAAGAAGATCCCCGACGGCCAGACCGGCGCCGGCCAGTACCTGCTGCCGGTCGAGAACAACGGCAAGGCCGTCGACCTCGACCTGGTCAACAACATCCAGCGCCAACCGTACGCGGAGCGCTTCCGCCTGATCATCAACGACCTCGGCGCCGGCCTGGCGGCGCGCGGCGAGGAGCTGAACCGGATCGTCCTGCGCGCCGACCCGGCGCTGCGCGAGACCAACGAGGTGCTGGCGATACTCGCCGCCCAGAACAAGCAGCTGGCGAAGCTGGCAGAGGACTCCGACACCTCGCTCGAGCCGCTGGCGCGCGAGCGGGCGCACCTGGTCGGCTTCCTGCGCAACAGCGCCACGGTGAACTCGGCGACGGCAGAGCGCGGGACCGACCTCGAGCGCAACATCGAGCTGCTGCCCCAGACTCTGCGCGAGGTCCGCTCGACGATGACGGACCTCGGCACCTTCTCGGACGCTGCCCGGCCCGTTTTCAGCGAGCTGCTCGGCGCCGCCCCGGCGATCACCAGGCTGACCAGGGCGACGCCGGCCTTCTCGAAGGCGACGACGATCAGCCTCAAGAGCCTCGGTGACGCCGGCGAGATCGTCCGGCCCCAACATCCGCGCCGCCGACCCGGTCGTCCTCCAGCTTCGCAACCTCGCGAACGTCGCCCAGAGTCCCTCGCGCAACCTCCGTCAGCTGCTCTTCACCCTGCGCAAGACCGGTGGTTACGACGCGCTGATGAAGTTCATCTACAACGGCGCCACGACGGATAACGGCTTCGACAAGTTCGGGCACTACCAGCGCACCAACATCCTCATCTCCTCCTGCGTCCAGTACGCGCAGGTCTTCAACCCGAGCTGCTCGGCGAACTTCGGGACCGGCTCGTCCCGTCTCAACCCCGCAAGCCGCGAGGCGATCCTCAAGATGCTCCAGCAGGCCACCGGCCGCAGCGGCGGCACCCTGGCGGTGCCCGACATCAACGACAGCGGAGACGCCACCGGTCTGCTGCCGGCCCTGCCGGCGGGCCCGGCAAGCCCCAGCGGCGCGGGCGACCAGGGCGGCGCCGGCGGCCCAAGCGTCCCCCCTGATGCCACCGGACCCAGCGGCTCGCCGGGAGGGACGGGAACCAGCGGCGCGGGCGCGACGCCCCGCAAGTCAAGCTCGAACAGGGGCGGCAACGCCGTCCTCAACTACCTCCTGGGGCCATGAGCAACCGGCCGATCCAAAGGCTCACCGCAAGCCCGGTCCTGGTCGGGGCGCTGACGACGCTGATCGTGATCGTCGCCGTCTTCCTCGCCTACAACGCCAACAACGGCCTGCCCTTCGTCCCCACCTACCAGGTCTCGGTGGTGGTCCCCAACGCCGGGGCGCTGGTCCGCAACAACGACGTCCGGGTCGGGGGCGTGCGGGTCGGCACGGTGACCGCGGTTACACCGGTCCAGGAGGAGGACGGATCGGTGCACGCCAAGCTCGACCTGAAGCTCGACAAGACCGTCGAGCCGTTGCCCGTCGACTCCACCCTGGTGGTGCGCTCGCGATCGGCGCTGGGGCTCAAGTACCTGCAGATCAACCCCGGGCACTCAAGCGAGGGGCTGCCGCAGGGCGGCAGTCTGGGGCTCAAGGCCGCCCGCCCGGAGCCGGTCGAGCTGGACCAGGTCTTCAACATCTTCCAGGCCAAGACCCGGCGTGACATCCAGAAGAACACGACCGAGTTCGGCGGCGCCGTCGCCGGCCGCGGCCCGGCGATCAACGCGGCTCTGGGGGTGCTCGGTCCGCTGGTCCGGCGGCTGACTCCGGCGATGCGGAACCTCAGCTCGCCGCAGACCGACCTCGCGGGCTTCCTGCACGGGCTGGAGAACATCAACGGCGAGATCGCCCCGGTGGCCCAGACCCAGGCCGACATGTTCGTCGCCCTCGATCAGACATTCGGCGCCCTTGCCACCGTCGCCCGCCCCTACATCCAGGACTCGATCACCAAGGGCGTGGCCGACGGAGCTGACGACGATCCGCACCCTGCCGAGAATCCGGCCCTTCCTGGTCAACTCGGCCGGGCTGTTCAACGACCTCGAGCCGGGGGTGCGGGCGCTGGCCGCCAACGCGCCGGCGCTGGCCCAGGCCTTCGAGGTCGGGGCGCCGATCCTGCGCTCCTCGCCGGCGCTGAACGCGCAGCTGCCCGCCGACCTCGGAGGCGCTGCTGAAGTTCTCCCAGGACCCGAACGTGACCAACGGGTTGACTGGCCTCACACGGACCACAAAGATCCTCAAGCCCACCCTCGCCTACGTCACCCCGGCCCAGTCGGTCTGCAACTACGCGACGATCCTCTTCAAGAACTTCGCCGCGGCGAACAGCTACGGCGACAAGGGAGGCAGCTGGCTGCGGACGATCACGATCATGCCGCCGATTCCATTCACCGGCACCTATCCCAATGGTGAGGCCGGTCCCTCTTCCGCGCCGGCCAACGGCCCCAACGCCAACAACCACCTCCACCTGAATCTGCTCCCGAATACCGCCGCGCCGGGCCAGCACCCGCGCGAGTGCGAGGCCGGCAACGAGCCCTTCCTCAAGGGCCAGACGGTGATCGGGAACGTGCCTGGCAACCAGGGAATCCGGACTTCGGGGCAGATCCCCCAGCAGCTGAGGTAGCCGATGCCGCGCAAGCCCGGGACAACCAAGTACAACGAGACCTTCTTCCGCAACTGGGCCGGCCCCGGGCCGGCGGTGATCGGCTCGATCGTGATCATCCTCGTTGTGATCGGGGTTTGGCTGGCCTTCACCAAGGAGCTTCCGTTCCAGAACCCCGGCTACCAGCTCAAGGCGACCTTCGCCAACGCGGTCAACATCTCCGACAAGGCGCCGGTCCGGATCGCCGGCGTCGGCGTCGGACAGGTCACCGGGCTGGAGCGCAAGGGCAACAGCTCGGTGGTCACCTTCACCGTCTCCGACTCCGGGCGCCCGATCCACTCCGACGCCTCGGCCACCATCAGGCCGCGGATCTTCCTCGAAGGCAACTTCTTCATTGAGCTCGATCCAGGCAGCCCCAGCGCCCCCGAAATGCCCGACAAGGCGACGATCCCGATCACGCGCACGGCGACCGCGGTCCAGCTCGACCAGCTCCTGACCGCCCTGCAACGGCCCGAGCGCACCAACCTGCAGCGGCTGCTGATCGGCTTCGGCACCGCGCTGACCCATCAGCCGACCCCGGCCGAGGACAGGACGCAGGATCCCGACGTCCAGGGCGAGAGCGCGGCCACAGCGCTCAACCAGACCTTCGACTACGGCGCCGCCGCCAGCCGCGGGTCGGCGATTGTCAACGAGGCGCTGCTGGGCGAGCGGCCCGACGACCTCTCCCAGCTGCTCGTCGGCGGCAACCGGATCTTCAAGACGCTGGCGAGCAGGGAGACGCAGCTCCAGGGGCTGATCTCAAACCTTGACACCTTCACCGGGGCACTCGCGGCGCAGTCGGCCAACCTCTCGGAGTCGATCCGGCTGCTGGCGCCGACCCTCGACACGGCGAAGCGGTCGCTCGTCGACCTCAACGCCGCCCTGCCGGCCCTGCGAGGCTATGCGATCGCGGCCCGGCCGGGGATCGCCGAGCTGCCGGCGACGATCAACGCTGCCCTGCCCTGGCTGAAGCAGGCCAAGCCACTGCTCAGCAAGCGCGAGCTGGGCGGAATCGCCTCGCTGCTGGCGCGCGGCACCCCGCAGCTCAACAACGCAACCCAGGCGACCCTCGGCCTGCTCCCGCAACTCACCAAGTTCAACCGCTGCGTCACCCACAACCTGATCCCGGCCGGAAACGTCGTCCTCCAGGACAACTTCGGCCCCTATAGCTTCACCTCGGGCCAGCCCAACTACCGGGAGTTCTTCTACGCCACGACGGGCGTCTCCGGCGAGAGCGAGAACTTCGACGGCAATGGTCCCTACGTCCGCTTCCAGCCTGGCGGCGGCCCGGTGACGGTGAACCAGCCGAACCCGGGCGGGAGCACCGCTGGCAGGGGCGGGACCATGTTCGGGAACACGATCTCGACGCCGCTGGGCATGCGCCCGCAGGGCCATGGGGCGCCGCCGATCAAGTCGGGCAAGCCCTGCTTCAAGAACGCCGTCCCGAACCTCAACGGCCCGGCCGCCGCTGCCGGTCCGCCCAACCCGACCCAGTACCCCTGATGAAGCGAGCAATCAAGACCCACCTGCGTGACTTCATCGCCATCATCGTCCTGATCCTCCTGGCGCTGTTCACGCTGCTGGTCATTCTCTCCTACCAGAAGGCGGCCCTCCCGGGCTGGGTGCCGGGCCTTGGCCAGGACTTCTACAAGGTGAACGCCGAATTCACGACGGCGCAGGCCGTGACGCCGGGCCAGGGACAGGCGATCGACATCGCCGGGATCCAGGTCGGCAAGGTCGGCGGCGTCAGCCTCGAGGACGGCGTCGCCGTCGTCGAGATGGACATCGACCCCAAGTACGCGGACCTGATCCACTCCGACGCGACCCTGCTGCTGCGGCCGAAGACCGGCTTAAACGACATGGTGATCGAGGTCGATCCGGGGAAGAGCGGCAAGACGCCGCCGCAGGGCTCGACGATCCCGCTGGCGCAGACGCTGCCCAACGTCCAGCCGGACCAGATCCTCTCGACCCTCGACGCCGATACGCGCGAGTATCTGGCGTTGCTGCTCGAGGGCGGCGGCAGGGGCCTGGGCGGCAACGGGCGGCAGTTCTCCTCCGCGCTGCGGCGCTTCGAGCCGTTCACCCGCGATCTCGCCCGCATCAACCGGGCGCTCGAGGTTCGGCGTGACAACATCCGCCGCTCGGTCCACAGCTTCCGCCTGATCGCCGAGGAGCTCGGCCACCACGACGCAGACCTGGCGCGGTTCGTCGACTCCACCGATGCGGCCCTGGGCCACTTCGCCAACCAGCAGGCCGCTCTCCAGCAGTCGCTGGTTGAGCTGCCCTCGACTCTCCGCGCGGCGGACACGAACCTGGAGCGCTCCGACCGGCTCTCGCGTGTGCTGCGGCCCGCCCTGCTGGCGCTGATCCCCTCGGCCGTGGACCTGAAGCCGGCGCTTCAGGCGACCCAGGAGACCTTCCGGGAGACGACGGTCCCGATCCGCGACCAGATCCGGCCGTTCACCCGCCAGATCCGCCCGACCGTGACCCACCTGGTGCAGGCATCGAAGCCGTTGGAGAAGACCTCGAAGAACCTGCGCAGCGCCTTCACCGACCTCAACACGCTGCTCAACATGCTCGCCTACAACCCGCCGGGCTCGACCCAGGAGGGTTACCTGTTCTGGCTCTCCTGGCTGAACCACAACTTCAACTCGATCTTCCTCACCCAGGACGCGGGAGGCCCGCTGCGGCGCGGCCTGCTGATCATCACCTGCAACACGGCGTTCACCGCCGAGCAGGCCGCGTTGGGGAACCCCCTCCTGAGGACGAATCTGCAGACCTCCCAGCTGCCGACCGCCGCCGACATCTGCCCACCGTGACCTGATGCAGAAGCAAGCTCCCTCGATAACCCAGCTCGTGATAATCGCCGGCTTCACCCTGTCGTGCTTCGGGCTGCTGCTCTTCCTCTGGATCTCGTTCGGCGGGCCGACGCCGCTGAAAGCGAAGGGCTACACGCTCGAGGTCCCCTTGAAGGAGGCCGGGCAGCTCGCCGAGCAGTCCGACGTCCGCATCTCCGGGGTCTCGGTCGGCAAGGTGACCGGGATCGAGCTGGGGTCCGGGAAGGACGCCGGCTCGGCGGTGGCGACGATCGAGCTCAACAACACCTACGCCCCGGTCCCCGAGAACACCCGGGCGATGCTGCGCCAGAAAACGCTGCTGGGCGAGACCTACGTCGAGCTGACTCCCGGCGACCGCAACGATCCCAAACTTCCAGATGGGGGGGAGCTGCCCTCGGCCCAGGTGGCGCCTTCGGTCGAGCTGGACGAGATCCTCCGCACCTTCAACGCCAGGACGCGGGTCGCCTTCCAGAACTGGATGGCGGACGCCGCGGTCGCCTTCAGGGGGCGCGGCCAGGGCCTCAACGCCGCCCTCGGCCTGCTCGAGCCGACCTTGACCGACGCCGACAAGGTCGTGCGGGTGCTCGACACCCAGCGGGTGGCGGTGCGCCAGTTCGTCCGCAACACCGGTGTTGTGCTCAACGCGCTCACCGCCCGCCAAGGGCAGCTCCAGGGCCTGATCCGTAACAGCAACGCCGTGTTTCAGACGACGGCGCGCCGCAACCAGGACCTGCGGGCTCTCTTCCTCGTCCTGCCGACCTTCCTCGACGAGTCGCGGCTGACCCTGAACCGGCTCGACCGCTTCGCGGCGAATGCCAACCCGCTGATCACGCAGCTCCGGCCGGCGGCCCGCAACCTGGCGCCGGTGCTCAAGGACACCGGTGCGCTCGCCCCGATCCTGCGCGACTTCCTGATCGGTCTGAAGCCGGTGATCCGCGCTGCCCCGCACCAGTTCCCGGCGCTGCGCAAGTTCCTGCTCCAGGACCTGCCGCCCTACCTGGGTCGGCTCGACCCGTTCTTCCAGGAGCTCGACCCGCTGCTTCAGGCGGTCGGCCTCTACAAGCACGAGCTGGCCGGCTTCCTCGGCAACTCCGCGTCGGCCCTGAACGCCGTCCAGGGAAGCCCGGAGACCAACGCACGCCAGGTGAAGCAGCTGCGGACCGGGGTGCCGCTGAACGCGGATTCGCTTTCGGCCTACCCGCGACGACTGCTCGTCAACCGCGCCAACCCCTACCTCAAGCCCAACGGCACCTTCAACCTGAAGAGCGGCGGGATGCGCTCGTTCGAGACGAGGCAGTGCTCGACCGGGATCAACGCGATCCTGCGCGACTGGACCGCGCTCAGCGCCGGCGAGCAGTCGACCTTCACGACGGCGACCGGCTCGGCCACGGCGGCTGACGCCGAGGACCTCTACAACCGGATCAAGCTTTATGCCTTCGTAAACCAGACGAACTCGAACACCCTGCCGACCCCGCCCTGCACGGCCCAGGGAACCTATCCGCCGCTGGGCCAGACAGGGCAGCCGGCGACCAAGTACCAGCACGTTTTCTCGAGGCCGTAACGGGTAAGTACAGCGGGGGTATCTATTGTCAACGGGGAGGAGGACCGCAACTTCGCGGCCCGCCTCGTTTTTCGGTAGGGCGGCCCAAGCCCTGATAGGTTCGGGCCGGGAGAGAGAAGCCGCGGGAGGTCCGCGGGAAAGTCGACGCCCGTGCAGGCGTCAGGACCAAGGAGAGTCAACGAGAATGCGGAAGCGCAAGCATCTGGTTTGGGTGATGGGCCTGGCCCTAGCTCTGGGTGTTTCGGCCATCGCCATGGCCGCCGGCAACACGGACAACACTCAGTCGATGTCGGTAACCGTGGCGTCGAGCAAGCAGTCGAAGACCAAGTTCGGCAACGCGAAGCTTCGGAGCCTGACGACCACGGGTTCGACGACCACCGGCGCCTATGCGATCACCCCGGTGGACCACGCCGTCATCTTCTACGACAAGGACATCAAGTTCGACACCGCGGGGGTTCCGCAGTGCGCGAAGTCGCTGACCGGGAAGACCACTGCACAGGCCAAGGCGCTGTGCGGCAAGTCGCAGATCGGCACAGGCCAGGCGGTTGTGAAGATCGCCGGTTCCCCGGCGTCGCCGGACACGGCCACGAACATCACGGCCTTCAACGGCAAGCCCGTTGGCGGACACCCGGTGATCCTCCTGCACGTCTACTCCGCCAGCCTCGGCGTTGACGCCGTGCAGGTGCTGGTCGGGAAGCTGTTCAAGATCAGCGGCAAGTACGGCTGGAAGCTCGACGTCACCGTCCCGCCGCTCCCGTTCGGGACCGCGACGACGATCTTCGACGTCACCGTCCAGCACAAGCCGGTGGTGACCAGGAAGACGGTCCGCCGCCACGGCCGCAAGGTCACGGTCAAGACCAAGCACAAGTACGTGAGCGCCAAGTGCAGCCACGGCAAGTGGTTCTACAAGGGCACGTTCCACTACACGAGCAACGCAGGTCCGGCGAAGTCGGGCTCCCTGCCCGCCTCGAGCTCGCAGAACTGCTCGGTCAAGTAGCGGTTCGCGTAGAGGAGTGAAGAGATGCACCGAGAAGGGCGGCCTCCGGGCCGCCCTTCTCTTTGCCGTGGTACTGGATCGTTTCTCGAGGCGCCCACGGGGTATGGGGCTTGATAGTTTCGGCCGTGAAGAGGCCGTAGGGAGTTGAAGAGGCCGCGGGGAGTCAGCGGGAAAGCCGACGCCGTCGAGGGCGTCCAAACGAAGGAGAGTCGAAGCATGGGACGCAAGCATCTGATCTGGGTGGTCGGCCTAGCCCTCGCTGTGGGAATCTCGGCGGTGGCCGCCGGTGCCGGCAACACGCTCAACACGCAGGAGATGGCGGTGACGGCCAGCCCGAGCAAGCAGTCGAAGACCAAGCGCGGCAACGTCAAGCTGCGGAGCGTGACGACCACCGGGACGACCGGCAGCGGCGCCTACGCGATCACTCCGGTCGACCATGCCGTGATCTACTACGACAAGGACATCAAGTTCGACAGCAAGGGCCTGCCCCAGTGCAGGAAGAACCTGAATGCGACGACCACCGCCCAGGCCAAGGCAGTGTGCCCCAAGGCGATCGTCGGCAAGGGCAAGGCCGTGGTCAAGATAGCCGGGGATCCGGCCGCCCCGGACACCGCCACCGACATCACAGCCTTCGGGGGCAAGCCAAAGAATGGGCACCCGATCCTCCTCCTGCACGTCTACTCCGAGACCCTCGGCGTGGACGCGGTGCAGGTCCTCGTCGGCGAGCTGTTCAAGATCAACTCGGCCAAGTACGGCTGGAAGCTCGACGTCACCGTCCCGCAGCTCCCGTTCGGGACCGCGGCGACGATCTTCGACGTGACCGTCCAGCACAAGCCCTGGGTCACGAAGCGCACCAAGACGATCCATCGCGGCAAGAGGACGATCCGCAAGACGATCAGGACGAAGCACTACTTCTCCAGCGCCAAGTGCAGCCACGGCAAGTGGTTCTACAAGGGCACTTTCCACTACACGAGCAACTCGGGCCCGAGCCGCTCCGGCTCCCTGCTGGCGACGGATCAGCAGGCCTGCACGGTCAAGTAGCGACGGCCCAGGCGGATCGCAAGTTGATCAGCGAAGGGCGGCCCCGGGCCGCCCTTCGCTTTTGCCCTGGTTCAGCGCTTGGGGCCGATGAAGGTGTCGAGGAACTCGACGTCGGATTTGCGGGAGACATAGACGGTCCGCGGCGCCGTGGTCCAACGGACCCCGAGCAGGTCGCAGGTATCGCAGAAGATGCCGAGGATGTCATCGGAGGTGTTGGAGAACGCGTAGCGAGGGCAGCGCCAGCCTCCCGTGCCGGTGTTGATGAAGCGGCAGCCGTCGGAGTGGATCAGGCCGCGGAGCAGGAGCTTGGGGTGCCGCTCCATGAGCTCGCGCTGCCAATCGGCCAGCTCGATTCGACGCGTGTGCTTCATTCCGGGGCCTGCTTGGGGGAATAGGCAAGGCCAGGCCTTCGAGTAGCTCGACACCTCGAAGCAGTTGTCGGGCTTCAAGAAGGCGTTGACTGAGTTGGCTGGCATAACGGCGCCCATCGCTTCCTTGCAGGAAGCGACGATGCCCGGGTAGCGCTTGTCGAGATAGATGCGCAGGCGGTAGACGCGCCGTCGGTGGGCCGAGATCACTCCGTCGCCGAGATACAGGCCGAGCAGATAGGCATAGTCAGCGGGAAGGGATTGCATCTGATGCGGGTTTCCACCGCAGCCCGTACACGCCGATCCGTGCGAGTCGCCTTTCGGGGCAAACGACCGCGGAAGTCGCCCTGCGGTCCAGTCCCGCACCGTCGGTCGGGGGATTCCGAGGTACTCAGCGATCTCGGTGTCGCTGGCCCCCTCGCGCGCCAGCTCGAGAACGGCGGCTACGGTAACCGCCGGGTGCAACCGGCGCCTTTCTTCGATGCGGCTGGAGGGACTCGAACCCCCAAGGGCTTTCGCCCACGGCCGCCTGAGGACCGCGCGTAGACCAGTTCCGCCACAGCCGCGGAGGAGTGAAATGTACAGGGTCGGGGCGGATGATGCATCGAACACACGTTCGTATGATGGAGCCTCCCCCGGACGGAATCGGCAGGCTTGGCCGTTGCTAGAATCGCCTCCCCGCGCCGCTATCGTCTAGGGGACTAGGACGCCGGATTCTCAGTCCGGAAACCGGGGTTCGAATCCCCGTAGCGGTGCCTCAACCTCCACGACGCACGCGAACCACCAGCTGGCGTTCGTCGTTCGCGGGTCGATCGTCGCCGCCGGGCGCGTGCGTGTCGAGCAGGATCGGCGACCTGATCTTTGCGATCCTGACAACGGCGGTCTCGCTGGCGCCGGGAGCGAGCCTGACGACGCGGCAGGCGAAGACCTGAAGCGTTGTGCTGCCGTAGGTTCCGTGGCCGCAATCGGCGCCACGGGACCGCGACCTGACGCGGGCGTAGACCGCGCTGCCCGCGGAGTTCGGGCGCCCCGGAAGGTTGATCTCCTGGCCGAATACGAGCCGCGGCTCCGCTCGCGTCGGCAGCGGGATGTTTCCGCGGTTGGTGACCCTGACGGTCGCCCGCACCGAGCCCCCGATCGGAACCCTCCTGCGCGAGACGGCGAGCCCGACCCCGAGGTCGTAGACCTCCTCCTTGCGCAGGGCGATGGCGAAGCGCTTGCCGGGGCCGGTGACCTGGATCCGGTAGGTCTGACCCGCCCTCGCACGGAACTCGATCAGCGAGTAGGGGTTATCGCTCGTCGGCTGCCTCGCGTAGGGGCAATTGGCAAACCGCGCGTAATCGCTGGGCGACCGGACGGACTGAAGGGTCGAGAGCGAGGACCCGGTGAAGACGCGCGCGGAATGAGACGGCATGAACTCGGGCCGGTCGCTCGGGGCGCAGGTCTCGATCGCAAACGTGCCCGAATGCGGCGCTTTCCAGCGGTACCAGACCGAAAGCTCCTCCCTGCCGGGCTCGCCGCGCTCGCGGCTCGCCTCGGCGGTCGTGCCTTTGGAGAGGATGGGCAGCCGGCCGTTCAGGAGCCGCGCGTCACCGAAGTCGTCGTTCGGAGGCTGCGGGACCTGCGCAAGCGCGAATCCGAAGCGCGACTCGGTCGACGCATCGCCGACCCTGATCCGATACACGGTTCCCCCGACGACGTCGAACAGATCAGAATCGCGATCGTAGCCAGGATTCGAGTACGGACAGGCGCCGGACGGTGGTCGCGGCGTCCCGACCTCGTTGACGTATTTCAACGTTTGCAGGGAGGAGCCGGTGAAGAGCTCGACCAGGACTCCAAACATCTCCGGTCCCTCGATGCACTCCTCGAGCGAGATCCGCATGTCGCGCGGCGCAGTCCAGGTGTACCAGAGCGACCCCAGACCACCAGACTCGCCGAGCTCAGTCGTTGCCTCGCGCGCATCCCCGCTGACGCCGATCGGCAGCGGCCCGCTGAGCACCTGCGGGCTGGCGAAGCTGTCGTTCGGGGGCGGCGCCGCTGCCGCCGGACCGGAGAGCGCCCCGGCCGCGATCGCCAAGGCGATGAAGGCTGCGTATGCCATCGGCCGCCGACCGAAAGGCTGCTTCCTTCCCCGTCCCATGGAGCCAATTAGATCACGCGCGAATGGAGATGTCTCCCTCGCGTGAACTGCCCCCCTCACTCGTGTTGACGTTCCTACCCGCTGCGTTGAGGCTCCTCCCTCCTCGCCGCTACCGTGCAGGCCTTGCGGATCGCGACCTGGAACGTCAACTCGGTCAGGCAGCGGCTGCCGCGGCTGCTGCCGTGGCTGGACGAGCGGCAGCCGGACGTCGTCTGCCTGCAGGAGACCAAGCTCGACGACGACGCGTTCGGTGAGC
This sequence comes from uncultured Actinomycetes bacterium, assembly GCA_963725315.1. GTDB lineage: Bacteria > Actinomycetota > Thermoleophilia > Solirubrobacterales > 70-9 > JBBRHQ01. The sequence continues at coordinate 291,367 of CAVRYA010000010.1, read as the reverse complement.
TGCTCGGCGAAGAGCTTGCGCAGCGGAACTACGCGTGCGCGGTTCACGGCGAGGCGACCTGGAACGGAGTCGCCATCCTCTCGCGCGTCGGGCTGGATGAGGTGGTGGCCGGGCTGGGTGACGAGGCGCCCGGGTTCCCGCACCCCGAGGCCCGGGCGGTGTCGGCCACCTGCGGCGGTATCCGGGTGGTCTCGGTGTACGTGCCGAACGGTCGCGTGCCGGACTCCGACCATTACCGCTACAAGCTCGCCTGGCTGGCATCGCTGCGGCAGGTAATCGCGGACGGCCCGGAGGCGACGGTCGTCTGCGGCGACTTCAACATCGCCCCGAGCGACGAGGACGTGTTCGATCCCGAGGCCTACGCCGGGCAGACCCACGTGACCGTGCCCGAGCGGGAAGCCCTGGCCGAGCTCCAGGCGCTGGGCTTGCGCGACGTCATGCGCGACCGCTGGCCGGACGAGACGGTGTTCACCTACTGGGACTACCGCGCCGGGATGTTCCACCAGGACCTGGGGATGCGGATCGACCTGGTTCTGGCGAGCGCGCCCGTCGCCGGCCGCGTCGTGGCCTCATGGGTGGACCGCCAGGCGCGCAAGGGCAGCGGTCCCAGCGACCACGCGCCGGTGATCGTCGACCTCGACGAAGCTCCCGACGGCGACATCGGCCCGGTCGTGCCGCCACCGTCGCGGCCGGTCCGCAAGCGCGGCGCCTTCAAGCTGCCTCAGTCGTCCTGACGCCCGCGCCGCTCCTCACCGAGGCCGGTCGCGGTCGCGGGACGGCTGCACGCGCTTCGGCTCGCCCGGCATCTTCGGATAGTCGGGCGGGTAGGGCATCTCGGCCTCCCCCTCGGCCCTCGTCGCGCTCGTACATCTGCAGGAGGGGCTCGAGCGAGTGGGCGACGTCGTCGATCGCCGCATGACGATCGCCCAGTTCCGAGAAGCGCGAGGGCATCGTCGCGACCGTGAAGTCCTCGGGGGCGACATCGTCAAGCTCCTCCCAGGTCACCGGTGCGGAGACCGGCGCGCCGGGTTTCGGCCGCACGCTGTAGGCCGAGGCGATGGTGCGATCGCGGGCGTTCTGGTTGTAGTCGACGAAGATCCGCTCGCCGCGCTCCTCCTTCCACCAGTTCGTGGTCACCTGGCCAGGCAGCCGCCGCTCGAGCTCCCGCCCGAAGGCGATCGCGGCATGGCGGACCTCGGTGAAGGTCCAGCGCCGCTCGATCCGCACGTATATGTGGATCCCACGGCCTCCCGATGTCTTCGGGAAGCCGGCGTAGCCGAGCTCGTCGAGGAGCCCGCGCGCCTCGCCGGCCACGCGGACGGCGTCGGCGAAATCAGTTCCCGGCTGGGGGTCGAGATCGAGGCGCAGCTCATCCGGATGGTCGACGTCGTCGCTGCGGACTGGCCAGGGATGAAAGGTGATCGTGCCCATCTGCGCCGCCCAGGCGACGACCGCCAACTCGCTCGGGCAGATCTCGTCGGCGTGGCGGCCGGACGGGAACCGGATCCGCGCGGTCTGCACGTAGTCGGGGGCTCCGCGGGGGATCCGCTTCTGGAAGAACGCGTCGCCACCGCCCCTCTCCCGCGTCGAGAGGACGAAGCTCGGACGCACGCCCTTCGGCCAGCGCTCGAGCGTGGTTGGACGACGCTCGAGCGCGCGCATGATGCCCTCACCGACAGCGAGGTAGTACTCGACGACGTCGAGCTTGGTGATCGCCTTCGAGCGCCCGATCCTCGGGAAGATCACGCGCTCGGGGCTGGTGACCCGCAGCTCCCGCCCACCAGCTTCCACGATTGCCGTGTCCGACACCGAGTGGAGCGTACGCCGATGACCGAACCGGCTGGGCCACTTCCGGTGCTGCCCGATAGGGTTCGAAGACGAGGGGTCCGCCCAGGGATGGTTTTGTCGCTACGAAATAGAGGCTTCGCTGCCGCCCTGGCGGCGTGCCTTCTCGCAATGATCGGGGTGGCGACGCCGAACGCCCAGGCGCGCCCGGGCCCGAAGCTCTCGGTCCCCAAGGAGAAGCTGGCGGCAGCCTTCCACTGCCACGGGCCCCCGATCAGGGACGCGACCAGGGTGCCGATCATGCTGGTCACCGGGACCGGCGCCACCGGCGAGCAGGCCTATGCGATCGGCAAGGACGCCTTCGACGCGTATGGGCATCCGGTCTGCGACGTCGACTTCCCCAACTTCACCACGGCCGACATCCAGCGCTCCGTCCAGTACCTGGTCTATGGGATCCGCAAGGAGGCCCGGCTCGCCGATCGCAGGGTGGCGGTCTTCGGGATCAGCCAGGGAGGGCTCCTTCCACGCTTCGCCCTCACCTACTGGCCGGATCTGCGCAGCAAGGTCTCCGACGTGCTCGCCGCCGCGGGCACCCAGCACGGGACGACGCTCGGCGAGCGATGCTCGGCGTCGAAGCCCTGCATTCCCGCGGGCTGGCAGCAGCAGGCCGGCTCCCACCTGCTGCGCGCCCTGAACCGCCAGTCCGACGAGACCCCCGGTGGGCTCGGCTGGACCACGGTCCGCTCCAAGGGCGATGAGACGGTACAGCCCCAGACCGGCCCACACCCGACCTCGGCGCTACAGGGCGCGACCAACATCCTGATCCAGCGCGTCTGCCCGGGGCGCGCCGTCACCCACATCGGCACCGCGCTCGACTCGGTCACCTTCGCCGCCTTCGTCGATGCGATCACCCACCGCGGCCCGGCCGAGGTCTCCCGCCTGCCCGCCGACGTCTGCGACCATCCCTACGCCCCCGGCCTCGACGAGGCGACCACCACCGCCCTGCTCGGCGCTTCCGGCGGATTGGTCAGCGCCCAGATCGCCGCCTCCCCGAAGGTCGGGGCCGAGCCCGCCGTGCGAGGCTACGTGAAGCGCCTGCCCTGAGCGGGTCGTAGCACAGCGACCTTCGATCCGATCCCGTTCGACGCGGATGCTGCTCGCGCCTTCGGCCGCGCCTACGCCGGAGATCGAGCTCGGCCTGGAGCAACCGATTGCGCTCGCTGCGGTGCTCCGCTGGACTCGCCGGGGAAGCAGATGTCGGGTTCTGCCGACAGCAGACCGAATCTACCTCTGCCATCGAGGCCTGGCCTGAGAGAATGGCACCATGGAGAGTGCCGAGCCTCGCGCCGTGCAGGTGCCGATCAGCTCCCCGATTTGGAGCGAGTTCTTCGTCGTCGCGCCGCTCGTCCTGATCGGCACCCGCGAGGAGGATGGCGGCCACGACCTCGCCCCCAAGCACATGGCGATGCCGCTCGGCTGGCAGAACTATTTCTGCTTCGTCTGCCATCCCTCTCATGCGACCCAGCGCAACGCGGAGCGCAGCCGCGAGTTCACCGTCAGCTTCCCGGGCCCGGAGGGGGTGGTCGAGGCCTCGCTGGGAGCCGGGCCGCGCGAGGCGGATGGAAGCAAGCCGACCCTGGAGGCGATCCCGGTCTTCCCGGCAACCCGGGTCGACGGCGTGCTGGTCTGCGATGCGCATCTGTGGCTTGAGTGCGAGCTGGAGCGGATCGTCGACGGCTTCGGCGAGAACACCCTGGTAGTCGGGCGGGTGGTCGCAGCCGCGGTCGCCGAGGAGGCGCTGCGCGCCTCCGACTCCGACGACGCGGAGCTGATCCGGGCGCGCCCCCTGCTCGCCTACCTCTCGCCCGGGCGCTTCGCCAAGATTTCCGAGACCTTCTCGTTCCCGTTCCCGGTCGATTTCCGGCGCTGAATGTCCAGCCAGGTGGTCCTCGAATGGCTTCGGGCGCGAACGGACGAGATGGTCGCCTCGCTCGAGCGCCTTGCCTGCGCCGAGTCGCCGTCGCTCGACCCGGCCGCTCAGCGCGAGCCGTTCCGTCTTCTCGCCGCCGAGCTCGGCGAGCTCGGCTTCCAGGTCGAGTCCATCGCCGGTCGCCGGGTCGGCGATCACCTCCTCGCCCGCGACGCCGCCGCCGCCCCGTCCGGGAATGGGCGCCCGCAACTCCTGCTCGGGCACATGGACACGGTCTGGCCGCACGGCACCCTGGCGAAGATGCCGGTGCGCGAGGAGGAGGGGCGGTTGCACGGCCCCGGCGTCTACGACATGAAGGCCGGGCTCGTGCAGATGCTGTTCGCGCTGCGGGCGCTGCGCGAGCACGGGCTCGAGCCCGCCTCGCCGGTGACCATCATGATCAACACCGATGAGGAGATCGGGAGCCCGGAGTCCCGTGAGCACATCGAGCGGCTGGCGCGCTCCGCGAGCCGTGCCTTCGTGCTCGAGCCGTCATTCGGGCCGGCCGGGAGCTTGAAGACGGCGCGCAAGGGATCGGGAGATTTCACCGTCACCGTGCACGGGCTGGCGAGCCATGCCGGGATCGAGCCCGGGAAAGGCGTCAGCGCGATCCTCGAGCTCTCACATCAGATCCAGAAGCTCTTCGAGCTGAATGATCCGCAACGCGGGGTCACCGTTAACGTCGGGACGATCGATGGCGGCCTGCGCCCCAACGTGGTCGCTCCCCGGGCCGTGGCGAGGGTGGACGTGCGGGTGAGGACCGCGGAGGACGCGGGGCACGTTGAGGCCGCGATCCGCAAGCTCGAGCCGACCCAGGAGGGAGCCGCGATCGAGGTCGAGGGCGGGTTCGGCCGGCCGCCGCTCGAGCGAACTGCTCGAAACCGCGCGCTCTGGGAGGCCGCTCGGGACGCTGCGGGATCGCTCGGCATCCCGCTCGACGAGGCGGAGGTCGGGGGTGCCTCCGACGGCAACTTCAGCAGCCGCCACGCCGCGACTCTCGATGGCCTCGGCGGCGTTGGCGACGGAGCCCACGCCGAGCACGAGCACGTGGTCGTCGCGCGGCTGCCCGAGCGCGCCGCGCTCCTCGCGACCCTCCTGCGCAGATGAGAGAGACCCTCGAATCGCCCGCCCGCCCGATGGCCGGCAGCGTCGCCCGGATCGCCGACTTCGACCGGCGAGCGCCGCAGGTCGAGCCGGTCGAGCGCGAGCTATGGGCCACCGGCGACTACGTGGTTGGCGAGGTGCTCGACTCCGGAGAGCTGCCCTGCAGGATCGAGACCGCCTCCGGGCGAATCGCCCGGATCGGACCGGGCGACCGGGTGCTCGGAGCGCTGGGGGTGCGCGCGGCCACGCTCGAAGCGGTCGGCGATTGGCAGGCGATCGGCCCGGACGGCACCATGCAGCAGCTCACGGCGGCCTGCGTGTTCGGCAGCTGCACCTCGATCTCCGCCTGGACTCACCCGCTCGCCGACGTGCGCTATCTCGGCCACGCGGTGCGGGATGGCGAGAAGCTGACCATGGACGGGTTCGCCGGGGGCGAGGAACCGGGTGGCGAATCGCTGTCGGCCCCCGTGGTGCTGATCATCGGGACGTCGATGAGCGCCGGCAAGACCGTCTCCGGAATGGCGATCGTGCGACGGCTGAAGCGCATGGGCCTGCGCGTGGCGGCCGCCAAGGTCACCGGCGTGGCGCGGCTCTCGGACATCCTCGCGTTCCGCGATGCCGGCGCCGACTTTGTCGCCGACTTCGTCGACGCCGGACTGCCCTCCACCGTGGTCGAGCCCGAGCACTACAGGCGGGCCCTGCCTCGACTGCTCGGCAGGATCGCCGCGGCGGGGCCGGACGTCGTCGTCGTCGAGGCGGGCGCCTCCCCACTGGAGCCCTACAACGGCGACGTCGCCGTCGAGCTGCTCGGGGAGCTGGTGCGATGCACGGTGCTGTGCGCGTCGGACCCCTACGCCGTCGCTGGGGTGATCAGCGCCTTCCAGTCCAGGCCCGACGTGGTCTCCGGTCGGGCGGCCAGCACCGACGCGGGAATCGCCCTGGTCGAGAGGCTGGTCGGGATACCGGCCCTGAACCCGTTCGATGAGGCCTCGCTCGGGCGGCTGGACGAGCTGCTGAGCAGCAAGTTGGCGCTGGCGGGAGCCGAGGACGCTCAGCACGTGAGATTCGCCGGCGCCTACACGGCGGCCCCGACCAGGTACCCGGCGCCGTAGGTGACCGCGGCCGCACCGAACCCGATCGCCAGCTGGCGGAGTCCCGAGCGCCAGGCACTCCGACCCGTGAGCAGGGTGATCGTGGCGCCGATCCCGAGCAGAGCCAGCCCGCTCGCAAGCAGGCTGAGCGCCACCGCTTCGCCCCCTCCGCTGAATGTGTAGGGAGCCACCGGGATGATCGCCCCGATGGTGAACATCGCGAACGAGGCGATCGCGGCGACCCATGCGGACCCGCCGAGCTCCTGCGGGTCGAATCCGAGCTCCTCGCGGGCCATCGCCTCGAGCGCGGCCATCTCACTGCTCATCACGCGACTCGCCAGGCGGTCGGCCTCCTCGGCGGTGAGGCCCCTGCGCTGGTAGAGCGAGATCAGCTCGGCCCGCTCGTGCTCGGGGTCGGTGGCGATCTCCTCGGCCTCGCGGTCGAGCTGTCGCTGATGCAGCTCGCGCGAGCTCTGCACCGAGATCCATTCGCCCATCGCCATTGAGAAGGCGCCAGCCAGGAGGCCGGCCAGACCTGTGATCAAGACCGTCCTAGAGGACAGGCCCGCGCCGGCCACGCCCATGACCAGGCTGAGGTTGGAGACGAGCCCGTCGTTTGCGCCGAGCACCGCAGCGCGCAGAGCGTTGCCACTGACCCCGCGGCGGCGCCCCAGCATCCCCGCCAGGATGCTCGCCGTGAATCGGACGCTTGACGCCTCAACCGCCGCGTCGAGCACTCGCGCGTGGTCGCGCTCGTCGGCGGGGATCATCGTCCCGCTTGCCTCGGGCTGATGCTCGTATGTCTCCTGCTCGGCCGTCTCCAACGATGCGGCGGCCGGTAGGACCAGCCTGCTGCCGAAGCGCGCGGCTAGCCGTGCCAGCACCCGGGCGCGGAAGCTCGGCCCGCGCGGCGCTCCCCCGGCGCCCGCACCGGCGAGCTGCTCGCACCAGAACTCGGCGTGTCCCCTCTCCGTCGCGGCGAGCCGGCGGAAGCTGCGGGCGAGCCCGGGCTGGCGTTCGGCCGCCGCCATCGCCTCGTAGACGACAGCGCGGTCCATCTCGGCCTGGATGTTCGCCCGGTAGCGACGTACCCGCGCCGAGCTATCGCCGTCGACTTCCGCTCGTCGCGACGGCTGCCGGGGTCGTTCCACCGGCGAAGTCTCGCCCATCGGCGTGATCTGGCTGCTCTACGGCCTGAACTCAGCGAAGTAGGCGAGCGTCGATCCGGATCGTCGCTCGAGCCGGAGACCCCGGGCCAGGGCCTCCTCGACGAGCCAGCCGAACCTTGGGAAGTCGGGATCGAGGCAAATCTCGCCGATCACGAGCCTGCCCCCAGGCTTCAGGATCCGCCGCAGCTCGGCCAGGGCAGCCGCCGGTTCGGGGATCTCGCCGAGGACGCTGACCAGGTACGCGGCATCGAATCTCCGGTCGGGAAACGGCAGTGCGGCGCCGCTCCCCCGGGTCGCAAGGACGTTGGAGTACCCACGCCGGCGCGCTTCAGCCACGGTGTGATCGAGGAAGCTCTGGCGGACATCGAGGATCTCAAGCGTTCCCTCAGGCCCGATCCCGGCGGCAACGGGAATGGTGTACCGGCCGGTTCCGGGACCGACCTCCAGGATGCGCTCGCCGGGCTTGGGGGGCGAGGACGGCGACCTAACGGCCCCTCGACATGAGCGGCCGTGGCAGATCGAGGACCAGGCGGGCGAAGTAGGGGAATGCGGTCGGCCGTAGGGCGGCCCAGGCGCGGAGCATGAGCCAGACGGCGAGTGCGCCGAGCAGCGCTTTTCCCACTCGGCTCACGCCCGCCTGGCCACACCTTCCGCGTGTCGTACAGTCAGAGATGTGATCGGGACAATCCTTCCACTCCTCCCGCTCGCCGATATGTGGGGCATGCATGACAACGACGTCGGGACAGGCTGGATGATCGTGATGATGGTCGGAATGGCGATCTTCTGGGGCCTGATCATCCTCGGGCTCGTCTGGCTGCTGCGTGAGGCGATCGGGCGCAATCGCCGCAACGGCGCTGCCGACGCGCTCGGAACCTTGGATCGCCGGCTCGCCGAGGGCCAGATCTCGGTCGAGGAGTACGAGCAGCGCCGAGATGTCCTCACCAGCCAGAGTCCTGTCGGCGGGAAGTAGCACCTTCGCCTTCGCCGACCTCGCCGGGTTCACGGCGCTGACCGAGGCCCATGGGGACATCGAGGCGATCGAGATCGCGAGCCGATTCACGGCGCGGGTGCACGAGCTCCTCCCGGAGCACGGGGCCGAGCAGGTCAAGACGATCGGGGACGAGGTGATGATCCGCGTCCCCGGAGCCTCGGACGCGGTCAGGCTCAGAATCACCCGGGAGCTCGCCGCTCACGGCAATCCCCCGGTCCGGGTGGGAATGCATTCGGGACCGGCGGTGAATCGCGCCGGGGACTGGTTCGGCGCGACGATCAACCTGGCCTCGTCGGGACTGCCCATCTCGTCGCATGGGTCGTCGACCAGCACGACCGCCAGGGCGTTCCCCCGATGCTCTTTCTCTTCATCGCCTGGGCGGCGGCCCTGGTCTTCCATTTCCGGCTCGTGCGCCGCGTGCTCTGATGTTCGACGAGGTCTCGGTCGGCTAGGGTGGCGCTGCGAGATGGCCGAGGGAACAACCGCCCCGGCGGAGATCCGCAGAGACCTCCTCGACGCCGTGATCTTCGATCTCGACGGTGTGATCACCGATACCGCATCGGTCCACGCCGCCGCCTGGAAGCGCGTGTTCGACAGCTTCCTCGCGGACCGTGTCGGGGAGGAGGATCGTCCCTTCTCGGCGCAGGACTACCTGCGCTACGTGGACGGCAAGCCGCGCTACGACGGGGTCGAGTCCTTCCTCGCCTCGCGCGGGATCTCCCTGCCGCGCGGCGAGCCGGGCGATCCGCCCAGCGCCGAGAACATCTGCGGGCTCGGCAACCGCAAGGATGAGCTGTTCGGAGAGGTGCTGCGCCAGGACGGCGTCGCGGCCTTCCCCTCCTCGGTGGAGCTGCTCCACCGCCTGCGGGGCAGCGGGTTCCGCACGGCGATCATCTCCGCCTCGCGCAACTGCGCCCAGGTGCTGAGGGCGGCTGGAGCTTCGGATCTCTTCGACGCCAGGGTCGATGGGGTGGACGCGGACCGGCTGGGGCTGAAGGGGAAGCCCGACCCCGCGGTCTTCCTCGAGGCAGCAAGCCGGCTCGGGGTCGAGCCGGCCCGCGCCGCCGTGGTCGAGGACGCGCTGGCCGGCGTCGAGGCGGGGCGCAGCGGGGGCTTCGGGCTGGTGGTCGGAGTCGATCGCGCCGGCCAGGCACAGGCCCTTCTGGAGCACGGCGCCGACGTCGTCGTCGGCGATCTGGAGGAGGTCCGGGTAGTGGCGAGGAGCGCGGGAGAGCGTTGAGCGAGGCGACGGCCGGCGGGGCGCCGACGCTGAGCGGCTGGACGCTCGCCTATGAAGGATTCGACCCCGAGCAGGAGCCGCTTCGCGAGGCGCTGTGCGCGGTGGGGAACGGGTTCTTCGCCAGCCGCGGCGCGGCGCCCGAGTCGAGCGCCGACGGGGTCCACTACCCGGGCACCTACGGCGCCGGTCTCTACAACCGGTTGACAAGCGAGGTCGCCGACCGCCAGGTCGAGGACGAGTCGATCGTCAACCTGCCCAACTGGCTCCCCCTCACCTTCAGGATCGATGGCGGCGAGTGGTTCGACCTCTCCAGGGTCAGGCTGGCCGACTACAGGCAGGAGCTGGACCTTCGCCGGGCCATGCTCACCCGCCAGATCCGCTTCCAGGACCCCGAGGGCCGGGAGACGACGATCTCCCAGCAACGCTTCGTGAGCATGGCGAACCCGAACCTCATGGCCCTTCAGATGACGCTGGTCCCGGTCAACTGGTCGGGCAGGGTGACCTTCTGCTCGGCCCTCGACGGGCGGGTGACGAACGGTGGGGTGCGGCGCTACCGGGGTCTCGCCAGCAACCACCTGGTGCCGGTCGGGATTGGCGCGGTCGACGCCGAGACGATCGTGCTCGAGGCGGCGACGAGCCAGTCCCACATCCGGGTCGCCGAGGCGGCCCGGACGCGCCTCCTGCGCGATGGCGAGGCCGTCGTGGCGGGCGGCCGGGTGCTCGAGCGGGAGGCCTGGATCGGCCTCGAGTTCGACGCCGAGGTCGCCGCCGGAGAGGCGCTGAACGTGGAGAAGGTCGTGATCCTCTGCTCCTCGCGCGAGCCCGCTCTCTCCGAGCCGGGGCTCGAGGTCCGCAGGGAGGTGGGCAGCATGGGCGGCTTCGACGAGCTTCTCGCGGAGCACGCGCTCAGGTGGGACGAGCTCTGGGACCTCTGCTCGCTCGAGCTCGAGGATCGCCGGGAGTTCGCTCCGGTCGAGCTGCGCTTCCACATCTACCACCTGCTGGTCAACATCAGCGAGCACACCGCGGAGATCGACGCCGGGGTCCCGGCCCGGGGCCTCGCGGGGGAGGCATATCGCGGCCACATCTTCTGGGACGCGCTGTTCATCTTCCCCTTCTTCAACCTGCGCCTCCCGAACCTGACCCGCTCGCTGCTCCGCTACCGCTACCGGCGGCTCAACTCCGCAAGGCGGAGCGCCAGCGCGGCCGGATACGAGGGGGCCGTCTACCCGTGGCAGGGCGGCTCGGACGGCTCCGAGCTGACCCCGACCGTCCACCTCAACCCGCGTTCGGGCCGCTGGATGCCCGACAACTCCCGGCTCCAGCGCCACATCAACTCGGCGATCGCCTACGACGTCTGGATCTACCACCAGGCCACCAACGACATCGAGTTCCTCAGCCTCTACGGCGCCGAGCTGTTCATGGAGATCGCCCGCTTCTGGGCGGGAATCGCGACCTATGACGAGGCCCGGGACCGCTACCTGATCCCGGGCGTGGTCGGCCCCGACGAGTACCACGACTCCTACCCCGGCTCCGAGCGTCCTGGGATCGACAACAACGCCTACACCAACGCGATGGCGGCCTGGGTGCTGTGGCGGGCGCAGGACCTGCTCGATGCCCTGCCCGTTCAGCGTCGCGAAGAGCTGCTCCACACCCTCGGCCTGGACAGCGAGGAGATCGATCGCTGGGACGAGGTCAGCCGCAAGCTCCTGCTGCCCTTCCACGACGAAGGGATCATCAGCCAGTTCGAGGGCTACGAGGAGCTGGAGGAGCTCGACTGGGACGGCTACCGGGCGAAGTACGGGAACATCCAGCGGCTCGACCGGATCCTCGAGGCCGAGGGGGACAGCCCGAACCGGTACAAGGCCTCCAAGCAGGCCGACGTGCTGATGCTCTTCTACCTGTTCTCGGCGGATGAGCTGAGGGAGCTGTTCTCCCGACTCGGCTACGGGCTCGAGGAGGACACGATCGGCCGCAACATCGACTACTACCTGGCGCGGACCTCGCACGGCTCGACCCTCAGCAAGGTGGTCCACGCCTGGGTACTCATCCGCTCCGATCGGGAGCGCGCCTGGCAGCTCTTCTGCGAGGCTCTGGACAGTGACCTCTTCGACGTGCAGGGCGGCACGACCTCGGAAGGCGTCCACCTGGGTGCGATGGCCGGGACCGTGGACCTGGTGCAGCGCGGCTTCACCGGGATGGAGACGCGCGAAGGGGTGCTGTGGCTCGACCCGTCCCTGCCCGAGGAGCTGACGGGGCTGCGCATGAAGATCCGCTACCGGCACCACTGGGGGCTGGAGATCGAGGTCACCAAGGACCTGATCAGGGTCACCGCCCGCCCCGCCGACGTCGCCCCCGTGAAGCTCGGGATCGGGGGCGAGATCGTCGAGCTGCGCGCGGGATCGACGGTCGAGCGAGCCCTCTGACGGTAGTTCGGCACACGAAACCTGTGGGGAAATCCCACCAAGGAGCGGGTAGCCGTGGGATGATCCTCCGTGGCTTCCCTCCCAGTGGGGAAGCCGGAAGAGGAGAGCGAGATGGCCGTCGGTTTGGATCTCGAGACGCTCGACTTCACCCTGGAGTCGATCAGCGAATTCGGTCGCCGCGAGCTGCCCGATTCCGCGCTGATCGAGCTGGACGAGCGAGACGAGTTCCCCGAGGCCCTCGTCCGCCGCATGTGCGGAGAGGAGCTGGGCGTCCAGCTCCTGTTCGTCCCCGAGGAGCACGGGGGGATGGGCGGCGGGGCGCTCGACATCTACCGGGTCTGCGAGCGGATGGCGGCGATCGACCTGGGGATCGCGACCTCGGTGCTGGCGACCTTCCTCGGCAGCGATCCGATCGTGGTCGGGGGCACGCCCGAGCAGAAGGCGCGCTGGATGCGCCGGATCGCCGAGGACGGCGTGCTGATGGCCTACGGCGCCACCGAGCCCGACGCCGGCAGCGACCTGGGAGCGCTGAAGACGAAGGCGGTGCCGATCTCCGAGAACGGGGACGTCGTCGGCTATCGCCTCACCGGCGCCAAGCAGTGGATCTCCAACGGCGGCGTCGCCGAGCTCAGCTCGGTGCTGGCGCTGGCCCCGGGAGGCCCGAGCTGGTTCGTGATCGAGAGCGGCACCGACGGCTTCAGTCACGGCGAGCACGAGGACAAGCACGGGATCAGGCTGTCCAACACCGCGGCCCTTTTCCTCGAGGACGCATACGTAGACGCGGACAGCCTGATCGGCGGCGCCGAGGGCCAGGGTCTCGTCCAGGCCCAGCAGGTGTTCGGCTACACCCGCCTGATGGTCGCCGCCTTCGGCCTCGGCGCCGGCTGGGCGGCGCTCGACCGGGCGATCCCCTACTCGACCGAGCGGATCCAGGCGGGCGGGCCGCTGTCGGAGAAGCAGGGCTACACGCACAAGCTGATCGTCCCCCACGCGGTCGGGCTGGAGGCGGCCCGCGCCGCGATCGAGGACGCCGCCGAGCGGATCGACGCCCGCGAGGGCTCGCTCAACACCGAGGGGGCGATCGCCAAGTACCTGGCGACCGAGGCCGGGAACGCCGCCGCCGACGCGGCGATCCAGGCCCACGGTGGCTACGGCTACACCCACGAGTACATGGTCGAGAAGATCAGGCGCGACGTTCGGATCACGACGATCTACGAGGGCACCTCGGAGATCATGGAGATGACGATCGCCCGGGATCGCTGGCAGCAGCACCTGAAGACCCGCGGCGATCACTACCACGCGATCGCCCGCGAGCTGGAGGGGCTCGACGCCCGCCATCCCGAGGCCGGCGCGGGGACCGCGGCGCTGGCGCTGCACGCCCTCGCCGAGGTCCTCGAGGCGGCACGGGTCGGGCGGCTGACCCGAAACCAGCACGTGCTGCTGCGGATCGGATCTCTCGCGGCCCTCACCGAAGGGGCAGCGGCGCTGGCGCGGCGGGCGGGCCGGGCAGCCGCGGGCGAGCTCCCGCCCAAGGCCTCGAAGCGCTTCGGCGCGGACGCCCTCGCCGCGATCTCCCGGGTCAACGGGCGCGACGTCGCGCTGAGGATCGCCACAGAGGGCCTTCGCTGGGTAGTCCGGAGCCGCGGCTGACGGTGACACGCAGAGCGGCGCGCTCGCCGATCGCCTTCGCCTTGCCGAGATCCACTCCGCGCAGGCCGGCCTGATCGCCGACATGGACCTGGTCGCCGACGCCGTCTACGGCCGTGAGCGGGTCCCGGCGTCCGGGGGACGGACCGCGTGAGCGGCGCCGGCGACGCGATCGCGATCTGCGGGGTTGCGGCGATCCTCCCCGGCGCGCCCGACGCGGAGGCCTTCTGGCGCAACGTCAGCGAGGGGCGCTACGGGATCAGCGAGGTCGATCCCGAGCGCTGGGACCCCGAGCTCCACTTCGACCCCGACCCCAAGGCGCCCGAGCGCACCTACTCGAAGATCGGCGGCTGGGTCCGCGAGTGGGAGTGGGACCCGCTCGGCTGGCGCCTGCCGATCCCGCCCAAGGTCTCCGACGCGATGGACGAGGCCCAGAAGTGGGGGGTCGCCTGCACCCGGATGGCGCTGCTCGACTACGGCTGGCCGGAGCGAGAGCTGGACCTGGAGCGCACGGCCGTCGTCTTCGGCAATGCGATGGCGGGCGAGCATCACTACCTGACCTCCCTGCGGCTCGCCTTCCCCGAGCTGGCCCGCGAGCTGGCGAAGGCCCCGAGCTACGCGAGCCTCCCGGGCGATGCCCGCGAGGCGATCGCCCGCGAGCTGGAGGAGAACCTCGACGACTGGCTGCCGCCGGTGACCGAGGACACGATGCCGGGCGAGCTCGGCAACTGCCTGGCCGGCCGCGTCGCCAACCTCTTCAACCTGCGTGGGCCCAACTTCGTCGTCGACGCCGCCTGCGCCTCGGCCGTGGCCGCGATGGACGCCTCGTTCGAGGGTCTGATCGACGGCGAGTTCGATGCGGTGATCACCGGCGGCATCGATCGCAACATGGGGGCCTCCACGTTCATCAAGTTCAGCGCCATCGGGGCTCTCTCGGCGACCGGGACAAGGCCCTACGCGGACGGCGCCGACGGCTTCGTGATGGGCGAGGGCGCGACCGTGTTCGTGCTGAAGCGCCTCGCCGATGCCGAGCGCGCCGGCGACCGGATCTACGCCGTGGTGCGCGGGGTTGCGGGGTCGAGCGACGGCAAGGGCAAGGGAATCACCGCCCCCAACCCGATCGGGCAGAGGCTGGCGATCGAGCGCGCCTGGGCCGACGCGGGCCTCTCGCCCGAGGCGTGCTCGCTGGTCGAGGGCCACGGGACCTCGACCGCGGTCGGCGACGTGGTCGAGGTAGGGAGCCTCACCGAGGCCTTCTCGGGCGCGGGGTTGGCGCCAGGGTCCGTCGCCCTCGGCTCGGTCAAGTCCAACATCGGCCACCTGAAGAGCGCGGCCGGCGGGGCGGGGCTGCTGAAGGCGGCGCTCGCCCTGCATCACAAGGTGCTCCCGCCCAGCCTCCACTTCGAGCGCCCCAACCCGAACATCGACTGGTCGGCCTCGCCGTTCGCGGTCAACACCGAGCTGCGCGAGTGGGAGCGGCGCGACGACACCCCACGCGTTGCCGCCGTCAGCGCCTTCGGGTTCGGGGGCACGAACTTCCACGCGGTGCTCGAGGAGCACGTCCCGGGGCGGCTGAACGGCAACGGGCGGGCCGCGGTCTCCGTCCCGGCCGATCCCGGGCGGCCACAGGCGAAGGCGCCGGTCCGCGGAGCGCTGGTGATCGGCGCCGAGGACGAGGCGGCGATCGGCGATCAGCTCCGGGCCGCGCTGGAGTCGGCGCGGGCGGGCCTGGCTCCCGGGCCTGAGGCCCCGCGGGCGGCGGCGCTTCGAGCGCCCCAGCGCCTGGCGATCGACTACGGCGACCCCGCCGAGCTGGCGACGAAGGCGGAGGTTGCGATCAGGGCGTTCGACTCGGGCTCCGCGGCGGCCTGGCAGGCGCTGCGGGCCCGGGGCATCTTCCGCGGCAGCGGGCCTCCGCCCGAGGTCGCCTTCCTCTACACGGGCCAGGGCTCGCAGTACGCGAACATGCTCGGCGAGCTGCGCCGGATCGAGCCGCTCGTCGCGGAGGCCTTCGAGGAGGCCGACGAGGTGATGCGGCCGCTGCTCGACGGGCGGGCGCTGAGCGAGATCGTCTTCCCCGACCCCGGGGATGCCGACGCCGTCGCCGCGGCCGAGGCCGAGCTGCGGAAGACCGAGGTCACTCAGCCGGCCGTGCTGACCGTGGACATCGCCCTCACCCGGCTGCTCGACGCCTACGGGATCACCCCGGACTTCGTCATGGGCCACAGCCTCGGCGAGTACGGCGCCCTGGTCGCCGCCGGGGTGCTGCCCTTCGAGCAGGCGCTCGAGGCGGTCAGCGCCCGCGGCCGTGAGATGGCCGACCTCGACATGCCCGACCCGGGGGCGATGGCCGCCGTCAGCGCCCCCGCCGAGGAGATCGAGGAGGTGCTCGCCCAGACCGAGGGCTACATCGTGCTCGCCAACGTCAACTCGACCCACCAGGTCGTGGTGGGCGGCGCCAGCGAGCCCGTCGGCCGCGCCGTCGCCGCCTTCGAGGAGCGCGGCCACCAGGCGATCCCGCTGCCGGTCAGCCACGCCTTCCACACCGAGATCGTCGCCCCGGCCGGCGAGCCGCTGCGGGCCATGCTGGGCCGGCTCAGCCTCGCCCCCCCGCGGATCCCGATCGTCGCCAACGTCGACGGCGAGTTCTACCCCAGCGGCCCCGGGGTCGAGGAGCAGATCATCGACATCCTCGGCCGCCAGGTCGCATCGCCGGTGCAGTTCGTCAAGGGCCTGCGGACCCTGTTCGACGCCGGGGCGCGCGTCTTCGTCGAGACCGGCCCGAAGCGCGCGCTGCACGGGTTCGCCTCCGACGTGATCGGCGACGAGCAGGCGATGAACCTCTACACCAACCACCCCAAGCTCGGCGACCTGGTCTCCTTCAACCACGCCCTCTGCGGCCTCTACGCTTCGGGCCTCGGAACCGGCGGCGACGGCGAGCAGGCAGCCGCGGCGCCTGCCCCGGCTGCCTCCGAGCCCGCGCCGGCCGCCGCCGCGCCGGCGCCGCCGCCCCCGGCGGCGAAGAGCGAGGACCTCTACCGCGAGCTCGGGCGCCTCTCGGCGGAGTTCATCCGCCGCGGCAGCGAGCTGGTCGGCGGGGATGGCCTTTCGCCGAGCGCCCGGGGCGAGCCGGTGGTGATCACCGGGGCTTCCCTCGGCCTGCCCGGCACGGAGCGCGTCTTCGACGATCGCAACGTGGCGCGGATCCTCCACGGCGAGCAGTTCATCGACGTGCTCCCGTCCCACCTGCGCCACGAGATCCTCGACCGCCGCATCACCCGCTTGGTCAAGGGCGAGGACGGCTCGGCGAGCTTCGAGGAGATCGGCGACGTCGCCGAGGTGATCAAGCTCGCCGCCCGCGGCGGCGAGCTCGACCTCGCCGCCGAGTTCGGAGTCGAGAGCGAGCGCGTCGCGGCCCTGGGGCGCAGCACCCAGCTCGCGATCGGCGCCGGGATCGACGCGCTGCGCGATGCGGGCATACCCCTGGTGCTCGGCTACAAGACCACCACGACGGGTACGCAGCTTCCCGATGGCTGGACCCTGCCGACGGAGATGCGCGACGACACCGCGGTGATCTACGCCGCGGCCTTCCCCGGCCTGGAGGAGTTCGCGGTCGAGACCGAGCGTTTCGCCGCCGACCGCTCGCGGCGCGAGCGGCTGGCCGAGCTGGAGGCGCTGCGAGCCCGCCTCGCCGGCCACGGCGACAGCGTCGCGCTGACCGAGGTCGATCGCCACATCCACGACCTCCGGGTGGAGCTGGAGGAGGAGCCCTATAGCTTCGATCGCCGCTTCCTCTTCCGGGTCCTCTCGATGGGTCACTCCCAGCTCGCGGAGCTGATCGGCGCGCGGGGGCCGAACACCCAGGTCAACTCGGCCTGCGCGAGCACCACCCAGGCGGTCGCGATCGCCGAGGACTGGATCCGCGCCGGGCGCTGCCGCCGGGTGATCGTCGTCGCCGCCGACGACGCCACCTCGGACGAGCTGCTGCCCTGGATCGGCGCCGGGTTCCTGGCCTCCGGCGCCGCGGCCACCGACGAGGTGGTCGAGGAGGCGGCGCTGCCGTTCGATCAGCGCCGCCACGGGATGCTGCTCGGGATGGGCGCCGCGGGCCTCGTCGTCGAGAGCGCCGAGGCCGCCCGCGAGCGCGGGATCTCCCCGATATGCGAGGTCCTGAGCGCGGTCAGCGCCAACAGCGCCTTTCACGGCACCCGGCTCGACGTCGAGCACATCGGCCGCGTGATGGAGGATGTGGTCGCCAGGGCGGAGGCGCACGGCATCGACCGCCACCGGGTCGGCGCGGAGACCGTCTTCGTCTCGCACGAGACCTACACGCCGGCGCGGGGGGGCAGCGCCGCGGCCGAGGTCGAGGCGCTGCGGCGAGTCTTCGGCGCGGCGGCCGACGATCTCCTGATCGCCAACACCAAGGGGATCACCGGCCATCCGATGGGCGTCGGGCTGGAGGACGTGGTGGCGGTCAAGTCGCTCGAGACGGGTGTCGTCCCCGCTGTCCCGAACTTCCGAGACGTGGACCCCGACCTCGGCGCCCTCAACCTCTCCAAGGGGGGCGCCTATCCGGTCAACTACGCGCTGCGCCTCGCGGCCGGGTTCGGATCGCAGATCAGCATGATGCTGCTGCACTGGATCGCGACCCCGGACGGCCGCCGCCGCAACCCGGAGGAGCTGGGCTATGGCTACAGGATCGCTGAGCCGGAGCGCTGGAGCGCTTGGCTGCGCGCGGCGAGCGGCCAGGACTCTCCGGAGCTGGAGGTCGTGCAGCGGCGATTGCGGATCGTCGATCGCGGCGCGGCGGCCCCGGCAGCGGAGCCGGCCGCGGCCCCGGAGGCGGCGGCCGAGCCCCCGCCACCCGCCGAGCCCGCCCCAGCTGCCGCCCCCGAGCCCACCCCTTCCCCGGAGGGCCCGGCGGCGCAGGTCCTGGCGCTGGTCGCCGAGCAGACCGGCTACCCGCCGGACCTCCTCGACCTCGAGCTCGACCTCGAGGCAGACCTCGGCATCGACACGGTCAAGCAGGCCGAGGTCTTCGCCGCGATCCGCGAGTCCTACGGGATCGCCTTCGACGACACCCTGAAGCTGCGCGACTACCCGACCCTGAACCACGTGGTCGCCTTCGTCGAGGAGCGGGCCCCGGACCTGGCGTCAGACCTCGCCGCCACCCGCCGAGCCCGCCCCGCTGCCGCCCCCGAGCCCAGCCCCTTCCCCGGAGGGCCCGGCGGCGCAGGTCCTGGCGCTGGTCGCCGAGCAGACCGGCTACCCGCCGGACCTCCTCGACCTCGAGCTCGACCTCGAGGCAGACCTCGGCATCGACACGGTCAAGCAGGCCGAGGTCTTCGCCGCGATCCGCGAGTCCTACGGGATCCCCTTCGACGACACCCTGAAGCTGCGCGACTACCCGACCCTGAACCACGTGGTCGGCTTCGTCGAGGAGCGGGCCCCGGACCTGGGTCAGACCTCGCCGCCACCCGCCGGAGCCGGCCCCGCCCGCCGCGGAACCAGCCCCCTCCGGGTGAGGGCCCGGCGGCGCAGGTCCTGGCGCTGGTCGCCGAGCAGACCGGCTACCCGCCGGACCTCCTCGACCTCGAGCTCGACCTCGAGGCAGACCTCGGCATCGACACGGTCAAGCAGGCCGAGGTCTTCGCCGCGATCCGCGAGTCCTACGGGATCCCCTTCGACGACACCCTGAAGCTGCGCGACTACCCGACCCTGAACCACGTGGTCGGCTTCGTCGAGGAGCGGGCCCCGGACCTGCAGGCCGAGGCAGAGGCAGAGCCGGTGGCCGAGCCCGCCACGATGGCCGGGAACGGAGCGACGCCCGAATCGGGTCCGGGCCGCTTCCCGCGCCGCGTCCCGGTGCCGGTCGTGCGCCCGGCCCTCGAGCACTGCGTGCCGACCGGGGTCTCGCTCGAGGCCGGCAGTCGGGTGATCGTGATGCCGGACGAGGGCGGGATCGCTGAGGCGCTGGTCTCGAGGCTCGAGAAGATCGGGGTCGAGGTCCTCCTCGCCGACGGCGATCGGGAGGACGAGGCCTTCGAGCGCCAGGTCGAAGCCTGGACGCAGGCCGGCCCGGTGCACGGCGTCTACTGGCTGGCGGCCCTCGACGCCGAGCCTCCGCTCGCAGAGCTCGAGCCCGACGCCTGGCACGAGGGGCTGCGGCGGCGGGTGAAGCTGCTGGCGATCGCGACGCGCCGCCTGGCCGAGCAGATCGGGCCCGAGGGGACCTTCCTGATCGCGGGCTTGCGCCTCGGGGGTAGGCACGGCTATGACGCCGCCGGCGCGACCTCGGCGATGGGCGGGGCCGTGACCGGGTTCGTCAAGGCCCTTGCCCGGGAGCGCGAGCAGGCGCTGGTGAAGGCTGTCGACTTCCCGCCCAGCCGCAAGACCGCGGCGATCGCCGAGACGCTGATCTCCGAGACGCTCCGGGACCCGGGCGCGGTCGAGATCGGCCACGCCGAGGACCTGCGCTGGTCCGTCGGCCTCCAGGAGCGCGCCGCGGAGGCCGATCCGGACCGCGCCCTGGGCTCGGAGACGGTCTTCTGCGTCACCGGGGCCGCGGGCAGCATCGTCGCGGCGATCACCGCAGACCTGGCCAAGACCTCACAGGGAACCTTCCACCTGCTCGACCTGGTGGGGGAGCCCGACCCCTCCGACCCGGACCTCGGCCGCTTCTCCTCCGACCCCGAGGGACTGAAGCGAGATCTCGCCGAGCGGATCAAGGATCGCGGCGAGCGTCCCACGCCGAAGCTCGTCGAGCGTGAGATGTCGCGGATCGAGCGCGCCCGGGCGGCCCTCGAGGCGATCGAGGCGATCCGCGAGGCCGGGGGCGAGGCGCACTGGCACCAGCTCGACCTCACCGACGCGAGCCAGGTCTCGGCGGCGATCGCCTCCGCCCTCGAGCAGAGCGGCCGGATCGACGTGCTGATCCACTGCGCCGGGCTGGAGATCAGCCACTTCCTCCCGGACAAGCCGCAGAGCGAGTTCGACCTCGTCTTCGACGTCAAGGTCGATGGCTGGTTCAACCTGATCAAGGCCCTCGCGGGCTCCGAGCCGCGCGCGGCGGTCGTCTTCAGCTCGATCGCCGGGAGGTTCGGCAACGCCGGCCAGACCGATTACGCGGCGGCCAACGACCTGCTCTGCAAGAGCATCTCGCGGATGCGGCGCGAAGGGGTGCGGGGGGTGGCGATCGACTGGACCGCCTGGGCGGAGATCGGCATGGCGAGCCGCGGCTCGATCCCGAAGATGATGGAGATGGCCGGCATCGACATGCTGCCGCCGTCCGAGGGGGTGCCCGTGGTGCGCCGCGAGCTCACCGCCGAGGGACCGGGTCGCGAGGTCCTCGTCGCCGGGTCGCTCGGTCTGCTCGGGGCGGAGCGCCATCCGACCGGCGGCCTCGATCCCGGCGCGGCGACGGCGGCGATCGGCGCTCATCCCGGGCCGATGACCGGCGCCGCCTCGAGCTTCACATCCGGCGAAGGACTCACGGTGCTCATCGAGCTGGACCCGGCCGATCAGGCGTTCCTGGACCACCACCGGATAGAGGGCATACCGGTGCTCCCGGGGGTGATGGGGATCGAGGCCTTCGCCGAGGCCGCTGCGGCGCTGCTGCCCGGGTGGCAGGTGACCGCCCTGGAGGACGTCGAGCTGAGCGCCCCCTTCAAGTTCTACCGCGACGAGCCGCGCACGCTGGAGCTGCAGGTGCTGGCCCACGATCCCGGCAACGGCGCCATGGTCGCCGACTGCCGGCTGGTCGGTCGCCGCTCGCTGCCCGACGGAGAGCAGCGGACGGTGCATTTCACCGGCCGGGCCGTTCTGGCGCGGGAGCTGCCTGCCACGGAGGAGGAACCGGCGCCGGCCGCGGGCCGCGAGGGCGAAGGGGTCGGCTCGGAGGCGATCTACCGGATCTACTTCCACGGTCCGGCCTACCAGGTCCTCGATCGGGCCTGGCGGCAGGACGGGATCGTCCTCGGCCGGCTGGCCGAGGACCTGCCGCCCGACCATCAGCCCGCCGCAGAGCCGACCGAGGCGGCGCCGCGATTGATCGAGCTCTGCTTCCAGACGGCCGGCGTTTGGCAGCTCGGCACCGAGGGCAGGATGGCCCTGCCGACGCACGTGGATCGGATCACGCGCTTCGCCGACGCCGACGCCCCGGGGAGCCTGGTCGCCCTCGTCTCTCCCCGCGAGGACGGATCGGCGATCGACGCCCGTGTCGTTGATGATGCGGGCCACGTGCGGGTGAAGCTCGAGGGCTACCGGACGATCGAGCTCCCGGGGTCGCTCGACTCCGATGCGCTCGAGCCGATCCGCTCGGCGATGAGCCGGCCATAGGGGGCCGGGTCTTGGACAGTCCCTTTCACCGCCTCGCGATCGTCAACCGGGGCGAGCCCGCGATGCGCGCGATCCGCGCCGTGCGCGAGCTCAACGACGAGACCGAGGACCCGATCACCCTGATCGCGCTCTACACCGCGCCCGAGCATCAGGCGATGTTCGTCCGCGAGGCGGACGAGGCGTATTCCCTCGGCGGCGGATATCTCGACTTCCGGGCCCTCGAGGAGGCGCTCGTCTCCAGCCGGGCCGACGCCGCCTGGGTCGGCTGGGGCTTCGTCGCCGAGCACCCCGATTTCGCCGAGCTCTGCGAGAGGCTGGGGGTCGTCTTCGTCGGGCCCAGCGCGAGCGCGATGCGGCTGCTCGGCGACAAGGTCGCGGCGAAGCGACTCGCGGAGGAGGCGGGCCTGCCGGTGGCGCCCTGGAGCGGCGGCGCCGTTGGCAGCCTCGAGGAGGCGATCCGCAACGCCGAGCGGATCGGCTATCCGCTGCTGATCAAGGCGGCGGCCGGCGGGGGAGGGCGGGGGATCCGCCGGGTCGAGGAGCCCGATCAGCTCGAAGGGGCGCTGCGCAGCGCCCGCGCGGAGGCCCGCGACGCCTTCGGCGACGACGCCGTCCTGCTCGAGAAGCTGATCGAACCTGCTCGCCACGTCGAGGTGCAGCTGATCGCCGACGGCCAGGGGACCGCCTGGGCGGTCGGGGTCCGCGACTGCAGCTTGCAGCGACGCAACCAGAAGGTCGTCGAGGAGTCGAGCAGCACGGCGCTCTCCGCCGAGCAGGAGCGGACGCTGGGCGAGGCGGCGGTGCGGTTGGCGCTGCGGGCCTCCTACCGCGGCGCGGCGACCGTCGAGTTCCTCTTTCAGCCCGAGGAGGGGCTGCTCTCCTTCATGGAGGTCAACACCCGCCTGCAGGTCGAGCACCCGGTCACCGAGGCGGCCACCGGGCTCGACCTGCTGAAGCTGCAGCTCCACGTCGCCGCCGGGGGCCGGCTCGAGGGAGAGCCTCCGACGCCGGTCGGCCACGCGATCGAGGCCCGGATCAACGCCGAGGACCCCGAGCTGGGTTTCGCCCCGGCGCCCGGGCGGATCTCGCTGCTCCGTTTCCCGGGCGGACCCGGGATCCGGATCGACGCCGGGATGTCCGAAGGCGACTCGATCCCGGCCGAGTTCGACTCGATGATCGCCAAGCTGATCGCCTGGGGGAGGGATCGCGGCGAGGCCCTGGCCCGCCTGCGCCGCGCCCTGGCCGAGACGACGATCGTCGTCGACGGCGGCACCACCAACGTCGGCTTCCTGCTCGCCCTGCTCTCGCGGCCGGAGGTGCGCTCCGGAGAGGTGGACACCGGCTGGATCGACCGCCTGCAGCTCCGCGGGGAGGCCGTGCCGGCCCGCCACGCAGAGGTCGCCATGGTCGCCGCGGCGGTCGAGCTGAGCGATGCCCAGACCGCGGTCGATCGCGCCACCTTCTACGCCTTCGCGCGGCGCGGGCGACCCGAGGCCCAGGCCCCGGCGTCGCGCGAGGTCGAGCTGCGGCATCGCGGGCAGCGCTACCGGGTGAGGGTCAGCGAGGTCGGCCCGAGCCTCTACCGGGTCAGCCTCGACGGCAACTCGGTCGAGGTGAGCGCCGAACGCCTCGGCCCCCACGAGCGGCTGCTGCGGCTTGGAGGCCACGGCTTCCGGGTTGTCGCCTCGAGCCAGGGCGAGGACCTGCTGATCGAGGTCGACGGAGCCCCCCACCGGGTATCGCGGGACGACGGCGGCCTGGTCCGCAACCCCGCGCCCGCCGTCGTCGTCTCGATCCCGGTCGAGCCCGGCGAGGAGGTGGCGGCGGGCGATGTCGTCGCGGTGGTCGAGATCATGAAGATGGAGTCCTCGCTGACCGCGCCGGTGCCGGGGCGGGTGCGCGAGGTCCTGGTCGGCCCCAACGTCCAGGTCGGCGCCCAGGAGCCGCTGGTTCGGATCGAGCCGCTGGAGTCCGCCGGACCTGGCTCGGGCGCGGAGCGGGTGCGGCTCTCGGTGGGGGATCAGGTGAGCGCCGACCGGGCCGTCTTCTGCCGCGAGAACCTGCGTCGCCTGGAATGGCTGGTGCTCGGCTACGACGCCGAGCCGGGCGAGGTGGAGCGGATCGTCGCCGACCTGCACGGGGCCTGCGCCGACCCGCTCTCCTGCGACCCCGCCCTGGTCCCCGGCGAGCACCGGCTGCTGAAGGTCTATGCGGACCTCCAGGCGCTGAGCCGACCCGAGAGCGATGAGGCCGATCCCAACGTGGAGCTGCTGCGCAGCCCGCGAGAGCACCTGCACGCCTTCCTGCACTCGCTCGAGGTCGAGGCGGAGGGGCTCCCCGATCGGTTCGTCGCCCAGCTGCGGCGAGCGCTCTCCCACTACGGGGTGGAGGACCTCGATCGGACCCCCGAGCTCGAGGAGGCCTGCTACCGGCTGTTCATCGCGCAGAGTCGCGCGGCAGAGGTCCGGATGGCGATCGTCGCCCTCCTCGATCGCCGCCTCGACGAGGCGGAGAGCCTCGTCGGCCACGTCGGCGAGGACTTCCGCGAAGCCCTCGACCGTCTGATCGCCGCGGCGGAGGGTCGCGACCGGATCCTCGCCGACCTGGCCCGGGAGACGCGCTTTCGCTACTTCGACCAACCGGTGATCGAGACCGCCGCTGCCGAGACCTACCGCGAGGCCGAGGAGGTGCTGGCGGCGCTCAGCGACGACCCCGATGACCCCCGGCGATCGGAGCGGATCCGCTCGCTGGTCGAGTGCCCGCGCCCCCTCGCCCCGCTGCTCAGTGAGCGCCTCGGGGACGCATCGCCGCCGGCGCGGCGGGCGCTGCTGGAGACGATGACCCTCCGCTACTACCGCCTCCGGGAGCTGGGCGAGTTCAGTCCCCTCGACCTGGGGGTGGCCTCGTTCCTGACCGCGCCGGGAGTTGACGGCGGCGCCCGGGTCGCGGCGGCCTATGTCGATCTCGACGGGCTCGGGGAGGCGGCTGCGGCGCTGGCCGGGCACGCCGGCTCGCTGGCTCCCGGTGAGGAGCTGGTGGCCGACTTCTACGCCTCGCACGAGGGCGAGCCGCCGTCGGCCGACGAGCTGGCCGAGCGACTCTCCACGGTGCTCGCGCGAGCGGAGCTGCCGTCGGCGGTCACCCGGTTGGTGGTCGCGGTCGCAGAGCCGGCTCGCGGGCGCGGCATGTCCGCCGTCGACCTCTTCACCTACCGGCGAACCGAGGACGGGCTTCTCGAGGACCGGCTGCTGCGCGGGCTGCACCCGGAGATGGCGAAGCGGCTTCACCTCTGGCGCTACTCCAACTTCGAGCTGGAGCGGCTGCCGTCGGGGGCCGAGGACGTCTACCTGTTCCACGGCACGGCGCGCGGGAGCCCGCGCGAGGAGCGGATCTTCGCCGTCGCCGAGGTGCGCGACCTGACCGCGGTCCGCGACGAGGGGGGGCGGTTGACGGCGCTTCCCGAGTTCGAGCGGATGCTCGTCCACGCGCTGGAGGGGATCCGCCGCTTCCAGTCCCACCGCAAGCCCAGCCTCCGCCCTCAGTGGAACCGCGTGGTGCTGCAGGTCTGGCCGGTGATCGAGCTCAGCCCGGCCGAGATCGAGCCGATGGTCAGCCGCCTCGGCGCCTCGACCCGCGGGCTGGGGATCGAGATGCTGCTGGTGCGCGGCCGTGTTCGCGAGCCGGGCGGGAAGCTCCGCCAGCGTGTGATCCGCTTCTTCCCGACCGGCTCGCGGGTCGTGGTCGAGGTCGAGGACCCGCCCGAGCGGCCGATCATGCCCTACGACGAAGGCAGCGAGCGGATCGTCTCAGCGCGGCGCCGGGGAACCCTGCACCCGGCCGAGATCATCAAGATGCTTGCCCCGGCGCACTCCGGTGACGGGGTCGCCCCCGACCAGGCGGCGGGGGACTTCGCAGAGCACGACCTCGACGACGATGGGCGGCTCGGGCCGGTCGAGCGCCCGCTCGCCACCAACCCGACCGGGATCGTGGTCGGCGTCGTGCGCAACTACACGGAGCGCTACCCGCGGGGGATGCAGCGGGTGGCGCTGTTCGGCGACCCGACCAGGTCCCTCGGCTCGCTCGCGGAGCCCGAGTGCCGGCGGATCATCGCCGCGCTCGACCTGGCCGAGGAGCTCGGGGTGCCGCTGGAGTGGTTCGCGATCTCGGCCGGCGCGAAGATCGCCATGGACAGCGGCACCGAGAACATGGACTGGATCGCCGCCGTGCTGCGCAGGATCGTCGAGTTCACCCAGCGCGGCGGCGAGCTAAACGTCGTCGTTGCCGGGATCAACGTCGGCGCCCAGCCATACTGGAACGCCGAGGCGACGATGCTGATGCACACCCGGGGGATCCTCGTGATGACCCCGGAGAGCGCGATGGTCCTCACCGGAAAGCAGGCGCTGGACTACTCGGGCGGCGTCTCGGCCGAGGACAACTTCGGGATCGGCGGCTACGCGCGGATCATGGGGCCCAACGGCCAGGCGCAGTACTGGGCCCCCGACCTCGCCGGCGCCTGCCGGGTGCTGCTCGACTACTACGAGCATGCCTACGTCGCCCCCGGAGAGCGCTTCCCGCGACGTGCGGCGAGCTCCGATCCCAGCGGTCGCGACGTCGGGGAGATGCCGCACCACGCGCCGGGGTCGGACCTCACGCGGGTCGGCGAGGTCTTCTCCGATCGGACCAACCCGGGCAGGCGGGCGGCCTTCGACATTCGCTCGGTGATGGCGGCGACGATCGACAGCGACCGTCCGCCGCTGGAGCGCTGGCCGGAGATGCGCGGGGCCGAGAGCGCCGTGGTCTGGGACGCGCACCTGGGCGGCTGGCCGGTGGCGCTGCTCGGAATCGAGTCCCGGCCGACCCTCCGCCGCGGCGAGGTACCGGCGGACGGGCCGGCCCGCTGGACCTCGGGGACGCTCTTCCCGCGCTCCTCGAAGAAGATCGCCCGCGCGATCAACTCCGTGGCGGGGCGTCGCCCGGTCGTCGTCCTGGCCAACCTCGCGGGCTTCGACGGCTCCCCGGAGTCGATGCGGCAGTGGCAGCTCGAGTTCGGCGCCGAGATCGGGCGGGCGGTGGTCAACTTCGACGGTCCGATCGTCTTCTGCGTGATCTCCCGTTTTCACGGGGGCGCCTTCGTCGTCTTCTCGCAGCGGCTCAACGAGAACCTCGAGACGATCGCCCTCGAGGGAACCCACGCCTCGGTGATCGGCGGCGCTCCGGCCGCCGCGGTCGTCTTCGCCCGCGACGTCACCCAGGCGACCGAGCGCGACGAGCGGATCACCGCGATCGACGAGCGCATCGCCGCCGCCGAGGGGGCCGAGCGGACCTGGCTCCGGGCCGAGCGGGCCGACCTGTGGGAGCGGGTCCACTCCGAGAAGCAGGGAGCCCTGGCCGCGAGGTTCGACTCCGTCCACAGTGTCGAGCGCGCCGTGGAGATGGGCTCGGTCAGCGCAATAATCCCGCCGGTGGAGCTCCGCCCATATCTGATCGAGGCGATCGAGCGGGGGATGCGGCGCGCCGAGGACGGGGGAAAGGCGGGCGATGGCCGGGCTCGGTTGGCTGACGCGCGAGCTCGCTGAGGTTCCCTCCGACGACGATTGGCTGAGTGCGCGCGAGCGCGAGGTGCTCTCGACGCTCGGATTGCCAAAGCGTCGCGCCGAGTGGCGGCTCGGGCGTTGGGCGGCGAAGGTCGCGGTAGCGGAGCGGCTGGGAGCCAGGATCGGGCAGCTCGAGGTCTTCGCCGAGGAGGACGGCTCGCCGGCTGTCCATCTCGATGGCGGGAGGGCGCCGGTCGCCCTCTCGCTCAGCCACCGCAGGGGCCGGGCGCTGGTCGCCGTGGGTGAGGGGCCGGGGGCCCTCGGCTGCGATCTGGAGGCGATCGAGCCGCGAAGCGCGGCCTTCATGCGGGAATGGCTCGGCCCGGGCGAGCGGGAGATGCTGGCCGGCCTCGGCCAGGAGCGCGCCGAGATGGCCGCCAACCTGTTCTGGACCGCCAAGGAGGCCGCCTCGAAGGTGCGTCGCGGGGGCCTGCGGCTGAACGTGCGGAGGACGCGGGTCGAGCCGGCTGCCCTCGATCAGCCGCCGGGCGCCTGGTCGGCGCTGGGGGTCGCCTGGGAGGACGGTTCCTCCGAGGGGGGCTGGTGGCGCTGGGAGCCCGGTTGGGTGATGTCGATCCTCAGCGAGCCCGCGGACGAGGCGCCGCCCGAGCCTATTCCGGCCCCGGCTCCCCGCAGGCACAAGCGCCGGCACATACCCTAGGTGTATGACACCTGAGGGGGCCGCGATCTAGCCCCTGGGTCTCTTGTTTTCCCTGCACCTGCGCGGTTTCATCGCTCCCGGAAACCGGCTCCAGTCCGACCGGGAAACATCAACCGCAGGAGGGGTGCAGATGAAGTTGAGACGGAAGCTGGGAACGGTGATCGCCGGGCTCGCGGTCCTCGCCTTCTCGGTCGGAGTGGCGAGCGCCGCGACGATCGTCGGCGACGACACCGACAACGTGCTCACCGGGACTCCCCAGGCCGACCAGATCGACGCCAAGGGCGGCAACGACACGGTCAGCTCGCTGCAGGGGCCCGACATGGTCCGCGGCGGCGAGGGCAATGACACCATCGACGCGGGCCCGGGCGCCGACCGGGTGCAGGGCGGCCCCGGTGACGACGGAGTCCGCGGCGGCGCCGGCCACGACGCGATCACAACCGGCGAGGGCAACGACAAGGTCGCCGGCGGCGAGAAGGCCGATGCGATTCTCGGCCAGGCCGGTGACGACGAGCTCTCCGGCGGCGACGGCAGCGACATCGTGCGCGGCCGCGAGGGCAACGACAGCGCGATCGGCGACGATGGCGCCGACACCGTCTACGCGGGCCCCGGCGTCGACCGGATCGCCGGCGCCGACGGCCCCGACCGGCTGTTCGCCAGGGCGCAGAAGGACGTCCCGGAGCCCGGGGCCGACACGGTCAACGGCGGTGACGGCGACGACCACATCTACGTCCGCGACGGCGAGGCCGACGAGGTCAGCTGCGGTGACGGGCGCGACGTGGTGATCGCCGACGACATGGACGTGACCCGCCGCAACTGCGAGCGGGTCCGGGTCGGCGAGCCGAAGCCCACCGACGACGACGGCGAGGTCGGCGCCTGACGCGACCCCGTCCGATCGCCGGGAAACGAGGGGCGGGGCCGCGAGGCTCCGCCCCTCGACTGACTAGGGGGTGACGGCCGCGTTGCGGGCCGAGCTGGCGACGACCCGGCCGATCGCCGAGCAGTCCTCATCGAGGCCGTAGCCGAGGGCCCCCGCCTGGACCTGACCTGCCGCCAGGGTCAGCTCCGCGACGGCGTTGGCTCCGGCGCGACTTCCGGGCGGCGGCGGGCCCTGGGCGATCACCGTGGTGTAGTCGGCGGCACGCTCGAGGCCGCTCGCGAACAGAGTCAGGTCGCGGTCCTCCACGGGTGGCGGGCCGAGAGATTGGAGCCTGTCGTTCATGGTTGAGATCACGCCGAGGTAGTCGCGAGCGCGTTCGGCCCCGGAGGCCCCCTGCTGCCCCGCGCTTCCCTCGAGGGCGAGACTGCAGAAGCCGTTGACCGCGGACCGGTAGGAGGCCCGAGTGCCGGCCTTTCCGACATCCCCGGCGGACGAGAGGGCGCCCGTGAGGACCAGGGTGAGGGCGACGGCAGCCAGGAGCCCGCCGCCGAGCGCCAGCCCGCGGCCGCTCGGCCGCCGCCGGGGGCCTGAGCGGGTCGGCGGTGGGGGTGGGGACGGGGCAGGCGTCTCCTGATCGCCGGCTTCGCCCGCCGGGAGCGAGATCAGA
Source organism: uncultured Actinomycetes bacterium (assembly GCA_963725315.1). Lineage (GTDB taxonomy): Bacteria > Actinomycetota > Thermoleophilia > Solirubrobacterales > 70-9 > JBBRHQ01. Next base: position 261,809 of record CAVRYA010000010.1, on the reverse strand, counting down.
TCGCCCTCCATCACCAGCTCGACCAGCCGCGCCCGCTTCTGGTTGTGGGGGAGGGGCTCGACCCCGAACTTTCGGTAGAGCGCCCGCAGGTGGGCCTTGACGGCGTCGACGCTGAGGAAGACCTCCGCCGCGATCTCCTGGTTGGTCGCCGGGGTGGCATAGCGGTTGCCGCCGGCGCGCGGGCGGCAGAGGGCGACGAGAATCGCCCTCTGGGTGTCCGTGAGGCGCAGGGCCGAGCTCGCAGCCGGTGTTTCTTCAGCCATTTTGATAGCTACAAACACCCGCGAGGGGTGTTCCTACCCCTGGGGTGCCTTGCGGCCGCCCCGCTGAGCCGCCTACTCTAGACGCGCCGGATGAAGCCGACCAAAGCCAAATCGAGGAAGCCGAGGAACCGCGCGCGGCGCTGGATCGCGCTGCCGCTGCTGGCCGCCGCCGCGCTGACCCCGGCGCTCGCCCTGGCACATGGGGACTACGACGCCGCCGCCAAGCGACCCTCCTTCGACAGCGGCTCGCTGAAGCTCGAGGGCGTCGGCGGCTACGCCACCTCGCGCACGCACTCGGCGATCCGGGTCACGGTCTGCCTCAACAAGCGCTACGGCGGGCAGCTCTTCAAGGTGCAGTGCCAAACCGACTACGACAGCGATCGTCACGTCAAGGCGAGGGTCAGCGTTCCGGGCTGCGTGAAGGGCGTCTGGCGCACCTCCGCGGTCGGCGAGGCGCTCGGCCGCGGCGGCAGTTGGGGTCACACGGCCACGGACGTCAGCCGCGCATTCCGCTGCTGAGCGCTATATTCGAGTCGAGAGAAGGAGGCAGGGTGCGAAGAGGAGGCAGGGTGCGACGTCTGGTGCTGATGGTTGTCGTGGGGGCGGTCTTCGCGGCGCCGGTTTCGAACGCTGCGGCGAAGGACTACGCGCAGACGGCGCTCAACATCATCCCCTCGGGCCAGTACGGGAACCTGGCGGTCAACCCGACCACCGCCCGTCAGGCCGAGATGTATGACGGGCTGACGCCGCTCTTCGACCACGTCACCAGTGGCGACCTGACGACCTACTTCAAGTCGGAGCGCTTCGGGGTCGACACCGACGGGCCCGGCACCGCCGAGACCGTCCCCCACGCCGGGGTGACGATCACCCGCGACAGCTTCAACGTGCCTCACGTCAAGGCCAAGACCTATGACGACGGCATCTGGGCAGCCGGCTGGATCGCCGCCGAGGACCGCGGCCTGCTGCTCCAGCAGGCCCGCTACAACGCTCGCGTCGCCGCAATCGACGCCCCCGGGCTGAGCGCGATCGGCCTGGTCTCGAACCTGCACTCCTTCGTCCCCAGCGCCCAGACGGAGGCGGCGCTTGCCAAGCAGACCCAGGTGCTGCGCAACGCCGGCAAGCAGGGGCGTGCGGTGCTGCGCGACATCGACACCTTCATCTCGGGGATCAACGACTACCTGGCCTTCACACATTCGACCAACGCCCCCTGGACCCGCAACGACGTCTACGCCCTCAACGCGCTCAAGGACCAGTTCCTGGGCGAGGGCGGCGGTGACGAGGCCCGCCGCTCCCAGTTCCTCGGCGGCCTGCGCAAGCGCCTCGGCGCGAAGCGCGCCTGGAGCGTCTTCAACGACCTCCGCCAGCAGACCAACGCGGGCAGCCCGCGCTCGATCGACGGGAGCTTCCCCTACGAGCGGGTCCCCAAGCGCCATCCCGGCAGCGCCATCCTCGACCCCGGGAGCTTCGAGGCGACCCCGGCAGCGTCACGGGTCCCGCGCTCCGCGCGTCCCTCGCTGCAGCGCACCCAGGCCTCCAACACGCTGATGATCACCAAGGGCCGCTCCGCGACCGGACGGCCGCTGATGGTCGGCGGCCCGCAGATCGGCTACTTCTATCCAGGCCTCACCTACGAGATCGACATGCACGCGCCGCACCTCGTCTGGCGCGGCGCGACGTCCGCCCCGTTCCCCGGCTACCTGCTGATCGGCCGGGGCCAGGACTTCGCCACCACCCTCACCTCCGCAGCAGCCGACGTGATCGATCAGTTCGCCGAGACGCTCTGCGGCGGCAGCGACGAGCGCTACCTCTACAAGGGCAAGTGCAGGGCGATGGGTCACTTTGACGCCGGCGTCCTCGACGGCACCCAGCAGGTCAAGTTCCTGACCACGGTGCACGGCCCGGTGGTCGGCTACGGCAAGGTCAACGGGCGCAAGGTCGCCCTCGCCTCGAAGCGCTCCAGCTACGGCAAGGACGTTCTCGACCTGCTCTTCAACCGGCGCCTCTCGAACGGATCGGTGCACAGCCCGAAGACCTTCTTCGAGGCCGCATCGAAGACGCCGCAGACCTTCAACTCCTTCTACATCGACGACAAGCACATCGCCGAGTACACGAGCGGCCTGCTGCCGCTGCGCTCGCCGGAGACGGACCCGGGGCTGCCCGCCAAGGGCACCGGAAGGTACGAGTGGCGCGGCTTCCTCTCCAAGAACGGGCACCCGCACGGGGTCGATCCTCGCAACGGGAGGATCGTCAACTGGAACAACAGCGTCGCCCACGGCTTTGGTGCCGCCGACGATCAGTGGGGCCGCAACGGTTCAGCCGCCCGCGTCGACCTCCTCAACCGCAACCTCGACCGGCTGGCGAAGAACGGCAGGTGGAACCTGGCCACAGTGACCTCGGCGATGAACGCCGCGGCGACCCAGGACGTGCGCGCGATCGACACCGTGCCGCTGCTGCGGCGCCTGCTCAACCCCTCGACCGCACCCAACGAGCAGGCCCAGAAGATGCTGAACCAGATGGCGGCCTGGACGAAGAACGGCGGCAGCCGACTCGACCTGAACGGCGACGGCAAGATCGACGCACCCGGCGCCGCGATCATGGACGCCGCCTGGCCGAAGATCGCCGACGCCTTCATGAAGCCCTGGCTCGGATCCCAACTCGACGAGCTGAACACGCTGTTCTCGCGCTTCGATCAACCGCCCAGCGGCCAGTACTCGGGCTGGTATCAGTACTTCGCCCGGGACATCAAGCGGCTGCTCGGGGACAAAGTTCCTCAGCCGTTCAACAACCGCTATTGCGGCAAGGGCAGCCTCAGCGCATGCCGGACCGCGATCTGGAACGCGATCGCCGCAGCCGGGGTCGAGTTGACCGCCTCGCAGGGGAGTGCCGACCCGAGCGCCTGGCGGGCCGATGCGACCACCGAGCAGATCCACTTCGGCCCGATCAACCTGAGGACGATGCGCTACACCAACCGCCCGAGCGGGATCCAGCAGGTCATCTCCTTCAACGGGCACCGCTGAATCGACTCTGCGGTTTCTCCGCAACCGGAACCGTTGCGAATACGGATGCGGGTCGGTCGCTGACCATGTGAAATGGAGGAGTGGACGCGCTCGAATCCGAGAGCCCCTCGGATCCCTTCACCGTCGTAATCATCGGCGGCGGTGTGGCCGGTGCGGAGGCGCTGCTCTGCCTGCGCGAGCTGGTGGGCGGCGCCGCGACGGTCGAGATGGTCTCGGCCGAGCGCGAGCTCTCCTACAGGCCCCTGAGCCTCGCCGAGCCGTTCGGCCTCGGGGGTTCGAGCAGCCTGCCCCTCGACAAGCTCGCGGCCGAGCACGGGGCCGACTTCCGCCAGGACCGGCTCAGCGTCGTCGACTCCCAGCGGCGCACGGTCAAGACCGAGTCCGGCGTCGAGCTGGGCTATGACGCGCTGCTGCTCGCGGTGGGCGTGCACCAGGTGGTCGATCTGCCGGGAGCGCTGACCTACGGTGGGCCCGGCGCCAACGCGGCCTTCCGTGAGCTCCTCTCCGAGCTCGAGGGCGGCGAAGTGCGGGAGGTCGCCTTCGCGGCGCCGGCGGCGGCTCGCTGGGCGCTCCCGATCTACGAGCTGGCGCTGCTCACCGCTCACCACCTTCGCCGGCAGGAAGTCGAGGGAGTCGGGCTGACCATCGTCTCCGCCGAGGGGCAGCCTCTGGAGATGTTCGGGCAGCGCGCCAGCGACTCGGTCTCGACCCTGCTCGCCGAGTCGGAGATCGCCTTCCGGGGCTCCTCGGCCCCGAGCGCGGTGGAGGGGGAGGAACTGGCCATCGCCAGCGGCAAGAGGCTGCCGGCCGAGAGGGTGGTGACGCTGCCGCGCCTCGAGGTCTCGCCGATCCCCGGAGTGCCCCAGGGCCCACGGGGCTTCATCGGCACCGATCCCTTCATGAGGGTCGAGGGTCTGCCGCGGGTCCTCGCCGCGGGCGATGCCACCTGGTTCCCGATCAAGCAGGGCGGCCTCGCGGCGCAGCAGGCGGACGTCGCGGCCACCACGATCGCCTCGCTGATCAAGCCCGAGATTCGCAAGACGCCCTTCAGGCCGGTGCTGCGGGCGGCGCTTCTGACCGGCGAGGGCCCCCGCTACCTGCGGTCCTCGATCGGGGATCGCGACGGCTCCTCGGCGGGCGGCTCGGCTCCTCTGTGGTGGCCGCCGGTCAAGATCGCCGCCCGCCACCTGGCGCCCTACCTCGCCCACGAAGGCGAGCCGGACCCGGCGCCGCCGCTCGCCGACCTGCCGGCCCTCGAGGGCGAGGACTCCGAGCAGAGCGCCCGCGACCATCAGGAGGCGGTCGAGCTTGCCCTGCGCGCCGCCGACGCCGACGCCCGCTGGCGGGACTACCGCAATGCCCTGCGGTGGCTCGGGGTGGCGGAGCAGCTCAACCTCACCCTGACTCCCGACTACGTCCACAAGCGGGGAGAGTGGGAGGAGGCCCTGAGGGAAGCCGAGTCCAGCTAGCCCTAATCGTTATCGGGGTTGACGCTCCATTAAGCGCCGCTTTAGGTTTCGAGATAGGTTGCCGGACGTTGGCGATTCGGATATCAGGCAGGGACTGCCGGAAAGGATCCATATGAGGAGGAAGACCAGGCGCGCCCGTCCGGGCAAGGTCGCGGTCGTCGGCGCGCTGGCCGGTTTGCTGGCCCTGGGGGCCTTCGCGGCCGCGAGCGCCACAGGCTCGACCGGGGGAGCCAGCCGTGCGACCACCAAGACCGTCTACATCAAGCTGCGAAAGAGCGGCCTGCCGCATTTCGTCGCGCCGAACACGATCAGGGACGGCGACACGCTGCGGATCGTCAACAAGACCAACGCCAAGGCGATCGGGCCGCACACCTTCTCGATGGTTGCCCGCAAGGACATCCCGCGCACCAAGCCGCAGCGCAAGAAGTGCTTCACGCCGCATCACATCTGCTTCAGCGTCGCGATCTGGCACGGGGTGACCGGGCCGAACTCGCCGCCGACGATCAACCCGGTGAAGGCCGGGCCTGACGGCTGGAGCACGGAGGGAACACTGAAGAAGACGGGTGACTCCTGGTTCACCGGCGCGAAGCGGAACGCGTCGTTCGAGCAGGTCGTCAACTTCGACCCGAGCAAGGGCCGGAAGAGGCTCTCGTTCCAATGCGCGATCCATCCCTGGATGCACGACTCGATCAAGGTGCTGCCTTAAGCGATTCGCCCTCTGAGCCTGCCCAGGAGGCCCGCCGCTTCGGGCGGCGGGCCTTCGTCGGCGCCCTCGGCGGCGGGGCGCTGGCGCTGCTGGTTCCGCTGCGCTTGCGGACCGGCAGCTTCCCGCCGATCCCCGAGGGGGCGGCGCGGGCCCTCGCGGCGCAACGCTTCCGGCGCAAGCTGCCGATCCCGCGAACCCTGCGCGGGCTCGAACCTGCGGATCCCGATCCGCCAGGCCGGCGTCCGCATCCTGCCCGGGCGCAGGACGAAGATGTGGACCTACGGGGGGACCTTCCCGGGGCCGACGATCCGCCGCAGCGCCGGAGATCAGACCAGGGTCACGTTCGTCCACAAGCTGCCGAGGAAGGCGGGCGAGCTGACGGTCCACCTGCACGGCGGGCACAATCGCTCCGAGTTCGACGGCCAGCCGGGGGGGCTGACGGCGCTGCACCGCTTCTCGCTCTACTGTCGCATCCCGGCCGGCCTCTCGAAGCGCCAGTCGGGGAACGACCTGCTGCTGCGGCCGGGCCGATCGAAGACCTACACCTATGACCTCTTCGAGGACGGCGCTCCCGAGCGGGCGGCGTTCCAGTGGTACCACGATCACCGGCTCGACCACACCGGGCGAAACGTCTGGAAGGGGCTCGCCGGGATGTGGATCATCGAGGACGAGCTCGAGGACTCCCTCGATCTGCCGGCCGGCGGCCGCGACATCCCGCTGCTGATCGCCGACCGCTCGCTCGACCGCCACAACCAGCTCACCAACCCGTTCAGCAACCTGAAGCCGCCCGATGACGGCGTCACCGGCTCGCTGGTCCTCGTCAACGGCGCCCACCGCCCGCACCATGCGGTCAGCGCCCGCCGCTACCGGCTGCGGATCCTCAACGCGTCGAACTTCCGCAGCTACAACCTCGCCCTCTCCAACGGTGCGCGAATGGTCCAGATCGCCATCGGACAGCGGCCTGATGCCGAGGCCGGTGAAGCGGCGCCAGGTGCTGCTCGGGCCGGCCGAGCGGGCCGAGGTGATCGTCGATTTCTCGAGCTCGGCGGGCCGCTCGGTGGTGCTGGAGAGCGTCAGGCGCCACGACGGCCAGAGATCGCTCGGCTCCCGCCCCTATCGCGGCCCGCTGATGCAGTTCCGGGTCGGCGGCAGGCGGAAGGACGCCACCCGGGTCCCGCGCAGGCTGCGCCCGCTGCCGGCCTGGACGCAGGAGGCCCGCAAGGCACCGGACCGTCACTGGGTGATCACGCTCGGCGGGGCGTTCTTCCCGTCCTGGCAGATCAACGGCAAGACCTTCGACCCGGCGCGCACCGATGCCCATCCCGTGCTCGGCACCACCGAGACCTGGCAGGTCACCAACAAGACGAAGGTCACCCACATCTTCCACCTCCACCACACCGACTGGTACCTGCTGGCCCGCAACGGCAGGCCGCCGAAGCCGTGGGAGGACTGCCTCAAGGAGACCTTCTTCGTCGAGCCCGGCGACACGATCCGGGTCGCGGGCCACTTCAGCGACTTCACCGGCAAGTACGTGATCCACTGCCACATGCTCGACCACGAGGATCACGGGCTGATGACCCAGTTCGACGTGGTCGCGACGCAGGCGCTGCAGCCGGCCGGCGACGAGGTGGCGCGCCGCCGCCGCGGCGAGATCCCGGCCCACTCGGCCCCCGCATCCCTGGGGCTTCCCGATCGGCTCGCGCCGAGCGCCCCGGCGGTCGAGTTCACTCCCGTTGCCCCCGCGGGCGAGCGGCTGCGCCGGCTCGAGCTCGCCGTCAACGGCGAGGACCGGGTCTCGCTCGAGGGCGCCGAGATCGGCCGGCCGGTCGCGCTTCCTCGCGCAGCCGGGCCGCTGACCCGGGTTACCGCGGTCGCCTACACCGCGGACGGCCGCGTCCTGGGCGCCACGCGCGACTACCTCGCCGACCTCTAGACTCGCCCTCACATACGGTCGGTGGTCAAGGGAAGTCCGGTGAGAAGCCGGCGCGGTCCCGCCACTGTGACCGGGCAGAGGCCGTCGCGGGCCCGAGAGGGCCGGCCACTGGGGACGACACGGAATCCCTGGGAAGGCGCGGCGGCGACCCGGAAGCCAGGAGACCTGTCCCCGGCCGAGCCAACGACGACCCTCGAGGAAGGGGTGGCTTGATGCCCAGATCAACTCGTTTCCGGCTGCTGGCGCCGAGCGCGCTGGCCGGCCTCCTTGTCCTGCTCCTCGCCACGGCGGCGGCGGCGCACACGGTGCCCGTAGACCTGCGGGTGCTTACCGTCGAAGGCAAGGTGCTGGCCGACCAGCGCCAGTACACGGGACCGGTGAGCGTCCGCACCGACCGGCATGCGGACTGCTTCGGCACCGGCACCGGCGGCAGCGGCAAGAGGGTGCCGGTCCCGGGCACCACCGCGCTCGGCCTGCTTCGCGACGCGTCGGAGTCCGACCCCGACCTGCGGCCGCTGTCGATCACCGACTACGACTTCGGCTTTCCCGGCCTCGGTCTCTGCGGGATCGGCTCCCAGCGCGCGCACGGCTCGCAGTTCTGGTTCCTCAAGGTCAACCACCGCAACCCGCAGATCTCCGGGGACCAGGCGAAGGTGCACGGCGGCGACTCGGTCATCTGGTACCTGATCCCGTTCACGAAGTGCGACCCCTCGCCTCCGTACTACTGCCCGCCCGAGCTGGTCCTGCGGGCGCCGGCGCGGGCCGAGCCGGGGGCCCCCTTCGGCGTCCACGTCATCAGCATCAACGACGCGGGCAGGAAGAGCCCCGCGGCGGGTGTGCGGGTCGGCGGGGCGGACCTGCCGACCGATGCCCAGGGCAACACCCAGGTGGCGCTCTCGGAGAGCCGGCACATCCGCGCGGTCGGCAAGGGCAGGATCCCCTCGCCACCGATGTACGTCTGCGTGGACGCCGATCCGTCCGCCTGCCCGGGCACGCGGGGCGAGCAGATCTACGGATCCTCCGGCGCCGACCGGATGGCCGGCACGCCGGGGCCTGATCGGATCTGGGCCCGAGGCGGCGCCGACAGGGTCAACTCGCGTGGCTGGGGGCCCGACCTGGTCGATTGCGGCCCCGGCCGCGACACCGCCCTGCTCGGAGCTGGCGACACGGCGCGCCGCTGTGAGAAGGAGGCCCGAAGAGGGTGAGGAGCGGCCGTGGCGCGGCGCTGGCCGTGGCGCTGGGCGCGGCGCTGGCCAGCGCCGGCTGCGGTCTGGGTGCCGGCAGCGGGGTCGGCTCGGTCGACTACGCGGTCACCCGCGACTACGGTCGCTCCGTGGTCTTCGAGAGGCGGATCGACGACGTCAAGGAGTCCGACACGGTGATCCGCCTGCTCGACCGCAACGCTGAGATCACCACCCGTTACGGCGGCGGCTTCGTGCAGTCGATCGATGGCACCGCGGGAGGCAGCAGCGGCGGGCGCTACCTCGACTGGTTCTTCTACCTCGACGGGGTCGAGTCACCGGTGGGAGCGGCAGACCGAACGCTCGACGGCGGCGATCGGGTCTGGTGGGATTTCCGCGATTGGACCGCGGCGATGCACGTCCCGGCGGTTGTCGGCTCCTGGCCGCAGCCGTTCACGGGCGGCTACGACGGAAGGCGCCACCCGGTGAGCGTCGAGTGCCGGGGCGGGGGAGGTGCATGCGCGCTGGCGCGGCGCCGGATAGCCGCGGCCGCAGCCGCCGGCGCGGGGGAGAAGTCGGGGGAGGCGATCAGGGTGCTGGTCGGGCCCTGGGCGCGCCTGCGCTCGGACCCGGTCGCCTCGCGGATCGAGGACGGCCCGCAGTCGAGCGGGGTGTTCGCGACTTTCGAGCGGCGCGGCTCGCGCTTCGTGCTCAGAGCCCTCTCCGAGGACGGAGAGCCGGCTCGCGATCTCGGTGCGGGAACGGGACTGGTCGCCGCCACCCGCCGCTACGACTCGGCGCCGCTCTGGCTGGTGAGCGGGACCGACGCGGCCGGCGTGGGCGCGGCGGCGCGGCTGCTGAGCGTGGCCGGCCTCCGCAACCGCTACGCCGTCGCCACCTCGCAGGGCACCGCGATCCCGCTGCCGCTGCGATGAGGTCGGCGCTTGCCTACACCCCGCGTCCCGGCATCCTGCAGGCTGCGGCTCCGGGGGCCGCGATCGCCTATCTCGGCGCCCTTGTGGTGATCGCCTTCCTCTACTCGAGCCCGTTGGTGCTCGCCGCCACCGGGCTCGCGGCCGCGATCGCCGGCGTCCTGGCGGGCGCCTCCGGCGCGGTCCGGCTGGCGGCGCGGCTTGGTTTCACCCTGGCGCTGCTGATGACGGTGGTCAACGGGCTGGTCACCGACCGCGGCGACACCGTTCTCGCCCGCCTCGGCGACTGGCCGTTGCTGGGCCAGGTCAACGTCACCGCCGAGGCGCTCGCCGCGGGGGCGGTGATCGGGCTCCGGGCGGCGGTGGTGATGATCGCGCTCGCGGTCTACTCGGCCTGCGTGGACCCCGACCTCGTGCTGAAGGCGCTGCGCCCGCTCGCCGGGCGCTCGGCCCTCACAGCGACCCTGATCTCGCGGATGGTCCCGCTCGCCGCCGCCGACGCGTCGCGGCTGCGCGAGGCGGCGGCGCTGCGCGGGCCCGGGGCCGCTCCGGTGGGCCGCGCCCCCCTTGCGCGCCGGCTCCTCTCCGGGACGCTGGACCGGGCCGTGGACGCGGCGGCGTCGCTCGAGCTGCGCGGCTACGGTCTCGATCGCCCGATGAGGGGGCGGCGGCGGCGATCGCGCCACGACCGCCGCCTCTATGTGGCCGGGGCGCTGCTGATCGCCGCCGGCCTCATCGGAAAGGCGGCCGGCGCCGACGGCTTCAGCGCCTACCCGACGCTCGAGGCCTCCAGCGCCGCCCCGACCGTGACCCTCGCCCTGGCGGTGGCGCTCTCCGGCTTCGTCATCTGGCATCGGAGGAGCCGTGCCTGAGCTGGCGGCGCCGCGCCGCTCGAGCACTCCCGCGCTCGCGATCGAGCGGCTCAGCTACGCCTACCCGCGGTCCGTGCGAAGCGCGCTGGAGCGGGTCTCGGTCGAGCTCGCGAGGGGCGAGTTCGCCCTCCTCGCCGGCAGCTCGGCGAGCGGGAAGACGACCCTGCTCCGGGCCGCCTGCGGGCTCGTCCCCCACTTCCACGGCGGGGAGGTCTCCGGCTCGGTCGAGGTGGCCGGGCTCGACGCCCTCGGGGTGGGTCCCGCCCAGCTCGCCGGCGCCGTCGGCTACCTCGCCCAGGATCCCGAGGCCCAGGTCGTCTCGACCACGGTCGCCGCCGAGATCGAGCTGCCCCTGGAGCTGCGCGGGGAGTCGCCGGCCGCCCGCTCGCGCGCCGTCGAGGAGGTGGCCCTCGCGCTCGCCATACCGCACCTGCTGGGGCGCACCGTCGACACCCTCTCCGGCGGGGAGCTGCAGCGGGTCGCCCTCGCTGCGGCCCTGGTGACGCGCCCCTCGCTCGTCCTCCTCGACGAGCCGACCTCGCAGCTCGACCCGGTCGCGGGGGACGAGATGGTCTGGCTGCTGCGGCGCCTCAACGAGGAGTGGGGGATGACGGTGCTTCTGGCGGAGCACCGTTTGGAGCGGTGCCTGGCGGCCGCCGACCGCGTGATCGCCATGGACTCCGGCACGATCGCCTTCGACGGCGCGCCGGGCGCGTTCCTCGATTGGGCCATTCACACCGAGCCAACGCTGGCCACGCCGTCCGCCCGGATGTTCTCGCTGGCCGGGGTCTCCCCGCTACCCACCGGGGTCCGCGACGCTCGCCGCATCCTTGCCGCCGACGGGCGTGGCACCGGGGCCACCGGACCCCTTCCCCCCGCGCGACTCGCGCGAGGAACCACGCCGGTCTCCGATCGTCGGAGTGGCGCGCTCGCGCTGAGTGCGGTGGGAAGGGGCACCGGTGGCCCCCAAGGCGCCACGACTGCCGCGAGGACGAGGGATGTGTGGGTGGAGCTGGACGCCGGGGATCGGTTGAGGGACGTGTTGCGAGGGATCGAACTTTCGGTGTCGCCGGGGGAGCGCGTGGCGCTGATGGGACGAAACGGGGCCGGGAAGAGCACGCTCTTACGTGCTCTCGCCGGGTTGGTCGAGCCGGTGCACGGTCGGATCGAGTTGGGCGGCGAGATGGCGCTGCTCACCCAGAGTCCGGGCGATTTCCTGGTGCGGGAGCGGGTCGCCGATGAGTTGCCGAGCGACGAGGGGCGCGAGGCGTTGGAGATGATGGGGCTGGAGCACGCCCTCGACGCCGACCCGCGGGACCTCTCCGGGGGCGAGCGGCAGCGCTTGGCCCTGGCGATCGCGCTGGCCGGCCGCACGGACGGCGCCGCCCCTCCCGGGCTGATCGCCCTCGACGAGCCGACCCGGGGGATGGACCGGGCCAGGCGCGACGAGCTTGTCGGGCTGATCGGGAGGTTGGCGTCGGGCGGGGCGGCGGTGATCGTCGCGACCCACGACGTCGAGTTCGCCGCCGCCTTCGCCGAGCGGGTGATCCTGCTCGGGGACGGGGTCGTGATCGCCGACGGCGCCGTCGAGGAGATCCTCTCCGGCGGCTGGTACTTCGCCACCGAGGTCGCCCGCGTGCTCGACCTGCCCGGGGTGGTCACGCCCGAGCAGGGCGCGGCGGCGCTGGCGGAGGCGGACCGATGAGCTGGGAGGCATGGAGCTTCGTCGTGCTCGGGGCGGTCCTGCTGGGCGGCTTCGCCTGGTATGAGCGCTCTCGGCCGCCTTCGCAGGTGGTCGCCCTGGTCGCGGCCCTGGCGGCGCTGGCGGTCGCAGGGCGCCTCGCCTTCGCGGCGATCCCGAACGTCGTCGCGACGACAGACATCGCGCTGTTCTCCGGCTACGCGATCGGGCCGGCGCCCGGCTTCGCTGTCGGAGCCCTGGCGGGCCTGGTATCGAACTTCTGGCTCGGCCAGGGTCCCTGGACCCCGTGGCAGATGGCCGCCTGGGGACTCTGCGGCGTCTTCGGAGCGCTCCTCGCCTGGCGGGGCGCCCGCATCGGGCGGGTCGGCCTCGCCGTTGCCTGCGGCTTCGCCGGTGTCGCTTTCGGTGCGCTGATGAACTTCTCCCTGATGGCGAGCTACGGGGGCGAGCTCTCGTTGGAGCGCTTTGCCGCGCTCGAGGTCCGCGCGATCCCCTTCGATGCGGCCCACGCGATCGGCAACATCACCCTGGCCCTGATCGCGGGCCCGGCGATGGTGCGGATGCTGGTGCGCTTCAAGGAGCGCTTCGAGTGGAGGCTCGGCCCCGCAGGAGCGGCGCTGCTGGTGGCCCTGCTCGTGCTCGGGGCCGTGGGCGCCGCCCCGGCGAGGGCCTCCGGGAGCGGCGCGGGGCTTCGCTGGCTGATCCGCGCCCAGAACCCGGATGGGGGCTACTCCTCGTCCCCCGGAGCCGGCTCGAGCGTGGCGATCACCGGATGGGCGATGCTCGGGCTCGAGGCAGGCGGGCGCAATCCGCTCGATCTCGAGCGCCGGGGGAGATCGCCGCTCGACTTCCTGCGCCGCAACTCCGAGGGGATCGGCAGCACCGGCGACCTGGCGCGGACAGTGCTCGCGCTCGAGGGCGCGGGGGTCAGCCCCCGCCGCTTCGCCGGGCGAAACCTCGTCGTGGAGCTGCGCCGGCGGCGGCGCGCTAACGGCTCCTTCGAGGGCTGGCCCAATGCGACCGCCTTCGCCGTCCTCGCCCTGCGGGGGGCCGGTGCAAGGGAAGCCCGCCTGGCCCGCTCGCTGCGCTGGCTGCGCCAGGCCCAGAACCGTGACGGAGGCTGGGGGGTCGTCCCCGGCTCGCCCAGCGACGCCGACTCGACCGGTGCCGTGCTCCAGGCGGTCAGCAGCCGCCGCAGCGTTCGCAGGGCGATCCGCTACCTGCGTCGCGTCCAGGCCACCGGAGGCGGCTTCCGCCTCGGCGGCTCGGGCGTCGTCAACTCGCAATCGACAGCCTGGGCGGCCCAGGGAATGCTCGCGGCCGGGGTCGAGCCGAGCCGGATCCGCAATAGGGGCCGCGACGCCCTCGGCTACCTCACCGCACGCCAGTCCGGCGACGGCCACTTCCGCTATTCGAAGGAGAGCGACCAGACCCCAACCTGGGTAACCGCCCAGGTCCTGGTCCCGCTGTACAGGAAGACCTACCCCATAGCCCCAGTCCCAAGAGTCCACCGCACCAAGGAGCAACAACCCTCGGCCAACAACGCCGGGAACTCGAACCAATCCACCCCGACCTCAACCCCGACGGGGTCACCTCCGACCTCGGCCCCGCCATCCGTCTCAGGCCCAGCTTCTGCGAGGGGCGATGCCGGCGCCCCTCCCAACCGCACTCAGCATGAGCGCGCCAACTCCCTGGGCGGAGACCGAACACGTCCCTCGCGCGAAGTGCGCGGTGGGGAGGGGTCCGGCAGCGCCCCAACGGAAACGCAAGGACCAAAGACGGTCAGCGGCAAACCGACGGCGGCGGAGACCAACCCCAAAGGCGGCAGGGGCGTTGCCGGCTCGCTGGGAATCGCCTTCGCAGTTGCAGCCGCGGCCACGGCGGGGTGGTGGCTCTACCGCCGCCGCTACGGGTAGCGGCGAGGGGCGCTCCCTATACCCTCGTCACCGTGGAGCTGGAGACGGCGATCCGGACGCGGCGAACGCACAAGGCGTTCGCCCCCGAGCCGATCGCGCCAGAGGACCTCGAGGGGTTGCTCGACCTCGCCCGCTGGGCGCCCAACCACCACCTCACCGCGCCGTGGCGCTTTCGCGTGGTCGGCCCCGCGACCCTGGAGCGGCTGAAGGCCGCCGCCGGCCCCGAGGGCGCCGCCAAGCTCGATCGAGCCCCGACCCTGGTTGTCGCCTCGTGCGCGCTGAGCGGCGACCCGGTGCAGGACGAGGAGGACCTGCACGCCACCGCCGTCGCCTCCTACATCGTCCTGCTGGCGGCGCACGGGCGGGGGCTGGCCGGCTACTGGCGAACCCCTGGCCTGCTGCGATCCGAGCAGGGGCGCGAGGCGGTCGGCCTGGGGGAGGGGGAGCGTTTCGTCGGGCTGATCCACCTCGGCCGCGCCCGCCAGCAGCCCCAGGCCCCGGAGCGCCCTCCGGCCTCGGCGACCGTCACCTACCTGGACTGATGCTCCCCCGCGAGCAGGCAATCGAGGCGATCGCCGGGGAGCGCTTCGAGGTCGTGGTGATCGGCGGCGGGATCACCGGCGCCGGGGTCGCCCTCGACGCGGCCTCGCGTGGCTACTCGGTTGCCCTGCTCGAGCGCGACGACTACGCCTTCGGCACCTCGAGCCGGTCCTCGAAGATGGTGCACGGGGGCCTTCGCTATCTGCAGAACTTCGACCTCGGCCTGGTCCGCGAGGCGCTGCTCGAGCGCCAGCTCATGGTCGAGCTCGCTCCGCACCTCGTCTATCCGACGCCCTTCCTGGTCCCGGCGCTCGGCGAGGACCGGCGCGATCGCAAGATCGGCATCGGGCTCAACATGTACGACGTGATGGCCACCACGCGAATGGGGCGCAACCGGCGCGACGCCGACTGGTCCCCCGAGCGCCATCGCACGATCGAGGGAGCCGAGGTCGCCGAGATGGTCCCGGCGCTGGCCGGGAGGGATCCGACCGCCGCCTACCTCTTCTACGACTGCCAGACCGATGACTCGCGCCTGGTGCTGACGATCCTCGGCGAGGCCGAGCGCTACGGCGCCGTGATGCTCAACGGGGCCGGGGTCACCGAGGTGCTCGAGCGCGACGGCCGCGCCGGCGGGGTCGCCTTCACCGAGGCGACGAGCGGCGAGAGGATCGAGGTCGAGGCGGTCAACGTCATCAACGCGACCGGTGTATGGGCCGATCGGCTGCGCCCGGAGGAGGTCGTCGACGAGGAGGACGTCCCGAGGATCACGCCCAGCCGCGGGACCCACGTCGTGATCGACAGCGAGCGCCTGCCGATGGGAGAGGCGGCGTGCATCGTTCCGGCCGGCGAGGGCCGGGCGATCTTCGCTCTCCCCTGGTACGGGAGGACGCTGGTCGGGACCACCGACAACGACTACGAAGGCGACATCGCCCATCCCAGGCCGGCTCCCGACGACATCTCCTACCTGCTCGAGGCGGTCAACGCCTTCTTCGCCACCTCGCTGACCGACTCCGACATCAGCGGCGCCTTCGCCGGTGTGAGGCCGCTGATCTCGACCGGCGACCCGCGCAAGTCGGTCGACATCTCGCGCCGCGCGGAGCTGTATGAGACCTCCTCGGGGATGCTGACGATCACCGGCGGCAAGCTGACCACCTGGCGGCGGATGGCGAAGCAGACCGTCGATCGCCTGGTCGAGCGCGAAGGGCGCGAGGCGCCCTGCTCGACCGCCGAGATCCAGCTCGGGATGGAGGCCGGCGCCGAGGACCTCGAGGCCCCGCCGGGGGTCGGGGAGGAGTCGGTTCGCCAGCTCGCCTTCCGCTACGGGCACGCTGCACGGCAGGTGCTCGCCCTGGCGCGCGAGCACCCGCACCTCGCCGAGCCGATCGTCGAGGGCCGCCCCGACCTGCTGGCCGAGGCGGCGATCGCGGCGCGGCACGAGCAGGCCCGGGGGGTCGCCGACGTGATCCTCCGCCGCACCCGCCTCGGTCTCGTCGCGGCCTCCCAGCTTCGCGACGCGGCCGCGGTCCGGCCGGTCGCCGAGGTGCTCGGTGCCGAGCTCGGCTGGTCGGAGGCGAGGATCGCCGCCGAGGCCGAGGCCTGGCCGACGCTGGCGGTGGAGGAGGGCATCGACCCGGCCGCGGCCTCGGTGGGGAGTTGAAATAACCTGGCGGCTCGATGAGTAGGGAAGAGCTCGAGTCCAAGCACATCGCCGAGCTGCACGCGCTGGCCGCGGAGGCGGGGGTGCCGCGCTACCGAGGCATGCCTCGCGAGCAGCTGATCGATGCCCTGCTCGGCGAGGAGACGGAGGAGCGGGAGACGCCGCGGCGGGGCCGGCGCCGGCGCCGTCGCGGGCCCGACCGCCAGGATCCTTCCGCCGAGCAAGCCGAGGAGGGGGAGGAGGCGACCGGGGTCCTCGACGTAGTCCCCCAGGGCCACGGCTTCCTCAGGCAAGGCAACCTCGAGCCGCGAGCAGAGGACGTCTACGTCTCCGCATCGCAGATCCGCCGTTGCGAGCTTCGCGCCGGCGACGAGGTCAGCGGCCCGGCCCGCGAGCCCCGTCGCGGCGAGCGCCACCGCGCCCTGACCAAGGTGGACAGGGTGAACGGCGCCGAGCCGTCCGCAGAGCGCGGCATCGAGTTCGAGGAGTTGACCCCGGTCGCTCCCTCGCGGCGGATCGCGCTCCGGGCCGAGCCCTCCGATCTGCTCGTGCAGGCGGTCGACCTGCTGACGCCCCTCGCCTACGGCCAGCGGGTGCTGGTGCGTGCCGCGCCCCGATCCGGGCGGACGACGCTGCTGCGCGGCCTGGTCAAGGCGATCGCCGCGTCGCCCGAGGCTCCCGGGATCGTCGTCCTGCTGGTCGACGAGCGCCCGGAGGAGGTCACCGAGTGGCGACGCCAGGCGCCATCAGCGGAGATCGCCGCCGCCGCCGCGGACCTCGAGCCCGCTCACCAGGTCCGCCACGCCGAGCTGGCGGTGGCGCGGGCAAAGCGGCGTGCCGAGTCCGGCGAGGACGTCGTCCTCCTGGTCGACTCCCTGACCAGGCTGGGGGCCGCCTACGGGGACCCCTCCGCAGTCAAGCCGGTGTTCGGCGCCGGGCGCGAGACCGAGGACGAGGGGGCCGGCTCGCTGACCGTGATCGCCACCGTGCTCGGCCGCCCCGAGGACGATCAGGCCCTGGCCGCCGTCGAGACCACCGAGAACGTCCTGCTCAGCCTCGACCCGGCGCTCGCCGCCGCCGGGATCGTCCCGGCGCTCGACGTCGAGGGCTGCGCGGTCTCGGCCGAGGAGTCGCTGCGCGACGAGGCCGAGCTGGACGCGGCCCGGCGGTTGCGCGAGGAGCTGCGCGAGCGCTCGCCCGAGGAGGCTGCGGCGCTGCTGCGCGAGCGGGTCGAGCCCGCCGCCTGAGCGGCGCTCAGCGCCGGTAGGCGATCCGCCGCCAGGACGGCTCGCGGGAGAGCTCGATCAGCTCCGAGCTGCGGTCGGGCTGGACGTAGCCGAAGGTCTGGCTCTCCTCGTCGAAGATCACGTCGAGCTCGCCCTCCTTGACCCGCTGGTCGAGCCATGCGCCGCGAAAGACGAGCCGCCGGATCCAGTGCACGAGGCTGCGGTTGGCGGGCCCGACCAGGTCCTCCCAGTTCTCGTTGATGTGCTCGCCGAGCGGGGAGGAGGGCTCGGCGATCTCGCCGCTGACGGCGAGGTCGAGCAGGTCGTCGAGCTCGAAGCGGCTCAGCCCCTGATCGACGAACCCGAGCTTGACGGCGGCCTGCTCGACCCGTTGCGAGAAGTCCTCCTCGTTGAATGAGAAGCGGAGCTCGCCGTACTCCAGGACATAGTCCGAGCCGGATTCGTAGTTCCCTCTTCGGGTCGTCTTCCTATCCACGTCGAAGCCTTGTCTGCTCCGCCGTGATCTCCGGCCGGGGCAGGGTCCGCATCATGCCGATCATCCTATTCCTGCGCGTGCCTGGCGCACGCACTGAACGAGGGTTTGCACCGCGGGCCGACTTTGGGTCCTCTAGGCTCGGGCCTTCTGCGGCGGCCTCCCCGGACAATCGGCCTTGCGGTCGCGATCGGCCTGGCGGCGGCTTCGGTCGCGGCGGGCTGCGCCGGCTCGGACGGGGGCGGCGAGACGACCACGACCCGGCTTGCCTCGGCGAAGGCCTCGATCGGGCGCTGCGGGGAGAACGCCCAATCCTTCGGCTTCCGCTGCGGCCGCATCGAGGTCCCCCTGGAGCGGGCGGACCCGTCGCTGGGCACCACGCCGGTCAGCTTCGCGATCCGCCGACGCACGGAGCCCAAGCGGCCGTCGGCGGGGACGATCGTCGCGGTCGAGGGCGGCCCCGGCTATTCCTCGAAGGGAAGCGCCGAGACCTACGTCCACCTGTTCGCCGGGCTGCTGCGCCGCCGCGACCTGCTGCTGGTCGACATGCGGGGCACCGGTGGATCGGGCCTGATGCCCTGCCCGGACGCTCAGCGGCGGCGGGCGCCCGATTGGATCTCGATGGCCGCGTGCGCCCGCCGCCTCGGCCCGCGCTTCGCCTCCTACCGCACGGCCGCCGCCGCCGATGACATCAACGACGTCCGCCGGGCCCTGAGGATCGGGCGGACCTCGCTCTACGGCGACTCCTACGGGACCTACCTCGCTCAGTCCTACGCCTTCCGGCATGGCGACACCCTCGACGCCCTGGTCCTCGACTCGGCCTACCCGGTGCGAGGCGAGAGCGGCTGGTACCCGAGCATCCTGCGCACCGGGATCCGCGCCCTGTCGATCGCATGCGAGCGCTCTCCCGACTGCTCAGGGAGCGCCCGCCGCCGCCTCGACCGCTTCGTCGCCCGCCTGCGCCACCGCCACCAGAGCGTCGGCCCGATTCTCGACGCGATCGGCGACGCCGGGTATGACCCGCCTTCGTCCTACGTCGAGGTCGACCGGGCGATCGAGGCGAGCCTCGCCGGCAACCAGAAGCCCTACAAGCGCCTCACCGCCTCCGGCGGCAACAGCTACGGGCACATCCGCGAGTACTCCCACGCCGACGAGCTGGCGGTGAGCTGCAACGACTACCCGATGATCTGGAAGAAGTCCGCCTCCGAGGCGCGGCGACGCGAGCAGCTCGAGGAGGCGATCCGCGAGTACCCGAAGAGCCGCTTTGCTCCGTTCACCGCCCGCGAGGTCGCCCTCTCCTCTCACCTCGGCTACCTGGCCTGTCTGACCTGGCCGAGGCCGGGTCCCCTGTATGAGCCTCCGGCGGATCCCGAGGCGGCGGCCCCGCGGATCCCGGTGCTCGTCGTCTCCGGCGAGCTCGACGACGTCACCTCGCCGCGCGAGGGGCGACTCACCGCCGATCTGTTCCCCAACGCCACCCTCTACACCGCCCGGAACGCGGGCCACGTCGCCTCCCTCTACGACTACGGCGGACCCCCGGCTCGCCGCATCCGCCGCTTCCTCCGCCGCAACGGCTGACGATTGCCCGGGGCGAGCCCGGGCGACCCGGGGCTTGAGCCGACTGTGGGCGACCCGAAGCCGCCGAGGAGGTTCCGCGGGCTGCACCGCCGGCGCGTCGTCGGGCGCGAGGTGCCCGTCGCGGAGGGCTTCGGCGCCCGCCTGCTCGGGCTGGCCCTGCTGCGGCGCGAGCGGGCGGGCCCCGGCCTGCTGATCCCCCGCTGCTCGAGCGTTCATACCTTCGGCATGCGCTTCGCCCTAGACCTCGCCTTCCTCGGGGAGGGCGGCGAGGTGCTGGCTCGGCGGATGGCCGTGCCCCCAAGTCGCTTCATCCGCTGCCGGGGCGCCCGAGCCGTGCTCGAGATCCCCGCGCAGGGGGGAGAGCTGACTTTCTGAGATCGTCAGGCGGGCGGGTTCTCGGCGAACTGCGGCGCGTCGTCGCCGATCTCGTGCCAGCTGGCCTTGTACGCGACCTGGAGGTGGAAGCTCGGATCGAGATCGAGGTCGCGCATCAGCCCTGCGGCCACGAAGTACTGCTCCCCGAGATCGTCGTAGAGGCTGGATCCGCAGTTGCTGCAGAAGTTACGGGGCGCGAACTCGCTCTCGTATCGCGTCACCAGGTCCTCCCCCTTGGTGAACCCGAAGTTCTCCTTTGCCACGAGCACGCCTGCAAGGCTCGACCCCGTCCACCGCTGGCAGCGAGTGCAGTGGCAGTAGCCCAGTGCCTCGGGATCTCGGACCTCGTATTCCACGCCACCGCACAAGCAGGTTCCCTTGAGCGTTTCAGTCATCACGACCCCTCTCGTTGGCGTTGGATGATCCGCAGCCAACGCTACCACCGCCCCCCGCTTCGAGGTTCTGCCGGCCCCCGGCGCCTCGGATGCCCTGCGCCTCGCGCCGACGACTACCTGGTCAAGGCGACCCGCTGGTCCTCAAGCGGAGGCGCCCCGTCCGACCGGCTCGTCGTGGTCGGCCTCCCGAGTTGTGCGAGGCGGGCGCTAGGCGGTTGCCGAGGCGAGCAGCACCACGTTCGAGAAGCTCAGCGGCTTCGAGCCACCCCCCGCATCCGCTGCGGCCTGCGTGATCGCGTCCCAGGCCTCTTCCTGGGCCTCGCCTGCGTGCTGCTCGATCATCGCCCGGATCGGGGCGGAGATCGCCCTGATGTAGGCGGTGAAGTGCTCCGGGGAGTCGAACTCGAAGGTGACCTCGTCCTGCTCCACGGCGACCTTCGAGAACCCACCTCCTTCGAGCAACCCGCCGATGGCAGCGGGGGTGGGCCGGGAGAGGGGCCCGGGCGTTCCGGCCGGGGGCGGGGGCACGTCCAGCCGCTCCATCGTCGTCCTCATCGGAATCGAGAGGAAGGGGACCTGATCGGGCTCGCCCCACGAGCTGATCGCCATCCGCGCGCCCGGCTTGAGGAAGCCTCGGATGCGCCCCGCGGCGGCCTCCGCGTCAGGCTCGAAGATGATTCCCCAGCGCGAGACGGCGGCGTCGAAGCTCGCGTGCGGAAAATCGAGGCTGGAGGCGTCCGACTCCATGAACTCGACGTTGCCCAAGCCGGCCGCCGCCGCGCGTTCACGCCCGAACGCGAGCATCTCGGCGGAGATGTCCGTGGCCACAACGCGGCCCTCCGGGCCGGCCTTACGCGCGGCGGTGAGCGCCGGCTCGCCATAGCCGGCGGCGACGTCCAGGACCCGGCTTCCCGACTGCACGTCAGCGAGCTCCACCAGCCGCTCGCTGATGTGCCCGTCTGCGCTGTCATTGAACTCGCTCCACTCCTTCCATCCCACCGCAGCAGAGTCCCAGTGCTTGTGCTGCGCCTCGCGGAAGTCGACCGGGTCGATCGCCTTGGATTCCATGCTCGCTCCTCCTTACCACCCCATTGCAGTGCACGGCGACGCTAACCGATTCGGGTCACCGGCGGACTCGCAGCGACGATTGCATCGCTTCCGCTTCGGCTCCGGATGACCAGCAGCACGAGGTCAGGTCGTCCCGTTGCGCCGGCGAAATGACGCTTTGATTTCCTCGGATCGCGCGGGCCTTTCCTAATGTCGGCCGGAGCGCTCCATCACCGCTCGCCGAGCTCCTCGACGGTGTGTTCAGCAGCCGGGAAGGCCTCGAGTCGTTCGTCTGGGATTGGCTCGCCGCTCTCCACCGAGAGTCCGTACGTCCCTGCGGCCAGCCGCGCCTCGGCACGCTCGACGGCAGCAAGTTCCTTGGCCAAATCCTCGGCGCGGCCAGCGTCGAACTCAGCCTGGTAGAGATTCTCCGAGCCTTCGTCGCCTGGTTCGTCCTTGTCTGGCCCGGTCTCTTCGAGAGCTGCAATCGCCTCCTCAATCCGCGTCCGTTCGGCGGCGAGCAGCTCTCGGGCGCGGTCAGGATCCATAGCGGGAGGCTATCGCGAGGGGGTTGACGCCCTCACCCAGTGGATCCCGAAGATCCTGTGGGGAAATACGGATGTCCCGGCGGCATTGGTGGTGGCAAGGTGTAACCAAGCTCCGAACAGAGGTCTGCCAGCATGTCGTCTGCGCTCCATTCCAGAACACCGTTGGGCCGGGCGAGGCTGATTGGGGTCGCATCGCCCGACCAACACCGGCGCTTGCTCTCCTCGACCATCGCCGCCGTGCTGGCGCTGCTTGCCGCACTTCTCGGCTTGGCCCTGGCCTTCGCCCCGCGTGCCGACGCCTACGTCTACTGGACGGCCCCCGGCACACCGAGCGGACCGACGATCGGCCGCGCCAACCTCGACGGCACGGGGATGAGCCAGAGCTTCATCAGCGGCGTGGGCCCTCCGCTCGCCATCGCCGTCGACGCCGGTCACATCTACTGGGAGAACCACGACACGAACACGATCGGCCGCGCCAACCTCGACGGCACGGGGGTGAACAAGAACTTCATCGGTGAGTACACCGTTCGGGCATCGCGGTCGACGCCAACTACATCTACTGGGCAGAGGGCAGCGCGATCGGCCGCGCCAACCTCGACGGCACCAACGTGGACGAGAACTTCATCGGCGGCGTCTTCCCGTTAGGCATCGCCGTCGACGCCGGCCACCTCTACTGGACGGACATCTACCCGGGCGCGATCGGCCGCGCCAACCTCGACGGAACGGGGGTGGACCCGAGCTTCATCGGCGGTCTCCGCAACCCGACCGGGATAGCGGTCGACGCGGCCCACCTGTACTGGCGTAACAACGCCTACTGGCCGAACTTCGACCCGAACACGATCGGCCGGGCCAACCTCGACGGCACGGGGGTGAACCAGAGCCTGGTCGTCACCGGCGGAACCCCCCCACGGGCGACCTCTCGTTCGGGATCGCGGTCGACGCCGGCCACCTCTACTGGGCGGACTACGGAGAGATTGGCCGCGCCAACCTCGATGGCAGCGGCGTTGACGAAGCCTTCATCGTTCCCGAAGGCGTCCCGATCGGCGTCGCGGTCGACGCCCTCGGAGCGGTGGGTCCCGCGATCACAACCACGAGTCCAATCGACGGCGTCTGCGGCGTTTCGCGAACCGCCCCGGTCACGGTCCTCTTCGACCAGCCGATGGACAAGCCCTCGGTCAGAGGCTGCCTTCACGCTCAAGCGGACCAGCAACGGCGAGCCCGTGAGCGGCAGCTTCAGCTGGTCCGGCAACTCGCTCAAGTTCACGCCGAGTTCTCCACTCGCAGCCGCGAGGGTCTACACCGCCACGGTCGGGACCGGTGCCCGAAGCCTTGCGGGCACCAACCTCGCTGCGCCGAAGGTTTGGAAGTTCACCACAACGCCCCAGCCGCTGATCACCTTCGTGTACCCGGGAGATGGTGTCGCCGCCATCCCACGCAACGCTCCGGTCGTGGTCGGCTTCGACACGGCCATGGATAAGCCCTCCGCCCAGGCCGCCTTCTCGCTGAAGGTGAAGAAGACCGGCGCCCCGGTCAGCGGAGCCTTCGGCTGGTACGGGAACGCGCTGATCTTCAAGCCCAGCGCCAACCTCGCCGGCAACACCTACTACGAGGCGAGGGAGACCAATGCGGCGAAGAACCTCGCCGCCCGCCCGCTCGCCTCGGGCAGGACCTGGGGGTTCACGACCACGCACTGACGCCGGCCGGTGCGGTTCACTGTTTTCGGCTAGGGCGCTCTCCCGGAGCAATAACCGCGAGGGGGAGAGGCGACGCGGACCAGCGCTTAGAGCCCCATGCTCCCCGAGCGCAAGGAGATCGCCACGGTGGTCGTCTGCGAGGACGACGAGGCGACGCTGGAGCTGCTCTGCGACCACCTCACCGCCGACCGCTTCGAGGTCCTGCCGGCCCCCTGCGCCTCGGATGCCCTGCGCCTCGCCAGCTACAACCAGCCCGACCTGATGGTCCTCGACCTTGGCCTGCCCGACGCCGGCGGCCTCGACGTGCTGCGCGAGATCCGCGAGGCCGACGGGGTCGCGGCCCGCTTCGACCCCTCGCTGCCGGTGATCGTCGTCTCCGGCCGCGGGACGGGGGAGGACCGGGTCCGTGGCTTCGACAGCGGCGCCGACGATTACCTGGTCAAGCCTGTCCACTATCCCGAGCTGCGCTCGAGGATCGTCGCGATCCTGCGGCGGCGGCGCAACGGGCGCCACGGCCCCTGCCGGGTCGGCGAGATCCTGATCGACCCGGCCAGGCGCACCGTCCGGGTCGGGGATCGCGCCGTCGAACTCTCCAACAAGGAGTTCTCGCTGCTGCGGACGCTGGCATCGGACCCGACCAGGGTCTTCTCCAAGGAGGAGCTGCTTCGCGACGTCTGGGGCTATCGCTCCCTGGGGCGCACCCGGACACTGGACTCGCACGCGAGCCGGCTGCGGCGCAAGCTCGACCCCGAGCACGCCCGCTTCGTCGTCAACTGCTGGGGCGTCGGATACCGGCTGATCGACGGATGAGGCTGCTCTCCCAGAGCGCCGCGGCGGGGTGGCCCCTCTCGGCGACCCTGGTCCTGGCGCTGGCCGGCCTCTCGATCCGGGCCGGCCGCCGCCGCCAGGCGCTCAACGAGGCGCTGCACGAGCTGCGCCGGCCTTTGCAGACGATGGCCCTGAGCGCCCCCAACGGCACGATTCAGCTCGCCCTGGCAGCCCTGGCCCGGGTGGACGCCGAGCTCAACGGGCACCAGCGCGAGCGCCGGCTCGGGCCGGTCCCATGCCGGGCGCTGGTCGAGGGGGCGATCGGCCGCTGGCGCTCGCGTGCCGGCCTCTCGGGAGGGAGGATCGAGCTGCGCTGGCGAGCCGGGGTCCCGGTGCTGCGGGGCGATCGCGCCGAGCTCTCCCAGGCGCTCGACAACCTGATCGTCAACGCGATCGAGCACGGAGGACCGCTGATCACGGTCGACGCGGTCACCCGGGGCGAGAGCCTGCGGATCGCGGTCGCGGACAACGGCCGCGCCTCGAGGCCGCCCTCGAGGGCTGACTCGCCGGCCGAGGTGATTGCCAGGCTCAGCGGGCGCCGCCGCCGCGGGCACGGCCTCAACGTGGTTCGCAGGGTCGCTGCAGCCCACGGGGGGCGGTTCGCGCTGGAGCGGTCCGAGCGCGGATCGATGGCCGTGCTCGAGCTTCCCATCTCCGCGGCGGGATGAGCAGGCGCAGGCGGGCGGCGGGGTTCGCGATCCTCGCGGCGCTCGCGGCGGCGCTGGCCGGCGCCATCGTCGACGGATACGGATCGAGCGTCGCCGGAAGCTACGGCGAGCTGCGCGGAGTCCTCGTCACCCGCTCCTTTCTTGCCCGCGGGAAGCAGCTCGATCCGGCGGCGCTGACGGAGGCGCTCGAGGTCCGCCGGGTCCCGGCCCGCTTCGTCCCGCCAGGGGCCCTGAGGGCTCCGGCCGATGCTCTGGGACTCGAGCCGGTAGCCGACCTGCCCGCCGGCTCCTACCTGACGACCTCGGCGCTGCGCCCGCCGCCCTCGCCGGCGCGCCCGGCGGGGCTGACCGGGGGCAGGCGGCCCGTCGAGATCAGGGTCTCAGGCACCGCCGCGCTCGAGGCGAGCGGGCCGCTGCCGCCCCGGCCCCGGGTCGACGTCGTCGTCACCAGGGAGCCCTCGAGCCCCGGTCCGGGTCGCACCTACGTCGCCGCCGAGGGGGTTCCGCTGATCTCGCTGCGCCCGGGAAGGGCGACCCTCGGCCTCGCCCGCAGGCAGGCGCTGGAGCTGATCGGGGCGGAGAACTTCGCCCGCCAGGTGACCCTGCTCCCGATCGCGCTCCAGTCACGGGATCCTTGACATCCGACTGGGGCGGAGGTAGAAACGCGCTGGCAAGGGACGGAGAGAGGGGGTCTGATGCGCCGGGGGATCTGGCAGGCATGCTTGGCCGGATGCGGAAGCCTGACGGTTTTCCTCTCGCTCGCCTGCCTTGTCGGTCCTGCCCTTGCGTCGCCGGTGCCCCACAGGGCCGCGGTCGGTACCTGTGGACCGGCGAATCCCCGTCCTGGGGCCCGGATCGGAACCGCTACCCGGGGCCGAACCCGACCGAGATCGCCTGCGACCTCACCGGAGGCAGCAGCGGCGGGGCCTGGATCTGGCGGGCGTCCGATGGTCGCTACCTGAACAGCGTCATGTCGTACGGGCCGGACTGGCCGTCGGCGGACAGCTTCGGCCCCTACTTCGGCGGGGCGGTCTGGAGGCTCTACAAGAAGGTGGGGCGGCAATGAGCCGAGCGAAGCGGCTCAGTCGCCGGTAAGAGCCTCTTCGAAGGCCAGCTTGGTGCGATCGTCGGCGACGGCGAAGACGATCAGCTCGAGCCCGGTGCCCTCGGCGATGTGGCGCTCGCACTCCTCGACCTCGATCAGAGCGGCGCGGTCGACCGGGAAGCGGCCGACTCCGGTGCCGAAGGCGACCAGGGCCAGGGAGGTGGCGCCGAGCCCGTCGGCGGCGCGCAGGGTGCTGACCGTCGCCTCGCGGATCGTCTCGGCGGAGGTGGGCCCGCCGGGCTCCATGGTGGCGGCGTGGATCACCCACTTCGAGGGCAGCTCGCCGGCGGTCGTCGCGACCGCCTTCCCGAGGCCGATCGGCGCAACGGCGTCGCTCTCCCGCTGGATCGCGGGCCCGCCTGCGTTGGAGATCGCTGCGGCGACCCCGCCTGCGTGCTGGAGCTGAGTGTTGGCGGCGTTGGCGATCGCATCGACGTCGAGCGTCGTGATGTCGGCGAGTTCGACTTCAATCCGGGCCATGCGCGCAGACTAGTCACTCGGGGGAGAACCGCGCGGCCCCGCGGCTTGGGGGTGCATGAGCGCGAGGGACGGCCACCTCGACCGGCTGGCGGAGGCGCTGAGAGGCGTGCTGATCGAGCGTCGCCGCGCGCAGGCGGTCGCCGGAAGGGCGCCGGCGCAGGGGCTGGAGGAGGCGGTGGCCGCGGTCGTCGAGGAGCGGGCCGCGATCCTCGACGAGGAGGACCGCGGGCAGCTTCGGGCCCGGATCATCAACGAGACGATCGGCCTCGGACCGCTCGAGCCCCTGCTTGCCGACCCGGGGGTCGAGGAGGTGATGGTCAACGGGCCCGGGATCCGTCTACGTCGAGCGGTCCGGCAAGGATCGAGCCGACCGCCGTCAGCTTCTCCGGGGAGGAGGAGCTGCGCAACATGATCGAGCGCATCCTGGCGCCGCTCGGGCGTCGCGTCGACGAGCTCAGCCCGATGGTCGACGCACGGCTCGGCGACGGCTCCCGGGTCAACGTGATCATCCCTCCGCTGGCCGTGGACGGTCCGGCGCTCTCGATCCGGCGGTTCGCCGGCGAGCGACCGGGGCCGCGGCGGCTTATCGAGCTGGGGACGCTCGACGAGGAGGCGCTGGAGCGCCTGCGGCTCGCGGTGCGCCGCCGCGCCAGCATCCTGGTCAGCGGCGGCACGGGGTCGGGCAAGACGACGATGCTCGGGGCGCTCTCCGCCTTCATCGGGCCCGGCGAGCGGATCGTGACGATCGAGGACGCCGCCGAGTTGCGCATCCAGCAGCCTCACGTGGTCAGGCTGGAGAGCCGCGCTGCGAGCGTCGAGGGCAGGGGGGAGGTGACGATCCGCGACCTGCTCCGAAACGCGCTGCGGATGCGTCCCGACCGGATCGTCATCGGCGAAGTCCGCGGAGCCGAGGCGCTCGACCTGCTGACCGCGCTCAACACGGGGCACGACGGCGCTCTCTCGACCGTCCACGCCAATTCGCCGGCCGACGCGCTGCGGCGGCTGGAGACCTTGGCGCTGATGGCCGACCTCGGGCTGCCCCACCGCGCGATCCGCGAGCAGCTCGAGCGCGGTGTTGACCTCGTCGTCCACATGGAGCGGGCGGCCGACGGCTCCCGGCGGGTCGCCGAGATCGCCGAGGTCGGGTGACCGGGGCCGGGATCCTGCCGCTGCTGCTCGGCGCCGCCGCCGGTGGGCTCGGCGCCCTCGCCGCGAGGGAGGCGGTGCTCGGGACTCCCGCGGTCGCCTCCTGGGTCCAGGCGGCGATAGAGCCGCTGGCCAGGGCGGGGCGCGAGGGGTATCTGCCCACGGGAGTCGAGCGCCGCCGGCTCGCGATCCTCGGCGGCGCCGGCACGATCCTCGGCGGCTGGCTGGCCGGCGGCCCCTCGCTGGCGGTACCGCTGACGGTCGCGGCCCCGGCGCTCGCCGGCTCGGCGATCTCCCGCAGCCGCAACCGCTACCGGCGATCGGTCGAGGTGTCGATGCCGGAGATGGCCCGGGCGGTCGCCGACTCGCTAACCGCCGGCCGCTCGCTGCGGGCCGCGCTCGCGGCGGCCCCGGAGTCGCTCGACGGGGCGGCCGCCGCCGAGATGTCGCGGCTCGGCGCCGAGCTGGAGCTGGGCGCGCCGACCGCCGCGGCGCTGGAGGGCCTCAGGGCCCGGGTCGCCTCGACGAGGGTGGACTCCTTCTGCGCCGCCCTGCTCAGCCAGCGCCTCGCCGGCGGCGACCTGGCCGGGTTGCTGCGGCGCTTCGCGGAGGGAGCCGCGGAGCGCGACAGGGCGATGGAGGACGCACGAACCGCCACCGCCCAGGCGCGCTTCACCGGCCTGCTGGTGGTGGCGATGCCCGGCGGGGCGGCCCTGTTCGCTGAGCTCCTGGAGCCGGGCTTCGCCGCCGGGCTGTTGGCCTCGCCGCCGGCGCTCGCACTGATCGTTGTCGCGGCCTGCCTGCAGCTCGCCGGCTTCGCGGCGATCCGGCGGCTCTCGAGGATCGCGGGATGAGCGCAGCCTCGGCGCTGGCCGCGGCAGCGGCCCTGCTCGGGCTGGCCGCGGTGCGGGAGCTGCTCGCAGCGCGGGAGCGGCCTGCGCTCGGGCGGCTGCCCGGGCTGGATCGCCGCGCCGTGGCGGCAGGGCTCCGTCTCGGGCTCCCGGGGCGGATCGCCCGCGCTGGCCTCGAGGGCAGGGTCTCGCTCTCGGCCCTGCTCGCCGCCAAGGCCGCTGCGGCGCTCGGCTCGCTGCCGATCGCGCTGGCCCTCGCGCCGATCGCGCCGGGGAGGCTTTCGCTGTTCGTCGCCGCGGGGATCCCGGTCGCCGGCTTCCTCGCACCCGACGCCTTGATCGAGCGGACCGCCCGCCGCCGCCGGGCCGAGATCCTCGCCTTCCTTCCCGACGCGCTCGACCGGCTCTCGGTCAGCGCGGCGCTCGGCCGGGCCACCGCGGCCGGCTTCGAGGAGCTCACGGCCCCCGGCGGCGACGCCCTTTCCGAGGAGCTCTCTGTCGCGGTGGCCGAGATCACCTGCGGAGTGCCGCAGTCAGCGGCGCTGGGCTCGCTGCGACGCCGCGTTCCGGGGCCGGAGTTGGCGGGGCTGTGCGCGGCGATCGAGCGCTCGCGCCGCTTCGGTTCCCCGCTGGCCGAGCAGATTCACCGCCAGGCCACGGCGCTGCGCCGCGATCAGCGCCGGCGGATCGAGGAGCGTGCGGCGCGGGCGGCGCCGAAGATCCAGCTCGTCGTCGCCCTGGTGCTGGTCCCCTCGGTCCTGCTGATCATCGTCGCCGCGGTGATCGCCAACGCCGACGTTCTGTTCACCGGCTTCTAGTTTTCCGCGCACTCCTCGTGCAGCCGCCGGGCGACGGCGGCGGTGGCCACCCGCATCCGGTCGAGCCCGTCCGCCTTCTTGCGGTGGCCCTTGACGTAGCAGCAGAGCGAGCCGCCGAGAAGCTCGAAGGCGAACTTCTCCGGCGCCGAGTCTGTGAGCCAAACGATGAAGGTGGGGGCAAAGAGCCGCCGCAGCCAGACCTGGTCCTGCTCGGGGGCGACGAAGATCTCGTAGCGGTCGTCGAGCGCCTCGCTCTCCAGCTCGACCCGCTCGACGCTGCGGAAGGCGTCCTCGACCTTCTCCAGTGCCTTCAGCCCGAACTTGCGGCGGGCATAGAGGGTGGGGACGTGCGCGGCCGACTCGGGGACCTCGCAGATGCCGACCGTGTAGCGGTAGTAATTGGTCTGGCGGTTGCCGTCGCTGTCGTAGTAGGTGTCCTCGTAGGTGTAGAGGGCGAGGGTGCCGTCGATGCCGTCGTCGAGCGGTCCCCGCAGGGAGTGCTCCGCGTAGCGGTCGTCACCCTTGCAGAGCAGCGGGGTGGTGGCCGGCAGCGGCCCCTTTCCGGTGTGCGCCATCTGCCGCTGGGCCGCGTAGACGTCGAAGAAGGACGAGGTGCTCGCGGCGGAGGCCATGAAGTAGACGACGATCAGCGAGACCGCCAGCGCGATCACGGCGCCGATCAGCCCGAAGAGCGGCTCGATCGCGAAGCCGATCGCCGCGGCGAGGACCACGAAGACGCCGATCAGCACCTGAGTCCTCGTCGCTCCCAGGATCCGTCTCAGGTGGAAGCCGAGCATGTCACCGGAGTCGTCCACGACGGTGCCCGGAGGGGTCTGATTCGCCATCGCGGCCAATCTACTCGGTGGTCCTGCTGCAACCGTGCTTGCAGGAGGAGGGGGATCCCGGAGCCTCGCCGCGCCCCGAGGCCGCACTTGGAAACGGCTCTCTAGAGCCAGATCATGGCTCTCGCGCGGCCGGCTAACAGTTCCGTCCGACGGATCTCCTGGAATGCGCGACCAGTGATGTGTTGCAAAGTGGGGATCTGTGGGATAGCGTGGGTCCCCAGTTGAAGCCATAGGACCGGGGTGGTGAGGCTCCTCCCACTTCACCACCTCGGTCCGAAACTCTTCGCACCCCGCGCCAGGAAAGGACCTCGACAGTTGGCTTTCAGGGGCCTCTATGAGCACAGCCTCGACTCCAAGGACCGGCTCACGGTCCCGGCCCGGTTCCGCGCGGCGCTCTCTGACGGGGTGGTTCTCTCCAAGGGCTTCGACCCCTGCGTCTGGTTGCACACGACCGCCGAGTTCGAGGGTCTCTCCGATCGCTTCCTCGCCCCCCACAGCCCCTTCGGCACCGACGCCCGTCGCCTGCGCCGCCGCTTTCACGGCGGCTCCTTCGACGAGAAGCTCGATTCGGCGGGGCGGGTTCGCGTCCCCAAGCCGCTGCTCGAGCACGCGGGGCTCGGCTCGGAGTGCGTCGTGGTCGGCGCCGGCGAGTACCTGGAGATCTGGGACGCGAAGGCCTGGGCCTCCCAGGAGGCCGAGCTCGACGAGGAGGCACCCCGGATCGCCGAGGGCCTCGCGGGAGCCACCGAATGATCGCAACCGCCACCCTTAGCTACGTGCCGAGCGAACACCTGCCCGTCCTCGCCGCAGAGTTGATCGACCTGCTCTCCCCGCAGCCGGGCGAGACGGCGGTCGACTGCACCTTCGGCGGCGGCGGCCACGCCCGCCTCGTCGCCGAGCGCCTCGGCCCCAGCGGGCATCTCGTCTGCATCGACCGCGACCCGGCGGCGGAGACCCGTTTCGCGGAGGTCGCCTCCGAGGCGCCATGCGAGATGCGCTTCCTGCGCGCCGACTACGCGGAAGGTCTTTCCCTGCTGCGCGGCGAAGGCCTCCCCGCCGACATGGTCTACCTCGATCTCGGAATGTCGTCCCTGCAGCTCGACGCCTGGGAGCGGGGGTTCGCCTACTCCTATGACGCCCCCCTCGACATGCGCATGGACCCCGCTCAGCCCTTCTCGGCCGCCGACCTGCTCAACGAGTGGCCCGAGTCGCGGATCGCCAACGTCCTGCGGCGCTTTGGTGAGGAGCGCCACTCCGCCGGGATCGCTCGCGAGATCGTCCGCCGCCGCCCGCTGCGCTCCACCTCCGAGCTGGTGACCGCGGTCAAGGCGGGGATGCCCGCCTCGGCGCGCTTCGGCGCCGGCCACCCGGCGAAGCGGACCTTCCAGGCGATCAGGATCGCGGTCAACGGCGAGCTCGACTCGCTCGAGCGGGGGCTGCCCGAGGCCTGGGGCCTGCTGCGCCCCGGGGGGCGGCTGGCGGCGATCAGCTTCCACTCGCTCGAGGACCGGCCGCTGAAGCGCTTCCTCGCCGACCGCGCTCGCGGTTGCATCTGCCCACCGGAGCTGCCGGTCTGCGTCTGCGGGCACGAGCCCGAGGCGGAGCTGCTCACCCGGCGCGCCGTCTCCCCGGAGGCCGAGGAGGTCTCGCATAACCCGCGCTCGCGCTCCGCCCACCTGCGGGGCGCGGTCAAGCTCGCCGACACACCCGAGGTTGCGTGATGGCCGCCGCCGCCCCGGCACGCAGCCGACCCACCGCCCCCCGGCGCCCGACCCCTTCCGGCGGCCACCTGATCCCGCTTGCGGTCGGCCGCACCGCCGTCGCCGTTCGCCAGCTCCCCGACTCGGGCGCGATCAAGCGCCTCACCCGGGGCCGCGCCTGGATCGCGCTGCTCGGCCTGCTGCTGATCGGGATCGTCGCGCTCAACGTCGCCACCCTCAGCCTCACCGCGACGGCGGGCAAGGTCGAGGACAACATCCAGACGCTGAGCCAGGAGAACTCGGTGCTGAGGGCGCATCAGGCCCGGCTCCTGGCGAACAGCAGGGTGCGATCGGCGGCCGCGAGCATCGGCCTCGCGGCTCCCGGCCCCGATGAGATCAGCTATCGCGACGCGAGCCGGGACGCGATCGCCGCCGCCGCCCGCAGGCTCTCGGCCATCTCGGGGTAGGCGGGTGCGGGCGCGGCTGATCGAACGGCGGATCGGCCTCCTGTTCGCCGGCTTCCTCCTCTGCTTCACGATCGTCCTCGGCCGCGCCTTCTGGCTCCAGGGAGTCCAGGGCTCGAGCCTGGCCTCGCAGGCGGTCAGCCAGCAGGAGGCGACGGTGACGGTCCCGGGGCTGCGCGGACCGATCCTCGACCGCCGCGGCCGCGAGCTCGCCGTCTCCGAGGACGCCGCCTCGATCTACGCCACCCCCTACCAGGTCAAGCATCCCGGGCGCACGGCGGCCAAGCTGGCGCCCCTGCTCGGCCTCGGCCGCAAGCAGGTCCTGCGGTCGCTGACCGAGGACTCGGGGTTCGCCTACCTCGCCCGCAAGGTGGACCTGCGGGTCGCCAGGCGGATCGCCGCCCTGAAGCTGCCGGGGATCGGCCAGCTCCCGGACAGCCGCCGCACCTACCCGCAGGGCGACCTCGCGGCGCAGGTGGTCGGCGCCGTGGGGGTGGACAACCAGGCCCTGACCGGCCTCGAGGCGGGCAAGAACGGCGTGCTGAAGGGCACCGACGGCGAGCGGCGGGTCGTGATGGACGCGCTCGGCGACCCGATCCGGCTGGAGACGGTCAGCGGGGCCAGCGACGGCGAGGGCATCCAGCTCACCCTCGACTCGGCGATCCAGGCGGAGACCGAGAGGGTGCTGGCCCAGGTCGGTGCCGCCTACTCCCCAAAGGGGGCGACCGCGATCGTCGTGGACCCGCGCAGCGCCAAGGTCCTGGCGATGGCGAACTGGCCGGCGGTCGATCCCAACGATCTCGCCGACGCCAGCCCGGAGGACCTGCAGAACCGCGCCACCGGCTTCACCTATGAGCCCGGCTCGACCTTCAAGGCGTTCACCGTCGCCGCGGCGCTCGAGGACAAGCTGGTCACGCCGGAGACGACCTTCACGCTGGCGCCGACGATCCAGGTCGCCGACCGTGAGATCTCCGACGCCGAGGCGCGGCCCACCGAGACGATGAGCGTCGCCCAGATCCTCTCCCAATCCTCGAACGTCGGCGCCGTGACGATCGGCCTCGAGGTGGGCGCCGATCGCTTCAGCCGCTGGATCAACCGCTTCGGCTTCGGCCGGCCGACCGGGGTGCAGTTCCCGGCCGAGGAGCAGGGGATCGTCCCGGCCCTGGACGACTACTCGGGCTCGACCATGGGCAACCTGCCGATCGGGCAGGGCATCTCGGTGACGCCGATGCAGATGGTCGCGGGATACGACGCGATCGCCAACGGCGGCATCCTCCGCCGGCCGCAGCTGGTCGAGAAGGTAGGCGGCGAGCCGGTGCACGAGCCGCGCGGCAAGAGGGTGATCAAGGCCTCGGTCGCCGCCCAGATCCGCACCATGCTCGAGGGCGTCCTCGCCCCGGGGGGCACCGCCTCGGAGGTCAGCATCCCCGGCTACACGCTGGCGGGCAAGACGGGCACCGCCGAGGTCGCGGAGAACGGCACCTACTCGAAGACCAAGTACGTCGCCTCCTTCATCGGCTTCGCCCCCGCCCAGGACCCGAAGCTGCTGGTCGCGGTGATCGTCGACCAGCCGCAGGGGGACATCTACGGTGGCTCGGTGGCGGCGCCGGCATTCGGGCAGATCGCCAGCTTCGCGCTGCCGTATCTGGGGATTGCGCCTCAATAGCCGCGGGAGAGGCCGCCAGGCGCGACCCTAGAATCGGCCGCGCATGAAGCTTTCGGAGCTTGTCGAAGAGTCGGACGTGGTTGATACCCGCGGGGATCTCTCGGTCGAGATCGCCGGGCTCGCCTACGACAGCCGCAAGGTGGGGGAGGGGTCGCTGTACTTCTGCGTGCCCGGGTTCAGCTCCGACGGGCACGATTTCGCCCCGGCGGCGGTGGAGGCCGGCGCGGCGGCGCTGGTGGTCGAGCGCGAGCTCGAGCTGGGCGTGGCCCAGGTGCGGGTCGCAGATGCGCGGGCGGCGATGGCTCCGATCGCGGCCCGCTTCTTCGGCGAGCCGACCGCCTCCCTGACGATGGCGGGCGTCACCGGGACGAACGGCAAGACGACCACGGCCTTCCTGCTGCGGCAGATCCTCGAGGCGGCGGGGCGCCCGACCGGGCTGCTGGGGACGGTGATGCAGGTGGTCGGCGGGGTCGAGGAGGAGGTGGTCCGCACTACTCCGGAGGCGATCGACCTCGAGGCCACCTTCAGGCGGATGCTCGACGCCGGCGACGCCGCCTGCGTGATGGAGGTCTCCTCGCACGCGCTCGCGCTGCACCGCTGCGACTCGATCCGCTTCGACGTCGCCCTATTCACCAACCTCACCCAGGACCACCTCGACTTCCATGCAGACATGGAGGACTACTTCCAGGCCAAGCGGATCCTCTTCGCCGAGCTGGCCCCGGGGACCTCGGTCCTCAACGTCGATGACCCCTACGGCGCCCGGCTCGCCGCAGAGCTCGACTGCGTCACCTTCTCCGCCGAGGGCGCGGCGGCCGACTTCCGGGCGGTCGAGGTCGGCTTCGACGCCTCCGGCTCGAGCTTCGTCCTCGAGGGGCCGGAGGGGCGGCTTCCGGTGCGCACCCCGCTCCCGGGCCACTTCAACGTCGCCAACGCGCTCGGGGCGATCGCCGCCGCCTCCGCGCTGGGGGTATCGCCGCAACTCGCAGGTGAGGCACTGGCCGGCGCCGGGCGGGTGCCCGGCCGTTTCGAGCCGATCGACGAGGGTCAGGGCTTCGCGGTGCTGGTCGATTACGCGCATACCCCCGACTCGCTCGCCAACGTCCTCACCGCGGCCCGCCGGCTGACCGCGGGGCGCCTGATCGCGGTGTTCGGCGCGGGCGGGGACCGCGACCGCGACAAGCGGCCGAAGATGGGCCGGGTCGGGGCGGAGCTCTCCGACGTGACCGTGATCACCTCGGACAACCCGCGCTCGGAGGAACCGGAGGCGATCATCGCCGAGATCCGTTCGGGCGCGGGGGGCAACGGGGTCGAGGTCGAGCCCGACCGCAGGGCGGCGATCGCGCTGGCGCTCGCCGCCGCCGTGCCGGGCGACACGGTGGTGATCGCCGGCAAGGGCCACGAGCAGGGCCAGGAGTTCGAAGGCGGCAGCAAGATCCCCTTCGACGACCGCCAGGTGGCGCGGGAGGAGCTGCGGAGGCTGGCCGGGTGAGGACCCTCGACCCGGAGCGGATCGCCGCCGAGACCGGGGCTGAGATCGTCCGCCGTGGCGAGTCCGGGCCGCCGCAGCGGGTGCAGATCGATTCGCGGGAGGTCGGGGTCGGGGACCTCTTCTTCGGCCTGCGCGGCAGCTCATTCGACGGCGGGGAGTTCGCCTCCACCGCCCTCGAGGGGGGCGCCTGGGGCGTGGTGGTCGAGCCCGGCGCCGCGGCCGGGCTGGGGAAGGAGAGCCACGGCTGGGTGCTGGCGGCGACGAGTCCCCTCGAAGCGCTGGGAAGCCTGGCGCGGGCCTGGCGGCGCGAGCTGGGGGCGCGGACGATCGGGGTCACCGGGTCGGTCGGGAAGACCTCGGTCAAGGACATCGCCGCCTCGCTCCTGCCGGGGCGCGTCCACGCCAGCGAGGAGAACTTCAACACCGAGATCGGCCTGCCGCTGACGGTGCTCGCGGCGCCCGAGGGCACCGATGTCCTGGTGTTGGAGATGGCGATGAGGGGCAAGGGGCAGATCGCCGAGCTGGCTGCGATCTCGGAGCCCGAGGTGGCGGTGATCACCAACGTCGGGCCCGTACACGTCGAGCTGCTGGGCTCGGTCGATGCGGTCGCGGCGGCCAAGGCCGAGGTCCTCGGCTTCCTCCCCGAGGACGGCGCCGCGGTGGTCCCGGTGCGGGCCGGCGACCTGGAAGCCCACCTGGGAGCAGCGCCGAGGCTGATCCGCTTCGGCGAGGGAGGTGACGTCACGGCCTCCGAGGTGCGGGTCGGCGATGGCGGCCTCGAGGCGCTGGTCACCGTCCCCGGGGCCAGCGAGCGGCTCCACTTCCCCTTCACCGAGGCCCACAACCTCGAGAATGCGCTCGCCGCGATCGCCGCCGGGGTGGCGATCGGGGCGACGCTGGAGCAGATGTCCCATCGCACCGCGGATATAGGCTTCTCCCGCCTGCGCGGCGAGCGGCTGGAGCTCGGCGACGGGATCGTTCTCGTGAACGACTGCTACAACGCCAACCCGCTGTCGATGCGCGCTGCCCTCGACCATCTCGCCTCGCTCGACGCCTCTCGCCGGATCGCGGTCCTGGGGGAGATGGGCGAGCTGGGCCCGCAGTCGGCCGAGTTCCACCGCGAGGCCGGCGAGCACGCTCGCTCGCTCGCCGTCGACTACCTGATCGGGGTCGGGGCGCCGGCGCGCGACTACGGGCCCGACGACCTGGTCGCCACCCCGGAGGAGGCGGCCGAGCTGCTCGCCGGCCAGCTCGGCGCCGGGGATGCCGTGCTCGTCAAGGGCTCGCGCTCGGCCGGCATGGAGGTCGTCGCCGAGGCTCTGGAAGAGCTGATCCGGGACTAGCCGTGGGCGAGGTGCTGATCTCGGGGATGGCCGCGATGCTGATCTGCATCTTCCTCGGCCCGAAGTTCATCGAGTACCTGCGCCTGCGGGAGTTCGGGCAGAACATCCGCGAGGAGGGCCCTGAGGAGCATCACGCCAAGGCCGGCACCCCGACCATGGGCGGGCTGGTCATCTTCGCCTCGATCTGCGTCCCCTACCTGGTCCTATCCGACCGCGACGCCCAGAGCCTCGCCGTGTTCGGAGTGGCGATCGGCTGCGCCGCGATCGGCTTCGCCGACGACTTCGTGAAGATCGTCAAGCGGCGCTCGCTCGGCCTCTCCGCCCGCTACAAGCTGGCCTGCCAGGTGCTGCTGGCGCTGGCGCTCTGGTGGGTCGCCCGCCACGAGGTCGGCCTCGAGCCGATCCTCTACTTCCGGATCGGCGACGCCAGCATCGACCTCGGTCCGGTCCTCTACTTCGTCCTCATCTTCTTCGTCATCTCCGGCACCTCGAACGGCGTCAACCTGACCGACGGCCTCGACGGCCTCGCGGCCGGCTCCTGCGCGATCGTCCTGCTCGCCTACACCGGGATCACCTTCGTCAGCGACAACCAGCAGAACCTTGCCCTCCTCTCCTCGTGCTTGGTCGGCGCCTGCATCGGGTTCCTCTGGTTCAACGCCTTCCCGGCCTCGATCTTCATGGGCGACACCGGCTCGCTCGGCCTGGGCGGCGCGATCGGCGCCCTGGCGGTGATGACCCAGACCGAGATCCTCCTGGTGATCATCGGCGGCATCTTCGTGATCGAGGCGCTCTCGGTCGCCGTCCAGGTGATCGCCTTCAAGACCTTCCGCCGCCGTGTCCTGCTGATGGCGCCGCTCCACCACCACTTCGAGATGATGGCCTGGTCGGAGACCAAGATCATGCTCCGCTTCTGGATCATCGCCGCGGTCTGCTCGGGCATCGGCTTCTCTCTCTACCAGCACTCGATCGGCCGCTGAGAACAGGCCTCAAGGTTCCGCCAGCCGCGCCGCGAAGCTATGGGGCGATGGCACCGCCCCCCGCCAAGCCACGCCCGCCGCTTCCGCGCGGCCCTTTCCTGGTCGTCGGGCTGGCCCGCTCCGGGATGGCGGCGGCGCGGATGCTCGTCGCTCGCGGGGAGCAGGTGATCGGGGTCGATTCCGGGCGTCCGCCAGGCGCGGAAGGTCTTGCGGGGCTAGGCGTCGAAGTCAGCCTGGATGGGCAAGGAATCGAGCATCTGGAGCGGGTCCGGACCGTGGTCAAGAGTCCCGGGGTGCCGCGCGAGGCGCCGGTGATCGAGGCGGCGCGCCGGCGGGGCGTCGAGGTGACCGGCGAGCTGGAGCTCGCCTGGAGGGCGATCCCCAACCGCTTCGCAGCGATCACCGGGACGAACGGGAAGACGACGACCGCCGAGCTGCTCGGCCACGTCTACCGGACCGCGGGCGAGCCGGCCGTTGTCGCCGGGAACGTCGGAACCCCGCTCTCCTCTCTGGCCGGCAGCGTCGCGGGGGAGGCGACCGTCGTCTGCGAGTGCTCGAGCTTCCAGCTCGAGGACGCCGAGGCGTTCGCGCCGGAGTGCGCGGTGCTGCTCAACGTCGCTCCCGACCATCTCGACCGCCACGGGACGATGGAGGCCTATCTCGCCGCGAAGCTGCGGGTCTTCGGCAACCAGGCCAACGAGGACGTCGCCGTCTACAACGGCGACGATCCCGCGCTGGCCGGGCTCGACCTCGGCGGCTGCGGGCGGCGGGTGCGGTTCTGCGCCGCCGCGGGAGAGTGCGACGTCAGCCTCGCCTCCGGGACGGTCTTCGCCGACGGCGCGCCGCTGATCGAGGCCGCCGAGCTACGCCTGATCGGCGCCCACAACGTCGCCAACGCGATGGCCGCCGCCGCCGCGGCGCTGGCGATGGGCCTGGAGCGCGACGCGGTCGCCGCCGGGCTGCGCAGCTTCACCGGGGTTCCCCACCGGCTCGAGCCGGTCGCCGAGATCGGCGGCGTGCTCTACGTCAACGACTCCAAGGCGACCAACGTCAGCGCCGCCGCGACCGCGCTTCGCTCCTTCGAGGGCGGCGTCCACGCGATCCTCGGCGGCAGCCTCAAGGGGGAACCCTTCGAGCCGCTGGCCGAGCCGGTCGCCGAGCGCTGCCGCGCCGCCTACCTGATCGGCGAGGCCGCCGAGGCGCTGGAGGAAGCCCTGGGCCCGGCTGCCGAGACGGGGGTCGTTCTGCAGCGCTGCGAGGACCTCGAGGACGCGGTCCGCCGGGCCGCAGCCGCGGCGCTGCCCGGCGAGGTGGTCCTGCTCTCCCCGGCCTGCGCCAGTTTTGACTCCTTCCGCGACTTCGAGCAGCGCGGAGAGCGCTTCCGCGGGATCGTCGGGGCTCTGGCGTGAGCGTCCGGGTCCTCGCCGGCTTGCGCTCGAAGCGCAAACGCTCCCCGGCGCTCTCGACCGAGTACAACCTGCTGCTGACCGCGACCCTCTGTCTGCTCGCCTGTGGGGCGGTGATGGTCTTCTCTGCCAGCTCCACGACCCAGGTGCTGAGCAACGGCGGCCTCTCCAACAGCGCCTTCTACCTGAAGCGGACGGTCATCTTCGGCGCCGTCGGCCTGGTGATCATGCACGTCTTCGCCCGCCATGGGCTGCAGCTGATCCGCCGCCTGACGCCGGCGCTGCTGGTGCTCTCCTTCTTCCTGCTGCTGGCGGTGCTGTTCGCAGGCACCACCGTCAACGGGGCCAGCCGCTGGATCGGCCCCAGCGCCCTGCAGATCCAGCCATCGGAGCTGGCCAAGGTGACGCTGGTCCTCTACGGCGCCCACATGCTGGCCGCGAAGCCGAAGATGACACGGACGATCGGCGGCATGATGCCCTACCTGACCGTGGTCGGGGTCGCCTGTCTGCTGGTGATCGCCGAGCCCGACCTGGGCACCGCGATGGTCACCACCTTCGCTGCCGCTGCGACCCTGATCGCGGCCGGCGCGAGGCTCCGCGACCTGCTGCTGATCGCCGCCGTGATCGGCTTCTTCGTGATGCTGATCATCCTCTTCGAGCCCTACCGGCGCGAGCGCCTGATCGGCTTCCTGCATCCTGGCGCCGACGCGGCCGGATCGGGATTCCAGGCGCTGCAGGCGAAGATCGCGCTCGGTTCGGGCGGGCTCTTCGGCACCGGGATCGGCGACGGGGTGCAGAAGGCCTACTACCTCCCCGAGGCGCACACCGACATGATCGCCGCGGTGATCGGCGAGGAGCTCGGTTTCGCCGGCATCGCCGGGGTCACCGCGCTGTTCGGGATCTTCGGATATGCCGGTTTCCGGATCGCGCAGACGGCGAAGGACTCCTACGGCAAGCTCCTCGCCGCCGGCCTCACCGCGCTGGTCCTGGCGCAGGCGGTGATCAACCTGTTCGCCGTGATGGGCCTCGCCCCGCTGACCGGCGTGCCGCTCCCCTTCGTCTCCTACGGAAACAGCAGCCTCCTGGTCAGCCTGCTCGCGGTCGGCCTGATCCTCAACATCGCTCGCGGCGGCAAGGCGAAGGCGAGCGCCGCGAAGCCCCCCGCCCGCGCTGGCAAACTGCGGGTCGTCGATGGCGGGCGCAGAGCTGCAAACAATCGTCATAGCGGCCGGCGGGACAGCCGGCCACGTCGTGCCCGCGATGGCCGTCGCAGACGAGCTTCGGGATAGGGGCGCGCGGGTCAGCTTCATCGGCACGCGGGAGCGGATCGAGGCCGAGCTGGTCCCGGCGGCGGGATACGAGATCGACTACCTGGCG
This sequence comes from uncultured Actinomycetes bacterium, assembly GCA_963725315.1. Classification (GTDB taxonomy): domain Bacteria; phylum Actinomycetota; class Thermoleophilia; order Solirubrobacterales; family 70-9; genus JBBRHQ01. The sequence goes on along the minus strand of CAVRYA010000010.1, from coordinate 221,102 downwards.
GTCGGGGGTATCGACCGCAAGCGCCCCCTGCGGGCGGCCGCGGCGTCGCTGCGGGCCCTGCGGGCGGTCGGCACCGCGCGCCGGCTGCTGCGCCGGCGGGCACCCGATGTGGTCATGGGCGGCGGCGGCTTCGTCGCCGGGCCGGCCGGGCTGGCGGCCATCTCCCTGCGGATCCCCCTGGTCCTCACCGAGGCCGACAGCCATCTCGGGCTCGCCAACCGCCTGCTCGCCGGCCGCGCCCGCCGGGTCTGCCTCGCCTTCCCAATAGAGGGGCGCGACGGCGACCGCTACCTGATCACCGGGCGTCCGGTGCCCAGGGCCGTGATCGAGGCCGATCGGGCCGCCGCCCGATCGAGGTTCGGGGTCGCCGACGGCGCCCGCTGCCTGCTGGTGGTCGGCGGCAGCCAGGGAGCACGCTCTGTCAACTTCGCCGCCCTGGAGGCCTTCGCCGCCGACCCCGCCCGGGAGTTCGCGGTGATCCACCTGGCGGGGACTCGCGATTACCCCGAGCTGCGCGACCGCCTCGGCCGGCTCGGCGGCGAGGATTACGTCCTGCTCCGCTACGAGCCCAACCTGGGCCAGAGCCTGGCGGCGAGCGACCTCGTCCTCGGCCGCTCCGGCGGCTCGCTGTTCGAGTTCGCCGCGGCCGGCCGGCCGGCTCTCCTCGTCCCCTATCCCCACGCGACCGCGGATCACCAGGGCTCGAACGCCCGCTGGATGGAGCGGGCCGGCGCCGCCGCGGTCATCCCCGACCGGGACCTCTCGCCCCAACGCCTGCGGAGCGAGGTCGCCGCGATCCTCGACGACAGCGAGCGCCTGGAGCAGATGTCGGCGGCGGCGCGCGGCCTGGCCCGACCTGACGCCGCGGCACGGATCGCCGCCGAGGTCCTCGCAGCGGCGGGCCGATGAGGGGCCGGGCCCTTCACTTCATCGGGATCGGCGGCGCCGGAATGAGCGGCCTTGCCCTGGTCTGCGATCAGCTCGGCGCCACGGTCGGGGGCAGCGACCGGGCCGAGTCGAGCTACACGCGCCGCCTCCGGGGAGCGGGGATCGAGGTCGCGATCGGGCACGACGCGGCCAACCTCCCCGCCGGGGCCGAGGTGGTCGTCTCGACCGCGATCGCCGAGGACAACCCCGAGCTGGCGGCGGCGCGGGCGCGCGGCGCCACGATCGTCCACCGCGGCGAGCTCCTCGCCCGGCTCTGCGCGCAGAAGCATCTGATCGCGGTCTCCGGCACCCACGGCAAGACGACCACGACCGCGATGCTGGTCTGGGCGATGCGGGCGCTGGGGCTCGAGCCGGCCTTCTTCCTCGGCGGCGAGCTGCCGGGGGCCGGACCTTCCGCCGAGCCCGCCAACTCGGGCTGGGGGGAGGGGAAGTGGGCGGTCGCCGAGGCCGACGAGAGCGACGCGAGCTTCCTGCGCCTCGAGCCCGAGATCGCCGTGGTCACCAACGTCGAGATGGACCATCACTCCCGCTGGGGATCGCTGGCCGAGCTGGAGCGGGCCTTCGAGGAGTTCACCGCGCCGGCGCGGGGGGTGGCCCTCCCCGCCGGGGGAGGCCTCGACCGCCTCGCCGAAGGGCGCGAGGCAGCCTTCTTCGACCACGAGGCGCCCGGTCCGGCGAAGCTCGACCTCGCGGTCCCCGGGCGCCACAACCTGCTCGACGCTCGCGCCGCCCTCGCGGCCATCGAGCTGGCCGGAGCCGACCTCGACGGCGCGGCGCGGGCGCTCGGCGACTTCCCCGGGGTGAGGCGGCGGCTGGAGCTGAGGGGCAGACGCTCAGGGGCGCGGATCTACGATGACTACGCCCATCACCCGACCGAGGTGCGGGCCGCGCTGGATGCGCTGCGCGAGCTCGGGCCGAGCCGGCTGGTCGCGATCTTCCAGCCCCACCTCTACTCGCGGACCAAGGCCTTCGCCGAGGAGTTCGGGGCGGCGCTGGCGCTGGCCGACGAGATTGGGGTCCTCGACGTCTACCCGGCCCGCGAGGAGCCGGTGGGCCCGCTCGCCGGGGTCAGCGGCCTGCAGGTTGCGGAGGCGGCCGCGGAGCGGGCCGGCGGGCGCCCGGTCTGGTGGCTCCTCGACGCCGACCGGGCCGCGGCGGCCATTGGGCCGACCCTGCGCGAGGGGGAGATCGCCGTGACGATCGGCGCCGGCGACATCACCGAGCTGGCCGGGCGGCTGGTCGAGGAAGGGGCGGCGTGAGCACTTCGGATCCCCCGCAGGGCGTCGAGCGCTCCCACCCCCTGGAGCGCCTGACGACGATCCGCACCGGCGGCCCTGCCGACTTTTTCGCCCGGGCGACCGATGAGGACCGTCTGCTGGAGCTGCTCGCCTGGGCCGGGGAGGAGGGGATCACGGTAGGAGTGATCGGCTCGGGATCGAACCTGCTGATAGCCGATGAAGGATTCAGAGGACTTGCGATCAAGCTCGACGGCGAGCTGGCCGCGATCGAGCGCGATCGCCGGCGGATCGTCTGCGGCGGCGGCGCCCGGCTGCCCTCGGTCTCGGCGAAGGCCGCTCGCTGGGGCCTCTCGGGCATCGAGTTCGGCGTCAACATCCCGGGCAGCGCGGGGGGCGCGGTGAGGATGAACGCCAACGCCTACGGCGGCGAGCTGGCGCGAGTGCTCGAGTGGGTGGACGTCTGCGCCGCCTCGGGGACGACCCGCCGGCGACCGGATCAGCTCGGCTTCGCCTACCGCAGCTCCAACCTCGGCGAGGGCGAGGTCGTCTCCCGGGTCTCCTTCGGGCTGACGCCGGCCGATCCCGACCGGATCCGCGCCACCCTGGAGGAGATGCGCGGCCGCCGCCACGAGGCCCAGCCCTCCGGGATAAAGACATTCGGCTCGACCTTCAAGAACCCCGACGCCGCCGAGGCCGGTGGGCGCACCGCCGGCCAGCTCCTGGAGGCCGCCGGCTGCCGGGGGCTGCGCCACGGTGGCGCCCGTTTCGCGGAGAAGCACGCGAACTTCGTCGAGAACACCGGCGAGGCGAGCACCGCCGACGTCGTCGCCCTGATGGCCGAGGGCCGCCGGCGCGTCAAGCAGCGCTTCGACGTCGTGCTCGAGCCCGAGGTGCAGGTGCTCGGGCGGATCGAGTGGCCGTCGTGAGCGGCGCCCTCGCCGGTGCGATCGCGCGGGTGCGCCCGCGGGCGAGGCGTCGCTCCCGCGCCCGTCGCGAGTGGCGGCGCCCGCTCGTCATCGCCGTCATCGCCGCGCTCGTCATCGCGCTCGCCTACTGGTTCTGGCTGCGTGACTCGGGCCTGGTCGGCGTCACCAAGGTCGAGGTGAAGGGAATCCCGAGCGGCTCGCCGGGGGCCGCGAAGCTCGAGCGGGCACTCGAGCGGGCGGGGCGGGAGATGACCACCCTGCACCCCCGGCCACAGCTGCTCGAGCGGGCGGCCTCGGACTTTCCCCTGGTGCGCTCGGTCAGCGCCGAGCCCGACTTCCCCCACACCCTCTCGGTCCGAGTGGTCGAGCGTCGTCCCGCGGCGCTGATCGGCAGCGGCTCGAAGGCCGCGGTGGTCGCCGCAGACGGCGTCGTGATCCGCTCGCTTCACGCTGACGGGCTCGAGCTGCCGAGCCTGCCGCTGACAGAGCCGCCGAGGCGATCTCGTCTACGCGGCACCGCCCTCGAGCAGGCCCAGGTGCTGGGGGCGGTTCCGAGGGCGATGCAGCCCTATCTGGAGCGCAGCTACCACGCCGAGAGCGGGGTGGTGGTGGTGCTTCGCGGGGGAATCGAGCTGCGTTTCGGCAGCCCGGCGCGGGCGGCTCGCAAGTGGCGCGCTGCGGCCGCGGTGCTCGCCGACCCTTCGCTGACCGCGCTCGATTATGTAGACCTCAGCTCCCCCGAGCGGCCCGCGGTCGGTGGCGCGGGGCATCTCCTGCCCTAGCCGCCATACCGCTCTGCAAAGCCCTGTGCATCCGCTCTTCGCTCCTTCGGGGTGGCCGGGTGAGCAACCCTCGACCTGAGAGTGAGGATGCATAAACCCTCGAGCGATGGTCGAGGATTCCGCTTTGCAGGATGGGATTCGCGGGTTTGACAGAGGCCCGCGAATGCCCTACGTTGAGCGCAATTTCCTTGGTTTCAGCGAAGGGTGGAACCTTCAAGCGTTGCTGAAGCCTCGGACGGAACCAAGGCTCAACTAACTTCGTAGGCAGTCGATAGGAACTCGGGAGATGGAATCCACTTACCTCGCGGTGATCAAGGTGGTCGGTGCAGGAGGCGGCGGCACCAACGCGGTCAGTCGCATGGTCGACGCCGGCATCCGCGGCGTCGAGTTCGTCGCCGTCAACACCGACGCGCAGGCGCTTCAGGCCTGTGACGCCGACATCAAGCTCTCGATCGGCCAGGAGCTGACCCGCGGGCTCGGTGCCGGCGGCAACCCCGAGGTCGGCGCCGGCGCCGCGGCCGAGAGCCGTGACGAGATCAAGGAGGCGCTGAAAGGCGCCGACATGGTCTTCGTCACCGCCGGCGAGGGCGGCGGCACCGGCACCGGGGCCGCCCCGGTGATCGCCGAGATCGCCAAGGAGGAGATCGGTGCGCTGACCGTGGGCGCGGTGACCAAGCCATTCGAGTTCGAGGGTAAGCGGCGGATGCAGCAGGCGCTGGAGGGAATCGAGAAGCTCCGCAACAACGTCGACACGCTGATCATCGTCCCCAACGAGAAGCTGCTGCAGGCGGTGGAGCGCCGCACCAGCGTCCTGGAGGCGTTCCGCCAGGCCGACGACATCCTGCGCCAGGGCGTCCAGGGGATCACCGACCTGATCACGATCCCCGGGCTGATCAACCTCGACTTCGCCGACGTGCGGACGATCATGCGCGACGCCGGCTCGGCCCTGATGGGCGTCGGCTCGGCCTCGGGTGAGGCCCGGGCCGTGGACGCTGCCAAGGCCGCGATCACCTCGCCGCTGATCGAGGAGTCGATCAAGGGCGCCACCGGGATGCTGCTGAACATCACCGGCCCCGAGGACCTCGGACTGTTCGAGGTCAACGAGGCCGCCCAGCTCGTCCAGTCGGAGGCGGACGACAACGCCAACATCATCTTCGGCTCGGTTGTCGACCAGTCGATGCGCGACGAGATCCGGGTGACCGTGATCGCCACCGGGTTCGAGGGATTCGAGCTGCTGGCCCGCTCGCCCCAGCGGGTCCGCCGCCGCTACGAGAACCGCGGCCCCCGCATTTCGGCCGACGACACCGACCTCCGCAGCCTCCGGGTCCAGGACGACGACATCGACGTCCCACCCTTCCTCCAGGACTGACGCGCTGATCTAGGCTGGCCGGATGCGCTTGGGCCCGCTGGAGATCCCGGCAGCGATCGGCGGCCAGCTGGGGAGGATTGGCAGCACCGCGCAGAACGCGCTCGAGGTGGCCCGCTTCGGCGGCCTGGAGACCGACGAGGAGGCGACCCCCTACGAGGTCGTCGCCCGCCAGCCGGTCTACCGCCTGCGCCGCTACCTGACCCGGGAGGCGGAGGCCGGCGACTCCCCGCCGGTGATCCTGGTGCCGCCGCTGATGCTCTCGGCCGAGGTCTACGACGTCTCTCCCGCGGCCAGCGCGGTCCGCATCCTGCGCGAGCACGGCGCCGACCCCTGGGTGGTGGACTTCGGCTCTCCCGAGCGCGAGGAGGGAGGGCTGGAGCGGAACCTCGCCGACCACGTCGTCGCGGTCGGCGACGCGATCGAGCGGGTGCGCGGGGCCTGCGGCCGCGACGTCCACCTGGCGGGCTACTCGCAGGGCGGGATGTTCTGCTACCAGGCCGCGGCGTACCGGCGCAACGAGGGCATCGCGAGCGTCATCACCTTCGGCTCGCCGGTGGACCTGCGGGCTGCGACGCCACTCGGCCTTCCCGATCAGCTGGTCGCCGAAGGCGCCGGGTTCATCGCCGATCACGTCCTTGCCGGGCGCTCGGTCCCCGCCTGGGCCACCCGCACCGGCTTCGCCCTGCTCGACCCCGTCAAGTCCCTGCGGCAGCGGATCGAGTTCGTCCTGCAGCTCCACGACCGCGAGGCCCTGCTCCCCCGCGAGCGCCAGCGGCGGTTCCTGATGGGAGAGGGCTGGGTCGCCTGGCCGGGTCCGGCCCTGGCCGACTTCACCGAGCAGTTCCTGGTCCACAACCGGATGCTCGCCGGGGGCTTCACGATCGACGGCGCAGCGGTGACGCTCGCCGACATCGAGTGCCCGCTGCTCTGCTTCGTCGGCGAGGTGGACGAGATCGCGCCTCCGGCGACCGTGCGGGCGATCCAGCGGGCGGCGCCGCGGGCCGACGCCTACGAGGTGCCGCTGCGGGCAGGCCACTTCGGCCTGGTCGTAGGCAGCGCCGCGAAGGCGACCACCTGGCCGGTGGTCGCCGCCTGGGCCCGCGGCGGCGAGCTGCCGGAGAGCGTCAGGCCGATGCCCGAGGAGGCGCTGCAGGAGCCCGGCGGCGGGGTCGGCGAGCGGCTCGGCTACGGGGTCGAGCTGATCGCGGGGGTGGGCGCCCGCACGGTGCGCGGCCTGGCCGAGGCGACGGCGCAGTCGGTGCGGACCATCCCCGAGGTGGGCAGGCAGGCGGCGGCCCAGTTCCCGCGGCTGGGGCGGCTGCAGCGGATGGAGCCGCGCACGAGGATCTCGCTGGGCCTGCTGCTCGACGAGCGCGCCGAGCGCGCCCCGGAGGAGGTCTGCTTCCTCTTCGAGGACCGCGGCCACTCCAACGCCGCCGTCAAGCACCGGATCGACAGCGTCGTCCGCGGCCTGATCTCGATCGGGATCCGCGAGGGCGAGCACGTCGGGGTGCTGATGGGGACGCGGCCCAGCGCGCTCGCCGTCGTCGCCGCACTCAACCGCCTCGGCGCCGTCGTCGTCCTCCTGCGTCCCGGCGGCGACGTCGCCCGAGAGGCCGAGCTCAGCGGCGTGACCCGGATCATCGCCGACCCCGACAACGCCGCTGCCGCCAAGCAGGTGAGGCCGGTGGATGCCGTCCTGCTCGGCGGCGGCGCCGAGCCGCGCGACGCCGGCGGCCTCACCGACCTCGAGCGGGTCGACCCCGAGAAGGTGGCCCCCCCGGCCTGGTACGAGCCCAACCCCGGCCGAGCCGGCGATCTCGGCTTCATCCTCTTCGCCGGCGAGGCGGAGCGGACCAGGGTCAACCGGATCAGCAACGGGCGCTGGGCGCTCTCGGCCTTCGGAACCGCCTCCTCGGCGGCGCTCACCGCCGAGGACACGGTGTTCAGCGTCAACCCCCTGCACCATCCCTCGGGGCTGCTGATGAGCCTCGGCGGCGCAATCGCCGGCGGATCGCGGCTGGCGATGGCGAGGCGCTTCGAGCCTGAGACCTTCTGGGACGAGGCGCGCCGCTACGGGGTCACGGTCGCCTCCTACACCTGGACGCAGCTGCACGGCCTGCTCGAGGCGCCGCCGCACCCAAACGAGCGCCACCACCCGGTGCGGCTATTCATCGGCTCCGGCATGCCCCTCAGCCTCTGGGAGCGAATCACCGACCGCTTCGCCCCGGCCGGCATCCTCGAGTTCTGGGCTGCCACCGAGTCCGAGGCGATCCTCGCCAACGTCAGCGGCGCCAAGCCGGGTTCGGTGGGAAGGGCGCTGCCCGGCAGCGCCGAGATCGCGATCGCCCGCTACGACACCGGCAGCGGCCGCCTGCTGGAAGGGTCCGATGGGTTGGCGCTGCGCTGCGGGCCCGGCGAGGAGGGGCTGCTGCTCGCCCGCGCCCAGGCCGACGGGGCGACCGGCTCGCGACTGCTGCGCGGCGTGTTCGAGCGCGGCGACTGCTGGGTCAGCTCCGAGTGCCTGTTCAGCCGCGACGCCGACGGCGACCACTGGCTGGTGGACTCGCTGGCGACCCTGATCCGCACCGCCGAGGCCGACGTCCCCTCGCTGCTCGTCACCCAGGCACTCGGCGAGCTGGGTCAGGTGGACCTGGCGGTCACCTTCGGCGTCCCGGCCGGCGAGGCGGAGGTCGTAGTCGCGGCGGTGACGCTGCTCGAGGGCGCGGAGCTGCGCAGCGGCGACCTCGACGCCGCGCTCGGGACCCTCGCCCCCGAGCGCCGCCCCGAGGCCGTCCGGGTCGTCGAGGAGATACCGACCAGCAGCTGGTTCCGGCCGCTGACCGGAGCGCTGCGGGAGGATGGCATCCCGAAGGCCGCGCCGGGGCGGCCCGTCTTCTCGCTGGGCGCCGAGGGCAGCTACGAGCCTCGCTAGCCTGCGGCCTCGTGAGCGAGGCTCTGAGACGGACACCGCTGCACGCCGCGCACCTCGCGGCGGGCGCGAAGCTGGCCGCCTTCGCCGGCTGGGAGATGCCGATCTCCTACGAGGGGATCCGCGAGGAGCATGTCGCGGTGCGCACCCACGCCGGGATGTTCGACGTCTCCCACATGGGAGAGGTCGAGGCGGAGGGCCCCGAGGCCGACCGCTTCCTGCAGCGGGTCCTCTCCAACGATGTTTCGCGGCTCTCTGTCGGGGGAGCCCAGTACTCGTGCCTGTGCAACGAGCACGGCGGCATCCTCGACGACGTCTTCGCCTACCGCCTCGCCCCCGAGCACTTCCTGATCGTCACCAACGCTGCCAACCACGGCCCGGACCTGCGCTGGATGTCGCGCTGGATCGGCGACTACGACTGCGTCCTGCGCGACGTCGCCGACCGCTGGGCGATGCTCGCCGTGCAGGGACCGCACGCGCGCGAAATCGTCGCCGCGGCCCTCGGGCTCACCCTGCCCGAGCGCCTCGGGGTGCTCGCCACGGTGATCGATGGCGCCCCGGGCGTCGCCTGCGGCACCGGCTACACCGGCGAGGACGGTGTCGAGCTGTTGATCGATCCCGGTCGCGCCCCCGATGTCTTCTCGCGCCTGCTCGACGCGGGGGTCGTTCCCGCGGGCCTCGGCGCCCGGGACACTCTGCGGCTCGAGGTCTGCTTCCCCCTTCACGGCAGCGACATCACTCCCGAGCGCAACCCGATCGAGGCCGGGCTCGGCTGGTGCTGCGCGGAGCAGACCGGTTTCGTCGGCGCGGATCCGATCGCCGAGGCGAGGGCCGCCGGACCCGAGCAGAAGCTGGTTCCGTTCGCGATCGAGGGCGCCGGCATCCCCCGGCAGGGCAACCCGATTCTGGCGGCCGGCGAGCCCGCCGGCGAGGTGACGAGCGGCAGCTTCTCGCCCTCGCTCGAGGTGGGGATCGGGATGGGATACGTGCGTGCCGAGCTGGCCGAGCCCGGCACGGAGCTGGAGATCGACGTGCGGGGAAGACAGCGGGAGGCCCGCGTAGGCTCCAAGCCCCTCTACAGGAAGGATCTCTGAATTGGCCGAAGGCAACTACCCGGACGATCTCCTCTACCACGCCGAGCACGACTGGGCCCGGATCGAGGGGGAGCAGGCGACCCTGGGGATCACCTGGTACGCGCAGGACTCGCTCGGAGAGGTCGTCTTCTTCGAGGCGCCCGAGGTCGGCACCGAGGTCAGCAAGGACTCGACCTACGCCGAGGTCGAGTCGGTGAAGGCGGTCTCCGATGTGATCGCACCGCTCTCGGGCGAGATAACCGAGGTCAACGCCCTCGCCGGCGAGGACCCGGCGAAGATCAACCAGGACCCCTACGGGGAGGGTTGGCTTGTCAAGCTGAAGCTCTCCGACCCCTCCGAGACCGAGCAGCTGCTGAGCCGGGACGACTACGTCGCCTCTCTAAGCTCAGAGACGTGACCCGCTACACCTCCGTCACAGAGCTCGACCGCGCCGAGATGCTGGGCGCGATCGGCGTCGAGCGCACCGAGGAGCTGTTCGAGCAGGTCCCCGAGCCGCTTCGCCTGGGCAGGCCCCTGGAGCTGCCGGAGGGAATGGGCGAGGCCGAGGTCTTCGACCGGCTCCGCGCCCTGGCGGAGCGAAACGCCGATTGCGAGTCGCAGGTCTGCTTCATCGGAGCCGGGATGTACGACCACTACGTCCCGGCTCTGGTCGACGCGATCACCGAGCGCTCGGAGTTCCTGACGCCGTACACCCCCTATCAGCCGGAGATCTCCCAGGGCGGGCTGCAGGTGATGTTCGAGTTCCAGACGGCGATCTCCGAGCTGACCGCGCTTCCCGTCTCCAACGCCGGGCTGTACGAGGGCCCCTCCTCGGTCGCCTCGGCCGGCTACCTGGCGATGGCGGCGACCGGGCGGAAGGAGTTCGTGATCTCGCGCGGAGTCCACCCGCACAGCCGCGAGACGCTGCGGACCTACTCGAAGGGGTTCGGGGCCGAGGTGGTCGAGGTCGGCCTCGCGGACGGGCGCACCGACGCCGATCAGCTCTCCACTGCGGTGAGCGGGGAGACCGCCGCCGTGATCCTCCAGAACCCCAACTTCTTCGGGTCGGTCGAGGAGGTCTCCTCTCTGGGAGAAGCCGCTCGCGAGCACGGCGCCCTGCTGGTCGTCGCGGTGGACCCGATGACCCTCGGAGTGCTGCGCCCGCCGGGCGAGTGCGGCGCCGACGTCGCCCTCGGCGAGGGCCAGCCGCTCGGCAACCGCCTCGATTTCGGCGGACCCTCGTTCGGCTTCTTCTGCGCCACCGAGGAGCACCTGCGCCGCATGCCGGGGCGGATCGCCGGCGAGACCACCGACCTCGACGGGCGCCGTGGCTTCGTCCTCGCCCTGCAGACCCGCGAGCAGCACATCCGTCGCGAGAAGGCGACCCATAACATCTGCACCGCGCAGGCGCTCAACGCGCTGGGCGCGATCGTCCACCTCGCCTGGCTCGGGCGCGAGGGTTACCGCGAGCTGGGGGAGCTGCTGGTCCAGCGCACCGCCTACGCCCGCGAGCGGCTTGCGGAGATCGAGGGCGTCGAGCTGCTGCACACCGCGCCGGTGGTGCGCGAGTTCGCGATCTCGCTCGACGCCCCGGTGGACGCGGTGCTCGAGCGCTGCGCGGAGCGAGGCATCGCAGCCGGCTACCCGCTCGGGCGCGACTATCCCGAGCACCCCGACGGCCTGCTGGTGGCGCTGACCGAGCGTCGCAGCCCCGAGCAGATCGACGCCCTGGCCGCGGCGATCGGTGCCGCGGTGCGGGCCGAGAGCCGAACCGCAGCCGAGGTCCCTGCATGAGCCTCGCCGAGACCCCGCAGCAGCGCGACCGGGCGGTGACGATCTTCGAGCGCTCGAAGCCCGGGCGCCGGGCTGCGGTGATCGGTGATCCGGGCGTCCCCGAGCGCCCGCTGGAGGAGCTGATCCCGTCCCCTCTGCTGCGATCCGAGCCGCCGCGGCTGCCCGAGGTCTCCGAGCCCGAGATCGTCCGCCACTACAACCGCCTCTCCCGCCGCAACTTCGACCTCGACACCGGCCTTTACCCGCTGGGGTCGTGCACGATGAAGCACAACCCGCGGCTCAATGAACGGGCCGCCGCGCTGCCCGGGTATGCCCGCCTGCACCCCGCCCAGGACCCGCGCAGGGCGCAGGGGGCGCTGGAGCTGATGTGGCTGCTGCAGGAATCGCTGGCGGAGATCTGCGGGCTGCCGCACGTAAGCCTCCAGCCCTCGGCCGGCTCCCACGGAGAGCTGGCCGGGCTGCTGCTGACCCGCGCCTACCACGCCGATGGCGGCGAGGAGCGCTCCAAGGTCCTCACCCCGGACACCGCCCACGGGACGAATCCCGCCTCGGTGACGATGGCCGGCTACGAGGCGGTCAAGGTCGCGACCAACGAGCGCGGCGGGGTCGAGATGGACGACCTCCGCGCCAAGGTCTCGGACGACGTCGCCTGCCTGATGCTGACCAACCCCAACACGCTGGGGGTCTTCGACCAGAACATCGCCGAGATCGCCGCCCTGATCCACGACGCCGGCGGCACCCTGTACTACGACGGGGCCAACCTGAACGCGGTGATGGGCCAGTCGAGGCCGGGGGACATGGGCTTCGACATCGTCCACCTCAACCTGCACAAGACCTTCTCCCAGCCGCACGGCGGTGGCGGCCCCGGCTCGGGCCCGATCGCGGTCTCCGAGCGGATGGAGCCCTACCTGCCCCGCCCGCAGGTGGTCCGCCGCGAGGGCGCCAACGGGGCGTCGGGCCACTTCTACGCGCTCGACACCGACCGCCCCAAGTCGATCGGCCGGCTGCGCGGCTTCCAGGGCAACTTCGGCGTCTTCGTCCGCTCCTACGCCTACATCCTCAGCCTCGGAGCCGACGGGCTCGCCGAGGCGTCCGAGACCGCGGTGCTCAACGCCAACTACCTGAAGGCGCGGCTGGCCGAGGGGCGCGCCGGCGAGCACCTGCCGGTCGCCTTCGACCGGCACTGCATGCACGAGTTCGTCCTCTCCGGAGCGCCGATGCGCAGGGAGCTGGGGTTGAAGACGCTCGACCTGGCCAAGCGCCTGCTCGACTTCGGCTTCCACCCGCCGACCGTGTACTTCCCGCTGCTGGTCGAGGAGGCGCTGATGGTGGAGCCGACCGAGACCGAGACGAAGGAGTCGCTGGACGCCTTCGCCGAGGCGATCGAGGAGATACTCGAGGAGGCAGAGGCGGACCCCGAGATCGCCCGCCAGGCCCCCTACACGACGCCGGTTCGCCGCCTCGACGAGGTCAAGGCGACCCGGCAGCCTGTGCTGCGCCAGAAGCTCGACTGAGCCCGGGCCCGCCGGCGGTAGGGTGGCCGGGGATGGGCGAGGACGCGATATCGATCGAGGACGTCGAGCGCGCCCGAGAGGCGATCGAGGGCCTCGTTACCCGCACGCCCGCCCTGCGGGTGCCCGAGATCGACGCCCGCTGCGGCTGCACCGTCGCGCTGAAGGCCGAGAGCCTGCAGCAGGGCGGCTCCTTCAAGCTGCGCGGGGCGAGCAACAAGATGCTCGGCTCCGAGCGTGCCCGGAGCCATGGGGTCACCGCCGGCACCGCCGGCAACCACGGTCACGCGGTGGCGCTGGCGGCGCGCAGGATGGGGGTCCCCTGCGACCTCTTCGTCCCCACCGACGCCCCGGTCTCCAAGACCTCCCCGGCGGAGAGGCTGGGGGCGAGGCTGCACACGCGCGCCGGCACCGTGGACGATTGCGTCGAGGCGGCAGGGGAGTTCGCGCGGGAGCGCGACGTGGAGCTGATCCATCCCTTCGACGACTCCGCGGTGATCGCCGGCCAGGGCACGATCGGCCTGGAGCTGCTGGAGGAGATCGAGGACCTGGCGAGGGTCGTCATCCCGCTCGGGGGCGGCGGGCTGGCCGGGGGGATCGCGACCGTGGTCAAGGGCCGCCGTCCCGAGGTGGAGGTGGTCGGCGTCCAGGCGGAGGCCTGCGCGCCGTATCCGGGCTCGCTGCGGGCGGGGGAGCCGGTCGCGGTGCCGGCCGCGCAGACTGTCGCCGACGGGATCGCCGTGAAGCGGCCGGGGCGGCTCACCCTGCCTCTGGTCCAGCGCTACCTGGATCGCATCGTCGTGGTCAGCGAGGACGAGGTCGGCGACGCGATGGCGCTGCTGCTCGGCGAGGCGAAGCTGGTGGTCGAGGGGGCGGGTGCGGTCGGCGTCGCGGCGCTGATCAGCGGCCACGAGGATCCGCTCGACGGCGGGGTCACCGCGATCGTCCTCTCCGGCGGGAACATCGACGAAGAGTGGCTGATCGCCGTCGCCCGCCGCGGAGAGGCGCAGCAGGGGCGGGGGCTGATCATCTTCACCACGATCGGCGACCGGCCGGGAGCGCTGGCAAAGCTGCTGGCGGCGGTCGCCGCCACCGGCGCCAACGTCTCCGACGTGCGCCACATCCGCGAGGGGGTCAACCTCGGGATCGCCGAGACCGGGGTCGAGCTGATCCTCGAGACGCGGGGCGCGGAGCACGGCAAGAAGATCGTCGCCGCCCTCAGCGAGGCCGGCTATGAGATGCGCGACATCACCCATCCCGAATAGGAGGAACACGCGATGAGCAGCGAGAGGTCCGTGGTCGAGAGCGCCGGAGCCCCCGAGGCGATCGGTCCCTACAGCCAGGCGATCCGCCACGGCGACCTTCTGGTCTGCTCGGGCCAGGTGCCGCTCGACCCCGGCAGCGGCGAGATCGTCGGGGAGACCCCGGCCGAGCAGGCGACCCAGTGCCTGAGGAACCTTGAGGCGGTCTGCGAGGCGGGGGGGACCAGCCTCGACCGCGCCCTGCGGCTGACCATCTACACCACGGACCTGGGGGAGTTCGCCTCGATCAACGACGCCTACACGGGCTTCTTCGGCGAGGCTCCGCCGGCGCGGGCCGCGGTCGGGGTCGCGGCCCTGCCGAAAGGGGCGCTGGTCGAGATCGACGCGATAGTCGCGGCCTGAGCGGGGTGCTCAGGCGCTGCCGCCGACGATCGCGAAGTCGGGCAGCTCCTGGCGCAGCTCCAGGACGGGTGCGAACAGGTCTCCGTGGCGCTCGATCCGTTCCAGCACCTCGGGGGCCTCGAAGACAAGCGACCCTGGGTCGTCGGTCTCAGCCGCATTGGTCACCTCGTCCCAGCTGATCGGGGTCGAGGCGGTGGGTCGCTCGCGGGCCCGCAGCGAGTAGACGGAGATCGTCGTCTTGCGCTGGTGGTTCTGCGACCAGTCAACGAAGACCTTGCCCCGGCGGTCTGCCTTCTTCATCTTCGAGACGACCTCGCCGGGGGTCTGCTTCTCCAGCAGCTGGGCGATCGCGCGGGCGAACGGCTTGGTCTCGTCGTAGCTGGTCTTCTTGTTCAGCGGCAGGTAGACCTGCATCCCCTTCGAGCCCGAGGTCTTCGGGAAACACTCGAGCCCGAGGTGGCCGAACATCTCGCGCAGCCGCAGGGCAACCCGGCAGCACTCGACGACGTCGGCCGGCGGGCCGGGGTCGAGGTCGAAGGCCAGCACGGTGGGGCGCTCGGGGTCCGGGGCCAGGGAGAGGGAGGGGTGCAGCTCGACCGCGGCCAGCTGCGCCATCCAGACCAGGGTCGGCAGGTCCTCGCAGACGCAGAAGTCGATCTCACCGGTGCGGCCGCCGATCTCCACCCGGGCCGTCTTCACCCAGTCGGGGCGGTGCTTGGGGCAGCGCTTCTCGAAGAATGCGGCATCGCTGCGATCCACTCCCTCCGGGAAGCGGCGCAGGGTCAGCGCCCGCCCGGCGAGGTGGGGGATGATCGCCGGCGCGACCTTGGCGTAGTAGTCGATCACCTCGCCCTTGGTGAATCCGGCCTTCGGGTAGAGGACCTTGTCGAGGTTGGTGAGCTTCAGCTCACGGTTCTCGACCTCGACGGTGCGGTTCGCCGCCAACTAGGAGCGCGACTTCGAGCGCGACTTCGACTTCGCCGCCGGCTTGCGCTTCGAGGTCGAGGAGGACTTCGCTTTGGACTTCGAGGCCGTCGACTTCGAGGATGTGGGCTTCGAGCGCCTCTTCGGCTTCGGCTTCTCCTTGGCGAGATCAGAGCCGCGGACGGCGGCGATGCTCTCCTCCAGGGCAGCCATCAAATCGGGGGCCTTGGTCGCCTCCGGCTCCTCCGATGCCGAGGTGACGACCTCCTTGCCCTCGGCCTTTTGCTCGATCAGCGAGAGCAGCTCCTCGCGGTACTCGTCACGGTAGCTGGAGGGATCGAAGTCCGATGCCAGCGAGTCGATCAGCTTCTCGGCCATCTCGACCTCCTTGCGCTGGACCTTCGGCTTCGACTGGGGCAAGACGTCCTCGAGTTCGTCCGGCGCCACCACCTCGTCGGCGAAGCGCATCGTGGTCATCGTCAGGACTCCGTCTGAGGCGCGGATCGCCGCCAGATGCTCACGGTTGCGCAGCACGAAGCGCGCGATCGCCGCCTTGCCGGATGACTCCATCGCCTCGGCCAGCAGCGAGTAGGCCTTCTCGGCGCCCTCGGCAGGGCCGAGGTAGTAGGGATTCTCGAAATAGATCGGGTCGATCTCACCGATCTCGACGAAGTCCTGGATCTCGATCGAGCGGGTCTTCTTCGGGTCGAGCTGGGCGAGCTCCTCGCGGGTCATCACCACGTAGCGGTCAGGCGAGATCTCATAGCCCTTGACGATCTCCTCGTAAGGGACCTCCTCCTCGGTGCCCTCAGCGACCCGGCGATTGCGCACCCGCACCCCGTCGGAGGAGCGCAGGTCGTTGAAGCGGATCGTCTTGCGCGAAACCGCGCTGTAGAGCTTCACGGGCACGTTGAGAAGCCCGAATGAGATCGTCCCCGACCAGATTGCGCGCGCCATCAGTCCATCACCTACCCGGATTCTTCCAGGCGATGCGCAGCGGCCCTGCGCCGTTATGGCAACCGCCAGCCGTCTTGCGCGGTCCAAGCCTGGGCCGGACGGCGCCGAACTGCATGTTGCGTGCCCATTGGGGCCCTAAGGTTGCGTTCGGCCACGGAGGAGGCGGCGGAGGTCGGCCAGGAGCGTGTGAGGTGCCTCGAGCTGGCGCCAGGTGACGCGGACGGCCTGCCAGCCCTCGGCCTGCAGGACGCGGTCTCGAGCGCGATCGCGCTCGAAGGCGATCGCGGTGTCGTGGTAGCGGCGCCCGTCGAGCTCGACGACCAGGCGCGCATCGCGCCAGACGCAGTCGCACTCGAGTAGCTCGCCGGCGGCCTTGACCAGCACGCCCGTCTCGGGCAACGGCAGGCCCTCGCGGGCGATTAGGGCGAGAAAGCGGCGCTCGAGCTCGCTGCGGACCCGGCCGAGGCCGACGTCGGCGACTGCTCGGAGCCGAGCGGCGCCGCGCCTGCCCCGGTTGAGCCGGATCGCTGCGTCGAGCTCGGTCGCGGTGGTCAGCCCGAGCACCTCGGCCTCGTTTACGGCCGTGACCAAGCGGTGTGGGGCGACTGCTGCCAGATCGATCAAGGTGCGAGGAACGGTGGTGACCGGAATGCCGAAGCGCTCGGCCTTCTCAGTCGACAGAACCTGGCAGTGATGGACGCGAAGGCCCCGACGGTGTGGCAGATGGCACGGTGCAGTGAGTTCGACCATCGGGCCCTCGTGCTTGAGCAGTCCCCATAGGGCAGCGGCCGACCGATGGCTGAGGTGCACGCCGGCCGGCCCTACGAGCACCGCGGCCATCCAGATGCCCTGGCGGGAAACGGCGGTGTGCCCAACCGCGTACACCCCTCGGTGCAGTGGATTCAGCTGCCCAGTTCCAATCCGCTTTCGAATCGCGTCGCTACCCAGCCCGAGCCGGCGCAGCTGCTCGATCGAGACGATCCCGTGCTGACTTCCCGCGAGCCGGGCGATCGCCCGCTCCCGAGCCTTCCGCTCCCGCCGAACTGCATGTTGCGTGCCCATTGGGGCCCTAAGGTTGCGTTCGGCGCGGGGGCGCCCCCGGCGTTGGGATGATTGCGGGGTGTTGTTCGAGCTGCGTGAGGTCTGCTACAGCCGCGGGGGACGGGAAGTGCTGCGCGACGTGTCGGTGACGATCCCGTCCGGGGCCAGCGCGCTGGTCGGGCCCTCGGGGGCCGGGAAGTCGACGCTGCTGCGGCTCCTGAACCGCCTTGCTGACCCCGGCTCCGGCGAGATCGCCTACTGCGACCGGCCCCTCGAGCAATACGACCCGCTGGAACTGCGGCGCGAGGTCTCGCTGGTTCCACAGCTCCCGGCGCTGCTCGAGGGCAACGTCGGCTCCAATCTCGCCTTCGCCGCCGGGCTGGCCGGCCGCGAGCCGGACGAGGCGCGATGCCTCGCCCTCGCCGGCCTCGACCCCGGCTTCGCCGAGCGCGACGTTTCGGCGCTCTCGGTCGGCGAGCAGCAGCGGGCGATGCTGGCGCGGTCGCTGGCCCAGAAGCCGCGGGTCCTCCTGCTCGACGAGCCGACCGCGGCGCTCGACGAGGCCGCCCGCGACGCGATCGAGGAGACCTTCGCGCGGCTGCGGCGCGAGATCGACGTCTCGATCGTCCTCGTCACCCACGATCCCGCCCAGGCGCGCCGCCTCGGGGACTACGTGATCCGGCTCGAGGACGGTCGCCTCGCCGAGTGCGGGCCGGTCGAGGAGGTGATGGCATGAGCCCGCCGCTCGCCGCCGCAACCTCGATCCATCTCTCGCTGGGCCAGGTGGCCGCCTCGCTGGCGCTGGTCGCCCTCGCCGCCGCCATCTCGCTGTGGCGCGAGGCCGACCTCGAGCGCGACATCGGGATCGCGGTGGTCCGCTCCTTCGTCCAACTGACGGCGATCGGCTACGTGATCAAGCTGATCTTCGAGACCGACACGATCGCCCTGGTGATCGCGCTGCTGGCGGTGATGGTGCTGTTCGGCGCCTTCACCGCGCGCTCCCGCGCGAAGAAGGTGCCGGGGGCCTTCTGGCCGCTGCTGGTCGCGCTGGCGCTCGCCGGCGCCACCACCCTGGGCCTGGTCGTCGCGCTCGGCGTCTTCGACCCGACCCCGCGCTACCTCGTCCCGGTCGGCGGGATGGTGATCGGGAACGCGATGACCGCCTCGGCGGTGGCGCTGAACCGCCTTGGCGACGAGGTCGCCGACTCGCGGGCGAGGATCGAGGCCACCCTGGCACTCGGGGCCACAGCGCACGAGGCGGCGATGCCGATCGTCCGCCGCTCGCTTCGCAGCGGCATGATCACCCTGGTCGACTCGACCAAGACCACCGGGCTGATCTTCTTCCCGGGAACGATGGTCGGAATGCTGCTCGCCGGCGCCAGCCCCTCCGACGCAGTCCGACTGCAGCTGATCCTCCTCTACGTGCTGCTCGGCAGCGTCTCGATCGCCGCGCTGGTCGCGACCACCCTCGCCTATCGCAACTTCTTCACCCCCGCCCAGCAGCTCCGCGAGATCGCCGCAGAGGCCTCGACCTAGACTGGACGAGTGTCCCGCTCGCAGCGCCTGACGCTGGTGGCGACAATTCTCGGCTCGACCGTCGTCTTCCTCGACGCGACGGTCGTCAACGTCGCCCTGCCGGCGATCAGCGACGGGCTCGACGCCGGCCTCGCCGGGCAGCAGTGGGTGGTCGAGGCGTACCTGCTGGCGCTGGTCTCGCTTCTGCTGGTCGGTGGCTCGATGGGGGATCAGTTCGGCCGCCGGCGGATGTTCGTCGCCGGGCTGATCGGGTTCGGGGTGACCTCGGCCCTCTGCGCCATCGCGCCCTCCGACGAGCTCCTGGTCGCCGCCCGCGCCCTGCAGGGGATCGCCGGGGCGCTGCTCGTGCCGGGGTCTCTGGCGATCGTCGCCGCCACCTTCGATGGCGAGGCGCGCGGAAGGGCGGTCGGCACCTGGACCGCCTGGACCGGGATCGCCACCGTGATCGGCCCGGCCGGCGGCGGCGCGCTGGTCTCGGCCCTCTCCTGGCGCTGGGTCTTCTGGGTCAATCTTCCCCTGATCGCCGTCACCGTCGCCCTGACCCTGCACTCGGTCCGCGAGAGCCGTGACCCCGACGCCTATCGCGGCATCGACTGGCTGGGGATCCTGCTCTCGGCCCTCGGCCTCGGCGGACCGGTGTTCGCGCTGATCGAGCAGCCGACCCACGGCTGGGGCAGCCCGCTGGTCTGGGTCCCGCTGCTGGCCGGGGTGGTCTGCTTCGTCCTCTTCATCCTCTGGGAGGCGCGAGCGAAGCATCCGATGCTCGACCTCGGTCTGTTCCGGATCCGCAACTTCAGCGTCGCCAACCTGACAACCCTGAGCGCCTACGCGGGCCTCATGGGAGGCCTCTTCTTCCTCGGCCTCTTCCTGCAGCAGGTGGTTGGCTACACCCCGATCGAGGCCGGGCTGGCGACGACGCCGATCTCACTGATCCTCTTCGTCCTCTCGCCGCGCTTCGGCAGGATCACCTCGGGCACCGGGCCGCGCCTGCCGATGACGGTAGGGCCGCTGGTCGCCGGCGCCGGGATGCTGCTGATGCTGCGGATCGGCGCCGATGCGAGCTACCTCGGCGACGTCCTGCCCGCGATCCTCGTCTTCGGCCTCGGCCTCTCGGCGATCGTCGCGCCGCTGACCGCGACCGTGCTCGATTCCGTCCCGGAGAATCGCGCCGGCGTCGCCTCCGGGGTCAACAACGGTGTCTCGCGGGTTGCCGGCCTGCTGGCGATCGCCGTCCTGGGGGCGGTGATCTCGGCCCAGTTCGGCTCCTCGCTGGACGAGGCGCTCGGCGCCCGGCAGCTATCGCCGCAGGCCGTCGCGGCCGTCGAGGAGGCGAAGTCGAAGCCGCTGGCGGCCCCCCGCACCGGCGACCTCGCGGCGGCCGAGGCGGCGACGGTCGAGGGGGCCGCGGCCGATGCCTCGACCTCGGGCTTTCACCTCAGCGTCAGCATCGCCGGGGTGCTGATGATCTGCGGCGGGATCGTCGCCGGCGTCGGGATCCGCAACCCGGAACGCCGCTCGGAGGCCTTCCCGAACCGGGGCACGGCGAGCGCCGGGGAGTGCGGGCACAGCGCCGAGTGCGACACGGCCATCCCGGATCCCGAAACGGCCATCCCCGAGCCCGCATAGTCTCCCGCTGCTGTGAGGATCTTCTCGGGCATCCAGCCGACCGGCCGCAAGCACCTCGGCAACTACATCGGCGCGATCCGCCAGTACGTCGAGGCTCAGGACCGCGGCGACCCGGCGATCTT
Source organism: uncultured Actinomycetes bacterium (assembly GCA_963725315.1). Taxonomy (GTDB): domain Bacteria; phylum Actinomycetota; class Thermoleophilia; order Solirubrobacterales; family 70-9; genus JBBRHQ01. The sequence goes on along the minus strand of CAVRYA010000010.1, from coordinate 200,659 downwards.
TTGCATCGTCGACCTGCACGCGACCACGGTTCCCTATGACCCCGGGGAGTTGCGGGAGCGCCTGCACGACACGACCGCGCTGCTGCTCGCAGCCGGGCTGGAGCCCGATCGCTGCATCCTCTTCCGTCAGTCCGACGTCCGCGAGCACACCGAGCTGTGCTGGCTGCTGGCGGCGGTGACCGCGCACGGGGACCTCAACCGGATGACCCAGTTCAAGGAGAAGTCCGCCGCCCAGCGGGAGCTGGTCTCGGCCGGCCTCTTCTTCTATCCGGTGCTGCAGGCGGCCGACGTCCTCGCCTACCGGGCGGAGGAGGTGCCGGTCGGCGAGGACCAGCGCCAGCACGTCGAGCTGATGCGGGAGATCGCCCGGCGCTTCAACGAGCGCTTCGGGGAGACGCTCGTCGTGCCCGAGCACCGGATCCCCGAGGTCGGGGCGAGGATCATGGACCTCCAGGAACCGGAACGCAAGATGTCGACCACCGGGGCGAGCGAGGCCGGGACGATCTACGTGCTCGACGAGCCCGGCGCAATCCGCAAGAAGTTGGCCAGCGCCGTCACCGATTCCGGGCGCGAGGTCGTCCGGGCCGAGGACAAGCCGGGTGTCACCAACCTGATCGACATCCTCGCTGCCGCCCGCGGGATCGGGCCGGAGGCGATCGAGGCTGAGTTCGCCGGCGCCGGCTACGGGGACTTCAAGCAGGCGGTGGCGGAGGCGACCGTCGACTACCTGGCCCCGGTCCGCGAGCGCTACGGGGAGCTGCGGCCCGACACCGAGGCGCTCGAGGGCGTGCTGGAGGCAGGCGCGGCGAAAGCCCGCCGTCTCGCATCGGAGACCCTCGCCGCGGTGCGGGCGAGGATGGGCGTCGGCGCGTCCCCCTAGTACCGCGCCTCGAACATCCGCTGGAAGATCTCGCCCAAAGGGCGAGCCCGGGGTTTGCGCTGCCGTTGGATGGGGGTAGTCGGCCGAGACCAAGGGAGGCCAGGAATGCAGGGAAGAACTCGGATTCTCATCGCGCTGGCGACCGCGCTGGCCGCGATCCCTGCTGCGACCGCCTACGCCTCGATTCCGCTGAGCGGGGCCAAGGGCGAGCCGCTGGACAGCACGGAAGCCAACGCCAACACTCGGTTTCACGTCCACCTCGACCTCGGCGGCAGCGAGCACATCAGGGACCTGACCCAGACCCTGCCGTTCGGCATGACGCCCAGCCTCACGGCGCCCACCTGCCCTGCGGCGAGCTTCGAGCCCGCCGACGCCTGCCCTGCGAACACGAAGGTCGGCACGACCACGGTCGTTGCCACCCTCGGGCCCTCGATCCCGATCCCGCTCACCCAGCAGACGATCACCGGCCGCATCTACTTCCTCAGCCCCGACGCGAGTGATCCGCTGCCGGGGCTGGGCATCGTCCTCGACGCATCCACCGGCAAGGTGTTCCAGCGCGGCAAGGCGGACCTGACGCCGGAGGGCGTGAAGACGACGATCAAGGACTTCCCCCAGACGACCCAGGTGATCGGCGTGCCGGTGCCGATCAGGATCGACTCGATCGACATCGTCCTCGCCAAGTCGTTCCTGCGCAACCCGGGCGTCTGCGATCCGGCGACGACGCGATTCTCGGTCGTCAGCTACGAGGATCCCGGCCACACCACCACGGCGCAGCCGAGCTTCACGCCGACCGGTTGCCCGCCGCCCCCGCCCGCGGCGAAGCCCAGGTGCGCGGGCCGGGTCGCGACCAGGGTCGGCACCGGGAAGCGCGACGTGATCGCGGGCACCGCTGGGCGCGACGTGATCGTCGGCCGCGGCGGAAACGACACCCTGAAGGGCATGAAGGGCAACGACCTGCTCTGCGGGGGCTCGGGGAAGGACAAGCTCCTCGGCGGGCCCGGTCGCGACAGGCTCGTGGGAGGGCCGGGCAGGGACAAGCTGCTGGGCGGACCGGGCAGGGACGCGCAGACGCAATAAATTGCGGCGGCGTCGCCGCCTTACATGCATGTGCCGGCGTCATGTGAGCCGCGCCGGCCAAGCCGCCCCCGGACGCGGAAGCTCGCGCGCAGGGCAGTCGGGATTCCAGTGCGCGCGAGCTGGAGCAGAGGAGGCGGCGTTGTTGTTCGGGAACAACTTGCGGCGGCTTCGCCGCCTGACATGCCTGTGCCGGCGCTAACACCGCGCCGGCTTGTCAGTAGTTGCGACGGGGGCTGCCTCTAGGCTTGCGTCGATGGCGGTGCGCGACCTCGACCTCGACCTGGAAGTCTTCGCCGGGCCCTTCGACCTGCTGCTGGCGGTGCTGCTGCGGGAGGAGGTCAGCCTGCTGGAGGTCGAGCTGGGCGAAGTCGTGGTCGCCTACATCGAGCACCTCGAGCGGGAGGGGGAGCTGGAGCTGGACGTCGCCACCGAGTTCCTCGTGCTGATCGCCGCGTTGCTGGAGCTGAAGTCGCGGATGCTGCTGCCCGGGGCGGAGGAGGACCTCGACGAGCTGGCACCGGAGGAGGCGGTCGAGGAGCTGGTCGCTCGCATGCTCGAGTACCGGCGCTACCGCGACGCGGCGGCGATGCTCTCGGAGCGCTTCGAGGAGTCCCACCGCCACCTCTACCGCAACGCGCCGCTGCCACCGGCGCTGCGGCAGGTTTCGCTCGAGGCGGCGGTCGCCTCGTATGACCCGGACCTGCTGGGGGCGGCGATCGGCGACCTGCTCGAGGTCCCGCCCGCCCCCGACACCAGCCACATCCGCCAGACCGTCTCGATCGAGCGCCGCCTGATGGCCCTGCGGGAGGCGCTCTCGCGGCGCTCGAGCTTCGACTTCGACGACGAGTTCGGCGCCGAGGACCGCTTCACCCAGGCCGTGACGCTGTTCGCGCTGCTCGAGCTGTACAGGAAGGGAGAGGCGGATTGGGTCCAGCGCAGGCCCTTCGGGGCGATCAAGGTGCGGCAGGCCAAGCCGAAGGCCGGGGTCGGATGAGCCCGCTGGCGCGAAAGCTCGAGGCCCTGCTCTTCCTCTCGGCCCAGCCGGTGCCGGCGGGCGAACTGGCGCTTGCCTGCGAGGCCACCGACGCGGAGGTCGCCGAGGCGCTGTCCGACCTGCACGGCGCGCTCGCCGAGGGAAGCCGGGGCGTCGTCCTGCGCGAGGTCGCCGGCGGCTACGCACTCGCCTCGGCCCCGGAGGCCGAGGAGGCGGCGAGGCGTCTGCTCTCCAGGCCCCGCACCCCGCCGCTGACCCAGGCCCAGGCGGAGACGCTGGCGATCGTCGCCTACCTGCAACCGGTCTCGCGGCCGGAGGTCGCCCGGATTCGCGGGGTCGCCTCCGAGTCGGCGGTGCAGACGCTGGGCGAGCGGGGGTTGATCGAGGAGTCGGGTCGCTCGCGCTTCGGCGCGACGATCTACCGCACCACCGAGCTGTTCGAGAGGCTGTTCGGGCTCTCGGGCCTCGACCAGCTTCCCGACCCGTCCCGATTCGACCCCACCGCCGAGGACGAGCGCGACCTGCGCGAGCGCCTGCTCCGCGCCGGGGAGCAGCGCGCGGCTCCCTGAGCCCGCGTGTCCCGGTGAGGCTGGCGAAGTACCTCGCCCACGGCGGCGTCGCCTCGAGGCGCGCCTCTGAGAGGATCGTCGCGGCGGGCCGAGTGACCGTCGCCGGCGAGGTGGTCACCGACCCCGCGCGGGAGGTCGGCGAGTCCGATGAGGTCCGCGTCGACGGCAGCCCGGTCGGCGTCGAGCCGCGCGAGGTCTGGGCCGTGAACAAGCCCGCCGGGGTGGTCTCGACAGCCCGCGAGCCGGGCGAGAGGCCGGCGGTCACCGAGCTGGTGGAGAGCCGTGCCCGGCTCTACCCGGTGGGCCGGCTCGACGCGGATTCCACCGGCCTGATCCTGCTCACCAACGACGGCGAGCTGGCGAACCGCCTCACCCACCCCCGCTACGGAGTGGAGAAGACCTACCTCGCCCGGCTGCGCCGACCGCCCGCCGAGCGCGATCTGGGGCGGCTCTCCCGCGGGGTCAGGCTCGAGGACGGCCCGACGGCGCCTGCGCGCGTCCGCCGGATCGCCGAGCGCGAGGTCGAGCTGACCCTGCGCGAGGGCCGCAACAGGCAGGCCAGGAGGATGTTCGAGGCGATCGGGAACGAGGTGGTGGGGCTCTGCCGGGTTCGGCTGGGAGCGCTCGAGCTGGGCGATCTGGCCCCGGGAGAGGGACGGCGACTCGACGAGGACGAGGTCGCTCGGCTCTGGGAAGATGCCGGGCCGTGAGCGAGGAGCGACTGTTCGCCGTCCGCGGCGCGACCCAGGTCCCGGCCAACGAGGCGGAGGCGATCCTCGGCGCCACCGAGGAGCTGATGCGCGAGCTGATGAAGCGAAACGGCCTCGAGCCGGCGGCGATGGTCAGTTGCCTGTTCACGACCACCGGGGACCTCGACGCCGAGTTCCCGGCGGTCGCGGCGCGGGGGATCGGGCTCGAGGCGGTGCCGCTGCTGTGCACCCGGGAGATCGAGGTGCCCGGGTCGATGCCGCGCGTGGTCAGGGTGATGGTCCACTACTACGCCACCGCCGAGCACCGGCCGGCCCACACCTACCTCGGTGCCGCGCAGGCGCTGCGCTCCGACCTCGGCGCGGCACAATAGGGCGCCGATGAGCATCACATTCGCCGAGAAGCTGGCCCGGATCCCGGGCTATCAGGCGGGAGTGCCCTCCGGCCAGGCTCCCGAGCAGATCGCCGCCGGCGAGGTCGCCCAGCTCGCCTCGAACGAGTCCCCCTTCCCGCCGCACCCGGATGTGATCGAGGCGATCGGGCGGGCGGCGCCGGCGATGAATCGCTACCCCGACCCCGGCGCGACCCTGCTGCGCCGCCGCCTTGCCGAGCGCTACGAGGTGGAGCCCGGGAACGTCTCGCTCGGCAACGGCTCCTGCGAGATCCTCCTGGCCGCGGCAGCGGCGCTCTGTGAGCCCGGCGCCGAGATCGTCTACGCGTGGCCGTCGTTCTCGATCTACCCCTATATGGCGCCGCTCTCGGGGGCGCGCGAGATCCGCGTCCCGCTGGCGGCGGGCTACCTCCACGACCTCGAGGCGATGCTGACCGAGGTGACGGCAGCGACCCAGCTGCTGGTCGTCTGCAACCCCAACAACCCGACGGGGACCTACATCTCCGCCGCCGAGGTCGCCGACTTCTGCGAGCGGGTCCCTGACCACGTCACGGTGATCCTCGACGAGGCCTACGTCGAGTTTCAGCAGACCGACGATCCCGACGCCACGGTGGACCTGCTGGCCGACTTCCCCAACCTGGTGCTGCTTCGCACCTTCAGCAAGTGCTACGGGCTGGCCGGGCTGCGGGTCGGCTACGGCCTCGGCTCGGCGGCGTTCCGCGCCGCGGTGGACGCGGTCCGCCAGCCTTTCGACGTCAACGCGATCGCCCAGGCCGCGGCCGCCGAGGCGATCAGGCATTCCGACGACGTCAGCCGCCGGGTCGAGCAGACGATCATCGAGCGGGTCCACGTCGAGGGGGGCCTGGCGGAGCTCGGCCTCAACACCGCCCCGACCGAGGCCAACTTCTCCTGGGTGGCGCTAGGCGGAGCGGAGGAGGAGGGGGCCGCGGTGGCCGGCCTCTCCGAGCGCGGCGTCCACGTGCGGGCCGGGACACCGCTGGGTAGCCCCGGCCACGTCCGGGTCACCTACGGGACCCGTGAGGAGAACGAGCGTTTCCTTGCCGCGCTCGGCGAGGCGCTCGACTAATCGGAACGCACCTGCTACAACCTCTCCAGCATGTCGAGAGGCGGCATCACCATGAGCATCGGAGGCGCCAGCGGCGCTGCGCTCGGGTCTGCCCGCTTCTTTGCGTATTGGCGATTTAGCTAGGCGTCCGGCCCCGCGGCTCCGAAGCCGCGCTGGAAACCGACCGGACCGGGCGCCGCGCACACGGCCCTGCGCGTTCGCGCAACGGGCAGAAAGTACGATCTTCGAACTTGGAGAGAGGTACCGACAAGATGGTGATTGGGGTGAAGGAGCAGGCGAAGGACCGGGTCCGCGACCTGCGCATCGAGCGCGTCGTCGAGCTGGTCTCGCCGCAGGCCCTGCTCGAGGAGCTGCCGCTGGGAGAGCGGCGCGTGCAGAGCGTGGTCGAGGGCCGCTCGGCGGTCACGGAGGTGCTCGGCGGCGAGGACGACAGGCTGCTGGTCGTGGTCGGCCCGTGCAGCGTCCACGATCCGGAGGCGGCGCTGGAGTACGCGAACCGGCTCAGCGGGATCGCCGAGCAACACGGTGAGGACCTGCTGGTGGCGATGCGGGTCTACTTCGAGAAGCCGCGGACGACGACGGGCTGGAAGGGGCTGATCAACGATCCCCATCTCGACGGCTCCGGCGACGTCAACGCGGGCCTGCGGGTCGCTCGGGAGCTGCTGCTGGAGGTGCTCGACCTGGGCCTGCGAATCGGCTGCGAGTTCCTCGACCCGATCACCCCGCAGTACATCTCCGACGCGGTCGCCTGGGGCGCGATCGGCGCTCGCACGACCGAGAGCCAGATCCACCGCCAGCTCGGGTCCGGGCTCTCGATGCCGGTCGGCTTCAAGAACCGCACCGACGGGGACGTCCAGGTCGCGGTCGACGCGGTCCGGGCCGCCTCGGTGCCCCACGTCTTCGCCGGCATCGACGACGCAGGCGTGCCGGCGATCCTGCACACCACCGGAAACCCCGACTGCCACATCATCCTGCGCGGCGGCGATGCCGGGCCCAACTACGGGGCGGCCGACGTCGAGGAGGCCCTGCGGAGCCTCGAAGCCGCCGGGCTGAGGCGGCGAGTCGTCATCGATGCGTCCCATGGCAACAGCAACAAGGACCCCGAGCTGCAGGTGAAGGCGGCGGCCGAGATCGGCGCCCAGGTGGGAGCCGGCAGTGGCGCGATCGCAGGGGTGATGCTCGAGTCCTTCGTGCGGGCCGGACGCCAGGACCTCTCGGCCGGCGCGCCGCTCCTCTACGGCCAGTCGATCACAGACGCCTGCATGGGCTGGGAGACGACCGTCGAGGTGCTCAACGGGCTCGCCGAATCGGTGAGGGCCCGCCGCTCTCGATGAAGGTCGCCGTCCTCGGCGTCGGGCTGATCGGCGGATCGATCGGTCTCGCTGCGAGGCGGCGCCTGGGGGCCGAGGTGGTCGGCTTCGACCTCGAGCCCGGGACCGCCGCCGCGGCGCTCGAGGGCGGCGCCATCGACCGCATCGCGCCCGAGCTCGGCGAAGCCTGCGAGGGCTCGGAGGTCGTCATCTGCGCGGCGCCGGTCGGGGCGCTGATCGAGCTTGCCGGCGCGGCGCTGGCCGCGTCCGGCGCGCAGACGGTCGTCACCGATGCCGGCTCGACCAAGCTCGAGATAGTCGCCGCGCTGGGAAAGGACGAGCGGTTCGTCGGCGGGCACCCGCTGGCCGGCGCCGAGACCGCCGGGGTCGAGAACGCCCGCGAGGAGCTGTTCGAGGGCGCTCGCTGGTACCTGACCCCGACCGCGGTCTCCTCCGGCGTGCTCTATGACCGGCTGCAGCGGACGATCGCCGGCCTCGGCGCCAGGCCGCAGGCGATTGAGGCGGAGGCCCACGATCGCCTCATGGCGACGGCAAGCCACCTTCCGCACGTGGTCGCCAACGCCGTCGCCGACGAGGCCGCCGCCGAGCTTCGCAGGGACTCCGAGCGTATGGGTGACGTGGGGCCGAGCCTGCGCGACGCCACCCGCGTGGCCGGCGCCAACCCCGAGATCTGGGGCGACATCTTCGCGAGCAACCGCGAATCGCTCGCCGACGCGGTCGACTCGATGATCTCCCGCCTGCAGCGGGCCTCGAAGTTGATTCGCGAGGGGGACGGCGAGCGGCTCGCCGATTGGCAGCGGGATGCGGCGGGCGCCCGCCGGGCTCTGCTGGAGTCCGAGGGCCCCGGCGGACCGGTTCACGAGCTGCGGCTGGTGGTGCCGAACCGGCCGGGGATCGTCGCCGGCCTGGCGCTGGCGCTGGGAGAGGCCGGGATCAACATCGAGGACATGGCGCTGCACCCCGCCCAGGACAACTCGACCGGGGCGATCGCGCTCTGGGTGGCCGGCGGGGAAGAGGCCGAGCGCGCCGCGGCCCTGGTGCGCGAGATGGGCCATGCCGTCTCGGTGGTCGAGGCCGGCGATTAGCCGCGCCCGCTTCAATCCCTCGGGGCCGCTCGAGGGCGCCCTGCGCCCGCCGCCCGACAAATCGATCTCGCATCGGGCGGCGCTGATCGCGGCGCTCGGGGAGGGCACGACCGCGATCGAGGGCTTCCTCGACTCGGCGGACACCCGCTCGACCCTGGCTGCGGTCAGCGCTCTCGGCGCCGGGGTCGGCGCGAGGATCGATTCCACCGGACCGCTGCCGCGGCGCTTCGAGATCGAGGGGGTGGGGCTGCGGGGGGCCGCTGCGGGCGTCGAGGTCGACGTCGGCAACGCCGGCACCCTGCTCCGTTTACTGCCGGGGTGGCTGGCGGGCCAGGAGACGGGCACCTGGACGATCGACGGGGACGAGTCGATCAGGCGCCGCCCGGTGGACAGGGTGGCCGAGCCGCTGCGGCTGATGGGCGCAACGATCGAGTGCCGCAACGGACGCCTGCCGCCGATCCAGGTCGAGGGTTCGCCACTGAGCGGGATCTCCTACCGCCTCCCGGTTGCCAGCGCCCAGGTCAAGTCCTGCCTGCTGCTGGCCGGCCTGCTGGCCGAGGGGGAGACGCGCGTGATCGAGCCGGCGCCGACCCGCGACCACTCCGAGCGCATGCTCGCCGCGGCCGGGGCCGAGATCGGCCGCGCCGGCGACGCGGTGACGATCCGCCCTGCCGACCGGCTCGAGCCGGGGGAGATCGTCGTTCCCGGCGACCTCTCCTCGGCCGCCTTCCTGATCGTCGCTGCGACGATCGTCCCCGGCAGCCGGGTGCGGCTGGAGGGGGTCGGGCTAAACCCCACCCGAGGGGGGGTGTTGACGGTCCTGGAACGGATGGGTGCCGCGTTCGAGATCGCCGAGGAGCGCGGGCGCGGGGGAGAGCCCTTCGGCACGATCACCGCCTCGGCGGCCGAGCTCATGGGCACGAGGATCGAAGGGAAGGAGATCCCCCTGGCGATCGACGAGCTGCCGCTGATCGCCCTCGCCGCCTGCTTCGCCGAGGGCGAGACGGTGATCGCCGGCGCCGGTGAGCTGAGGCGCAAGGAGTCCGACCGGATCGCGACGGTGACCGAGGCGCTGGCCGGGCTCGGGGCCGGGGTGGAGGCCACCCCCGACGGGATCGTGATCGGAGGCGGCGATGGGATCGCCGGGGGAACGGTCCGCTCCCACGGCGATCACCGGATCGCGATGCTGGGCGCGATCGCCGGGCTCGCCTCCCAGCGGGGGGTCGAGGTGGAGGGGATCGAGGCGGCCGCCGTCAGCTACCCGGGCTTCGCCGCCGACCTGGAGACGCTCAGCGCTCGGTAGAGCTGGGGTGCCCGACGCCCGGCCAGGGCGAGAGCAGCAGCAACAGCCTGGAGTCCGTGCGGGCTCGCACCTCGTGGCGCTCGTTGGGCTCGAACCCGACCAGCAGCCCGGGCCCCCCGGCGACGGTCTCGCCGGCCGAGTCGGAGATCTCGATCGCCCCCGTGACGACCAGGACCCAGGCGCGCTCGTGGACCTGGTGCTCGCCCATCTCCTCGCCTGCGGGCAGCTCGATCACGATCGCCCGGCCCTCGTCGTCGGAGGTGATCACCTCCGGCTGATGTGGCTTGACGTCGAGGTTGCCGAGATCCCAGCTCTGCATCTCCGCACCACTCTACGCTGCCGGCCATGGTGATCGCAATCGACGGCCCCGCCGGCGCCGGGAAGTCGTCGGTCGCGAGAGAGGTCGCGGCGGCGCTCGGCATCACCTACCTCGATTCGGGCGCGATGTATCGCTGCGTGGCGCTCGAGGCGCTGCGCCGGGGGGTCGACCTCGATGACCCTGAGGCGCTCGCGCCGATCGCCTCCGGGCTTCAGATCGACTTCGGCCCCGGGGGTGTGCGGGTCGGGGGCCGCGATCCGGGCCCGATCCGCGAGCCCGCGGTCTCGGCCGCCGCGTCGCAGGTCTCGGTCCACCCGCAGGTTCGCGAGGCGATGGTCTCCCGGCAACGCGAGCTGATCGCGGCCGGCGACTACGTCGCGGAGGGTCGGGACATCGGCACCGTGGTCTGCCCCGAGGCTCCCCTGAAGGTGTTCCTGACGGCCTCCGAGGGCGAGCGCGCCCGCCGCCGCGCTGCCGAGAGCGGCGAGGACCCGGAGGAGGTGCTCGCCTCCCAGCGCCGTCGCGACCGGCGCGACCGCGAGCGAGAGCACGGGGCGCTGAGGCCGGCGCCCGACGCGATCGAGCTCGACACCTCGGGCCTCGGGCTGAGCGAGGTTGTCGAGCGGGTGGTCGGCCTGGCGCGCGAGAGGGGCCTGGCGTGAAGCCGGCCGGCGGGCGCCCCGCGGTCGCGGTGGTCGGGTTCCCCAACGTCGGCAAGAGCGCCCTCGTCAACCGGCTCGCCGGGGGTCGCGAGGCGGTCACCCATGCCGAGCCGGGCGCGACCCGTGACCGCAAGCGGATGCGCTGCGAGTGGAACGGCGTCACCTTCGACCTGATCGACACCGGCGGCATCGACCTCGCCGACGCGGCCGAGCTCGCCCGCGACGTCCAGCGCCAGGCCGCCGAGGCGGTGAGCGAGTCCGACCTGGTGCTGATGGTGGTCGACGCGCGGGCGGGCCTGCGAAGCGGGGACGCCGAGCTGGCCGCGACGCTTCGCCGAGCGGAGGTTCCGGTGCTGGTCGCCGCGAACAAGGTCGATCGCCCCGACGAGGGCTACTTCGCCGCCGAGTTCCACGGGCTCGGCCTCGGCGAGCCCGCGGCGGTCTCGGCCACGCACGGCCTCGGCACCGGCGACCTGCTCGACCGGATCGTCGCCGGGCTCGACGACGGCGCCCGAGCCGAGGAGCCGGAGGAGGCCCCGCGCCTGGCGATCATCGGCCGTCCCAATGTCGGCAAGTCCTCGCTGCTCAACGCCCTGCTCGGGGCCGAGCGGGTGATCGTCTCCGAGTCGGCCGGCACCACCCGCGACGCGATCGACACCGAGGTCGTCCACGAGGGCCGCCGGGCGATCCTGGTGGACACGGCCGGGCTGAGGCGGCGCTCCAAGGTGGCGGGAACGGTCGACTACTACGCCCAGCTTCGCTCCGAGCGCGCGGTCGAGCGCGCCGACGTCGCGATCGTCGTCTGCGACGCCTCCGAGGGGGTGACCGCGGAGGACCGGAGGATCGCCGAGATGGCGATGCGCTCGGACTGCGCCACGCTGCTCTTGCTCAACAAGTGGGACATCACCGCGACCGACATCGACGACGCCCGGGCGCGGGTCAACCGCAAGCTCCGCCTGCGCCCCGAGCTCCTCGCCTGCTCGGCCCTCACCGGGCGCGGGATCGCGGGCATCCTGCCGCGCGCCCTCGGGCTCGCCGAGAAGGCCGCGACCCGGATCCCGACCCCTGAGCTGAACCGCCTGGTCGACGAGATCGCCGCCAGGACCCCCCCTCCCTCGAAGCGGGGTCGCCGCCTTCGCCTCTACTACGCGGCGCAGATCGGCGAGCGCCCGCCGCGGATAGCGATCCAGGTGAACGATCGCCGCCTGATCACGCGCGACTGGGCCTACCACCTGGAGAACCGCCTGCGCGAGTCCCGCTCGCTGCAGGGCGTTCCCCTGGTGATCGACTTCGTTCCGCACAGCGGCCGGCGCGGCGCGCACGCAGGGCCTCGCTAGTCTCTGGGGCCTCAAAACAGCGAGGAGAAGAGCCAAGAAGATGTCCGAGATCCAACCACTGACCGACGGCGAGTTCCTGTTCACCTCGGAGTCGGTCACCGAGGGACACCCCGACAAGATCTGCGACCAGATCTCCGACGGCGTGCTCGATGCGGTGATGAGCGAGGACCCGGGGGGGCGGGTCGCCTGCGAGACCCTGGTCAACACCGGGATGGCGGTCGTCTCGGGCGAGATCTCGACCACGGTTCACCTCAACGTCCCCGAGATCGTTCGGGAGACGATCCGCGGGATCGGCTACGACCACGGAAGCCTCGGGTACGACTGCGACCACATCTCGGTTCTCGTCTCCCTCGACGAGCAGTCGCCCGACATCGCCCAGGGTGTGGACAAGGCGCTGGAGACGCGCGAGGACCCCGCCGACGATGACGAGCTCGACGTCGCGGGTGCCGGCGATCAGGGAATGATGTTCGGTTACGCGACCAACGAGACCGAGGCGCTGATGCCGATGCCGATCCAGATCGCGCATCGCCTCGCGGAGCGGCTGGCGGGCGTCCGCAAGAACGGCACCCTCCCTTACCTGCGCCCCGACGGGAAGACCCAGGTGACGGTTCGCTACGCCGACGGCCGCCCGGTCGGCGTGGAGAAGCTGCTGATCTCGACCCAGCACGATCCCGGCCTGGAGGGCGACGACCGGATCGGCGACGAGCTTTGGGAGCACGTGGTCACCCCCGTGCTCGGCGAGGGCTACGCCGAGGTCTTCGACGAGGGCCGCCTGCGCGGCGAGTTCCTCGTCAACCCGACCGGAAAGTTCGTGATCGGCGGCCCGGTGGGGGACGCCGGCCTGACCGGCCGCAAGATCATCGTCGACACCTACGGCGGGGCGGCCCGGCACGGGGGCGGCGCCTTCTCGGGGAAGGACCCCTCCAAGGTCGACCGCTCAGCGGCCTACGCGGTCCGCCACGTCGCCAAGAACATCGTCGCCGCCGGCCTCGCCGAGCGCTGCGAGGTCCAGGTCGCCTACGCGATCGGCGTTGCCCACCCCGTCTCGGTGATGGTCGAGACCTTCGGCACGGGGCGCCTCTCCGACCTGGAGATCTCGAGGATCGTCAACCAGGAGTTCGACCTGCGCCCGGGCGCCTTCCGCGAGTACCTCGACCTGCACCGCCCGATCTTCCAGAAGACCGCGGCCTACGGGCACTTCGGCCGCGACGACCCCGACTTCACCTGGGAGCGGACCGACCGGGTGGACGCCCTGCGCAAGGCCTCCGAGGCCGTGGCCGCCGCCTAGCGACCCGGAGCTAGGCCCCCGCGGGGGGCTGCGCCTCGCCCAGCCCGTGGGATCCGGCGGCGCCGACACCGGTTGCCTGGTCGACCCGGTGCACCACCTCCTCGGGGTCGGCGACCCCGGCGAAGACGAAGTTGTAGTCGTCGCTGCCCGCGGTGTCGAAGTCGACGTCGCCGATCTGCATCATGCGCTGGTACACCGACTGCTGGTAATTGACGTTCTGGACCCGCTCCAGCCGCGTCTCCTGGATCTCGCGGGAGATGATCCCGCGCTTGATGTTCAGCCTGCGGTCGGTGATCGTGTAGGTGGTCGCGACGCGCTTGATGAAGCCGACCAGGACGGTGATCACGATCACCACCAGCACCACGCCGAAGACCGTGGCGCCGCTGTCGCTGACCAGCTTCGCGATTACCCCGGCCACCACCGCGACCAGCAGCCCCTTCAGGTAGAAGCCGAGGATCGCCCGCCAGGACGGGTGCCCCTCGAAGATCACCTTCTCGCCCGGGTGGAGATTGAGCGACATCGCGGGCAGCATATGTCCTCGCCGGACCCTAGGTTGGGCGGGTGACGATCGCCAGGGTTGAGCCGTTGACGACCGCGCGCGCCCTGCGCGGGCCCTTCGACTACCGCCTCCCGGCGGCGATGGCCGGGGTCGGGGTCGGCAGCGTGCTGAGGATTCCCTTCGGGCGACAGCGGATCCTCGGCGTCGTGGTCGAGGTCGCCGAGAGCACCGAGATCGATCCGGCCCGCCTTGCGGAGCCCCTGGAGGCGCTCGAGGCGGGCGCCCCGGTGGAGCTGGTCGGCCTCGGGCTGTGGACCGCCGAGCAGTACTGCTCGACACCGGCGCGGGGGCTCGGCCTGGTGCTGCCGCCGGGCACGGGCACCGGGGGCCGGGCTGTGAAGGCGAAAACGGAGCTGCGGGCCCGGATCACCGCCGCGGGGGCCTCGGCGCTCGCCGGGGCGGAGCGTCTCGGCCCCCGGCAGTCCGCGGTGCTGGAGGCGCTGCGAGATGGCGAGCGCAGCGGGCCCGAGCTGACCGCTTCGGCCGGGGCCGACCGAGCGGCGCTGCGCCGCCTCGAGGCCCGGGGGCTGATCGAGACGGAGAGGGTCGCCGTGCGGCGCCGGCCCGCCGGCGCCACGATCGCACGAGGGGCCGGCGCGCCGTCGCTGAGCGCCGAGCAGCGCAGCGCCGTCGCCGCGATCACCGCGGCCCTGGACGGCGAGGCCGACGCTCCCGGGGAGCTCCTGCTGCATGGGGTGACCGGCTCGGGCAAGACCGAGGTCTACCTGGCGGCGGTCGAGGCGGCGCTCGGCTGCGGGCGGGGCGCGATCGTGCTCGTCCCCGAGATTGGCCTCACCCCCCAGGCCGTGTCCCGGTTCAGCGCCCGGCTGGGCGAGCGGGTCGCCGTCCTTCATTCGGCGATGGCGCCGGGCGAGCGCTACGACGAGTGGAGGCGGCTGCGGAGCGGAGAGGCCGGCGTCTGCGTGGGGCCGCGCTCCGCGGTCTTCGCCCCCGTGCGCGACCTCGGCCTGATCGTGATCGACGAGGAGCACGACCCTTCCTACAAGCAGGAGGGAGATCCCCGCTACGACGCCAGGACGGTGGCGAGGAAGCGGGCCGCCGACCGCGGCGCGGTGCTGCTCGCCGGCACCGCCACCCCGAGACCTGAGAGCTGGCTCTCGCTGCCGCGACTCGAGCTGCCCCGGCGGGTCGACGGCCTGGCGCTGCCGGCCGTGCAGGTGATCGACATGCGCGCCGCCGATCCGCGCTCCGGGCCGCTTCACGGGGCGACTCTCGATGCCCTGGAGGACGTGCGCGAGCGGGGCGGCAAGGCGATAGTCCTGATCAACCGGCGCGGCTTCGCCCCCTGGCTCACCTGCCGCTCCTGCGGGCGCCACTGGGACTGCCCCAACTGCGACGTCTCGCTGATCACCCATCGCCGGGGCGGCCGGCTCGTCTGCCATCACTGCGCCCATGCCGAGCCGCTGCCCGGCGTCTGCCCCGATTGCGGCTCGGTCAGCCTCTCGCGCGCCGGGGCCGGAACCGAGCGGATCGAGGAGCTGCTCGCTCGCAGGCTGGCGCCGATGGAGGTCCTGCGACTCGACTCCGACAGCGCCGCCGGGCGCGGCGCGCACGCGCGCATCCTCGGCGCTTTCGAGGCGGCGGGCTCGGCGGTGCTGGTGGGCACGCAGATGGTCGCCAAGGGGCATGACTTCCCCGACGTCACGCTCAGCGTCATCCTCGACGCCGATGCGACCCTGCGGTTCCCCGACTTTCGCGCCGAGGAGCGGACCTTCGCGATGGTCGCCCAGCTCGCGGGCCGCAGCGGCCGCGGCGAGGCCGGGGGAGAGGTGATCGTGCAGACCCTGGCCCCCGACGCGCCGAGCATCGCTCACGCCCGCGATCACGACACTGCCGGCTTCCTCGCCGGCGAGCTCGAGCGTCGCCGGATCCTCGCCTACCCGCCGTTCTCCCACCTGATCCGTATCGGGCTCGCCTGCGAGGCGACCGCTCCGCTCGAGAGCGCCTCGGAGCGGCTGCGTGAGGCGCTCGCCGCGGTGATCCCGGCGGGGACCGAGGTCCTCGGGCCGGCTCCGATGTTCCGGGTCCGCAACCGCCATCGTCGCCGGCTGCTGCTCAAGATGACCGACCGCACGGGGACGATCGAGGCCGTGCGCGAGGTGGTGGAGGAGCTGGCGGGCGAGCGGGCGCTCCGCCGGGTGGCAGTCGGCGTCGACGTCGATCCGCAATAGGCGCAGCTTCTAGTCTTGGGGGCGAGATGAGTGAGGAGCCCGAGAAGGAAACGGCACCGCCCGAGCCCGACGAGGAGGTCCTCGCCAGGCGAAACGCCGCCTTGGCGCAGGTTCTCCAGTTCGGCGACCCGGTGCTGAAGAGCAGGGCCTCCGAGGTCTCGGATTTCGGCGAGCCGCTGCGCGCCGAGGCCGAGCGGATGGTCGCGATCATGCGCGACGGGCTCGGCGTGGGGCTGGCGGCGACCCAGGTGGGGATCCTGCGACGTCTGCTCGTCTTCCAGGCCGGCCCGGACTCCGAGCCGAGCGCGATCGTCAACCCGGAAGTCGAGTGGCTCTCCGACGAGGTGGCGGTCGTCGAGGAGGGCTGCCTCAGCATCCCCAGGGTCTCGGTCGACGTCGAGCGGTCCCTGTTCGCCCGGATCGGCGGCCTGGACGTCGGGGGCGAGCCGATCCGGATCGAGGCCTCGGGGCTGGAGGCGAGGGTGCTGCAGCACGAGATCGACCATCTCGACGGCATCCTGATCCTCGACCGCGCCAGCCGCGAGCAGCGCAAGGCGGCGCTGCGCGCGCTGCGCGAGGGCGGCACCTACAGCCCCGCGGAGGGGGAGGAGCCCGAGGCGGGCGAGGCGGCGAGGCCCGCCGCCACCGAGGCGTGAGCCGCACCGTCTTCCTCGGGACCTCCGAGTTCGCGGCCGCCGTTCTCGACCGCCTGGCGGCCTCGCCGCACCGGCCGTCGCTGGTCATCGCCCCTCCGGCGCGCCCGCGCGGCCGGGGGCGCAAGCCGGCTCCAGCCCCAGCCGCGGCGAGGGCGCGCGAGCTGGGAATCGAGCTGCTCGAGGCCGCCGACGTCAACCGGGACCAGGCGCTGGAGGCGATCCTCACCGCCGCTCCCGAGGTCGCCTGCGTCTGCGCCTTCGGCCAGCTGATCCGCGAGCCGCTCCTCTCCCGGCTGGAGATGCTCAACCTGCATCCCTCATTGCTGCCGCGGTGGCGGGGGGCGGCGCCGATCGAGCGGGCGATCATCGCCGGCGACGCCGAGACGGGGGCCTGCGTGATCAAGGTGGAGGCCGGGCTCGACTCGGGACCGATCGCCCTGCGCGAGCGGACGCCGATCGGCGCCGAGGAGGACTACGGGGCGCTCTCGGGCCGCCTCGAGGAGATCGGGGGGAGGCTGCTGCTGCGCGCCCTCGACCTGGCGGCGGCCGGGGAGATCGAGTTCAGCCCGCAGGGCGCAGACGGGGTCAGCTATGCGGAGAAGATCTCCCCCTCCGAGCGCCGGCTCGATCCTTCGCGCCCGGCCGCCCACCTGGCCCGGGTGATCCGCGCCCTGACCCCGCACATCGGCGCTCACCTGGCGACCCCCGACGGAGGGCGGCTGGGGGTGAGCCTGGCCCGCGCGGAGAGCGGGGAGCTGGCCCGGGGCGAGCTCCGCCCAGCCGCCGACGCCCTGCTGCTCGGCTGCGCGGAGGGCGTCCTGCGGATCGAGCGGGTGAAGCCCCCGGGCTCGCGCTCGATGGACGCCGCGGCCTACCTCCGCGGCCACGAGCCGCCGCCGCGCGCCCTGATCGGATGAGCGCGGTCTCGGCGCCGCGTCAGGTCGCCTTCGCGGTGCTGCGCGCTACCTTCGAGGAGGACGCCTACACCGACGCTGCCTTTCGCAGGGTCGCCGAGGAGAGGGGCCTGGCCGGGCGCGACCGCGCCCAGGCGATGCGGCTCTGCTACGGCGCCGTGCAGCGGCGCGGCTCGACCGACGTCCTGATCCGCCGCCTGGCAGGGCGCTCGCCACGGCTGCTCGACCCGCCCGTCCTGGCGGCGCTGCGGATCGGCCTCTTCGAGCTCTTCTACTCCGCCGGCAGCGCCGAGCACGCGGCGGTGGACCAGGCGGTCGAGCTGGCCCGCTCCGCCGGGGCCGCGCACGCCACGGGCTTCGTCAACGCCGTGATGCGGCGCGCGGCGCGCGAGCGGGACGAGCTGGCCGAGCTGCTGGCGCGGGACGGCGATCCCGCGCAGGCGGCGGTCGCCCACTCGGTGCCGAGCTGGTTGGCCGAGATGTGGTGGCGTGAGCTCGGCGGCGAGGATGCGCGCTCGCTGCTTCGGGCCTGCAACGAGCCGGCGGAGCGGGCGATGCGGGTCAACACGATGCGCTCGGGCTCTCCCGAGGTCTGCGAGCGGCTCGCCGCGGCCGGCGTCAAGGCCGCCCCTGCCAGCGGCGAGTGGCCGCTCGCGCCGGGGGAGTCGATCGTCTTCGAAGGCCCGCTGGGCGCAGCGCTGGAGCTGGTCGAGGCCGGCGAGCTGACCCCGCAGTCCCGCGCCTCGGCGGCGGTCGTCGAGGTGCTCGACCCCCAGCCGGGGGAGAACGTCCTCGACCTCTGCGCCGGCCCGGGGATCAAGACCGGGCAGATCGCCGAGCGGATGGGCGACCGCGGCGAGGTGATCTGCGTCGAGGCCGAAGCCGAGAGGGCCGAGGAGGTCGCCGCCCAGGCCCGCCGGCTCGGCCTGCGCAGCGTCACGGTCCTGGAGACGGATGCCTCCGAGTTCGATCTCGGGCGCGAGTTCGACCGGGTCCTGGTCGATCCCCCCTGCTCGGACCTGGGGACGCTCGCGTCGCGGCCCGACGCGCGCTGGCGCAAGTCCCCCCGGCTGATCGAGAGGATGGCGGTGATCCAGGATGCGATCCTGCGCCGGGCGGCCGGCGCGCTGCGCCCCGGCGGGACCCTCGTCTACTCGACCTGCACGATCTCCCGCGCCGAGAACGAGGAGCGGGTCGCGGGCATCCCGGGCCTGCGGATCGACGACCTCGGAGCGCTCGCCCCGGCCCTGGCCTCGCCGGTCGATCCGCGCTGTCTGCAGACCCGGCCCGACCGCGACCGCACGAGCGGATTCTTCATCGCCCGGCTGAACCGCGATGATTAGGCCGATGAGCGAGACCGGCGAAGAGAGGCTTCTCGCCGAGGGCGGGGACGGCAAGGCGCTCCGGCGCCCGGCCTGCCCGGGCTGCGGGGAGCCCTGGCTGCGCCCCACCCAGCTCCCCGGGCGCTACCGCTGCGTCTACTGCCTGCGCCGATACGAGCTCGTCTCCGGATGCCCCAACTGCGGCGAGCACCAGACGATTGCGCGGATGAGCAGCACCGAGGACATGACCTGCCAGCACTGCGGGCAGTCGATGCTGAGGCCGGTCTGATGCCCGGTCCCGAGGTCTATCGCGCGCCGCGCGTCGCCCCCTCGATCCTCTCGGCCGACTTTTCCAAGCTGGGATCGCAGGTGGGCGAGGTGATCGGCGCCGGCGCCCGGGTGATCCACGTCGACGTCATGGACGGGCACTTCGTCCCGCCGATCACGATCGGGCCGCTGGTCGCGTCCTCGATCGCCGACCAGGTCCACGACGCCGGCGGGGTGATCGACGTCCACCTGATGATCGAGCGCCCCGAGGAGCAGTTCGCCGAGTTCGCCAGAGCCGGCGCGGACTCAATCACCTTCCACGCCGAGGCGACGCCTCACGCCAACCGGGCCCTGCACGCGATCCGCGAGCTGGGGTGCCTGGCCGGTATCGCGCTCAATCCCGGCACCCCGCCCGGAGCGGTGTCCGAGCTCGAGGGCTACGCGGACATCGTCCTCTGCATGACGGTCAATCCGGGCTGGGGAGGCCAGCGGTTCATCGAGGGCTCGCCCGGCAAGGTCGCGAGGCTCCGCGAGATCTGCGGGGATGCGGCGATCGAGGTCGACGGCGGCGTCGACACTGCGACGGCCGGATCGGTGGCGGAGGCGGGCGCCTCGCTGTTCGTCGCCGGCTCGGCGATCTTCGGGGCAGAGGACCCGGCGCAGGCCTACGCGGAGATCGCCGGCGCCGCCGGCGCCGAGTAGTGGTCAGGGGCCCGGCGCGCTGAGGGCACCGGCCACCTCCTGCCACCAGGAGCGCTCCACCTGGTCCGCGGCGGGCCGCTGAGCCCGGCGAGCGCACCAGCGGGACAGCGCCGTTCGGCTGCCGATCGCGACCAGGTCGGTCCCGGTGACCGCGTGGCGGCCGTCGACCAGGGCGACCAGTGCGCCGGGGCGATCGCGGCGGCTGCGCAGGCGGGAGGAGACCTCGATCCCGTCGACCTCGCGCGGGTCCGCGGGGTCGGGTATGTCGCGGGCCGGGTGGACGGTGAAGATCTGGGGCGCGCCCCGCAGCGCCAGCCGCGGCGGGGCGGCCTCGCCGATCGGGCCCTCGTGCCAGCGCCCGGTCAGGGCCTCGACCTCGTCGCGCAGCTCGCCGCGGACGAGCACGTGGAGCTCGTCGCCGGCCCTGATCTCGGTCGAGCCACGCGGGGGGATCGCCCTGCCGTCGCGGACGATCACGTTGACCAGCGCCTCGCGGGGAAGCTGAAGGTCCCTGACCATGTGCCCGTCGGCCGCCGCACCCTCCCTGACCCGGTGGACGATGACGTCCCCGCCGAGCTCGCGGATCCGCCCCGACTCGTGCAGCCGCCGGGGCAGAGCCGGCTCGGTCGTCGTCAGCCGCAGCCGCCTCGCCAGCGGCTCGAAGCTCGCTCCCTGGATCAGGGTCGAGGTGAGGACGACGAAGAAGACCAGGTCGAAGAGTCGCTCGCTGGAATCGACGCCCGCTACCACGGGGAAGGTGGCGAGCCAGATCGGGGTGGCGCCGCGCAACCCGGCCCAGCCGAGCATCAGCCGCTCGCGCATCGCGAAGGGGCTGAGCACGGTCGCGGCGACCGCGGCGGCGGGCCGGGCGACGAGGATCAACACCGCCGAGAGCGCCAGGCCGTCGGTGGCGAGCTCACCGAGGTCGCCCGGGAAGACCAGCAGGCCGAGCATGAAGAAGAGGGCGATCTGGGCAACCCAGCCGAGGCCCTGGTGAAAGGTCGCCGCCACCCGCTGCCCGGGCAGCTCGCCGGTGCCCAGCGAGAGCCCCGTGAAGTAGACGGCGAGCAGGCCGGAGCCGCCGAGTATCTCGGTCAGGCCGAAGGCGATGCCCGCGGTCGCGATCGAGGCCACCGGGTAGGTCCCGGGGGCCGCCGAGTCGAGCCGCAGGAAGGCGCGGCGCGCGAGCCAGCCGAGCCCGAGCCCGAAACCCGCCCCGAGGCTGAGCTTGACGACGAACAGCAGGGCCATGTCGAGAGCTCCGTAGGAGGGCTGCTGGAGCCAGTCGATGAAGCCGACCACCAGCAGCAGCGCCACCGGGTCGTTCATCCCCGACTCGCCCTCGAGCGAGCGGGCGACCCGGCGCTCGAGGTTGGAGCCCCGCAGCACCGCGAAGATCGCGGCGCTGTCGGTGGCCGCGATCGCCGCGCCGACGATCATCGACTCGAGCGTGCCGAGGCCGATGATCCACTTCGCCGCAAGGCCCGCGATCACCGCCGTCAGCAGGGTGCCGATCGTGGCCAGAGAGACCGCCGTGCCGAGCACGGGGCGGATCTCCCCCCAGCCCGCGGTGAGGCCGCCCTCGAAGATGATCAGGACGAGGGCGATGGTGCCGATCGTCCGGGCCAGCTCGGCGTCGTTGAAGGGGATCCCCCCGATCCCCTCCGATCCGGCGAGCATCCCGAGGCCGAGGAAGAGCAGCAGCCCCGGGATCCGGACCCGATCGGCGATCAGGGCGGCGAGAATGCCCGCGGCCCCCAGGGCGCCGGCGAGCAGGATCAGCTCGCCGTCGTGGTGGCTCATCGCCCTCCCGGGGCTCGGAAGGGCCTAGGCGCCTTCATCGGCGGCCGCCAGCTGCGCTTCAGGCTCGGCCGATGGCTCGTGCTCCGGGATGTCCTCCACCCGGACGTGGGGGTGGCGGAAGATGTAGACGAGGAGGCCGAGGAGCAGGGCTGCGGTCAGGGCGAAGCCGATCTCGACCCGGCGTGCGGTGTCGGAGATCAGCGGGACGAGGTTCCAGACGACGAAGAACGCGGCGCACGAGATCCAGCGGACCGAGGTCCGCTTCACCTGGCCCTGGGCGAGGCAGGCCTGGTTGATCGTCACCGCCGACAGGTAGAGGCCCATGCCCGCCGTGACGAGGAGCAAGCCGACCCGCTCGTAGGTGAACTTCTTCGAGAAGGCGATCTGCATCAGCTCCGGGCCGGCGATCAGCACGGCGAGCGCGACGATCCCGGTGAAGGCGGCGATTGCCTTCAGCACCAGCCAGATCGAGCTGCGGAACTCGTCCTCGCTCGACTCCTCGGTGCTGGTGTGGAGGCTCGTCAGGTGGGGGAGGATGCTGGTCGAGACGGCCTGGAAGAGCTGCAGCGGCGCGCGGGCGATCATCAGCACGTTGAAGATGAACCCCGCCGCGGCCGCTCCCTCGACCCCGCGGACGATCAGGGGACCGGCGTTGAGGAAGGTCTGCTCGCTGAACATGATCAGCAGCACCGCCGCCGCGAACCCGGTGCCATGGGTGAGGCTGAACTCCGGCGCCGCCTCGGGGCCGCCCCCGGGGCCCTCGGCGGCGTCGATGTCGAACGTCGCAGGTTCTTCGGAATAACTGCCCGCCGCCTCCTCGGAATTACTGCCCGGCATCTCCTCCGCTTCGCGTCCGGGGATGCCGGGGATTCCGGCGGGTTCGGTGTTCCTGGCGGCCTGTCTTGCAAATGCAAGGGGGACGACCAGGAGGCTGAGGCTGGGGGCGGCGACGATCCCGATCCCCACCGCGTCCTGGCCGCTGAGGACCCCGACCGCGACCAGCACGGCGAAGATCGTGCGGAAGAAGGACTCGGAGAGGATCAGCGCCGTGAACAGGCCGAAGCGGCGGTGGCCGGCCAGGTATCCGCGGGCGAAGTAGCTGGCCGCGTAGAAGAGGACCGCGGAGAAGAACACCCAGTAGAGAACCTCGTTGCCCTCCAGCAGGTCGTTCTGGATCGGTCCCCGCAGGGCCAGCGCCAGGACCGCGAAGCAGAGCGCCAGCCCGAGCTGGATCTTCGCCGCGACGCGCATCGGCTCGCCGACCGGCTCGGAGCGCACCAGGCGCTCGGAGATATGGCGCGAGAGCAGCTGGTCGATCGGCCGGTAGAGGGTGGAGACGGTGATGAAGACCGCCGACCAGAGCACGGTGATCTGCCCGTAGTCGGGCTTCGAGAGCACGTGCGAGGCGATCACGAAGTAGAGGTAGGTGATCGCGCCGGTGAGGCCGACGCCGATCGAGAGGAAGCCCGCCGTCTTTCCATAGTCGACGGCGCCTGTCTGCTTCTGCTGCAAGGAGCTAGGCGCCGATCCGCTCGGTCGGCCGGCCGGCGTCGTAATGGGAGGGTTCGACGCCGAGGGCGAGCTCGACCCTGCGGACGCGCTCGAACACGCGCTGTGTCATCACCCGCTGCCCGGCCAGCAGATCGCCGATGATTCCGAGCGCCATCAGTTGCACGGCGGCGATGAACAGGACCGCACCGAGGATCAGCGACTGGATGTGACCGGAGCTGTCGCCCTCGAAGACCCAGTCGATCAGGAACGGGCTCCAGGCCAGCAGCGCCAGCACCGCGACCACCGCGGCGAGGGTGGCGAAGACGCGCAGCGGCTCATACCGGGCGTAGATGCGGCCGATCGCCAGGCTGTTGCGGCGGACGTAGCCACCGGTCGAGTCGAACAGCCTCGACTCCCGCGTCTTGGCGTTGGTGCCGATCTCGACCTGGTCCACGGCGACGAGCATCTTCCCGGCCTGGATCAGGCTTTCGAGGGTGTAGGTGAAGTTGTCGACGACCAGGAGCTGTAGCGCGGCCTCGCGGTTGTAGGCGCGAAAGCCCGAGGTCGCATCGGAGATCTCGGTGCCGGAGAGGCGCCGCACCACCCAGCTGCCCAGCTTCTGCAGGGCCTTCTTGGCACCCGAGAAGTGCTCGATCTGGCTCACCCGACGGTCGCCGACCACCATGTCGGCCTCCCCGGAGAGGATCGGCGCCAGCAGCTTCGGGATGTCCTCGCCGCGGTACTGGTTGTCGGCGTCGGTGTTGACGACCAGCTCGGCGCCGAGCTTGAGGCTGGCGTCGAGGCCGGCCTGGAAGGCCGCCGCCAGGCCCTTGTTGTTGGTCAGGCGGACGATGTGCTCGACTCCGTGCTCGCGGGCGACCTCGACCGTGCGGTCGGTGGAGCCGTCGTCGATCACCAGAAGCTCGACCTGATCGACGCCGGGGATCTCCCTCGGAAGGTCGGCGATCGTCTCGGGCAGGGTCGCCTCCTCATTGAGGCAGGGAATCTGGATGATCAGCTTCACCGGCCGGTCAAGCGTAACCGCGCCGCTCCCGGCGAGCGGTCTGGCGCTTGCGAGCGGGCCAGGTCCGGGTACACTGGTTGACTGACGAGTCAATCAGTCCACGGCCGATCTCCGGAAGGACCGTGATCGACGCTCAAGGCACAGACCTCAGACTCGAGAGCCGGCACCTCCGGCGGGCGCTGGAGCTGGCCGAGCGTGGCCGGGGCAGGGTCAGCCCCAACCCGATGGTCGGCGCGGTGATCGCCGACGCCGGCGGCGAGGTGATCGGCGAGGGCCATCACGCCGAGCTCGGCGGCCTGCACGCGGAGCGGGCGGCGATCGCCGACTGCCGCAGCCGCGGCGCCGAGGCGGCCGGGGCAACGATGTACGTGACCCTCGAGCCCTGCGCCCATCAGGGTCGCCAGCCGCCCTGCACCGAGGCGATCCTCGATGCGGGCATCACGCGGGTCGTGATCGCCTCGGAGGACCCCAGCGAGAAGGCCGCCGGCCGCGGGCCGGGGATTCTCCGCGACGGCGGGGTCGAGGTCGAGCTCGCGCAGGGAGCGATCGCCGCCGACGCGAGGTTGCTCAACCAGGCCTTCCGGAAGCACGCCCGCAGCGGGCGCCCCCTGGTCATCCTGAAGACGGCGATCTCCCTCGACGGCCGGGTCGCGACCGCATCGGGGGAGCCGATCTGGATCACCGGACCACGCTAGCCGCGAGCTCGTGCACCGCTGGCGCGCCGAGGCCGACGCGGTCGCTGTCGGGATCGGAACCGCCCTGGCCGACGACCCGCTGCTGACCGCGCGCGAGGTCGGCGCGCCGCGCCAGCCCGCTCGGGTCGTCTTCGACTCCGATGCCCGCCTGCCTCTGGACTCGAAGCTGGTGCGAAGCGTCGGCGAGGCGCCGCTGCTGGTGATCGCCTCCGCCGAGGCCGAGCGCCCGCGGCTGGACGCCCTGCGGGGCGCCGGGGCGGATGTCCTGGTGGCCTCGGGCCGCGACCCGGCCGAGCGGCTGCTGGCCGCGCTCGACGACCTCGGCCGCCGCGAGGTGACCAGCCTCTTCCTCGAGGGAGGTCCTCGCCTGGCGGCGGCGTTCGCGGCTGCCGGGGAGATCGACGAGACCCGCCTCTTCGTTGCACCGGTGCTGCTCGGGGACGGCCGCCTCGCCGCTGAGACCGAGGGCCGGATCGAGGAGGCGAGCGGCGCCGAGGGCTCGCAGCTCGAGCAGGTCGGCGAGGACGTGCTGATCCGCGCCCGCTTGAGGGAGTGGTAGGGGGTGTTCTCCGGGCTGATCGGTGACCTGGGCACGGTCGAGTCGATCGAGGCCGGATCCGGTGGCGCCCGCCTGCGGGTCACCACCGGCCTGGCCGACGCGATCGCCGCCGGCGACTCCGTCGCGGTCAACGGCGTCTGCCTGACCGCGGTCGAGGCCGGCGGGGGCGGCTTCGAGGCCGAGGCGATGAAGCAGACGCTCGTCCTGACCTCGCTGGGAGCGCTGCGGGCCGGCGATCGAGTCAACCTGGAGCTGGCGCTGCGCCCCTCCGACCGGCTCGGCGGCCACATCGTCCAGGGCCACGTGGACGGCACGGCCGAGGTGCTCTCAGTCACCGAGGAGGGCTTCTCGCGCCGCCTCCGGCTGCGCCTGGACCGGGATCTTGCCCGCTACATGGTCGAGCGCGGATCGGTGGCCCTGGACGGGGTCAGCCTCACGGTCGCCGCGCTCGGCGACGGGTGGGTCGAGGTGGCGCTGATCCCCGAGACGCTGGAGCGCACCAACCTGGGCGGCGCGGCCCCGGGCCGGGCGATCAACGTCGAGTGCGACCTGCTGGCCAAGCACGTGGAGCGCCTGCTGTCACCATTGGCGGGCGATGACGGAAGGTGAGCGCATGACCGAGACACGTCAGATCGAGACCGGAGCCGCGACCGGGAACGGCGAGAGTCCGTTCTCGACGATCGAGGAGGCGATCGACGAGATCCGGCGGGGCCGCATGGTCGTCGTCTGCGACGGCGCCGACCGCGAGAACGAGGGCGACCTGGTGATGGCGGCGCAGTTCGCGAAGCCGGAGGCGGTCAACTTCATGGCCAAGGAGGCCCGCGGGCTGATCTGCCTGGCACTGACCCCGGACCGCTGCGATCGCCTCGGCCTGCGGCTGATGACGGCGAAGAACGAGGCGCCCCTGCAGACCGCCTTCACGGTCACGATCGAGGCCGCCACCGGGGTGACGACCGGGATCAGCGCCCAGGACCGCGCCCACACGATCCAGGTCGCGGTCGATCCCGAGTCGGGCCCCGCCGACATCGTCGTCCCCGGGCACCTCTTCCCGCTGAAGGCGAAGGAGGGCGGGGTACTGGAGCGCACCGGCCACACCGAGGCCAGCGTCGACCTGGCCCGGCTGGCGGGGCTCAACCCGGCAGGGCTGATCTGCGAGGTGATGAACGACGACGGCACCATGGCCCGGGTCCCCGACCTGATCCCCTACTGCCGGCGCCACGAGCTGAAGATGATCACGGTCGCCGATCTGATCGCCTACAGGCGGCGGACCGAGAAGCTGGTCGAGCGGGTGGTCGGCACCGCCCTGCCGACCGTTTTTGGGGAGTTCTCGGCGGTCGGCTACCGCTCGCTGGTCGACGACAAGCACCACGTGGCGATGGTCAAGGGAGACGTCGCGGGCGCCGAGGACGTCCTCGTGAGGGTCCACAGCGAATGCCTCACCGGGGACGTCTTCCACAGCCTGCGCTGCGACTGCGGCGAGCAGCTCGAGGCGGCGCTGTCGATGATCGAGCGCGAGGGTCGGGGCGTCCTGCTCTACCTCTCCCAGGAGGGTCGGGGGATCGGGCTGCTCAACAAGCTCCGCGCCTACAAGCTGCAGGAGGAAGGAGTGGACACGGTCGAGGCGAACCTGCGGCTCGGCCTGCCGGCGGACCTCCGCGACTACGGCATCGGCGCCCAGATCCTCGGCGACCTGGGGCTGACCAGCATCAGGATCCTCACCAACAACCCGAAGAAGATCGTCGGGCTCGAGGGCTACGGGCTCTCGGTCACCGAGCAGGTCCCGATCGAGGCCGCGCCCAACACCCACAACGAGGATTACCTGCGCGCCAAGCGCGACAAGCTCGGCCACTCCCTGCACCACCAGGGCCTCGCCTTCGACGAGGAGATGCTCCACGACGAGCACCAGCGCGACTCCTCCGGCGGGGATGGCTGAGGCGCTCGAATTCCACGAGTCCTTCTCCGAGGCCGACCGCAAGGGACTGGCGGGGCTCGAGTTCGCGGTCGTCTGCGCCCGCTTCTATGAGGACATCGCCAACCGGCTCTGCAACGGGGCGGCCGAGGGATTCGACCTGGCCGGGGTCAGCGAGGCATCGGTGCACGAGTACGGCGTCCCGGGCTCCTTCGAGCTGCCCTTCGCGGCCAAGCTCTGCGCCGAGAGCGGACGCTTCGCCGGCGTCGCCTGCCTCGGGGTGGTGATCCGGGGCGAGACCGATCACTACGACTACGTATGCACCGAGACCGCCCGCGGGGTGCAGGAGGTGCAGCTCGCCACCGGGGTTCCCTGCGCCTTCGGCGTGATCACCTGCGAGAGCATGGAGCAGGCGATCGCCCGGGCCGGGGGCGACAGGCGCGACATGGGCCGCAACGCCGCCCTCACCGTGGCGCGTATGGCGCTGCTGCGTCAACGGCTGTCCTGAGGCGGCTAGCTGTCGGGCGCAGACGGGGCGGCGACCCCGCTGACCTCGATCTGGATCGCCCGGGCGGCGGCCTTCAGCCGGCCGTCCTCGGAGAACACCGCGCTCCCGGCCTCGTGCTTTCTCCGCCGGCTGCCGATCGGCCAGGCCATGATCACGTGCGGCTCGCCGAAGGAGACCGGCTCCAGCAGGCGGGCCGATAGCTGCCCAAGCATCGCCACCAGCCCCGGCCGGCGCAGCTCCAGCGCGAAGTAGGTCGGGCAGTCGAGCACCGCCCAGATGAACTCGGGCCGCACCGTGCCGTCCTCGGCCAGCCATTCCGCCGTCGGGGTCCAGGCGCTCGCCACGGCCTCCCTGGAGCCGAGCGGCCCGGCGAAGACCGCCTGCGAGTCCCGGCGCTCGCGACCGCAGACGAAGCAGCGGGCGAATATCTCCCCGGCGTTGCGATAGCCCTGACTGGCGTCGATCGCCTCCTGCAGGCCGACCGGCGGCGGCACCTCGATCTCGAGCGGCGCCGAGACGGCCTCGGCGATCAGCACCTCGCCCTGCTTGACCGCCACCGCCTCCGGGCCGAGGCGCTCGACCTCGAGCGGCTCGCCCAGCGGCACCGGCCTGCGCAAGGTCACCTGGGCGGGCTCGGGGACGTGCGCGGCGGCCAGACCGCACGAATAGCCGCCCTGGCCGCTGTGCAGCGGCCCGTTGAAACGTTGATCGACCTCTATCCGGCTACCATCCTCCATCGCGATGGCAAAGATATGCCACAACTGCGGAAAGGGCCCGGCCTTCGGCCAGTCCAGGAGCCGCTCGATGATCGCCACCAAGCGGCGCTTCGGGGCGAACCTGCAGAAGGTGCGAATCGACGACGGCGGCGGGCCCCGCCGGGTCTACGTCTGCACCCGTTGCCTGAAGGCGAACAAGGTCACCAAGGCGGCCTGAGCCGCCCGCCGCCCGAGATAGATTCAGGGGCCGATGGCCGACCCCTCGATCGAGCGCTTCAGACGCGTCGTCGCGGGCGCCTACGCAGCCCTCGAAGCGCGGCGCCAGGAGGTCAACGACCTCAACGTCTTCCCCGTCGCCGACGGCGACACGGGCGACAACATGGCGATGACGATGCGGGCCGTGATGGAGGAGCTCGACCGCCTTGGGGGGATGAGCGTCGACGAGATCGGCCGCACCCAGCTCGTGCAGGCCCTGGCGCGGGCGGCGCTGATGGGCGCCCGCGGCAACTCCGGGGTGATCCTCAGCCAGATCGTCCGCGGCGCCGCCGAGGAGCTGGCGAGCCGGCCGGGTGAGCTGGTCGACCCGGTGCTGGTCGCCTCGGCCTTCGCGAGCGCCGCGGATGCCGCCTACGAATCGGTCCGGGATCCCGCCGAGGGGACGATGCTGACGGTCTTCCGGGAGATGGCCCACTCCGTCGCTCGCCAGCTCGCGCATCTCTCCACCGATCAGCAGCGCCTCGAAGGCGGCGTCACGCCGGCCGAGCAGGACGCCGTCCTCGCCGGCGTCCTCGAGATCGCGATCGCCGACGGCGAAAGGGCCGTCAACCGGACCCCCGAGCAGCTCGAGGTGCTGCGAGAGGCAGATGTCGTCGACGCCGGCGGCTATGGCCTGGTGCTGATCCTGGCCGGCATCGTCGCCGGGCTGCGCGGGAACGAGGCCGAGATGCCCGAGGTCGCCCGGCACGACCCGGCCCGCCTCAGCCGCCCGCACCACGAGGACAGCCGCTACCGCTACTGCACCAACTTCATCGTCTCCGGGGAGGGCCTGGCGGGGCGGGAGTTCGTCGCGCCCCTCGAGACACTCGGCGACTCGGTCCTGGTGGTTGGTGATGAGGCGACGCTGAAGATCCACGTCCACACAGACGAGCCCGAGGCCGCGGTCGCCCTGTTCGGCGGCGCCACGGTGACCAACCTCGACGTCGCCGACATGCGCGAGCAGATCGCCGCGCGCCAGGCAAGGCTGAGCGCCGGGCGCACCGGGGTAGTTGCCGTCGCAGCCGGGGAGGGGCTGTCGACCCTGTTCGCCGATCTCGGCGCCCACGTGGTCGCCGGCGGGGAGACGCTGAACCCGTCGACCTACGAGCTGCTGGCGGGGATCCACAACGTCCCGGCCGAGGAGGTGCTGGTGCTGCCCAACTCCTCCAACGTGATCATGGCGGCCGAGCGGGCCTGCGAGCTCTCCGAGAAGCCGGCCCGGGTCCTGCCCTCGACCTCGCAGCAGGCCGGCCTGCTGGCCCTGGTCGAGCTCGATCCGACGCTCGGTGCGTCGGAGAACGCGATCCGCCTGGACGCCGCGCTGGAGTCGATCGCGACCGGCGGAGTCGCCCCGGCGGCGCGCGATGACGCCGCGGGGCGGTTCCGGCGCGGCGACGCCGTCGGCTTCGCAGGCGAGGAGATCATCGCCTGGGGCGGGACCGGCTCGACCCTGGCGACGACGATCGAGCACCTGGCGGCGCGGGCCGAGATCGTCACGGTGATCGGCGGCGAGGGGGCGCCGATCCCGCTGGAGGAGATCGGCGCCCACATACCCGAAAGGGTCGAACTCGAGGTGCACGACGGCGGGCAGCCCGGCTGGTGGTGGCTGCTGGGGGCGCAGTGACCGAGACCGCCACAGGTTTCGCGGTGGGGCGCGAGAGCGACCTGCGGGCGCTGATCGCCACCCCGGTCCGGACCCCGCGGCCCTCCTCCCTGCAGGCGCCGCTGATCAGCCTGTCGGGAGTCGGGCCGAAGCTGGCAGCGGCCGCCGCCGAGGCGGGGATTGAGACGCTGGCCGACCTGCTGTGGCGCATCCCACACAGCTACCGGGACCGCTCGGCGGCGCGAGCGCTCGGCGACCTGCGGCTGGGCGAGGAGGCGACGGTGATGGTCGAGGTCCGTGCGGCGAGGTTGCGGCGGGCCCGCCGGCGGGGCCTGACGATCGTCGAGGCGACCGTCGCCGATCGCAGCGGCAGCATCTCCGCCACCTGGTTCAACCAGCCCTGGCTGGCGGAGCGGTTGCGGCCCGGTGTGAAGATGCTGCTGGTGGGCTCGCTGGACCGGCGCGGGTTCCGCGTCTCCGAGCATGAGTTCCTCGGGGCCGGGGAGGACGGCGATCCGCCCACCGGCATCCACACGACCGGCCTGGTCCCGGTCCATCCGGCGAGCGAGGGGCTGCGCCCGCAACGGATCAGGGAATGGGTCTGGCAGGCGCTGGCGCGGGTGGGCGACGCGGTCGAGCCCCTGCCGGCCGAGCTGCGCTGCCGCCGGGCCCTGCCCAGCGCGGCCGACAGCCTCCGCGCGGTGCACTTTCCCGACACCGCCGAGGCGGCCGAGCGCGCCCGCGGGCGGCTCGTCTTCGAGGAGCTCTTCCTCTACCAGGCGCTCCTGGCGGCGGGCCGGCGCGATCGCAAGTCGGAGCACCCGGGCGAGCGGCTCGGCGCCCCGGGGCCGCTGATCGGGCGCTGGCTCGCCTCGCTCCCCTTCGCGCCGACCGAGGATCAGCGCCGGGCCTTCGCCGAAATCGACCGCGACCTCGGCTCCGGCGAGCCGATGCAGCGCCTGCTGATGGGCGAGGTCGGCTCGGGCAAGACCGTGGTCGCCCTCTACGCGATGCTGAGGGCGCTCGAGGCCGGCTTCCAGGCGGCGCTGATGGCACCCACCGAGACCCTGGCCGAGCAGCACGCGGCGACCCTCGACAGGCTGCTCGCCGGGGAGGCGATCACCTTCGGGCTGCTGACCGGCTCGACCCCCGCCCCCGAGCGGCGGCGATGTCTCGCCCGTCTCGCCTCCGGTGAGCTCGGTCTTGTGGTGGGGACCCACGCGCTGATCGAGCCCGCGGTCGAGTTCGGCCGGCTCGGGCTCTGCGTGGTCGACGAGCAGCACCGCTTCGGTGTCCGCCAGCGCGCTTCGCTGGACGCCAAGGCGCCGGGGAGTGCGGCACCCCACCTGCTGCACATGACCGCGACGCCGATACCGAGGACGCTCTCGCTGACCGTCTACGGCGACCTCGACGCCTCGGTTCTGCGCCAGCTCCCGGCCGGGCGGGTCCCGGTCGGGACCTGGCTGGTTGAGGAGGAACGCCGCCCGGCCGCATACGAGTTCATCCGGGAGCGCCTCCGCGAGGGCCGCCAGGCCTTCGTCGTCTGCCCCCTTGTCTCCGAGTCGGAGAAGCTGCAGGCGAAGGCCGTGGCCGCGGAGGTCGCCCGCCTGCGGGAGGGCGAGCTGCGCGGCTTTCGGGTCGAGGCGCTGCACGGGCAGATGCCCGCTTCGGCCAAGAGCGAGGCGATGAGCGCCTTTGCCGAGGGAGGCACGCAGGTCTTGGTCGCGACCACGGTGGTCGAGGTCGGGATCGACGTCCCCAACGCGTCGGTCATCGTGATCGAGGGGGCCGAGCGATACGGCGTCTCTCAGCTTCACCAGCTGCGGGGCCGGGTGGGCCGGGGGGAGCACTCCTCCCATTGCCTGCTGTTCGCCGGGGAGGCCGGCGAGCTCGGGCGGCGGCGGCTGCAGGCGGTCGCCTCGGAGAGCGACGGCTTCAGGCTCGCCGAGGTGGACCTCGCGCTGCGCGGCGAGGGGGAGGTGCTCGGCACCCGCCAGCACGGGCTGCCCCGCTTCGCGGTCGCCAGCCTGCCCGAGGACACCCCGACCCTGATCGCCGCGCGGGAGGAGCTGCTGGACGTGATTCGCCGCCACGGGAGCCTCGAGGCGCCCGCGTTGGGGCCGCTGATGGAGGCGGCGCGCCGGCGCTTCGGCCTCGATCCTGCAGTTGCTGTTCCGGCATGAGGGTGATCGCCGGAGAGCTCCGCGGGCGGCGGCTGCTGGCGCCGCGGGGTTGGCGGGTGCGCCCGACCTCCGACCGGGTGCGCGAGGCGGTCTTCTCCGCCATCGGTGAGATCGGCGGCGCCGGGGTGCTCGACCTCTACTGCGGCACCGGCGCGCTGGCGGTGGAAGCGCTTTCCCGGGGCGCCGCCCGGGCAACCCTGGTCGACCGCGACACGCGGCCGGCGCTCGGCAACATCGAGGCGCTGGGGCTAGGCGAGCGTGCCGAGCTGGTCCGGGCGGACGTCGTGGCCTGGCTGCGAACGCCGGCCAGCGGCGCCGGCGATCGCTTCGACCTGATCTTCGTCGACGCCCCCTATAGACTCGCCGACCGCATTGGACCAGAGCTCGACAGCCTCCTGCCGCCTTTGCTCGCCGAGGGCGGACGCGTGATCGCCGAGGGATCCGCCGCTCGTCCCCTCGAGCTGCCTTCCCTGGTCAGGATCAGGGAGCGCCGCTACGGCGGAACGACGGTGTCGTTCTTCACCGCGCCGGACGCCGGCTCCGAGGTGGAGGGTTGATGAGCGAGGCGAGCCGCACCGTGGTCTGCCCCGGGAGCTATGACCCGGTCACCAACGGCCACATCGACATCATCACCCGCACGGCCCGCGTCTTCGACCGCGTCGTGGTCGGGGTCGTCAACAACCCGGTGCGAAAGCAGAAGACGCTGTTCACGGCCGAGGAGCGGCGGCAGTTCATCGTCGATGCCACCGCCGAGATCGACAACGTCGAGGTCGAGGTCTTCGCCGCCCTGCTGGTCGACTTCGCCCGCGACCAGGGCGCCGGCGCGATCGTCAAGGGGCTGCGGGCGATCTCCGACTTCGAGTACGAGTTCGAGATGGCCCAGCTCAACCGTAAGCTCGATCCCACGATCGAGAGCATCTACGTGATCGCCTCCCCTCACTACAGCTTCCTATCGTCCACCGGGGTCAAGGAGATGGCGACCTTCGGCGGTGACGTCTCCGACCTCGTTCCTCCCTCGGTGGCGGCTGCGCTGGCAGACCGCCTCGGAGACAGGTAGGGTGATGCCGGTGCCCCGGGTGGGCAAGAGTTTGCAGAAAGCCGAGGAAATCACGGTTTCTTTACCGAACACTTCCCTTCCCCGTAGGCTTACGACCTGCTGATGGACGTTCTTGTCCTCATAGACAAGCTGGACGACCTGGTCCACAACGCCCGGCCCGTTCCACTCACGGATCAGGTGCGGGTGGATCGCGAGGAGATCTACGACCTCCTCGATCAGATGCGCGCCACGATCCCCGAGGAGATCAAGCAGGCCCGCTGGATCGTCAAGGAGCGCCAGGAGATGCTGGCCGAGGCGAAGCGCGAGGCCGAGCGGGTGGTCCGCGAGGCGCGCGAGCAGCAGGCCCGGCTGATCTCCGACGAGGAGGTCACCAAGCAGGCCGAGCGTGCGGCCGACGAGATCGTCGAGGATGCGCGGACCCGCGAGCGTGAGATCCGCCTCGGAGCCGAGGACTACGCCGACGAGATCCTCAACACGCTCGAGGTCAACCTGCAGAAGTTCCTCGCCGCCGTGCAGCGCGGTCGCGACCGGCTCGCCGGTCGCGACGAAGAGCAGCAGCCGATCGAGCTGGAACAGCAGCAGTAGCGTTCGCCGGCGCGGTGTTAGCGCCGGCAGAGGCATGTCAGGCGGCGAAGCCGCCGCAAGTTATTCCCGTCTAGCGGGCGGTTCCGACCCCAGCTCTCTCAAATCGGCTTCGCCGATTACAAGCCGTTCGCAGGGGGCCACAATCCCCTAAACAGGCGCTCACGGCTGTTCCGGCTCTGTGCCTCAGCACGCCGGGAATACGCTGCAGTTTTCAGACGTGGCTAGGAAGGAGCTGAATGGACGAGCGGTGGTTTTCTGAGTCGGAGCTGGGGGAGATGTCGAGGCCGACCATGGACCGGGCGATCGAGGCGATCGAGGCCGGCGAGGTCGAGGAAGCCAAGCGGCTCTGCGAGGAGATGAAGCACGAGTCGCAGTTCATGCACGACCTGCTGGTCGACGGGATCGCGGGGCTGATCTCCTTCGTCAAGGAGCGCCTCGGCGACGACGGGGTCGAGGAGGCATGGACCTACAGCCTCGAGCGGAGCTGGCGCGCGCCGGTGGAGACGATCGACCGCATGGACCGCCGCGAGGTCGCCAAGGCCCTGGCGGCGACCTGGCGGGCCCACTCGACCAGCGGGGTCGGGCCGGTGCCAGGCGCCTTCGAGATCTCCGAGGACGCCGAGAAGCTCACCT
This sequence comes from uncultured Actinomycetes bacterium, assembly GCA_963725315.1. GTDB lineage: Bacteria > Actinomycetota > Thermoleophilia > Solirubrobacterales > 70-9 > JBBRHQ01. The sequence goes on along the minus strand of CAVRYA010000010.1, from coordinate 165,995 downwards.
TCACCATGAACCCGTGCGGGTCGGGCCAGCGCCTCTGGCGGATGGGCCGCTACCGGGAGGGCGGCTGGGGGCTGACCGACTCGGCCCACGACTGGAGCTATGGGCGCGAGGAGTTCCCGCTCTACTGCACCCACTGCGCCTTCATGAACGAGACCCTGCCGATCCGCTGGATCGGGCACCCCGTCTACCCGTCGGATCCCCCCGCGGACTTCGACCGCGATCCCTGCACCTGGTACTGGTACAAGGACCCCGCCGAGATCCCCGAGCGTCACTGGGAGCGATACGGGCTGCGCCGCGATCCTGCCGGGTCGGGCGGGAACGGCGCCGATGCCGGCGAAGCCTGACCCGGAGCTGGAACGCGGCGTCCGGGAGGTGCTCGCCGAGCTGGGAGTCCCCGGGGTGGAGCGGGCCGAGCTCAGCGAGATCCCCGGCGGCGCCTCTCGCCAGACGTGGCTGATCGAGGCCGCGCCGCAGCGCTTCGTGCTCCGCCGCGACCCGCCCGGCGCCGAGTCGCTCGTCTCGCAGGCCGGGGAGTTCCGGCTGATCGGGCTCGCCCGGAAGGCGGGCGTCCCGGTTCCCGAGCCGCTGGCGCTCGAGCCGGATGGAGGTCGCTTCGGCACCGCCGGGATGCTGCTCTCCTTCGTCGCCGGGGAGTCGGTGGGGCCGCGGGTGCTGCGCAGCGAGGAGCTGGAGGAGGCACGGGCCGGGCTCGTCGTCCAGCTCGGCGAGGCAGCGGCGCGGATCCACTCGATCGACCTTGACGCTTCGGGCTTGCCACCGCCCGGGGGCGACCCGGTGGTCGCCCAGATCGAGCACTGGGAGGCGGAGATGGAGCGGATCGGCGAGCCGCTGCCGGTGGTCGAGCTCGGGCTGCGCTGGCTGCGGCTGCACCGGCCCGGCCCGGTCGAGCCCCGGGTGGTCCACGGGGACTTCCGCCTCGGCAACCTGATCGTCGAGCAGCAGGGTCTGGCGGCGGTGATCGACTGGGAGCTGGCCCACAGCGGCGATCCGGCCGAGGACCTGGGCTGGCTCTGCATCCGCTCCTGGCGCTTCGGGCGAGACGAGCAGCCGGTGGCCGGAGTCGGTAGCCGCGAGCAGCTGCTCGATGCCTACGAGGCCGCTGGCGGCGAGCGACCGAGCCCCGAGCGGTTGCGCTACTGGGAGTTGTTCGGGAACCTCAAGTGGGCGGCGATCTGCGCCCGCCAGGCAGCCGACCATCGCAGCGGCCTGCGGCGCAGTCACGAGCTCGCCTCGCTCGGACGGCGCATCTGCGAGCCGGAGTGGGACCTGCTGGAGCTGATCGGGGCGGCGGCGTGACCCAGGATCGCCCCGAGGGGCCGGAGCTGCTCGAAGCGCTTGCCGAGTACCTGTTCACAGATATCCGCGCCGCGGTGCCCCGGGAGGAGCGCTTCCGGGTCCTGGTCGCCGCGAACCTCTGCGCCGTCGCTCGCCCGGGAGTGGCGCGCCGGAGAGGAGCCGCTGCGCGAGGACCTCGAGCTGTTCGGCGCGATCCTCGGCGACCCGCCCGCTCCCGGCCGGGACCCGCGAGCTCGAGGCCACGCCGTGCGGGAGGTCGAGCAGCGGCCTCGCCGAGCGCGCTGCGCGGCGGCGCCATGGACGATCGCCTCGACGAGCTCGCCGAGCGCCTTCGCGACCATGTCCGCCGCAAGCTGGCGGTCGCCCGGCCGGGCTACGACCAATGACCGTATGCGGCGTCGGGGCTCAGCGGTCCTGCGAGCCGAGGGTGAAGGTGTTCAGCCCGAAGCCGCCGTCGATGCCGATCGCCTGCCCGGTGAGGAAGCCGGCCTGCTCGGAGGCGAGGTAGGCGGCGAGCTCGGCGATCTCCGCCGGTTCGGCCATCCGCCCCGCTGGAATCGCGCGGTCGAGCTGATCGAGGATCTCCGCCGGCATCGCCTTCACCTTCTCCGTGGCGACCATCCCGGGCAGGATCGCGTTGGCGGTGATGCCACGGCGGGCGTTCTCGGCGGCGATCGTCTTCACCATCCCGATCAGGCCCGCCTTCGAGGCCGAGTAGGCGACCTGGCCCGGGAGCCCGCCGGTCGCGGCGCCGCTGGAGATCACCACGATCCGCCCCCAGCGGCGCTCGCGCATCCCGGCGAGGCAGGCCTGCACGGCGCGGAAGGCGCCGCTGAGGTTGACCTCGATGTCGCCGGCTCCACTGCTCGGCGCTCATCCGGTGGGCCGGGGCGATCGTGTCGGTGATCGCGGCGTTGGAGACGCAGATGTCGACCTCTCCGAGGTCGGGGAGCGGATCGGCGGCGAGGTCGAGCCGGATGTCGCAGCCGGGGTCGCGGTCGAGGGTGATCACCTCGGCGCCGCCTTCGGCGAGCCGCTCGGCGATCGCCGCGCCGATGCCCCGGGCGGCTCCGGTGACGAGGGCACGGCGCCCGCTCACTATCGCGCTCCGCCGATCACAGATCGGTGTGGTGCTCGCCGGCCCGCCCCGCGTCGGTCTTCTCGTAGAAGCGCCCCAGCCGCTCCAGCGTCTCGTCCGGATCGGCGCAGGTGTAGGCGTTCCAGGCCTCGTTCCGGAGCTGCTCGTCAAGCGGGCGGCCGATCGTGTCGAGGATCGTCTGCTTGGCCGAGCGCACGGCTCGCTGTGAGTTGCGCAGAATCTGCCCGGCGACCGTCTCGGCCTCCTCGAGCAGGCGCTCGTGGGGGACGACCCTGGTGACCAGGCCCCAGCCGAGTGCCTGCTGGGCGTCCACCGGCTCGGCGGTGAGGAGCATGTGAGAGGCGACGCCGGTTCCGCAGGCGTTGAGGAGGCGGACCAGCCCGCCGTCGCCATGATGGAAGCCGCGCCGGGCCTCGAAGGAGCCGAACATCGCTCGCTCTGAGGCGATGCGGATGTCGCAGGCCAGCGCTGTCTCGAGGCCGCCGGCCAGCGCCCAGCCGTTGACCGCGGCGATGATCGGCTTGTAGATCCGGTGCATGCCGCGGGTGAACCCGCCCAGTCCGAGCTCGACGATCTCGCGGATGTCGGCCGGCCTGGCGCTCTCCATGATCGGAGGGATGTAGGTCTTCAGGTCGGCCCCGGCGCAGAACGCCTCACCCGCCCCGGTGAGGATCGCGACGTCGAGCGCGTCGTCGTCGCGGAAATCGGCCCAGGTCTCGATCATCAGCCGGTGGACCTCGGGGTCGATCGCGTTGCGCGCCTCCGGCCGGTTGATCGTCACGTAGGCGATCCGGCCGCGCTTCTCGTAGAGCACCTTCGGCATCCGCCTCTCCTTCCGTGGGGAGCCCGATGCTATGCGCTCAGCAGGGTCCGGACGGTGGCGCCGAGCTCGACCTCCTCGCGGACGACCTGCAGCCAGGTCGCCCGGATCACCCGCCAGCCGCCGAGCGCGAGGCGCCGGTCGCGGCGGCGATCGCGCTCGAAGGCGAACGCGTTGTCGTGGAAGCGCCGCCCGTCGAGCTCAACGATCAGCCGGCTCTCGGGCCAGGCGAAGTCGACCTCGAAGCGCTGATCGCCGACAGCGACCGTGCTGTTGACCCGCGGCCAGGGCAGCGCGGCGCGCCGGCAGAGCGCCAGGAACCGCTCCTCCAGCTCGCTGCGGGTGAGGTCGGGCTCCCGCAGATCGGCGATCACCGCGCGCAGGCGGCGGACGCCGCGCCGCCCGCGGGAGCGCTCCAGGACCTCCTCGATGGCGCGGAGGTCGAAGATGCGCAGGACCTCGGCCTCCCGGCAGGCGCTTTGCAGAAGACCCGCCCTGGACAACGGCGGCGAGATCGAGCAGGGTGCGGGAAACGCTCGTCAGGGGAATGGCGCGGTGGTGCGCGCGGTCATCGCCGGCAAGGGTGTCGCCGCAATGGATGGCCAGCCTGGCCTGACGTCCGCGCCGGCCGGGAGATGTGACATCGGTCCTGGCACCGTCTTCCCGCAGCAATCCCCACAGCGCTGCCGCAGAGCGGTGCGAGAGCAATGAGCCTTCACCGCAAGCGAGGACGGCTGCCATCCATCGTCCCTCGATGGCGACCAACGGGTGGCCGACGGCATACACGCTGCGGTGGAGGCGGTGAAGGCGGCCGGCACCGACCCGGCTGCGGATCGTGCTGGGTGCCAGTCCCAACCCCTTCAGCTGATCGAGCGCTACGACCCCGTGCTGGGCAGCCGCGAGCCTCGCGATCTCCCGGTCCGGGCAACGCTCCCCGTCGCGCCGATGGGTGGATTCCGTCCGGTATTTCGTCGTTTTCCACCCGTCGGCGGTCATGGGGGCAGGGTGGCGGTACAGAACCGCAGCAGTGGCGCGCGAGGTGCCAATAGACCGTCACGGGCCAATCAAAGGCCCGTGACGGTCGGCGCCGATTACTCGTAGACCGCCCGGATCACGGCCAGGTCGTCGGCCTCCCAGACGACCTCGCCGTCGCACCACTCGGCCAGGTCCGCGGCGGAGTCGGGGAAGTCGTGGGCCGGGTCGACCGGCGTCACCTGGCGCTCGGCCTTGACCACGTCGCCGATCACCAGGGCCCGCGACTGCTCGCGAACGCGCCGGAACAGGGTCCGCTTCGCCTCGTCATCGAGGTGGTGGACCGAGAGGACCGAGATGACCAGGTCCCAGGGGCCGTCGGGGAGCGGGTCCTCCATCCTCGCGAGCTGCACGTCGTCGTAGGTCTCGCGCGCCCGGAAGACCATCTCGGGGCTCGAGTCGAGGCCGATCACCCAGGCGTCGGGAAAGGCCTCGATCAGCCGGTCGGTCGTCTCGCCCGTTCCCATGCCCAGCTCGAGCACGCGGTCGGGCGGGGAGGGGATCGCCGCCACCGCCTCGCGCTGGAGCTCGTCGTAGCGGGGGACCTCGGAGCGGATCTTCTCCAGGTAGGTCTCCGGCTGCCAGTGGAATTGAGCGCTCATGGCTAATCTCGAAAGGGCGCCCATCGTAGTCGGCCCCCGACGCCGCGGATGAGACCCCAGCCCAAGACCACCTTCGACCTCGCCAGCCTGCGGCTCTCGCACGGCGAGGGGCGCTCGGTGGAGCTCGGAGTCCGGATCGGGGCGCTCGAGATCGGCGGCCAGCCGTACAGCGCGAAGCCCGATCCGGCCGACGCCCGCCTCGACGTCTCCCGCACCCGCACCGGCCACGCGATGCGCCTGCGCCTGGACCTCAGCCTCGAGGGCCCCTGCATGCGCTGCCTCGAGCCCGCAACGGAGGAGTTGGCGATCGACGCCCGGGAGGTGGACCAGCCCGGCGACGAGGAGCTGCTCAGCCCCTACGTCAGCGAGGGCGAGCTCGACCTCGGCCACTGGGCCCGCGATGCGGTCGCCCTGGCGATGCCCGAGCGGATCCTCTGCCGCCCCGACTGCGCCGGCCTCTGCCCGGTCTGCGGCGTCTCGCTGAACGATGCCGATCCGGCGGAGCACGAGCACGGGGGCGCCGCCGACCCGCGCTGGGCGAAGCTGCGCGAGCTCGATCTCTGAGCAGCGGCCGCGAGCATGCCTGCCGCCAGCTACCATGTCCGCCCCTATGGCGGTACCGAAGAAGAGGACTTCACGCGCCCGCCGCGACAAGCGGCGCGCCACGCACGGCGTGGCCAAGCCGCGCCTCAACGAGTGCCCGCGGTGCCACAGCCCGCGCCTTCCCCATCGCGTCTGCCCGACCTGCGGGACCTACGCGGGGCGTGAGGTGATCACGCACCGGGTCGCCGAGGCCCCGGCCGCCCCCAGCCCGGAGGAGTAGGTGCCGGAGCAGGCCGGCGTCACCGTGGCCCTCGACGGCTTCGGGGCCGAGCAGGGCTTCGACGTGCTCGCCGAGGGCGCCAGGCTCGCCGCCGCCGACGGGATCCGCCTCCGGGTGTTCGGCCCCGAGGCCGAGCTCTCGCTCGCGGGCGTCGAGGGCGTCGAGGTGATCGAGACCAGCGAGTGGGTCTCGAACCAGGACGACCCGGTGAGGGCGGTGCGCTCGCGCGAGGGCGCCTCGATCGTCCGCGCCGCGGCCGACGTCGCCGGCGGCGGCAGCGATGCGCTCGCCAGTGTCGGCTCGACCGGCGCGGCGATGGCCGCCGCGACCTTCGGGCTGCGGCGCCTGCACGGGGTGCAGCGGCCGGCGCTCGCAGTTCAGGTACCGGTCCCGGGCAAGGCGGTCCTCTTCCTCGACGTCGGCGCGAACGTCGTCGTCCGCCCTCAGCACCTCGTCCAGTTCGCCTTCCTCGGCGCCGCCTTCAGCGAGGCGGTGCTCGGGGTCGAGCGGCCGCGGGTCGGGCTGCTCTCGGTCGGCGAGGAGGCGGGGAAGGGCTCGGCCGACGTGGTCGCCGCCCACGATCTCCTCAGCAAGGCGCAGGGCATCGAGTTCATTGGCAACGTCGAGGGTCGGGACATCCCCGAGGCGGCGGCGGACGTGATCGTCACCGACGGGTTCACCGGGAACATCTCGCTGAAGCTGATGGAGGGCACGGCGCGGACGGTCACCGCGGCGATCCGCGACGCGGCCCGCTCCAACCCGATGGCCGCCGCCGGCGGCCTGCTGATGCGCCAGGCCCTCGCCGAGGTGCGGCGCGAGCTCGATCCGGACACGACCGGCGGCGCGATCCTCCTCGGCCTGCGGCGGATCGCGGTGGTCGGCCACGGCAGCTCGGGTCCCGACGGGGTCGCCAACGTGGTCCGCCTCGCCGCCCGCAGCGTCGAGGTGAGGGCGATTGAGCTGACCTCCGCGCTGCTCGAGCAGGGTGGGGCAACTCGCGGGGCCCTCGCCGAGGAGGGGGCCGGCGTGATAGGAAATCCGGGATGACTCGCGAGGAAGTCACCGCGCTGGTCCGCGAGCACCTGGCCGAGGAGCTCGAGGTGGAGATCGGGAGGATCACCGAGCAGTCGCGCTTCAAGGAGGACCTCGACGCCGACTCGCTCGACCTCTACGAGCTGGTGATGGAGCTCGAGGACCGCTACGGGGTCTCGGTGCCCGAGGAGGACGCGGCACGCATCAAGACGGTCGGCGACGCGGTCGACTTCGTCCTCCAGCACGCGCCCGCCTAGACCAGGTGGCAACCGACCCCGACTCCGCCGCCGCCTCGCTCGAGGCGCTGGTCGCCGGCCTGCCGCCCGACCTGCGCAGGCAGGCGCTGACGCATTCCTCCTGGACCAGGGAGCGCTCGGCCTCCTATGAGCGGCTGGCGTTCATCGGCGACAGCATCCTCGGCCTCGCCGTCGCCGCCGAGGTCTTCGCCCGCTTCCCGGCGCTGGACGCCGGGCCCCTGACGAAGATCCACAACCAGGCCGTGAGCGGGGCCTCGTGCGCCGCGGTCGGCACTCGCCTGGGCGTCCCGGAGATGCTCAAGGCAGCCGAAACGGGCGCCGCCAACGGCATCCCGGCGCTGATCCTGCTCGAGGGCGAGCGACCGCTCCCCGAGGTGACCGAGGCCCTGATCGGGGCCTGCTTCCTCGCCTACGGCTTCGAGCGCACCGCGGCCGCCGTCGCCGAGGCGTTCGAGCCGCGGATCTCGCTCGCGGTGGAGACCCGCATAGACTTCAAGTCGGCGCTTCAGGAGCTCCTCGCCCAGCGTGGCGCGACCGTCAGCTACGAGGTGATCAGCGAGCAGGGCCCGCCGCACGACCGGACCTTCGAGGTCTCCGCCGTGATCGACGAGGAGGGGATGGGGCGCGGCTCCGGGCGCAGCAAGAAGGCGGCAGAGCAGGTCGCCGCCGAGCAGGCGCTGAAGGCCCTGGGCGGGTAGAACCCACGCTTCCCGATTCGCGTCCGACCGAACCGCGAGCCTTGATACTGCGCAGATGTACCTGAAATCGATCAGCCTGAAGGGGTTCAAGTCCTTCCCCGAGCGGACGAAGCTGCACTTCTCGCCCGGCGTCAGCGTGATCGTCGGGCCCAACGGCTCGGGCAAGTCGAACATCACCGATGCCGTGCTCTGGGCGCTGGGGGAACAGAGCCCCGGGGCGGTGCGGGGGTCCTCGATGCAGGACGTGATCTCGGCCGGCGGCAGCGGCGTCGGCAGCCGGCGCCGCGCCGAGGTCGAGGTGGTGATCGACAACTCCGAGGGCCGCGCCGCGACGGATTTCTCCGAGATCTCGATCGAGCGCAGCCTCGACCGCGCCGGCGAGGGCGCCTACCGTCTGAACGGGGCCCGTTGCCGCCTGGTCGACGTGGTCGACGTGCTCTCCGACACCAACATGGGCCGCGAGATGCACTCGGTGATCAGTCAGGGCCGGGTCGAGTCGATCGTCCACTCGAAGCCGCGGGAGAGGCGGATGCTGATCGAGGAGGCGGCCGGCCTCGGCAAGCACCGCAAGCGCCGTCGCCGCGCCGAGCTGAAGCTGAAGGCGACGCGCGACAACCTCGACCGCGCCCTCGACGTCGAGCGGGAGGCGCGCTCCCGGCTGAGGCCGCTGAAGCGCCAGGCGCAGGCCGCCGAGCTCGGCGCCCGAATCGAGCGCGAGGAGCTGGAGCTGAGGGCGCAGGTGGTCGCCGAGGAGCTCCGCTTCGGCGAGGACCGGCTCGCCGCGGCCGAGGAGACCGCCGGCCGCGCGCGCTCGGTGCGCGAGGGGATCGAGCGCCGGCTCTCCGAGGTCAGCGCCCGCCGCCGGGCGGCCGAGGAGCGCTTCGCCGACCGCGACCGGGAGCGCACCGTCGCCTGGGGCCTGCTCACCCACCTGCGCAGCGACGCGGAGCGGGTCGCCGTGCGCGACGCCAACCTCAGCGACCGGGCCGTCGAGCTCGAGGCGCGTCTCGAGCATCTGCGCAGCGAGCTGGGGCCAATGACCCTCGACGTCGACGGCGTCGGGACCGCCCCGGCCCAGCGCGCCCGCAAGCTCGAGCAGGAGCTGGGCGAGGTCGAGGCCGGTCTCGCCGCCGCCTCGGAAGGGCTGGGACGGGCCCGCTCGGAGGGTTCGGAGGCGGCGAGGGCAACGGCCCTGGGCGCGGTCCAGGCGGGGGCCGAGCGGGCCGCGCGACATGCCCGCCGCGCCGAGGGCCTCCTGGGTGAGCGCCATCGCGAGCGGCTGCGGGCGCTGGTGGCCGAGTCTGAGGACCTGATCGAAGCCGTCGCCGTCGCCTCGGCTGCCGTCGCGACTCTCGCCGTGGCGCTGCGGGGCCGGATCTCCTCAGCGGAGGCGAAGGTCGTCGGTGGCGATGGCGAGGGCGATGGGATCGCCGCGGAGATGCGCTCCTGCTCGCAGCGAGAGGCCGAGCTGCAGGCGGAGCTGAAGGGGCTCTCCGACGAGCTGACCAGGGCCGAGGTCGATGCGGCCCACCTCGGCGATCGGCGCGCCGAGGCCGCCAAGGAGCTGGCCGAGATCGGTGAGAGGTTGGGGCAGGAGATCGGGCCTGCGCAGCGGCCCCTGAGCGACGGCGAGCGCGAGGAGATCGACCGCCAGCTTGCCCGGCTCGAGCGGCGACGCTCCCAGATCGGCCCGGTCAACCCGCTCGCCGAGAGCGAGTACGAGGAGGCCCGCGCCCACGTCTCCGATCTGCAGACCCAGCGCGAGGACACCGCCCGGGCCCTCTCCGAGCTGCAGTCGCTGATCCGGGAGATCGACCACGAGATCGAGCGCGCCTTCGAGGAGACCTTTGAGGCGACCGCGAAGAACTTCGAGGAGATGGTCGAGCACCTCTTCCCGGGCGGCCGGGGGAAGCTGCGGCGCGTCTCGCTGCGACCGCTCGCCGACTCGGCGCAAGCTGAGGAGACGCAGGGGGAGGGGGAGGGCCTCGAGGACGAGGACGGCTCCGAGCGCGAGGTCCTCGGCGTCGAGATCGAGGTCACCCCGGCCGGCAAGTCGACCCGCAAGCTCTCGCTTCTCTCCGGCGGCGAGAAATCGCTGGTGGCGCTCGCCTTCGTCTTCGCGGTCTTCCTCGCCCGGCCCTGTCCCTTCTACATCCTCGACGAGGTCGAGGCGGCGCTCGACGACGCGAACATCGACCGCTTCCTGCAGCTGATCCGGCGTTTCTGCGACCGCGCCCAGTTCGTCATCGTCACCCACCAGAAGCGGACGATGGAGGCGGCCGACGTCCTCTACGGCGTCAGCATGGGGGGCGACGGCGTCACCAAGGTCGTCTCGCGGCGGCTCCCGCGCGAGGAGGCGGCCGCCGGCGACGGCCCGTCTCCGTTTGCCGGGATCGCGCCGGACGAGGCGACCGAGGCCGCCTGAGGCGAGGGGTCGGTGCCGACCGGCTGGCAGGAGATCCTCGATCTCGGGGACCGCGAGGCGCCCGCGACGATCGAGCCCGAAGGCGAGGGGGAGGGCGAGCGCCGGGGTGTCCTGGGGCGGCTGCGCGAGAGCCTCTCCCGCAGCAGGGCGGCCCTCAGCGAGGAGATCTCGGCGAGCCTCTTCGACCGCATCGACGAGGAGACCTGGGAGAGGCTCGAGGAGGCGCTGATCCTCGCCGACGTCGGCGCACCGACGACGGCGCGCGTGGTCGAGGGCCTCGAGCAGGAGGTCACCTCGGGAGCCGTGAGCGCCGACGGTACGGCGATTCGCCAGCGACTGATCGAGATGCTCGCCGAGATCGCCTCGACCGGCGAGCGCCGGATCGACCTCGGCGCCGACCCGGCCGTCCTGCTGATGGTCGGGGTCAACGGCACCGGCAAGACGACGACGATCGGCAAGATCGCCTGGCACCTCGGCAACGAGTTCGGGCTCGGCGTCGTCCTCGGCGCCGCCGACACCTACCGGGCGGCCGCGGCTGAGCAGCTCGCCGAGTGGGCCGGGCGCTCCGGCGCGGACCTGGTTCGCTCCGCCGCGGGCGCCGATCCCGGCGCCGTCGCCTTCGACGCGATCGCCGCGGCCCGAGCCCGCTCGGCCGACGTGGTGATCATCGACACGGCCGGTCGCCTCCACACCCAGGGCAACCTGATGGAGGAGCTGGCGAAGGTGCGCCGGGTGATCGGCAAGCAGATCCCCGAGGCCCCGCACGAGACACTGATCGCGATCGACGCCACCACCGGTCAGAACGGTCTCCGTCAGGCCAAGGTGTTCTCCGAGGCGGTTCCGCTCGACGGGGTGGTGCTGACCAAGCTCGACGGGACCGCGAAGGGGGGGATAACCCTTGCGATCGCCTCGGAGTTGGGGATCCCGGTGAAGCTGATCGGCACCGGCGAGGGGCTCGAGGACCTGAGGCCGTTCGACGCGCTGGAGTTCGCGACTGCTTTGTTGGGGGAGTAGAAAGGACGGGAATAACCTGCGGCGGCTTTGCCGCCTCACATGCATGTGCCGGCGTCATGTGAGCCGCGCCGGCATGAGGGAATAACTTGCGGCGGCTGCGCCGCCTTACATGCCTCTGCCGGCGCTAACACCGCGCCGGCATGGAGTCACCGCGGGGCGGCTCCGGTCCTCCACGCCGACCAGTCGCGGACCGGCGCGATCAGATCGACGTGCTCGAGGCGCAGGAAGGCCTCGACCACGTCGGGGTCGAAGCGGGTTCCGGAGTCCGAGCTGATCTCCTCCAGGGTCTCCTCGACGGTCCACGGCTCGAACCGCGTGCGGCCGTGGGTCAACGTGTCGAAGGCGTCGGCAAGGTGGGTGATCCGGCCGCCGATCGGAATCTCCTCGCCGCGCAGCGCCCGGGGGTAGCCCGTACCGTCCCAGCGCTCGTGGTGGGTGAGGGCGATCTGCTCCGCGAGGCGCAGCGCCGGCGCCTCGCTGCCGCCGAGGATGTCGGCCCCGATCACCGTGTGCCGGCGCATCGTCGCCGTCTCGTCCTCGGAGAGCTCGCCGGGCGCAAGCAGGATCTCCTCGCTGACGCCCAGCTTGCCGATGTCGTGCAGCGGAGCCGCCTGGGCGATCAGCTCGACGAAGCCTGGGGAGAGGTCGAGCTGGTGGGCGATCGCGGCGCTGATCCGGCCGACCCGGACAGTGTGCTCGTGGGTCCCCTTCTCGTGCAGTTCGGCCGCGACCGCCAGCCGCTGCAGCGTCTCCAGCCGCGAGCGCTCCAGCTCCCGGGTGCGCTCGCCGACAACGCCCTGCAGCATCCTCTCCCGGGTCCGCAGGCCTTCCTCGGCGCGCTTCAGCCCGGTGATGTCGTAGATCACGCCCTGGGTGATCTGCTGCCCGCCCTCGGTCAGCCCGACCGCGACGTCCCGGACCCAGATCTCCTCGCCCCCCTTGGTCCGCATCCGGTAGTCGGTCGCGTTGGGCTCGCCGGAGCTGAGCGCCCGGCGCTCGTCGGAGATCGCCAGGGCGACGTCGTCGGGGTGCACCTGGCGCCGCCACAGCCCCGGATCCTCGCGCCACTCCTCCGGGGTGAAGCCGAGCATCGTCTCGATATGGGGGCTGACGTAGTGCCAGCGCGCCTTCTCCCCGGGCTCGGCCAGGTAGGCGATCACCGGGGCCTGCTCGGCGACGAACCTGTGACGGGATTCATCCGCGGCGAGCCGATCGGTGTCCCGGTCGCGGCTGCCGAAGTAGAGCTCGCAGCCGATCAGCACGGCGATCAGGGCGCCGAGCGCCGCGTAGACCCAGGAGCCGCCCCCGAGCGCCCCGGCGAGGAGCGCGGCGACTGCTGCCGCCAGCGCGGCGCCGAGGAGGAGCAGGCGCCTCGGTCGGTCTCGTCTGGGGGTGGGGTGCATCGCGGGTCGCCTCCTCATCAAAGGATCGTAGTGGGCGCCTGCGACTAAGCTGGGCCGGTGTTCGACCAGCTCTCAGATCGCCTCTCCTCGGCGCTCTCGGACGTCCGGTCGCAGGGAAAGCTGACCGAGGAGGACGTCGATCGGGCGATGCGCGAGATCCGCCTGGCGCTGCTTGAAGCAGACGTCAACTTCAAGGTCGTCAAGGGGTTCACCGCGACCGTGAAGGAGCGCTGCCTGGGCGCCGAGGTGCTGGGAAGCCTCGACCCGGGCCAGCAGGTGGTGAAGATCGTCAACGAGGAGCTGACGGCGCTGATGGGCGGGGCGGGGCGCGACATCGCCATCGCTCCCAGCCCTCCGACGGTGATCCTGATGGCCGGGCTGCAGGGCTCGGGCAAGACGACCGCCTGCGCGAAGCTGGCCCGGCTTCTGGGCGAGGGAGGGCGCAAGGTGGCGCTCGCGGCCTGCGACGTCCAGCGCCCTGCCGCGGTGGAGCAACTGGTGAAGATGGGCGCCCGGGCCGGCGCCAAGGTCTATGAGCAGGGGACCGACGCCGACCCCGTCGCGATCGCCGAGTGGTCGCTCGATCAGGCGGGCGAGGAGGGCAGGGACGTGCTGATCGTCGACACCGCCGGACGGCTGCATGTCGACGGCGAGATGATGGACGAGCTGGCGCGGATCCGCAAGGCGGTCCGCCCGCACGACGTCCTCCTGGTCGTCGACGCGATGACGGGGCAGGACGCGGTCGGGGTGGCCGAGGCGTTCTCCGAGGCGGCCGAGTTCGACGGGGTCGTGATCACCAAGCTCGACGGCGACGCGCGCGGGGGCGCGGCGCTCTCGGTCAAGGCGGTGACCGGGAAGCCGATCATCTACGCGTCGACCGGCGAGAAGATCGAGGAGTTCGAGCGCTTCCATCCCGACCGGATGGCCGGCCGCATCCTCGGCATGGGCGACGTGCTCAGCCTGATCGAGAAGGCCGAGAAGCAGGTCGACGCCGAGCAGGCCGCCGGACTTCAGGAGAAGATGCGGACCGACCAGTTCACGCTCGAGGACTTCCTCTCGCAGCTCAAGCAGGTCCGCAAGATGGGGCCGATCGGCAGCCTGATCGGGATGATGCCGGGAATGGGGGCGATGAAGCAGCTTCGGGGGGCCGAGGTCGACGAGCGCGAGCTCGACCGGGTCGAGGCGATGATCCTCTCGATGACCCCGCAGGAGAGGGCCAACCCGGCGCTGATCAACGGCTCGCGGCGCAAGCGCATAGCCACCGGCTCGGGCACCAAGGTCCAGCAGGTCAACCAGCTCGTCAAGCAGTTCGATCAGATGCGCAAGCTGATGAAGCAGGTCGCGTCCGGCCAGATGCCCGACGCCCAGCAGCTCGCCCAGCAGATGGCAGGCGCCGACGCCAAGCCGAAGTTCAAGCGTCGCTGACCCGCTAACCTTCCGCGGCCGATGGCAGTGCGAATCAGACTGAGACGAGTGGGGTCGAAGAAGAACCCGATCTGGCGCGTGATCGTCGCCGACAAGCGCTCACCGCGCGACGGCCGGACGATCGAGACGATCGGGCGCTACAACCCGCAGACCGATCCGTCGCTGATCGAGATCGACGAGGAACGCGCCCGCCACTGGCTCGACCACGGTGCCCAGCCCTCCGAGACCGTCGCCAGCCTGCTTCGCTCCAAGGGGATCCGCGCGACCTCCAGCGGGTAGGCGCGGGTGCAGGACCTCCTCGAGTTCCTGACCCGGGCCCTGGTCGAGCATCCGGACGAGGTCGTCGTCGAGGAGCTCGAGGAGGACGGCGACCTCGTCTATGAGATCACCGTCGCCGAGGACGACCTCGGCCGGGTGATCGGGAAGCGTGGCCGGGTGGCAAACGCGATCCGCTCGGTGGCGAAGGCCGCGGCAGTGCGAATCGAGCGGCGAGTGATCGTCGATATCTTGGACTGACGGCGGCTCCCGCCCGGTGTTCGAGATGCGGCTCGACATCTTCACCCTGTTCCCCGAGGCCTTCGAATGGTTCTCGGCCCAGCGCCCGGTCCACAACGCGCTCAACGAGGGCTCGGAGCTGCGGCTGCTGAGCTACCGGCAGACGACGCCGCTGGGGGCCGGCCAGGTGGACGACTCCCCATACGGCGGCGGCGCCGGCATGCTGCTCCGCGTGGACGTCGTCGACGCCGCGCTCGAGGCCGCCTACCCTCACGGTGATCGGCCGCGGATCGTGCTGCTGGCGCCCTCGGGGCGCCTGCTCGACGACGCCCTCGCCACCGAGCTCGCCCAGGTGCCGCACCTGGCGCTGATGTGCGGGCGCTATGAGGGGTTCGATCAGCGGGTCCACGACCACCTTGCCGACGACGAGGTCTCGATCGGGCGCTACGTGCTCGCCGGCGGCGAGCTGGCCGCGATGGTCCTCGCCGATGCCGTGATCCGCAAGCTCCCCGGAGCGCTGGGGCACGGCGATAGCGCGGTCGAGGAGTCATTCAGCCAGGCGCTCGACGGAGCACCCGAATATCCCCACTTCACCCGCCCCCCGAGCTACCGCGGATGGGGGGTGCCCGACGTCCTCCTCTCGGGCGATCACGAGCGGATCAGGGAGTGGCGGGCGGCCCGCAGCCGCGAGCGCGCCGAGCGGCTCGGCTCGCCCGGCGGCGAGTAGCGCCGACCGCTACCATTCCGCAACCGCGCAGGCTGGTTCCCGGATTGCGCGGTTTTTTCGGGCCGATTCCCGATCGCCACCATGAGCACGATCATCGACAGCATCGAGCGCCGCCAGCTCAAGGAGGGCCTGCCTTCCTTCAGCCCCGGCGATCGCGTCCGCGTCCACTTCCAGGTCGTCGAGGGAAGCCGGCGCCGCACCCAGGTCTTCGAGGGAATCGTGCTGAAGCGGCAGGGATCGGGGTCGCGGGAGACCTTCACCGTGCGCAAGCAGTCCTTCGGGGTCGGCGTCGAGCGGACCTTCCCGCTGCACTCCCCGAAGATCGAGAAGCTCGAGATCGCCGGCCGCGGCGCCGTCCGCAGGGCGAAGCTCTACTACCTGCGCGGCCGGGTCGGCAAGGCCGCCCGGGTGGCCGAGCGCCGCTGGGGCATCGACGAGGAGGTGATCGCCGCCCCCGCCGGCAGCGAGGGCGAGGCGATCGACTCCGAGGGCGTCGGGCAGGAAGAGGTGGTGCCGGTGGCGGCGCCGGAAGAGGAGGCCGAGGCGCAGGAGGCTCCCGAGGCCGAAGCGTCAGAGGGCGCGCCTGAAGCGGAAACCGAAGCCGGGGGAGACGAGGAGACCGAGGGCGAGTCCGACGAGGGCTCGGACTGACCCCGTCGATCCCCAAGCCGAAGACCAGGCTCGGCGGGCTCGTCGAGCTTGTCGTGATCGTCCTGCTGGCGCTCGGGCTGGCGCTCGGGATCCAGGCCTTCATCGTCAAGCCCTACCAGATCCCCTCCGAGTCGATGGAGCCGACGCTCGACGTCGGCCAGCGGGTCCTCGTCAACCGCTTCATCTACCACTTCACCGACCCGGCGATCGGCGACATCATCGTCTTCCACCCGCCGGCCGGCGCCGATCAGGGCACCGAGTGCGGGGCCCCGCACGCCCCGAACCAGGCCTGCCCGCAGACCGACCAGGGCAGAGTCCGATCAGAACTTCATCAAGCGGATAGTTGCTGGACCCGGGGACACGCTCAGCGTTCGCAACGGCCACCCGGTCGTCAACGGGGTCGAGAAGAAGGACGAGAGCTACATCAGGCCGTGCGCGGATGGCGGCGGAGCCTGCAACCTCTCCAAGCCGATAACCATTCCACCCGATCACTACTTCATGATGGGCGACAACCGTGGCTCGAGCGACGACAGCCGCTTCTGGGGCCCCGTCCCCAGGGACTGGATCATCGGCAAGGCCTTCGCCACCTACTGGCCCCCGGACCGGATCGGCATCCTCTAGGAAGCGCAGAGCGGCGCGGACCCGCCGCCTCTTCGCCTTCGACCGTTCGCTCGGCAGCCGCCTCGTCGCCGGCGCCGACGAGGCCGGCCGGGGCAGCCTCGCCGGTCCGCTGGTCGCCGCCGCGGTGCTGATCGACTACGAAGCCCTCGGTCTGGCCGATCGCCGCACCCTCACCGGCCTGCACGACTCCAAGCAGATGACCGAGCAGCTCCGCGAGCAGCTCTACCCGCGCGTGCTGCGGGCGGCCGCCCGGGTCAGCGTCGTCTTCCGCTGCGTGCGGGGAATCGACGCGCGCGGGCTGCACGTGACCAACGTCGAGGCCCTCTCGGCAGCGTTGGTGGCGCTGCGCGCCGGCGACGCGATCCACCTCGTCGACGGCTTCTCCCTGACGCCCTGCCCGCTCGATCACAGGCGCGTGATCGGGGGCGATGGCACGAGCGCCGCGATCGCCGCCGCCTCGGTGGTCGCCAAGGTCAGCCGCGATCGCTACATGAGGCGCTCGCCGAGGCCCATCCCGGCTGGGGGTTCGAGGAGAACGTCGGCTACTCGACCCCCGAGCATCGCGAGGCGATCGCCGAGATCGGCATCTCCCCGCAGCATCGCCGCTCCTTCCAGTCGGTCGCCTACCGCCAGCTCGAGCTGGCGGGCTGAGCTCACCAGGCGGCGCGGATGTGCTCGTAGGCGGCGAGCGAGCCGTCGGCGGCAAAGGTGACGCCGACCGCGTCGAAGCGCAGGCTCTCGGTCCGGACCGGGGGGCGGTTGGCGCCCAGCCAGGCGGCGGCGAGGCCCCGCAGGCGGCGCTGCTTGCGGGGCCCGATCGCCAGCACCGGCCGCTCGGGACCGGCCCGGGCGCCTGCTCGCCCCGCCTTGACCTCGACGAAGACGAGCTCGCCGCGATCGATCGCGACGATGTCGATCTCGCCGTGGCGGGTCCTCGCGTTTCGCTCGAGGATCGTCCAGCCGCCGGCGCGAAGCCTTCTTGCGACCAGCTCCTCGGCCGCCCGACCGGTTCTCTGCCTCGCCATCGTCATCGCGGTGGGAGGCTGCATCGGCTCCTCGCGCCGGTGGCGCGCCGCTTGTGACGATTTCCTGACGGCTCGCGCGCAACCCGGCAAGGGCGCGGGCCTAGCTTGGCGGCGTGCTCGCGACCTCGCGGACATTCGCCCTCGACGGCATCGACGCCAGGCCCGTCAGGGTCGAGGCCGACGTCCACCGCGGCCTGCCGGGATTCGCGATCGTCGGGCTCCCCGACGCCGCGGTGCGCGAGGCCCGCGAACGGGTGCGCTCGGCGATGGACAACTGCGGGTTCGAGTTTCCGCAGCGGCGGATCACGATCAACCTGGCGCCGGCGAGCCTGCGCAAGGCGGGGCCGGGATTCGACCTGGCGATCGCCGCGGCGCTGCTGGCGGCCTCGGGCCAGATCCGCTCCGACGCGCTCGCCGGAACCCCGATCGCCGGCGAGCTCGCCCTCGACGGCGCCGTGCGGCAGGTGGCCGGGGCGCTGGCGATGGCCGAGGCTGCCGCACGCGAGGGGAACGCGGAGCTGGTGCTGCCGGCGGGAAACGGTCCCGAGGCGGCGCTGGCGAGCGGCGTGCGGGTGCTGCCGGTCGAGAGCCTGGCCCAGATCCGCGCCCTCGCCGCGGGCGAGTGGAGGCCGCCACCCCCGGAAGCCCTGGCGCTCTGCTCATCGCCGAACGGAGGTGGCCCGGACCTCGCCGACCTCAGGGGGCAGGCGCACCTTCGGTTCGCGCTCGAGGTCGCCGCCGCCGGCGGCCACAGCCTGCTGATGGTCGGGCCGCCCGGGGCGGGGAAGTCGCTCGCCGCCCGCCGGCTGCCCTCGGTCCTGCCGGTGCCGACGCCCGAGGAGGCGCTGGAGATCGCCAGGGTCTGGAGCGCATGCGGCTCCTCCGGGACCCCGAACGGGAGCCGTCCCTTCCGCGCCCCGCACCACACGATCTCCGCCGCCGGGCTGATCGGGGGTGGCAACCCGCCGCGGGCGGGGGAGGCCACCCTGGCGCACGGCGGCGTCCTCTTCCTCGATGAGCTCTGCGAGTTCCGCCGCGACGCCCTCGAGGCCCTGCGGGCCCCGCTGGAGACCGGCTGGGTCTCGATCGGCCGCTCGGGTGCGCGCCGCCGCCTCCCCTGCCGCTTCATGCTGATCGCGGCCGCCAACCCCTGCCCCTGCGGGCGCGGCGAGGAGGATGAGCGCTGCACCTGCGGGGCCCAGGACGTGCGCCGCTACCAGGGTCGCCTCAGCGGCGCCCTCGCCGATCGCATCGACATCGTCGTCCCGGTCGCCCAGCCGCAGGCGGCGGAGATCGGAGGCGGGGAGGGGGAGCGCTCGGCCGAGGTCCGGGCGCGGGTCGGCGAGGCCCGTCGCCGCCAGCAGCGGCGCCTCGGCGCCGGGCGCTGCAACGCGGCGATGACGCCGGCCGAGGCCCGCGCCGGAGACTTGGATTCGGAGGCGAAGGCGCTGCTCTCCCGGGCGTATGAGTCACAGCGCCTCAGCGGTCGCGCCCACGACCGCGTCCTGCGCCTCGCCCGCACGATCGCCGACCTCGACGGGGAGGGGAAGGTGGGGGCCGAGGCGGTGGGGCGAGCTCTCGGCTTGCGGCGGCGAGAGGACCGGTGAGCGACGGCCGACCACGCGCCTGCACGAACTGCCTGCGCCGCGCCTGGCTGCTGCTCGCCCTCTCTCCCCACATCGAGCGGATGGCGAGCCGCAGCCCCGGCTCGCGCACGGCCGAGCTGCTCGCCCTCGACGCGGAGGAGCTGCTCCGCGCCGCGGCGCCGAAGCAGGCGGAGCGGTTGCGCGCCCGGGTGGCCGAGCTGAGCGAAGACGAGATGCGCAGCAGGGTCAAGGAGGCGGGCTGCTGGGCGGTCTGCCGGCACGACCGGCGCTTCCCGGCGCCGCTGCGCGAGCAGTCCGATGCGCCGAGGTCGCTGATCTGCCGCGGCGAGGAAGCCTTCCTGGAGAGCCTCGACGACTCGGGCGCGGTGACGATCGTCGGCGCGCGCCGGGCCAGCGGCTACGGGAGGGAGACGGCCGCCAGCCTTGCGGCGGAGCTGGCCGGCACCGGGCTGGCCGTGGTCAGCGGGATGGCCTTCGGGATCGACGCCGCCGCCCACCGCGGCGCGCTCAGCCGCGGCCTCACCGTCGCCGTCCTCGGCGGCGGGGCCGACGTCGCCTACCCGGCCGCCAACCGAGCTCTGCACCGGCGGATCTGCGAGCACGGCCTGGTGGTCTCCGAGATGGCGCCCGGGGCGACGCCCTGGCGCTGGAGCTTCCCCGCCCGCAACCGGATCATGGCCGCGCTTGGGCAGATGACGGTCGTGGTCGAGGCCGCGATGCGCTCCGGCTCGCTGATCACCGCGGAGATGGCGAGCGAGTGCGGGCGCGATGTCGGCGCCGTGCCCGGTCCGGTCAGCTCGCTCGCCTCGGCCGGGGCCAACGAGCTGCTCGCCCGCGGCGCCTGCGTCGTCCGCGACGCCCAGGACGTCCTCGACGCGATGCTGGGCCCCGGGGCGCTCGCCCTGCGGCGCACCGGCCCGGCGCTGGAGCCGCCCCTCGCCACGGTGCTCGCCGGGCTGGAGCGGTCCGGTGCCCCCGACGCCCTCGCGCTGGAGCTGGACATCTCCGGAGCCGCGGTCTCGGCGGCTCTCGCCCGGCTCGAGCTGCTCGGCTACGTCCGCTGCTCGGCGCTCGGCACCTACACCCGCACCGCGCTCGTCCCTCCCGAGGAAGCGAGCGCCTAACCTGGCGGCGTGAGCGGCAGCGGAGACGAAGCGGGCGGGCCGGGGCGCATCCCGGCGGTGCTCTCGATCGCCGGCTCGGACTCCGGTGGCGGGGCCGGGATCCAGGCCGACCTGAAGGCGTTCGCGCGCTGCGGCGTGCACGGGATGACCGCGATCACGGCGCTGACCGCGCAGAACACAGTCGGGGTCAGCGCGGTCGAGCAGGTCCCGCCTGCGATGATCGTCGAGCAGGTCCGCGCGGTCGCCTCCGACATCGGCGTGGACGCTGTCAAGGTCGGGATGCTGGGGACTGCGGAGACCGTCGCCGCGGTGGTCGAGGCGCTGGGCCTGCTCGGCCCGGCGCCGGTGGTGGTCGACCCGGTGATGGTCGCCGAGAGCGGCGCGGTGCTGCTCGACGAAGCTGCCCGCGAGGCCCTGGTCGAGCAGCTTCTCCCGCTCGCCGCCGTCGCCACGCCGAACCTTCCCGAGGCGCGGGCGCTGAGCGGAGCGGGGACGAGGGCCGACCAGGAGCGGCTCGCCCGCGAGGTCCACGCCCTCGGCCCGAAGGCAGTCGTCGTCACCGGCGGTCACGGCGGTGGGGAGCTGACCGACATCTTCTTCGACGGGGCCGAGATGGTGCGGATCGATGTGAGGAAGTTCCCGGCCGGGGCGGCGCACGGCTCCGGCTGCACCCACTCCTCGGCACTCGCCGCGCTCCTCGCCCGCGGCCAGACCCCGCTCGAGGCGGCGCGCGGAGCGGCTGCGATCGCCTCGGAGGCGGTCGGGCACGGCCTGCGCTCGATCGGCTCCGGGCCTGGCCCGGTGGACGCGCTCGGCCTGTCGGCAATAATCAGGCCATGAGGTTCGTCCGCATGAAGCCCGGGCACGGCGACGTCCTCCTCGCCGAGGGTGACGTCGAGAGCGCCGAGGACGAGGAGCGGCTGATTGAGGAGTTCCGCCGTCAGCTCGACGAGGGGATGTGGGCGGCGGTGCCCACCGGTGACTCCGGCGGTCGCCACGAGGCGACCATGGTCCGCAGCTTCGAGGAGATCCCGCGCGACGCCGAGCAGGTGATCTTCTTCCCCCGGGCTGCGGGGGGATGAGCCGGTGCCCCCGGTTGCCGCAGCGCTCGTGCTGGTCCTTGCCTGCCTGGGCGCGTTCGCCTTCGCCCCCGACCTGCGCCGGACGCTTCGCCGCCGCCGCTCGCGGCGGGAGCGCTCGCGGCCCAGGGCCCCCGCATACGATCCCGGCCGCGAGCGCCGGGCGGAGGTCAAGGCCCGCGCGCTGCTGCGCTCGGTGGTCGGGGAGGAGGCCTTCGAGATGTACTCCGAGCTGGGTTTCATCCGGGTCGGCGGTCGGCGCGGGGAGTACGGATACCTGCTCTACCCGCACCGCTCGATCGTCGCCTTCGACGAGCGCAGCGGGGCGCTGCTGAACGAGTACTGCGTCGGCTTCCCCGACTCGAGCGATCCGGCGGCCGGGACCCGGCTGCCCGACTCCGACGACGTGCTGGCGAAGTGGATGGCGCTGCACGGCGACGAGCGCCGCCTGATCGCCGACGCCAACATGCACCTGCCGGGCCGACACGTCGATCCCGGCCAGGTGAGGCGCGACCTCCGCCGGCTGCGGGCCTGGGAGGGCCGGCGCCGGCGAGTCGCACAATAGTCTGGAGAAGATGAGCGACGGTCCCCTCACCGCAAACGGTCTGCCGCGGCCGCGCTCGGCCGGCGTCTTCGACGGACCCGAGCGCGCCCACGCGCGCGCCTACATGAAGGGGATCGGCTTCGACGACGAGGCGCTCAGCCGGCCGACCATCGGCGTCGCCAACACCTGGATCGAGGCGATGCCCTGCAACTTCCACCTGCGCGGCCTCGCCGGCCCGATCAAAGAGGGTGTGCGCGCGGCCGGCGCCACGCCGATGGAGTTCAACACGATCGCGATCTCCGACGGGATCACGATGGGGACGAAGGGGATGAAGACCTCGCTGGTCAGCCGCGAGGTGATCGCCGACTCGATCGAGCTGACCGCCCGCGGCTACCAGTTCGACTCGCTGGTCGCGCTGTCGGCCTGCGACAAGACGATCCCCGGCTGCGTGATGGCGCTGATCCGCCTCGACATCCCCTCGCTGATGCTCTACGGCGGCTCGATCGCTCCCGGGCGCTGGCATGGGCATGACGTGACCATCCTCGACGTCTTCGAGGCGGTCGGCGCCAACGCCGCCGGTGAGATGAGCGACGAGGAGCTGCGCAGCCTCGAGGATGTCGCCAGCCCCGGCGCCGGCGCCTGCGGCGGCCAGTTCACCGCCAACACGATGGCCTGCGCCTTCGAGGCGCTCGGGATCTCCCCGGGAGGCTCGGCGATGGTGCCCGCCGAGGACCCCAAGAAGGTCAACGTCTCGGAGTGGATCGGCGAGCTGGTGATGCGGGTGCTGGCCGAGGACCTGCGCCCGAGCCGGATCATCACCCGGGAATCGATCGAGAACGCGATCGCCTGCGTCTGCGCCTCCGGGGGCTCGACCAACGGCGTCCTCCACCTGCTCGCCGTCGCCCGCGAGGCCGGGATCGAGCTCGACATCGACGACTTCGAGGCGATCTCGCGCCGCACGCCGCTGCTCGCCGACCTGAAGCCCGGGGGGCGCTTCGTCGCCACCGACCTCTACCGAGCCGGCGGCGTGCCGCTGATCCTCAACCGCCTCGCCGAGGCCGGGATCCTGCACACCGACGCCCTCACCGTCACCGGGGAGACGATCGGCGAGGTCGCGGCGGCCGCCACCGAGGCCCACGGCCAGGAGGTCGTGCGACCGCTCTCCGATCCCCTCAAGAGCGAGGGCGGCCTGGCGATCCTGCGCGGCAACGTCGCTCCCGAGGGATCGGTGGTGAAGCTCGCCGGCACCGAGCGCCGCGGCCAGAGCGGCCCGGCGCGGGTCTTCTCCTCGGAGGAGGACTGCTTCCGCGCGGTCAGGGAGCAGCGGATCGAGACCGGCGACATCATCGTGATCCGCAACGAGGGGCCGGCCGGCGGCCCGGGGATGCGGGAGATGCTGCAGGTGACGGCGGCGATCGTCGGCGAGGGGCTCGGAGAGGAGGTGGCGCTGCTCACCGACGGGCGCTTCTCCGGCGCCACCCGCGGGCTGATGGTCGGCCACGTCGCCCCCGAAGCGGTCCGGGGCGGCCCGATCGCCGCGATCCGCGACGGCGACGAGATGACCATCGATATCGACGAGCGGAGGATCGACGTCGCCCTCTCGGACGAGGAGATCGCCGAGCGGATCGCCGCCTATGAGCCGCCCGAGCCCGCGTATGAGCGCGGGGTGATGGCCAAGTACGCGGCGACTGTCTCCAGCGCCTCGCTGGGCGCGGTCACCGGCTGAGCAGCTAGCTCTCGAGGAACTCGTCGAGCACCCGGTTGAAGCGGGCGGGGCGCTCGAGCTGGGGGAGGTGCCCCGTTCGCTCGAAGATCTCCAGCCGGGAGTGGGAGATGCGGCGGTGGTAGCTGAGCCCGGCCTGGACCGGCACGATCCGGTCGTTGAAGCCCCAGAGGACCAGGGTGGGAATCTCGATCTCGCCGGCCCGGTCGCGGAGGTCGTAGCCGACCAGCTCCCGCAGCGCGTCGGCGAAGCCGGGGCTGCGCATCGCCGGCTCGACCTGCTCGTAGAGCAGCTCCGGGCTGAGGCGGTTGGGGTGGCGGAAGAGGCCGCGGAACGCGAGGTAGCGGGCTCGCGGGCGGATCAGGCCGGCACGGTTGAAGCGGGCGATCGCCGGACCGCTCACCTTCGCCACCCTGCCGAGCAGGGCCGCCGGCTCGCTGCGGGCCTGGGCGCGGGTCATGCCGGCGGCCGAGACAAGGGTCAGGCGCGCGAAGCGCTCCGGCTGCTGGATCACCGCCTCGGTCGAGACGAAGCCCCCCATCGAGTTGCCGACCACGCCGGCGCAGCGCTCGATCCCGAGCTTCTCGCAGAAGTCGTGCAGGAGGCGCCCGTAGGCCGGGATGTCGATGCTCCAGGCCGGCATCGGGCTGTCCCCGAAGCCGGGGAGGTCGAGGGCGATCGCCCGGTGGCTGCGGGCGAAGTGGGGGAGGTTCTCCAGCCAGTTCTGCCAGCAGCCCGAGAGCCCGTGGACGAAGATCAGCGGCTCTCCCTCGCCGATCTCGACGTAGTTGACCGAGCTGCCCGGCAGCTCGACGCGGCGCAGGTGGCGGCGCCAATCGACCTCCCGCCACTCCGGGTGGGGGTTTCCGTAGTCGCCCGCCGGGCGCTCCGGGGGTCCGGTCAGGGCGGTTGCGGCCTCACGCATAGCCCATCCGCTCGAGGATCGGGATCTCGCGGATCTGCGGCGGCTGCAGGTGGTCCCAGAGGATGCCGCGCGGTCGCTCGTGGCTGCGCTCCACCTCGATCACCGCCCGCGGCGTGGCGATCACGTCCACGGGGAGATCGTGGGCCGTGGCCTGGAGGTGCTCGCGGAGGATCTGCATCGGGTGCACCGTGGTGGCGACCGTGGTGTGGTCGTCGATCTTGCCGGCGTCGATCAGGATCCCGTACTCGAGGTCCGAGAATCCGCCCCCCTTGCCGATCCGGGCGCCGCTGAGATTGACGGCGACGGCGCCGCAGAGGACGAGGTCGACCTCGGGCAGCTCATCGACCGCGACGACCCGGCCGTGGCGCAAGGCCCCCTTGATCGTCGCCGCCTCCTTGATCGCCGCCTTCGAGAGCCGCTTCGGCTCCAGCACCCGGAAGGGATGGGGATCGCGCAGGCGCGGCACCGCCATGATCAGCGTCTTGCCGTCCTCCAGGGCGGCCCGCCGGGCGTGCGTCTGAGGCGAGTCGGGGTTGGCCTTGACCACCCGCGAGCGCTTCCACAGTCGGTGGGCGGCGAGTTTCTGGGCCGCCAGCTTGGCGCCGGCGAAGTTGGGGATCCGTCCCTCCGCGCCGGGGAAGCGGGAGACGCCCTCGCGCTCCATCGCCTTCCATACATCCTTTCGGACCTGATCCTTCGAGCGCATGGCCCGAAAACATATCCACCGCGCCCGCACCGATCGCCCCTGCCAGAATGGGCGCCGTGGCGGAGCGCACCCCACTTGCCGAGCTTTCGCAGGACCGCGGCGAGGACCCCTCGCTGCCGGCGCTGGCCGATCGCTCGCTGCTGCCGGCGATCGAGCCCGAACGCAGGATCGACGACTGGGGCCGCTCCGAGCGGGTCGAGGAGGCCTTTGACCGCACCGTGGTCGAGTTCTTCTACCGCTACTGGTTCCGGGTGGACGTCGAGGGGGTCGAGAACGTGCCCGCGGACGGCGGCGCGCTGCTCGTCTCCAACCACTCCGGGGCGCTGCCTCCCGACGCGGCGATGATCGGGCGGGCGATCCGCGAGGAGCATCCCTCGCCGCGGCCGCTGAACATCACCGTCGAGCACTTCTTCAAGGGCTACCCGCTGTTCTCGATGCTGGCGCCGAAGATCGGCTGCGTCGCCGCTCACCCGGCCAACGTGCATCGCCTGCTCCACGACGAGCGCAGCCTGGTGCTGGTCTTCCCGGAGGGGCGCAAGGGAACGGAGAAGGTCTACAGCGAGCGCTACCGTCTGCGGCGCTTCGGGCGCGGGGGCTTCGTCGCCGCGGCGATGCGGGCCCGGGCGAAGCTGGTGCCGGTCTGCGTCGTCGGGGCCGAGGAGGCGGCGCCGATCTTCGCCCACGTCGGCCTGATGAAGAAGCTCACGGGGCTGCTCTATTTCCCGCTCACCCCCACCTTCCCGTGGCTGGGGCCGGCGGGGATGCTCGGCTACCTGCCGTCCAAGTTCCGGATCCGCTTCCTGGAGCCGATCGACACCGCCGAGCTGGGCGGCGACCCCGACGCAGAGCGGGCGCTGGTGCAGACGGTCGCCCAGGAGGTGCGGGCCCGGATCCAGGAGAACCTGCACGAGATGCTCGGCGAGCGGAAGTCGGTCTGGTTCGGATGACCGTTCACTCCGCCCCCGCCCGCAGGGTGCTGATCACCGGCCTGGCGAGCTACTGGGGGGGCCGGCTCGCCGAGGCGCTCGAGTCCTTCCCCGAGGTCGAGGCGATCATCGGGGTCGACTCGGCCGAGCCGACCCGGGAGCTGCACCGGACCGAGTACGTGAAGGTGGGGACCCAGCACTCGCTGATCGAGCGGATCGTCAAGGCCGCGATGGTCGACACCGTGATCGACACCCGGCTGGTGGTCCACTCGGCCGCCACGACCCGGGCCCGGGCCCACGAGAACAACGTCATCGGCACCCTCAACATCCTCGCCGCCTGCACCGGCCAGGACTCGCCCGTGCGCCGCCTCGTCTTCAAGAGCTCGGGGCACTGGTACGGGTGCGAGCAGGACGACCCTGCCTTCTTCTCGGAGGAGATGCGTCGCAAGCACCCTCCGAGGACGCCGATCGAGCGCGACATCGTCGAGGCCGAGGGCGCGGTCGCCGAGTTCGCCGAGAAGCGCGCCGAGACGACGGTGACGATCCTGCGCTGCGCCAACGTCCTCGGCCCCGACGTCGACACCCCCCATACCCGCATGTTCGCCCTGCCGATGGTGCCGATGATCCTCGGCTTCGACCCCCGCTACCAGTTCGTCCACTCCGACGACGTCGTCCACGCGCTCGAGCACGCCGCCTTCAATGAGCTCCCGGGCACCTTCAACGTCGCCGCCGACGGCGTGCTGGCGCTCTCCGAGGTGATCGGGCTGCTGGGCAAGTGGCCGGCCCCCGTGTTGCCGCCCTGGGGGACGGGCCTGCTCACCGGGCCGCTGCGCCAGCTCGGCGTCCGCATCCCCGACGAGATGCTGGCGCAGATGCGCTTCGGCCGGGGGCTCGACAACCGCCGCTTCAAGGCGACCGGCTTCAAGTACTCCTACACCTCCCGCGAGGCGGTGCTGAAGCTCGGCGAGCACCAGCGGCTGCGGCCGGTCCTGGCCGGGGTCAAGGAGCCCTACCGCTACGAGCGCGAAGTCGAGGAGTTCCTGCGCTGGAGCCCCCACGTGCACCGCGACGCATCCCCCAAGGACGTCGGCAAGGAGGACGCGGCGATGTTCGATCCCTCCCCTCCGGTCGACGGCGGCTGACCCGCACGGGCGCTTGCATCGCCCCTTGCCGGCAGGGACGGCCTTCGGCCTGCCTAAACTCTCCGCAGGGATTGGCCGAGAACCTCCCCAGCCAGTAACCGCGCACGCAGATGGGACGCAAGGCACAGATCGCGATCATCGTCGCCGTTCTCCTCCTGGTCGGGGGAGCGGTCGGCGCCTACGCCTACGACAACTCGCGCAAGGACCAGATCGCCGACGGCGTCACGGTCGGCGGGGTCGACGTCGGCGGGCTCAACCGGGCCGAGGCGACGGCGCTCCTGCATCGCCGCCTGGTCGAGCCGCTGCGCAGGCCGCTGCGGGTCAGCTTCGACGGCAAGACCTACACCCTCCCAGGCGCCAAGCTGAAGATCCACGCCAACATCAATGGCATGGTCGATCAGGCGGTCTCGGCGAGCCGCGACGGCGGCCTTCCGGGCCGCCTGGTGCGCTACGTCACCGGGGGATCCGTCGACAAGCAGATCCAGCCCGAGGTCACCCATTCGCAGCCTGCGATCAACCGCTTCGTGCGCACGGTCGCCGCGAAGATCGACCGCGACCCCCAGGACGCGTCGGTCAGCCCCACCGGCTCCTCGCTCAACGTGGTCCCCGGCCAGGCCGGCCGCAAGGTGCGCGACGTCGCCCTCACCGAGCAGCTCAACCGGGCCGCGACGGCCAACACGGGCTCGCGCACGATCAGGGCGGTGGTGCACTCGACCAAGCCTCAGGTGAGCACCGGCGAGGTGGCGGCCGAGAATCCGACCTTCCTCACCCTCGATCGCGCCAACTTCACCCTGCGCTTCTGGAGGAACCTGAAGCTGATCAAGTCCTACACGGTCGCCGTCGGGCAGCAGGGCCTGGAGACCCCGGCCGGGCTCTACCACATCCAGGACAAGCAGGTGAACCCCTCCTGGCACGTGCCGGACTCGGCCTGGGCCGGCGACCTCGCGGGCCAGGTGATCCCGCCCGGGCCCGCCGATCCGATCAAGGCCCGCTGGTTGGGCATCTTCGACGGCGCCGGGATCCACGGCACCGACGAGACCTGGTCGCTGGGCACCGCCGCCTCCCACGGCTGCGTGCGGATGGCGATCCCCGACGTGATCGAGCTCTACGATCAGGTCGACGTCGGCACCCCGATCTACATCGGCTGAGGGACGGGAGCTCCCGGGCGTCCGTGCAACGCGGGGGTGCTTGCGAGTTCCGGGTTGCAGGGAGAGGACGTTTGTTCGATAGGCCGAATCCCTCAGAGTGACCTGGGCTGAGGCACTGCGCGATTTCGACCGCGACCTGGCGGCGCGTGGCGCCGCCGAGCGCACCCGCCATGCCTACGGGGTCGATCTGGGGCAGTTCTCGGTCTGGTGCGGGGAGCGGGAGCTGGAGCCCGAGGGAGTCCGCCATCGCGACGTGCGCCGCTACGCCGCCGCGCTCTCCGCGGGTGGCGCAACCGCCTCGACCGTGGCGCGCAAGCTGGCAGCGATCAGGGGCCTATACGACTTCCTCGTCCGCACCGAGCGGATCGCCGCCAACCCCGCCGACCTGGTCAGCAGCCCGAAGCGCGACGGCAAGCTGCCGAAGGTGCTCTCGCGCGAGCAGATGACCGAGCTGCTGGAGCGAATCCCCGCCTCGAGCCCGCTGGAGCTGCGCGATCGCGCCATGCTCGAGCTCGCCTACTCCTGCGGGCTGCGCTGCGAGGAGATCGTCAACCTCGACACCGAGGCGATCGACTTCGAGACCGAGCAGCTCAGGGTTCGCGGCAAGGGCTCCAAGGAGCGGGTGCTGCCGGTAGGCGAGCCGGCCCAGCGGGCCCTGGAGCGCTACCTGGCCCGCGGCCGCGGCGCTCTGCGGGCGAACCGGCGCGAACCGGCGATGTTCCTCTCGAAGACCGGCCGCCGGCTCTCCTCCTCGGACGTCTCCCGCCGCCTGCGACTATGGGTCCGGGAGGCCGCGGTGGATGCCGGGGTCTCGCCGCACTCCCTGCGCCACTCATTCGCCACCCACCTGCTGGAGGGGGGCGCCGATCTGCGCTCGATCCAGGAGCTGCTCGGCCATGCGTCGATCTCGACCACACAGGTCTACACTCGGGTGGACGCGACACGGTTGAGGGATCAGTACGCAGGGAGCCATCCGAGGGCCTGAGCGTGCTATTTCGCGTGATCGATCCGAGCGGACATAGAATCGGCTAGGGGATATGGAAACCGGGGTCAAAGAGATCGAGCTGCGCGAGCTGTGGCGCCGCTACAAGGACGAGGGCGACTCGGGAGCCCGCGAGCGGCTGGTCGTCGCCTACTCGCCGATGGTCAAGTTCGTCGCCGGCCGACTCGGGGCCGGCCTGCCCTCGCACGTCGAGGACGCCGATCTGATCTCCTACGGCCTGATGGGCCTGATCGGGGCGATCGAGCGCTTCGAGCCCGAGCGGGGGATCAAGTTCGAGACCTTCGCGATGACCCGGATCCGCGGCGCAATCATCGACGAGCTGCGCTCGCTGGACTGGGTCCCGCGCTCGGTGCGCGCCCGGGCCCGCGAGATCGAGACCGCGCAGGCGAAGCTCGAGCACGAGCTGCAGCGGGCGCCGACCGAGGCGGAGCTGGCCGAGAAGCTCGGCTGCAGCGAGGAGGAGCTGCAGAGCTCGCTGCTGGAGATCGCCAACTCCTCTGTCTACGCGCTCGACGAGCTGTGGGCGATCTCGGACTCCTCCGGCGACCAGGTCTCGTTGCTCGACACGATCCCCGACTCCGAGGCCGCCGATCCCCAGCAGTCGCTCGACTCGGGCGAGGTCAAGGAGCGGCTCACCGAGGCGATCGCGACCCTCCCCGAGCGCGAGCAGGTCGTGATCGCCCTCTACTACTACGAGAACCTCACCCTGCGCGAGATCGGCGACGTCCTCGATGTCACCGAGTCGCGGGTCTCCCAGCTTCACACCAAGGCGGTAATGAGGCTGAAGACCCAGATGCTCGAGCGCGACTGAATCGGCCCGCGCCCGGCCCGCAGGCAGCCCGCCCGGCTCGCATATAGTCCGGCGGGGAGAGCCAAGCGAGGAGAGGAGCACCGCCGATGCCGCACCAGGCCGCCGACCGGATTCGCAACGTCGCGCTGATCGGTCACAGGGGAAGCGGCAAGACGAGCCTTCACGAAGCGCTGCTGTTCGAGGCGGGCGCCGTCAACCGCCTGGGCACGGTGGGCGACGGCTCCACCACCTCCGACTACGAGAGCGACGAGCAGGAGCGCGAGATGTCGATCGGCGCCACGGTCGCCTCCTTCTCCTACGACGATCGCAAGATCAACCTGATCGACACTCCCGGCGAGCCGAGCTTCGTCGCCGACGCCGCCGCGGCGCTGCACGTCGCCGATGCCGCGGTGGTCGTCGTCAACGCCGTCATGGGGGTCGAGGTGCACACCGAGCGCCTCTGGGAGAGGGCCCAGCGCGAGGGCCTCTCCAGGCTGGTCTTCGTCAACATGCTCGACCGCGAGCGGGCCGACTTCTTCCGCGCCCTCGACTCGTTGAAGGAAGCCTTCGGCGCGCACCTGGTCGCCACCGAGATCCCGATCGGCTCCGAGCACGACGTCAGGGGCGTCATCGACCTGATCGACATGAAGGCCTTCATCGCCTCGGGAACCGGCCGGGGCGCCGCCGACGAGCAGGAGATCCCCGAGGAGCTTCGCGACCAGGCGCAGGAGTACCGCGAGAAGCTGATGGACGAGGTCGCCGAGAACTCCGACGAGCTGATGGAGCGCTATCTCGAGGGTGAGGAGATCGACCACGACGAGATCGTCAGGGTGCTGAAGCAGGGGGTGACCGACGGCAAGATCTTCCCGGTCGCCTGCGGGGTGGCGACCAAGAACCTGGGGACCAGCCGGCTGCTGGAGGCGCTGGTCGAGGACCTGCCCTCGCCGGCGATGCGAGGTCCCATCGCCGCCCTCGGAGCGGAGGGCGAAGAGATCGAGATCTTGCCCGACGAGGGCGGTCCCCTGGTCGCCTACGTGTTCAAGACCGTGGCCGACCCCTACACGGGGCGCATCAACCTCTTCCGCGTCTACCGCGGAACGCTGCGCTCGGACTCGCACGTCCTCAACGTCTCGAAGCGCCAGAAGGAGCGGATCGGCCAGCTTGGCGAGCCGCTGGGCAAGGAGCTGAAGCCCTCCGCTGAGCTCGGAGCCGGCGACATCGGCGCCGTCGCGAAGCTGAAGGAGACCAGCGCCGGGGACGTGATCTGCGAGAAGCAGGCCGAGATCTCCTTCCCGGCGCTGGAGCTGCCCGCGCCGGTCATGGCCTTCGCGTATGAGGCGAAGTCCAAGGGTGACGAGGAGAAGGCGGCGGCCGCGGTGCGGCGGCTGACCGAGGAGGACCCGACCCTCGACGTCCACCGCGACCCGCAGACGGGCGAGCAGATCATCGCCGGCCTCACCCAGGTCCACGTCGAGGTGATCGTCGAGCGGATGAAGCGCCGCTTCGGCGCCGAGATCGAGCTGCATCCGCCCCGGGTGCCCTACCACGAGTCGATCCGCAAGGCGGCCAAGGCCCACGCCCGCTACAAGAAGCAGACCGGGGGCCGCGGGCAGTTCGCCGACTGCCACATCGAGATCGCCCCCGGGGAGGCCAACACCGGGCTGGAGTTCGTCAACGCGATCAAGGGCGGGGTGATCCCGGGCGGGTTCATCCCGGCTGTCCAAAAGGGCGTCGTCGAGGCGATGGAGCACGGAACGGTCGCCGGCTACCCCGTAAAGGACGTCCAGGTCCGCCTCTATGACGGCCAGCACCACTCGGTGGACTCCTCGGAGATGGCCTTCAAGATCGCCGGCTCGATGGCCTTCAAGCAGGCGATGGCCGAGGCTGACCCGGTGCTGCTCGAGCCGATCGTCAAGCTCACCGTTTCCTGCCCCGAGGAAGTGGTCGGCGACGTGATCGGCGATCTCAACTCCCGCCGCGGCCGCCCTCTGGGGATGGAGCCGAAGGGCACGGTGACCGAGGTGAAGGCCGAGGTGCCGATGGCGGAGGTGCTCGACTACGCACCCGACCTGCGCTCGATCAGCGGCGGGCGGGCCGACTACACGATGGAGTTCGAGCGCTATGAGGAGATCCCCGGGCACCTCACGGCAAAGGTCGTCGCCGAGGGTCGCGAGGGGGCCGAGGTCAGGGCCTGAGCGCCGCGGAGGCCCGCCGGGCACCGCCACCGCCGCTGCTACCTTGCGGCGAGTGAGCCCGGTCGACAACTGCGCGGTCTGTGGACGCACGATCCTCTCGGGGGAGCGCACCCGCAGCTACATCTCGCCGGACGGCGAGCGGCGCGCTGTCTGCGACCTCTGCCGGCCGCGCGCCGAGCAGCTCGGATGGGTCTGGGAGGAGCTCGCCGAGGAAACGTCCTCCCAGCCGCCGAAGCGCCGCCGCAGGGGCCTCGGGGCGCTGTTCAGGGGCCGCGGCGAGTCGCGGAGGGCGCGCGTGGACGAGCACGACGAGGAAGAGGAGGACGAAGACCACGAGGTCCCCGAGGACGATCAGCCGACCCCCGCGCCCGAGCCCCGGCGCAACCCGGACCCGGCCGCTCCGGGAGCCGGCGTCGGGCGGCCCGAGCCAATCGCCGAGGCGCCGGGGACCCGGTTGGAGCGCGCTGCGGCACGCTTCAACGCCAGCCCCGAATCACGGACCGTGGCCGGGCTGATGCGCTCGCTCGGTTCGCCTTGGGTCTCGGTCGGGGCAGCGGCCGGCTCGCCCAGCGAGGTGCGGATCACGATCGCCTGGGAGCTCTCCTGGTATCAGTGGGGGGTCGACCTGCGTGACGAGGGCAGGCCGGTGCATGCGATCGACAAGGGACACGAGATCGGCGAGCTCGACAACTCCGCCCGGCAGTGGAACGCGGTCGCCGACGACGCGGGCCAGATCCGGATCGGCTCTGTGGCGGCCCAGAACCAGGCCTAGCCTCAAGTGGGTTCACGCCTGATCGTCAACGTCGACGGCGGCTCCAGGGGCAACCCGGGGCCGGCCGCGGTCGCGGCGGTGATCCGCGACGCCGACGGCGAGCTGCTCGAGCGCCGGGGCGAGCTGATCGGCGAGGCGACCAACAACGTCGCCGAGTACCGGGCGATGCTGCTGGGGATCTCGCGGGCGGCTGAGCTGGGGGCGAGCGAGGTCGAGCTGATCGGCGACTCCGAGCTGGTGGTGCGCCAGCTCAACGGCACCTACAAGGTCAAGGACGCCGCCCTGCGCGGGCTCTACGCCGAGGTCTCAGACGCCCTGCGCCAGTTCGAGGACTTCTCGATCCGCCACGTGCGGCGCGAGCAGAACGAGGACGCCGACCTGCTGGTCAACGAGACGCTCGACGGCGCCTGAGAGGCCCGGCGCCGAGCCGGCGCCACCCCGACGGGCGGGAAACGACGAAATAGAGGACGAAAAACGCCCATCGGGCGGGCAGCGCCAGGTGGGGTGGGTATTGACTCCATGGAGACCATTTGAGCATGGTCTGCAAATGGCCCCCTTCCCGTTACCGGCTGCGCACGACGGCATCTGATTCACTTCGCCCATGGAGTCCGCATCGCCCGCCCCGATCGACCCCGGCGTCCGCATCGGCCACGTCCACCTCAAGGTCTCAGACGTCGATCGCGCCCTCGATTTCTACGTCGGCGTCCTCGGCCTCGAGCTGCAGCAGCGCTGGGGCCCCGACGCCGCATTCGTCTCCGCCGGCGGCTACCACCATCACATCGGGCTCAACTCCTGGCAGTCGAAGGGCGGCCCGCCGCCTCCGCCGGGTACGACCGGCCTCTTCCACTCCGCGATCCTCTACCCGACCCGTTGGGCGCTGGCCGACGCCCTGCGCCGGGTGAAGGAGGCTGGCATTCCGCTGACCGGCGCCTCCGACCACGGGGTCAGCGAAGCGCTCTACCTCGAGGACCCCGACGGCAATGGGGTGGAGCTCTACTGGGACCGCCCCCAAGAGGAGTGGCCCCGCGGCGAGGGCGGGGAGGGCGTGGAGATGTTCACCGCGCCGCTCGACCTGCACGACCTGCTCGCCGAGCTGGACACCTAGCCGCGGATATAATCCCCGCCCTCAGCGCGGCTGTAGCTCAGTTGGCTAGAGCGTCTGCTTGCCATGCAGAAGGTCGTGGGTTCGAATCCCATCAGCCGCTTCGCAGCAACGCCCCGCTACGGCGGGGTTTTCTGCGTCTAGGGGCGGATGGACTCGGTCCCCAGCAGTCGCCCCAGACCCTCTCGCTACGCGGCCTTGCGGCGGCTGACGGGCTGCGGATAGGGTCGAGGCATGGACACTCATCAAGGACTCGTCACCGACCGAGAGGGAGTCATCCGTCGCTGGGAAAGTTCATGTGTGAGCGTCTTCGGCTACTCCTCGGAGGAGGCCGTTGGTCAGACCCTCGATCTGGTCGTTCCTCCAGCCCTCCAGGCCCGTCACTGGCGCGGCTTCAACAGAGCGGTCGCCTCCGGTCAACTGAAGCGCCCCGGTAAGACCCTCAAGGTTCCTGGGGTGCACAAGAACGGCAGGATCGTCTCGGTCGAACTCGACGGGGCCGCCCTTACCCGCGGCGCCGACGGGGCCGTAAGCGGCGTCACCTTGACACCTTCGACCGGATCACCGTGGGTTGCGGCTGTCTCCCGGCCAGTTCTTGCACTGCTTGGCCTCGGGCGAGGGCGCGGTCGATAGCCAAGGTCAAGGCCGGGTGATCGGATCGTGGTCGGCCACGGTGGCTTCCAGGTCAGGGGCGGCGCGAGATACTGGGCAGGCGATGTCGCAGGTTGTTGATGACAGAGTCGAGGCGCAGCGCACGATGGTGGAGCGGGTCGGTGTTCGCTGGCCGAGGATGGCACGGGGGGCGATGCGCTGGGTCATGCGCCTTCCGCCGGGGTCCCGGGCGCGGAGGTCCATGCTCGAACAGCTTGCGCGAATTGCCTTCCTCTTGTTGAATCGCGGCGACTTTGCCCTCGTCCCGGTCCTCGACGATCCAGAGGTCGAGACGCACCTCACGCCATCAGGTCCTGATCGTCGCTCGCGTCTTTGGCGAGGGTGCGGCAAGCGGCATCAAGCTGGAGGAGTGGAGCGTGGTCCGGTACACGTTCCGCGAGGGCCGGATCTTGCGCGTGGATGGCGCCTTGGATTCCGACAGAGCCAAGGCCCTCGAAGCCGTCGGGATCTCGGAGTAGGCGATGTCGCAGGAGAACCTCGACGCCCTTCGTCGGGCCAACCTTGCCGTCAACCGGCGGGACCTCGAGGCGTTCCTGGGGCTGATGGACGAAGCGGTCGAAGCGATGCCGCGTCTCGTCTCCATCGAGGGGGGTTACCACGGTCACGAGGGAGTGCGTCGCTGGTGGAAGAGCCTCTTTGACGCTTTCCCCGACTACAGCGTCGAGATCGCCGCCGCCGGGCTCTCGGAGTAGGCCATGAAGTCTTCGAGACCACGCATTGACAGACTGGACGCTCGCCCTGGTCGCGCTGACAGCGTCGACGTGGCTGTCGATTCTCTTGGTAGGCGTCAGCTAGGAGCTAGGGGCTGGCCCGGTTGAGCAAGACCTGCAGCTTGCCGTCGGCGATCGCCACCGCGTCGGGTCCACCGCCCGAGTTGAGCTTGGCGACGCGGATCGGCGCCCTGCTGAAGGAGTTGGTGGTCGCCAGCGGTATCAGCTTCGGCGAGCGCAGCTTCTCGGCGCCGTTGCCGCGCTGCACGAAGGCCGCGGCGGTCGCCTTGGTGCCGTTGTAGATCCAGCGGGTGCCGATCAGGTCCCGCTTGCCGTCGCGGTCGAAGTCGCCCACGGCGACGCTGATCACGCCGGCGGCCGACTTGAAGGTCTTCGCGGCGCGGTTGGCGACCCCGGCCGAGGTTCCCTTCAGCACGCTCACCCGTCCGGCCGGGGAGCGGCCCGGGGAGGCGCCCGAGGTGCCGGCGGCGGTGATGATGTCGGGGTGGCCGTCGGAGCCGAGGTCGCCGGTGGCGATCGCGACGAATTCGGTAGTCGGCGGAGTCGGCCCGAAGTCGCGCGTCGACACCGCCCAGTGCCCCGGGTCGGTGCCGAAGACCAGCAGGCCCTTCTTCCCGCCGGTGGTCAGCACCTCCTCGTGGCCGCCGCCGCTGATGTCGTCCGAGACGAGCGGGCCGGCGATGCTCGGCCACTTCCCGCTTGTGTAGGAGAGGCAGTTCGGAGTGGCCCAGCCATAGCTGGCGCAGAGCTCGAAGTAGTACTCGCGGACGTAGAAGGGCGGAGGGCCGAGCCTCGAGCCTCCCCGCGGCAGGATCAGCACCGGCGGCCCGGACTTGCGCATCCGGGCCAGGGTGAAGGTCTGGGGCTGCTGGTTGTTCCAGAAGGCGCCGGGGTTGAGGCCGGGGCTGAGCACGATCGGCCCGAAGCCGCCGTTGCCGTTGCCGCGCAGGCGGCCCATCTGCTTGAGGTCGCCGGAAAAGCTGACGCAGAGCACCGCGGCGTCGAGCTTGCCGTCCTGCTTGAGGTCGCTCCCGTTGCTCGTCACGTCGCCGAGCTCGACCTGGAAGACTGGACACCCGGTCGGGTAGAGCTTCGCCGCACGGAAGGTTCCGTTGCCGCGGTTGAGCCGTACCGATACGGCGTTCTCGTAGAGACCCGTGACCAGGTCGGGGCCCTTCTTGCCGTCGAGGTTGCCGACGGCGACGCTGAGCGGCGTCCCCCCGGCGCTCAGCGAGGTCTTGCCGAAGCTGACCGCCGCACCGGCGCTGCCAGCCGGCAGCAGGCACAGGCAAACCGCTGCCAGCAACAGTCCCCCCGCGATCCGAGACATTCACCGACTATACGCGCTGGTTTGGGCCTGGGAGCGCCAAATGGACCCGAATACGGGTGAAAGGGGCCCGGAGGAGGGCCTAGAGGGTCGCGCTCGCCCGGGGCAGCCGCTCCGGATCGGCGACTTCGTAGCCGTCGAGCGGCAGCACTGCCCGGACCCTTCGTCCTGCCTCCCGCTTGCTTCCGGCCTCTATGAACACCGGGTAGGCGACGGCGGCGCTGCCGGGAAATGCGGCCCGGGGAAGGGGCGGGCCGGTCTTCAGCTCGCTGCAGCTCAGCGCGTCTATGGCGCCCTCGAAGCATCTGACTGGAACCATGAATCTCGGCATCGGCTACCTCCTACCCGGGTTCTCGGCCGCCGACGCGGGACCTTTAGTTGGTTCGTCCTTTTCTGGTCCCCGCGATTCGCGCCGCCTAGGCGGGGGCGGGATAGGCGCGAAGGTTCTCGCCGGTCGTCCCCAGTACTGCGGCAACCTGCGCGCGAGCCATCGCTTCGCTCTGCGCCGTGACCCGCACGATCGTCGTCAAGCGCTCCAGCTTCCTCAAAGCCGTGTCTGCCGACTGATCGGCTTGGAGTGGCATCCCCGCGGCCTTGAGCTTGGCTGACTTCAGATCGTCGAGCTCCTCGCGGATCCAGACATCGAACACTTGCATGGGGGGCAGCTACCCGCGTCAGGGGGCCCTACTCCTACGTCGGGTCGGAAATGTGGACCATCCGGCTCGGGTTTGAAGGCGGAGGACGATGGGTACGCCATTTCCGGAGCCGGCGGTGACGAAGATGACCTTCTGCGACTACTGTGGCAAGGAGATCCTCGATACGCCTGTGACGATCGAGGCCGGTGCCTGGCCGAGCCCGGGGCACATCGGCACCGAGGAGTTCCACTACCACGGCGGCACGCCGGGGCAAGACGCAGAGCAGAGCTGTTACGCGAGGGTCCTCCGGGGCCTTCGCGACCTCGAGCGCTGGGCCCATGTCGAGGACCGCGACGACCCGCGGTTGAGCTGGATCCTGGTCGAGCGCCCTCCCGAGGATGACGTTGCGGTCCCGATCGGATCGGCCGAGTGGCGGCGTCGGTGGGTGGAGTCCGACATCCGCCAGGCGGGGCTGCCCTTCGCCCAGAGCAAGGCGCTGATCGACGCCGGCTACTGGCACCTCGAGCAGCTCGCGAGCAGCGACGAGCAGACCCTGCGCTCGATCAGCGGCGTCGGGCCGAAGACGATCGAGCAGATCCGCGACGCCCTGGCGCGGGCCGGGCTTTCGCTGGGCTAGGCGCCCAGCCGGTTCGCGACCTCTGCGCCTCTCAGTGGCCCCAGCCCCAGTGGTTCCAGGGGTTCTGGAACTCCAGCACCTGCTGGAAGGTCGGGCGGTTGGTGGTCGGGAACCGTGTTCGGGCAGCAGGCCGGGGGCGAACCCCGTGGTCGACGCGGTCGTCAGCCACTTCGTCGGGTCGGACGTCCCGAACTGCGCCGCCAGGCCGTCGGCCGCGGAGTGGACCGCCGCCCACAGCGATGTCGCGGCACGCCGCGAGCGAGCCGTTGCCGCAGTAGCTGAGGTTGAAGCGGCCCTCGCACCCGGTCGCCGAGCAGCGTGCGCAGGTCCTTGTCGACGTAGGACTCGCCCGAGAGGCCGCCGAGGCCGCGGACGTTGTTGAGGTCGCCGAGCAGGCTGCCGGAACACCGGCGACATCACCGCGTCGGCGATCGGCCGCCAGGCGGCGTCCATGATCGCCGGGCCCGGCTCGTCGTAGAGGCTGTCGCCGTCGGCGTCGAGGCGCGGCGCGTCGCGGCCGACCCAGTCGTCGAGGATGTCGACGACCTGCTGGTCGCGGGCGCTCGGGCGCCGGTCCGCCGTGCAGGACCTGGCTGACGACCGGCCAGACCGGCGAGCGCACGTCCTCGGTGGCGGCGCGGTTCATGATCCCGACGTTGTCGGTGATCTGGGCCCGGCGCGGCCACTTGTCGAACAGCTCGACCCGGTGCACGGAGCCGTAGGGCTCGTCGTCGCCGTGCATGAAACCCGGCGCCGACTGGTTGTTCCAGTTGAGCAGCAGCCCGCCCGGCCCGAAGACGTCGTGCGGGTGCTCGTCCTCGCTCAGGATAGCCCTGCCACTCGTAGTCGCCGGTGCCGAGTGTCGGCAGGCGGCGGTCGAGGCCGCGGGCGCGCCGGGGCAGGAAGCCGGAGCGAGAAGTAGGCCGTCGCCTGCGCGCGAGACGTAGGCCCAGTTGAAGGTGAAGCCGAACTCGTTCGCCGCGTCCCAGAAGCGCTGCGGCGTGCTGGCCTTGCCCTCGGTCATGTCCTTCAGCGCGCCCAGGTTGAGCGCGTCGCGGCCGAAGGTCGAGCGGCGGCGAGACGAGCGCGTAGGGCTTGCCGTCGATGGTCGCGGTCGCGAACATCGTTGCCGTGGACCGAGACGTTGTAGATGACCGGCGTGCCGTTCAGCAGTGCCGGCGTTGAAGATCGTCGAAGGCGCGGCACTGCCCGTTGAAGAGGTAGTGGTCCGAGGTCGCGCGTCGGGGTCGAGCCGTCGGGCTCGCAGAGCTGCTCGGCGTAGACGTCACGGACGTCGTGGCCGGCCGAGGTGAGGCTCCAGGCGTAGTCCTTGGTGCGCCCGATCAGGATGTACATGGCGAGCCCCGGCACGGCCGCGCCCTGGGCGTTGATGCCCGGGCCCGTGCAGGTCCATCTGCTGAACGATCTCGGGGTAGTAGTAGCCGAGCTGCGGCCCCATCACGGCGAGCGAGTTGCCCGATGGCCGAGCGCCAGGGAGCCGTGACCAGGAAGTTCGAGGCCTGCGCGCGCGGGCCGGCGCCGCTGCCGCCTGGGCCTGCGGCACGCGTCGGATCGATGCTCTGCGACCGAGCCGGGGTCGATCACCACCGAGCCCGTCACCGAGCCGCCGGTGAAGACCGGGTAGTTGAAGCGCCGGTTGATCGTGGTCGGCGCCTCGGGGTCGTCGGCGAGCATCACGTCGTCCCAGGCCTTGTAGCCCTTGGCCGGGCCGAGCGATTGCTGCAGCTTCGCGAGCAGGTCGGCGTTGGCGGCCTCGCCGCCGCCGCCGGCGCCGAAGATCGAGCCGATGAAGGCGGTGACCGCGATGCACGTCGTTGACGGTCGCCGGGGGCTGGTTGATGTTGTTGGCGGCGTTCCAGTAGGCGTTGATGCCGTCGGCGTAGGCCTGGGCGTCGTCGAGGATCTGCTGACCCTTGGCGCCGTAGGTCTGGACGAGCAGCTTCTGCTGCGCGGTGACCAGGCGCCTCGGTGTCGGCGCTGGGCACGAACGATCTGCCCGCTGGTGACCAGGCGGAAGGCGTCGATGTTGGGGACGTCGGCCACCGCGACGCGGGCCGGGCCCGCGGCCGAGCTGCAGCAGCAGGCTGCGGTCGCGCGCGGTCGCCCAGCCGGCGCCGAAGGCGACGTCGGCGCGGGTCTGACCGTAGATGTGGGGGATCCCGTAGGAGTCGTAGATCAGCGCGAAGGCCGGGACGCCCGGTCGCCTCCTCGTGCGTCGGCCCGATCGGCTGGAAGTCCTCGGGCAGGAAGAGCCTGTTGATGTCGTCGCGGCTGACGTTGTCGCGCAGCGGCGTCAGGCCCGAGTAGAGCGGCAGCTGGTCGGTCGAGTTCGTCGTGAACGGGAGGCCGCCGTAGTTGCCCGGCGGCAGGATGTAGCGGGCGATGTCCTGCTTGTCGTTGCCATGGTCCCCACCCCAGTGGGCCGCGGCGGCCGCGGGCATTGCGACGAGGACGATGGCCGAGGCGATGAACGACGAAAGCCAGCGCTTCACAGTTCTCCCTTTCCCTTGCTGCCAAGAACGCCGCCGCACAGTCTTTCACATGGATATCGTCGCGTCACCATGGGGGTGATCTGGACAGCGCTGGGGGTGGCCCTGATCGCGATCACCCTGCGCGACATCTTCGAGATGCTCTTCCATCCGCTCGGTCGCGGGCGGGTCGGCCGCCTGGTCATCAGGGGTGTCTCCTCCCTGTGCGCGCGGATCGCCAATCGCAGGGAGGCAGCGAACGCGATCGCCGGGCCGCTCAGCTTCATCGCCGTGATCGCCGTCTGGGCGGCGCTGCTGATCCTCGGGTGGGCGTTCATCTTCCTTCCGCATCTGCCCGACGGCTTCCGCTTCGACCCCGGACTCGACCCGGCTGACCACACGGGCTTCGCCGACGCCGTCTACATCTCGATGACCAACCTCACCAGCCTCGGCTACGGCGACATCTCTCCCCAGGCCTCGCTGCTGCGGATCCTCTCGCCGGTGGAGGCGCTGTTCGGTCTCGGGCTGCTGACGGCGAGCGTCTCCTGGCTGATCTCGATCCAGGCCGCGATCTCGCGCCGCGACTCCTTCGCCCACGAGGTGCGCCTCGCGATCATCGCCGAGGATCGGCTCGGGAAGCTCGCCGAATCCGATCCCGAGCTGCTCGAGCGCATGCTGGCCTCCTACACCGAGCAGCTGATCGTCGCCCGACGCGACCTGATCCACTTCCCGATCACCTACTGGTTCCGCGCCGAGGACGATGAGCACGCCCTCTCGAACATGCTCCCCTTCCTGCGCCGGGTGGTCCAGGAAGCCGGCGCCGACGGCCGCCCCCTGGCGCTCCAGGTGCGGGCGACGACGCTGGGGATGGCGATCGACGACTTCGCCGCGACCCTGCGCGACCGCCTCGAGGTCCCGGGGGAGACGACCCAGGACACGCTCGAGCACTACCACCACCACAGCCGCAACCGGCCCGGGGGAAGTAGAGTAGGCGGCGATGGATGACCAGCGGGTGCTGAACCGCATCGATGAGCTCGTCAAGGAGGAGGAGCACCTCCTCAACGCCCACGAGGGCGAGGGCCTCACCAAGGAGGAGCACGCCCGCCTCGAGGCGGTCAAGGTCCAGCTCGACCAGGCCTGGGACTTCCTCCGCCAGCGCCGCTCCCTGCGCCAGTACGGCTTCGACCCCGAAGAGGCAAGCCGCCGCGCCCCGGACACGGTCGAGCACTACCAGCAGTAGCTCTGAGCGCCCCTTCGCGCCGCTACGCTGTGGCGGCTCGGCGCCTTGGCGGAGTGGCTACGCAGCGGCCTGCAAAGCCGTTTACACCGGTTCGACTCCGGTAGGCGCCTTGACGAATGCCCCGCTAATGCGGGGTTTTCGTTTGCGCTCCAGGCGCAGGGGCTCGGTACCGCAATCGGCGGTCATCGCGGCTAGAAGGTGGCGTCCATGATCAGCTGGGGCGGAGGGGCGGACTCAGCGAGATCGATGCCGTGCACCTGCTCCATCGTGTCGCGAAACCAGCGATCGAATGGCGCTTCGGAGGTGCCGATCGCCTGCATCGCCGCTCCAACGTCCTCAGCCTCCAAGTAGACGACCGCGAGCGTTCCCTGCGGCGTTTCCTG
This sequence comes from uncultured Actinomycetes bacterium, assembly GCA_963725315.1. Classification (GTDB taxonomy): domain Bacteria; phylum Actinomycetota; class Thermoleophilia; order Solirubrobacterales; family 70-9; genus JBBRHQ01. The sequence goes on along the minus strand of CAVRYA010000010.1, from coordinate 123,629 downwards.
GTGCCAAACCGCTTCCCGCTTGACCCCCGCGGCCCGGCGAGCATTCTCGAACTCCTCGCGACGTGAGCCCCTCATCTCCTCGAATGCGTCCCGATCCATCTCCTCCTTGCCGGAAAGGACCGGAAGTGCGAAAGCTACGGCGGCCATTTGTCCTCCTTGGTTGGATGCGGTCGCCCATCCTCTCGCAAACCTCCGCCACCTGGCCTCTTGACTTCGCGACATTCCGACATCGTTGCGGCCGTCGTGTCGATCCGCGTCTCGGCCTTGCCCGCGCCGGGCGGGCCGGTGAGCAGCAGAAGAAACTCCTCGGCTTCCACATATAGGGACATAGGGATGCTGCATGCCGGAGACAGCCGGAGCCGGGTCCGGGGGCCGAGGCAGAAACGCGTGTCCTGAGCCCCGCCCGCGCGATACTGCGCAGGCGATGTCGCAGGAGAACGTGGAAATTGTCAAGGCCGTTGGCGACGCCATCAACCGGGGAGACTGGGATGCGGTTTTCCGGGACGTGGCTCCAGACGCCGAGTTCGACTGGTCCCGTTCGCTTGGCCCCTACCGCGGCGTATACGAACCGGCTCAGATACGACTGCGCTTGGTCGACGAGTTCACCGCGACCTTCGAATCGATCGGTGTCGAGATGGACTTCCTCGATGCGGGTGAACACGTCCTTGCGCCCTTCGTGTTCAGCCTCAAGGGACGAGATGGAATCGAGATAACGGCCCGTGGCTCGTGGGTGTGGACGATTCGCGACGGCGTTGCCGTGCGCGTGTGCCTCTACCAGGATGACCAGTATCAAGAAGCCCTCGAAGCCGCCGGGCTGTCGGAGTAGGCGTTGTCGCAGGAGAACGTGGAGATCGTCAAGGAGTTCACCCAGCGCTTCGCGGCAGGAGACCCCGTGTCGCGCGATTACTTCGATCCAGAAATTGTCTGGGATACATCGGCGAGCGGGATGCCCTCGGCGGGCGTCTATCACGGTCATCAGGGAGTGGAGCGGTTCTTCCGTGACTGGCTCGCCCCCTGGAGCGACTACGAGATCGAGACCAGCGACTGCATCGACGCGGGCGATGCGGTCGTACTTGTCTTCCGGCAAGCTGGAACAGGCCGGGGCAGCGGGGTCAGAATCGAGCGCGACTTCTTTGGTGTATGGGACCTGGAGGACTCGAAGGTGGTCCGATTCCGTCTGTTCGAGTCCCGCGAGCAGGCCCTCGAAGCCGCCGGGCTGTCGGAGTAGGCGATGTCGGACCGCAGCCAGTCACGGCTCGGCGCCTCGACCGAGCGCCAACCAGGCATCCTCCTGCGACATCGCCTGCGCAGTACTCGCCCCAGCCCAAGACGACGCTGGCCCCGGATTTTGAGTCGGGCTCGGCCGCGGTCTGCCCGGTGGTATGTTCGCCCTCGACTCGGCAAATCGAACAGGAGGCGTCATGTACGCACGCATCGTCAGGTTCACGGACGTCGATCCCGATCACCTGGCCAAGCGCACGGCCGAGGCCGAGGCCCGCGAGGGACCGCCTGTGGACATTCCCGCCAAGTCGGTCCAAATCTGCCATGACCCGGACCAGCGGACCGCAGTCGTGATCCAGCTTTTCGAGACAGCCGGCGACATGGCCGCGGCGGAGGCGGCCCTCGAGGCGATGGACCCTGGGGACACGCCGGGGACGCGGGCCTCGGTCGACCGCTGCGAGATCGCGGCCGACCTGAGGTCGAGCTGACGCTCCAGCCGCACTCTTGATCTCCGGGGCGATGCCCGAAGAGGGGGCCTAAGGCCCTGCGGCGAGGGCCCGGATGTGATCGGACTCCGATAGCTAGGGAATCACGGCGCGGTAGCCCGCCAGTTGATTAGGGCGTCGGCACTGTTGTTGATGGTGCCAGCAGTGATGGCTGCCTTGATCGAAAGTTTGCTGCTAGGCGAAATGGTCGCGGTATTGCCGCCGCTGTCGCAGGTCGTGGCGGCCCCGGTGCCAGGCGCCGATCCTCTCGGGGCGGTGCATGAGTTTCTCGCCGAGAACCCCGCGTTCGCCGCCGACGGAGACTGCGAGAAGTTCCTGATGACCTGGCACCCGGGCGGCTACCTGCGACGGATCGGCAGCGGCCCGCAAAAAATAGAAGGCTCACGATCTCCGAGCCCGGCGGCTTCGAGGGCCTTTACGAGATCCTGACCCCACTCGAAGCGCACGATCCTGCCCTCGCGCAGGGTCCAGCTGTGCGCCTCCTCGTTGACAATCTCTCTCTCGCTTCTCCGCCCCCGCGTATGCCAATTGACAGCGGCAACCACGATGTCTCCGCAGTCGAACAGCTCTTGGAGCTCGTGCCGGGATTCCTCCCAGACCTCCGCGAAGGCTTGCATCGCTCGCGCTACGGCGGGGAGACCACGGCGAACGCCCGGTTCGACGGCATAGGGAGGATTGACGTACTCGATGTCTGGAGCCGCGAGCTCGAGGAGCTCCTCGGGATCTCGGTCGATCAGCCCGTCCTCGTAGAGGTGGCGGACAAGCTCCACGTTCTCCTGTGACATCGCCTGCGCAGTATCACTCCGATCGCGGTGAGGTCGCAATCGGGGCCGAGGCCGCGCTGAGATCGAGAGGGATGCGGCATGAATAGGATCGTCGCCGATGTTCCCTGCCGTTAGCGACCTTCAATTCTCGCCGGTGGCGGTGGAAATCCTCCTCAGCCTCGCCTGCATCGGCGTCGTGATCTTTGTCGCCGTCGTGATCGTCAGGCGGGGCACCGAGATGACCTGCCCCGACTGTGGCGAGAGGGTCGAGCGAAAGCTGCTCGACTGCCCGCATTGCGGCTTCGAATTCCGCACATAGGAGACGCCCGCCGGTTAGCTGAGGCGCGACAGCTCATCGCATTCAAACGGCGTCCTTCGACATCGACCGCAGTATCTCGCGCCCGGGTGGGCGACCCCGCGCGCTCACCCTGAGCGCATCGGGGTCGCCCGCTCCGCGGCTCAGTCCTCGATCAGGAAGATCGTGCAGCCTTCGGCGTTTGCCTCTCCAGCCTCGGTCGAGGCGGTGTCGTATGCCTTGTCGGCACCGGCCTGATCGCCCTTGCTCGCCAGGTAGTCGCCCTTCTCCTGCCACATGTTGGCGTTGTTGACCGCTGTCTGGCAGGCGCCGTCGGGGTCGTCGTCGCCCTGAGCCCAGGACCCGGTCTGCATCGCGGCCACCCTGCCGCCGCCGTTCAGCGGAGGCGGAAGAAGGCCTCCGCGAAGGGGCGCGCGCGCAGCGCTCACGGCCGGCGGGTCCGGCGTGCCCGGGTCGGCGGTCGGCGTGCCGGGGGCGGCGTGCGAGGTGATCAGCGACGCCGCGTGGTGATGGCGCTTGTGATGGACCGCCCTGCCGTGGGAAGCCGCGAGGGCAGGCGCCGCCGCGAGGGCTAGGAGGGCGAGGGCGGACGCGATGGTGGCGATCAGGGTTCTGGCGTTCATTTGATTGCTCCTGGGGTGTGGGTTGGAATGTCCCGCCAATCGTCGGCGCCCGCGCCTTCGCCGAACAGCCACCCCAGGGCTGGACCTTCCTCACCCTCCGGGGGCAGCCCCCTGATGCATGTACCAGTCGCGCGAAGATGCAGTCGAGGCCGCGTCGGGAGTGCGGCCTTCGAGCAGATGGACAGCTCCGAGACGCCCGGCACCCGCGCCTCCGTCGATCTCTGCGAGGTCAAGATCGAGCGGGAGGCCTGAGAGGCTCAGGCCGGGCGCATCGCCGGCTTCACCTTGAAGCCGAAATCCGGGAGGTGGCTCTCGACCAGCTCCCGTGCCTCGGTCACCGATGCGGCGCTGACCTTGACGGCCATGCGCATGGCCCTGGCCTCGGTCCCGGGGGAGTACTGGCCGTCGATGTGGGGGCCGAGCACCCTCACTGCGCCAGACTTCTCCATCTGGCGCAGGTAGGGCTGGGGGTCCTGGCCCTCGATCACGAGCTCGTACGCGGGCATGAAGCCGGCCACGCTATGAGGAGTCGCGTCCGCCATGGGCCGGACTGGGACTTTTTTCGCCTCGGAAATTTGTCGAATCGCGGGCGCCCCGCCCAGGCCTTCCGGCCTAGTCGGTGATCTGGCCGCTGGCGGCGGCGCAGGTCCGACGATGCCTCCTCGGACCGACCTTCTTCCGCGTGACCGTGAACCGCAGGCCGGTGAGGCCGTTGGCGCTGCCGACGCCTCCCCAGACCCCGTTGGCGCTGGTCAGGTCGGTGTCGACCAGCCTCTTGCCCTCGGGATAGAAGTAGACGAGGCGGACCGTGCGCCGGGCCACGCATTTCGGGTTGTGCGAGCTCACGCGCCCGGTCGAGAAGAGATCGGTCCCGACGACCATCGCCGCATCCCGGCTGATCGTGGTCGGGATCGGAGGCTTCGCCATCGCGACGCTCGCCAGCCAGAACAGCGCAGCGCAGCAGATCGTTCCCACGGCAGCTTTCTGCCTCACTCTCCACCTCCCGGGTAGGTCGACGTCGCGGACACTACCGTCGGGGCTAATCTGGGTCGCAGATGCTGCTCCTGATCGCCGTCCTGCTGCTGATCTTCGTCCTCTCGCCGGGCGCGGGGATCGTCGTCGTTGCCGTCGCCCTCTTCCTGGAGATCGGCGAGCTCGCCTTCTGGCGCAAATGGATGCGCGACCGCCGCGCGCAGACCGGCAGCGAGGCGATGCCGGGGGAGCTGGCCGAGGTGGTCGAGCCGGTCGGTGCCGACCACGGCACCGTGCGGCTGCGGGGGGAGAGCTGGCGGGCTCGCTCGACACGGCCGATCTCGGTCGGGGAAAGGGTCCGCGTGGCCCGGGTCGAGGGGCTGACGCTCACGGTCGAGCCGGTGGCCGGGGCCGAGAGACTCCCGGGAACGGAAAAGGGCCCCTGAACGGGGCCCCTTGGTTCCGAAGGACGTACCACCAGCAATCGAAACCACTGGCTCGTCGGTCCTTAAGCCTTGAAGTCTTCCGGTGGCGCTGACTCCTTCCTGCGACGCCGCCTTAGTCAAACCTAACACTCAGACTGAGAGAAGGTTTCGAATACTTGTAGCAGCCCAAGAGCCGATCTGCACATCGTGGCTGGGAATTCCGCAAAATGGACGATCCTCGGATCCCACCTCGGCCATCCTGGACAAACGTGAACGCCCGCTTGCAATTGGCTGCCCTCGGCCGCGTTGCTAGGCTGCCCCGCGCCGGGCGCTTAGCTCAGTTGGGAGAGCGCCAGCTCGACAAGCTGGAGGTCACTGGTTCGAGCCCAGTAGCGCCCACTTCTCAAAACCCCTGCTAACGCGGGGGTTCTCTCTAGGAGGAGAAGATGAAGAAGTCGGGTTCGACCGAGGGCCAGTCGGCATCTGAGCTGATCGACAAGAGAATCGCCGAGCTAGGGGACTGGCGCGGGGAGACCTTGAGCAGGATGCGCAGCCTGATCATGGAGGCAGACCCGGACGTGGTGGAGGAGTGGAAGTGGATGGGCACCCCCACTTGGGAGCACGACGGGATCGTCTGCACCGGCGAGTCCTACAAGTCGAAAGTGAAGTTGACCTTCGCCAAGGGGGCTTCGTTGAAGGACCCGGCCAAGCTCTTCAACTCGAGCCTCGAGGGAAAGGTAAGGCGGGCGATTGACATCAACGAGGGGGAGGAGGTCGACGCGGGCGCCTTCAAGGCGCTCGTCCGTGCCGCGGTCGCCCTCAATGCATCCGGCGGCAAGGCAAGCCGAGCGAAGTAGGCCCGGCCCCGTCCGATCAGGCCATCACCCTGCTCTGGACCCTGCGAGCCGGGAAGGTTGTGCCTGAGCGACCCGCCTCCCAAGTGTGGGCATGGGCTGATTTTCCTCCCAGCCGCGCCGCAACTATCTGTGGTGAACAGGCGTTCAGATAGGCGCAGGGACGCCCCGGCTCGCCCCCAACCCACCGGGCGCCGGGGTCGTTCCTGCCTTACTTCAATGCCCGGGGCCCTGCTCGCAGGTGTGAGACTTCCCCCTGCCGGGGCCGCCGCTACACCAGTCGCGCCCGGGGCCGCCGTAGAGCTGGTCGGGATCGGGGCCTCCGTAGAGGCGGTCGTTGCCCGGACCGCCGTGGCAGCCGTCCTTCCCGGGCCCCATCGAGCAGAGGTCGTTTCCGGCGTCTCCCCAGCAGCCGTCACTGCCGGCGCCGTGCTTGCAGACGTCATCGCCGGGGCCGCCGACGCAGTCGCTGTTGCGCTGCCCGGTGATGCAGACGTCATCGCCGCCACCACCGATGCAGCGGTTACGAATCGAGCCCTCCGAGTAGCAGCGGTCGGGTTCGTTGTTGCCGATGAACTTGTCCGATCCGCCCCCGAGGTGGACGGTGAGCGGAACGGGCAGCGGATCGAGGACCTCGACCTTGTCGGGGTAGGGTCCCATCCGGACCAAGACCGAGCTGACCGCCCCGAGCCGGCAGCCGGGCCGGGTCGACTGCTCGCAGCCCTTGACGTCGCCCCCGGTGATCGCGAGCGTGTCACGCACGACGCTGATCCGCACGTGGGCGCTCCGGTTGCCGCCCGAGATCGTCACCTGGCTCTTCTCGACCTGACCCCTGGGGGAGGCGCTGCCGGGGACGATCAGGGCCGAGATCACGACGGCCCCGCAGAGCACAGCGACCGTCTTTGCAGCCGTGCCCCGCCTGCCGCTGAGCCGAGCTCCCATCCTGCTCCCATCATCCCGCATTCCGGCCGCGTGTCAACGCGAATACCCCGCGCCCCGCCGCTGCCGGCCGGGCGCCCGGCGCCGGCTCAGCCGGGGCCGACGCCACCCCCACCGCCGGGGCCGGCGCCCCTGATCGGCCGGAAGCCCTTCGGGGCGACCCAGACCGTGCGCCCTGCGATCGTCCTGCCCGCGCTCGGGTGCCTGGGCGGCGGGCGATAGACGTCTATGTGGTGGCCGTCGATGGCGCCGCCCGTGTCCTGGGCGCGGAACCAGCCGCGGGCCGGGGAGTGGCGGTAGGCGCGGATGTAGACCCAGCGGCCCTTGGGGATCGTGCCCGGGTCGGTGGCGATGCTGTACCAGAAGCGCAGGTGGCGCGAAGGGCCGCGGGCGAAGCTGATCCCGGTCGGCGGGCGGTAGCGCCGCGCCCGCCCGTTGGACCACCCGCCGCCGGCCAGCGGGTAGGTGACGCCGCCGTGCTTGTTGCGCCAGCCGACCGCCCGCCAGTAGGGCGGCCTCGCGGCCCAATTCTCGGTGCGGTGGCCGTGGATGTCGACCCAGCCCTGGGGGCCGGGGGAGTCGAGGTGGTAGCGATGCCCGTCGAGGCCGTAGCCGTCCCCCTCCATGCAGAGGCCACTGGCCGAGTAGAGCCAATCGACGCGATGGCGGCCGGGGATACCCGGGGCCGGGACGCGCTTGCCGTTGAACCAGGACTCGGGCACCGGCCAGTACTGGGTGATCTTCACGTGACGCAGCCAGTGCCCGGGGCGGGGCTTGGCCTCCGAGCCGCCGGGGGCGGCGAGGATGGCGATCGCGATCGCCGCAGATCCGAGCAGCGCTGTGGCGCGCTTGCGATCCCCTCGCATGCCGCGTTTTCTACTAGGAATCCCGCCCGCATGCCGTCTCCACGATCGCTGCGAGAGGTCGCGCCCGCGGCGGGATCGCCGCCGCCGCATATCCTCGCCGACGCGTGATCGCCACCTACCTCTCGGTGCTCGCCGTCTGCTCGGCCTCGCTCCTGCTCGGGCAGGCCGCGATCGCCCTCTGCGGCCGTCGTCGCCACTCCTGGCTGGCGCCCGCGACCGGCCTGGCGATCCTCTGCGCGCTCTGCTGGGCGACCGTCCGGCTCCCCGGCGAGGGGATCGCATCGGCGATCGCCGTGCTGCTGCTCACCGCGGCCGCGGCCCTCTACCTGCTCCGCGGCGGCGTCGAGGGCGGCCGCGAGGCGCTGCGGGCCGGGGCGCCGGTCGCGATCGTGGCGCTGTTCGCGGCCTCGCTTCCCTTCATCGCGGAGGGGCGCTTCGGCATCCTCGGGACCAGCTTCAACCCCGACATGTCGCAACACCTGCTGGCCGCTGACCGGCTCGCCGGGGGCGCCGCCTCGCCGCTGCTGACCCAGGGCTACCCGCTGGGGCCGCACTCGGTCGTCGTCGCCCTCCACCGGGGCCTCGGGATCGGCATCGTCCAGGGCTTCGGCGGCTTCACCCTCTCGGTCGCCGTACTCGCCTGCCTCACCGGGCTCGGCGCTCTCGGCTCCTTCTCGCCCGCCAGGCGTCTGACCGGGGCGCTCCTCGTCGGCCTGCCCTACATGGTCGCTTCCTACCTCGCCCAGGGCGCCTTCAAGGAGACGACCCAGGCGCTCTTCATCCTCGCCTTCGCGATCGGGCTGCTCGAGCTGCGCGAGCCCGATCAGCGCTCGGCCTGGGGAAAGTCCTCGCTGGCGGCGGTGCCGCTGGCCCTGATCGCGGTCGGCAGTGTCTACGTCTACAGCTTCCCCGGCCTCAGCTGGCTGGCGGGGACGGCGGCGATATGGGCCGCGGCGGTGCTCGCCGACCTGCGGTTGCGAGGGTACCCGGCGGCGCCGGCGCTGGCGACCGCCCTGCGCCCGGCGGCGCTGGCGCTCCTCGCCTTCTTCGTTCTTGCCTCCCCGGAGATCGGGCGCATGGTCGACTTCGGCAGCTTCGAGACCTTCGACCCCGGCGGTCCGGGGCTGGGAAACCTGTTCGGCCAGATCTCGCCCCTCGAGGCGCTGGGGATCTGGCCGTCGGGCGACTTCCGGCTGACGCCGGGCGCCGGCGCGGTGCCGGCGCTCGCCTACTACGTGGGGGTGGCGCTGGCGCTCGGGCTGCTCGCGGCCGGCCTGCGCTGGGCGCTGCGCCGGCGCGAGTACGCGATCCCCGCGGCGCTGGCTGCCGCGCTTCTCCTCTACGCCGCCGCCCGCCTCGGCGGCACCCCCTACACCGCAGCCAAGGCGGTGGTGATGATCTCCCCGGCGGCGATGCTGCTGATCGTCCGCCCGCTGCTCGACCTGAGGCCCGCCGGGCTGGGGGAGGCGAGCCTGCGAGGGATCATCGAGCCGCTGACGGCCGCCGCCTTCATCGTCGCCGCCGGCGCCTGCACGCTGATCGTCCTCGCGCGCGCTCCCGTGGGCCCGACCTCCTACACGCCGAAGCTGACCGAGCTGCGCCCGACGATCGCGGCCTCCTCGGCGCAGGTCCTGGCGCCGCCCGGCCTGCTCGAGAACGAGCACGGCGTTCCCTTCTTCGCCTGGGAGCTTCGCGGCGGTCGCGTCTGCATCGACCCCGACGGTGGAGGGCTGCTCGGCCCCGCGCCCCCGCCCGGGGTGCGTTTCGTGATCTCCTCGGCCGATCGCGGTGGCCGCCCCTACCGCGATCTGCGCCTCGCCCGGCGCTCCGGGCCCTACCTTCTCTGGGAGCGAGTGGGGGCCGTGCGCGGGCGCACCGCCTGCCCACTGATCGCCGTCCGCCAGGCCCGCCAGGGCCCGGCCCGCGATTAGGCCCCCGGCGTCGGTTGGGGCGTGGATAGCATGGGCGCGATGGCGGAAATCACCGTGAAACTGCCCGACGGGACGCCTCTCGAGCTGCCCGAGGGGGCGAGCGGGACCGATGCCGCCGCGGCGATCGGTCCCGGCCTCGCCAAGGCCGCTCTGGCCGTCCGCGTCGACGGCGAGCTTCGCGACCTCTCCGCTGCGCTCGCCGACGGGGAGGGGATCGCGATCGTCACCGACCGCGATCCCGAGGCGCTGGAGCTGATCCGCCACGACGCCGCCCACGTGATGGCCGAGGCGGTCCTTGAGCTCTTCCCGGGAACCCAGGTGACGATCGGCCCGCCGATCGAAAACGGCTTCTACTACGACTTCGAGTTCCCCGACGGGACCGGCCCCAGCGAGGAGGACCTGAAGCGGATCGAGGAGGCGATGCGGGCCCACGTCAAGGCCGATGAGGCTTTCCAGCGCCGCCAGCTGCCGGTCGCCGAGGCGATCGAGCTGTTCCGCGAGCAGGGCCAGGACTACAAGGTCGAGCTGATCGAGGACCTGATCCGCGACGAGGGGGCCGAGACGGTCTCGCTGTATCGGAACGGGCCCTTCGAGGACCTCTGCCGCGGCCCGCACGGTCCCTCGACCGGGCGGATCAAGGCGCTGAAGCTGAGCTCGCTGGCCGGCGCCTACTGGCGCGGCGACGAGAGCCGCCAGATGCTGACCCGCATCTATGGCACCGCCTTCTTCTCCAAGGCGGACCTCGAGGCCCACCTGGAGCGGATCGAGGAGGCGAAGGCGCGCGACCATCGCCGGCTCGGCCCCGAGCTGGGGATCTTCATGCTGCGCGAGGAGGCGCCGGGGATGCCGTTCTGGCTGCCCAACGGGACGGTGCTCCTGGGGCTGATCGAGGCCGAGGTGCGCGAGCAGCTGCGCCGCCGCGGCTATCAGGAGATCGCCACCCCACAGGTCCTCGACGAGGAGCTATGGCACCGCTCGGGGCACTGGGAGAACTACCGCGACGACATGTACTTCATGGAGTCCGACGAGCGCCGCTTCGCGCTGCGGCCGATGAACTGCCCCGGGGCCTGCCTCGTCTTCGGCTCCCGCCGCCACTCCTACCGCGAGCTGCCGCTGCGGCTGGCCGAGTTCGGCCGGGTCTCGCGAAATGAGCGAGAGGGCGTCCTGCACGGGCTGCTGCGGGTCCGCGCCTTCACCCAGGACGACGCCCACGTCTTCTGCACCGAGGAGGAGATCGCCGACGAGGTGATCGACATCTGCGAGGCGATCGACGAGCTCTACGCCCGCTTCGGCTTCGAGGACGTGCGGGTCGAGCTTTCGACCCGCCCGGAGGGCTCGATGGGCAGCGAGGAGCAGTGGGCGAAGGCCGAGGCGGCGCTGAGCGACGCGCTGGAGCGCCAGGGCCGCAGCTACCAGCTCAACCCCGGCGACGGAGCCTTCTACGGCCCGAAGATCGACTTCCACATCACCGACGCGCTGGGGCGCTCCTGGCAGTGCGGCACCTGCCAGCTCGACTTCCAGATGCCCGAGCGCTTCGACCTCACCTACACCGGCGCAGATGACGCCCCGCACCGGCCGGCGATGATCCATCGGGCGTTATTGGGCTCGATGGAGCGCTTCGCCGGAATCCTGATCGAGCACTACGCCGGCCGCTTCCCGACCTGGCTGGCGCCGGTGCAGGTGAAGCTGCTGCCGGTCGCCGACCGCCACGCCGCCTACGCGGCAGCGATTGCCCGCGGATTGCAGGCAGAGGGGTTCAGGGTCGAGGTCGACGAGCGCTCCGAGTCGGTGGGCCGCAAGGTCCGCGACGCGGAGCTGGCCCGGGTGCCTTACATGCTGGTGCTCGGCGACCGCGAGCTCCAGGACGGCGCGGTCGCGGTGCGCTCGCACGAGGAGGGGGACCTCGGCACGATGACCGTGGACGACCTCGAGCAGCGGCTGCGCGAGGAAGTATCCGCGGATTGACCCCTCTCGGTCTATACTGCCCGCCAGTTGTTCGCAGGCACGCCACACACCTCGCGCCGCTGAGCGCCCGCCGTGCCCCTGCTCCTACCTCCTGATCATTTGAAGATCGACCTCTCCTCCACCTAGTGCCGATCCCGCGCAGGTTCGATCGGCGCCCGCCCGAGCGCGATACGACTCGGATCAACGAGCGCATTCGCGTCCCCCAGGTTCGCCTGATCGGGGCGGATGGCGAGCAGGTCGGGATCATCGACATCGACGATGCCCTGAAGCGCGCCCGCGACGCCGACCTCGACCTGGTGGAGGTCGCCGCCGACGCCAAGCCCCCGGTCACCCGCCTGCTCGACTACTCGAAGTACAAGTACGAGCAGGAGCAGAAGCAGAAGGCCGCCCGCAAGCACCAGCAGCAGGTCAACGTGCGTGAGATCAAGCTGCGGCCGAAGATCGCCGACCACGACTACAACACCAAGAAGGGCCACGTCGAGCGCTTCCTTCGCGGCGGCGACAAGGTCAAGGTGACGATCATGTTCCGCGGTCGCGAGCAGGCCCATCCAGAGCGGGGCCGGGCGCTGCTGCAGCGCCTCGTCGACGACCTCGGCGAGATGGCCTCGGTCGAGTCGCAGCCCCTCCAGGAGGGCCGCAACATGAGCATGCTGATCGCCCCGACCCGGGTCGCGGCGCAGCAGGAACCGGCCGAGCAGGCGCAGGCGCAGGGCCCGGACCAAGCCGCGGCCGGCTAGCCGAGGGCCCGCCAGCTCTCGATCGCGGCCTCGGCGGGCTCCGCCGCGGCCGCCAGGACGCTGCTGCCGACCAGCAGCTCCGACCACTGCTCGAGCAGGATCAAACCGTGCTCGGGGACCGCGGCGAGCGGCGAGATCGCCTCGTTGAGGAGGGCGGCCCCCTCGCCCAGCGAGAGCAGCAGCAGCGCCGCGACGAGGAAGCCGGCGGAGTGGCGGGGCAGCCGGCGGATCGCGCCGATCGCGGCGGCGAGGATCACCAGGCCGATCGCTGCCTCCAGCGCCATCACCGCATGCTCGAGGCCGGCGACGCTCTCGCTGCGCTCGTGGATCATCGCGATGTCGTCGAAGGAGAAGAAGAGCATCACCAGGGCCACCGACCCCCAGATCCAGCGGTCGCGTCCGCCGCGCCAGGCGATAGCGCAGGCAACCGCGGCGACGAAGAACTGGATGCTGCGCAGCCAGGTGAACGGGTTGCCCTCCTGGTTTATGTCGAGGAAGCGGCCGTGGATCGCGGCGGCGTCGATCAGGTAGAGGGCGATCAGCGGCAGCTGCAGCGCGAGGGCGATTGCGAACACCCGCCAGGCGAGGGGCGCAGCGCGGAAGCGCGCTGCGATGCCCAGCGCCGGCGTGGGGGTGGCGGGTCGAGGGCGCAGCAAAGGGGCCGCCGGGGGGCGGTAGGAGACCTTCTGCACGACCAATGGATCGGCAGGCCGGGCTGATCCCTGAACCCGGCACCGCTCCTGCGCGGCCGCTCAGGGCTTCGCGAACACCTCGGCGATCCGCTCGGATGCATTTCCGTCCCACTTCGGCGGCGGCTCGGGCCGCTCCGCCGGGCGGCCCGCGAGCAGGCCGGGGATCTCGGCGATTCTCGCCGGGTCGAGGCCGAGCAGGGTGTTGGTCCCGGCCCGCACCGTGATCGGGCGCTCGGTGTTGTCGCGCAGCGTGAAGCAGGGGACGCCGAGGAAGGTCGTCTCCTCCTGGATCCCGCCCGAGTCGGTGAGCACGGCCGCGGCGTCAGCCTCGAGCGAGAGGAAGTCGAGGTAGCCGACCGGGTCGATCAGCAGCACCCCGCCGGCGTCGATCGAACCGGAATCGAGCATCTTCCGGGTCCGCGGATGGACCGGGAAGACGACCGGCATCTCGGTGGCGACCTGGGCGAGGCGGGCGATCGCCTCGCCCAGCAGCGGACCGTCGACCAGCGCCGGGCGATGCAGCGTCACCAGCAGGTAGGCGCCCGGCTCGGCGCCGACCCGCGCGGCCGTCCCGGCGGCGCGGAAGCGGTTCTCGACGGCGACCAGGCTGTCGATCATCGTGTTGCCGACGAAGTGCATCCGCTCGTCGGCGATCCCCTCGGCCCGGAGGTTCTCGATCGCGTCCTCGCAGTGGAGGAAGAGGTGGGCCGAGACCTCGTCGGCGACGATCCGGTTGATCTCCTCGGGCATCGAGCGGTCGAAGCTGCGCAGGCCGGACTCGATGTGCGCGACCGGGATCTCGAGCTTCGCTGCGGTCAGGGCGGCGGCCAGGGTCGAGTTGACGTCGCCGGGGACCATCAGCAGGTCGGGGCGCTCGGAGACGAGCACCGGCTCGATCCGCTCCATCACCCGCGCCGTCTGCTGGGCGTGGCTGCCGGAGCCGACCTCGAGCATGTGATCGGGGGCAGGCACGCCGAGCTCCTCGAGGAAGACCTGCGACATCATCTCGGTCGTAGTGCTGGCCGGTGTGGATGATCGTCTGGCGGAAGCCGGGAAAGCGGCGGCGCATCGCCGCGATCACGGGTGCGGTCTTCACGAAATTCGGCCGGGTGCCGACAACGTAGGCGACGTGCATGGACGCGCCAGACTATCCGCAGCAACGGAGCGCCCCGCCCGCCCAAGCCGCTGATTGAATCCCCGACGTGAGCCCCCCCGAAGAGACGAAGACAGAACGCGGCGCCGACAGCGAGGCGCTGAACGAGGAGATCGCCGCGGCGGCTCCCTCGATACCCGTGTTCGACCTGCGGATCGAGCAGGAGGACCTCGACGCCGTGGAGGCGACCCTGAGGTCGGGCTGGTGGACGATGGGCCCCCGGGTCGAGGAGTTCGAGAGCCGCTTCGCCGAGCACCTCGGCTGCGCCCACGTGATCGCCACCTCGAGCTGCACCACCGCCCTTCACCTGGCGCTGCTCTGCGCGGGGGTCGGGCCCGGGGACGAGGTGATCGTGCCCTCGTTCACCTTCGTGGCGACGGCCGCGACGGTGATCCAGGCCGGGGCGACCCCGGTCTTCGCCGAGATCGGCGGCCAGGACGACCTCTGCATGGACCCCGAGCACGCCGAGTCGCTGATCGGGCCCCGCACCAAGGCGATCCTGCCGGTCCACTACGGCGGCTACGCGGCGGCGCCGGAGCGCCTCGAGCAGGTCTGCGCGGAGCGGGGTCTGGTCCTGCTCGAGGACTGTGCCCACGCTCCCTTCTCGGACGCGGGCGGGCGACGGCTCGGGACGATCGGGCTCGCCGGTGCCTTCAGCTTCTTCCCCAACAAGGTGCTCGGGATCGGCGAGGGCGGGGCGATCAGCACCGACAGCGACGAGGTCTCCCGGCAGGCCAAGCTGCTGCGCTCGCAGGGGATGACCGCGGGAACCCTCGAGCGCCACCGCGGGGCCGCCGACGGCTACGACGTCACCGCGCTCGGCTTCAACTACCGCATCGACGAGCCCCGCGCGGCGCTGCTCCTCTCCCGCTTCGCGCGCCTGGGGGGTGAGATCGAACGTCGCCGCCACCTGACCCGGGCCTATCGCGAGCGGCTGGCCGGGATCGAGGGAATCTCGGTCCCCTTCCGCGACGAGCAGGTCGGGCACTCCTCGGCCTACTCGATGAGCGTCATGCTCGACGAACCCGGCCGCAAGGACGGGGTCCGCACGGCCCTGGGGGAGCGAGGCGTGCAGACGACGACGATGTACACCGGGGTGCACGAGTTCAGCGCCTATCGCCAGCTCTACCCCGGGGTCTCGCTGCCGCGCACCGAGCTGGCGTCGCAGACCCAGTTCAACCTGCCGCTCTTCCCGCACATGACCGAGGAGGAGCTGGAGCGGGTGGCGAGCACCCTGGAGGAGGTCCTCTGATGGCCTGGGAAGTCCCCCTGGTCGAGCTCGAGGTGACCGACTCCGACGTCGACTCGGTGCTCGAGTGCCTTCGCTCCGGCTGGTTGACGATGGGCCCGAGGACGCAGGCCCTCGAGGAGGCGATTGCCGAGATGGTCGGCACCGAGCACGCGATCGTCGTCTCCAGCGGCACCGCTGCGCTGCACCTCGCCTGCCGCGCGCTGGGACTCGGCCCGGGCGACGAGGTGATCGTGCCCTCGTTCACGTTCGCTGCCAGCGCCCATGCCCCGCGCTACGGCGGAGCCGAGGTCGTCCTCTGCGACTCAGTCTCGCCGCGCGACCCCAACCTCGACCCGGCCGCGGTCGAATCGCTGGTAAGCCCGCGGACCAGGGCCGTGATTGCCGTCCACATGTGGGGCTACCCGGCGGCCGTCGAGGAGCTGCGCGGCCTCTGCGACCGCCACGGCCTGGCCCTGATCGAGGACTGCGCCGAGGCGATCTGCGCGCGGCTCGCCGACGGCGGGCAGGTCGGCTCGGTGGGCGAGCTCGGCTGCTTCAGCTTCTTCTCGAAGAAGCAGCTCGCGGTCGGCGAAGGAGGCGCGGTCACCACCGACGACGACGAGCTGGCGGCGACCGTGCGCTCGCTTCGATCCCACGCGATGACCTCGGTCACCTGGGAGCGCCACCGCGGCCACGGCCTCGGCTACGACATCACCGATGTCGGCTTCAACTACCGCATCGACGAGCCGCGCGCCGCGCTGGCGCTGAGTCGCTTCGAGCGCCTCGGGGCGGACATCGAGGCCCGCCGCGAGGTGGCGCGGGCCTACCGCGAGAGCCTCTCCGGCGTCGGGGGCCTCGAGATCCCCTTCAGCGAGGAGCAGGTCGACCGCTCTTCGCACTTCGCCTTTTCCGTGCTCGCCCGCGACCGCGAGCAGCGCGACCGCCTCCGCACGGAGCTTCGCGAGCGCGGCATCCAGACGACCTTCTACCCGGCACTGCACACGCTCAGCGAGTACCGCGATGGCGGTTCAGCCGCGACGCTGCCAACCGCGACCGCGATCGGCGAGCGCCACCTGGCGTTGCCGATCCACAACCTGCTCGGGTCCGAGCAGGTCGAGCTTGTCGCCGCGCAGCTGGCCGAGGCAGTGGCGCGCGGCTAGCGGCCTGACCCTTCGGCCGAGCCGCGCCGCTCAGCGGCGCACCGCGAACACCCACTTCTCCGGCAGCTTCGGGTCGGGCCAGGCGCGGTACCCGAGCGCCTCGAGGTCGGCGATGCAGGCGGCGGCCGGGTAGCCGAGCTCGGGGTGTGCCTCGACCCGCAGCGAGCGCACCCGCGCCGGCCACTCGCCGCCGCCGGCGAGCACCCGGGGCTCTGTCCCCTCGATCGTCATGTGCATGTAGTCGACCTGCACCCCCTCGGGGAGGTTCTCGGCCAGCAGCGAGTCGATGCTCAGCGCCTTGATCCCGGGCATTCCCGCGGGGTCGAATTCGGTCCGCGGGCGCACCGTGAACCCGTGCTCGCCGTAGCGCGTGTCGCGGTCGACGACCAAGTCGGCGTCGGTCTCCCAGATCCCGGCTTCGACGACCTTGCAGCGATCGCCGAAGGCCGCGACGTTGCGGGCGGCGAGCGCCGCATTGCCCGGGTCGGGCTCGACTCCGACGAGGGTCGCCGCGGAGTAGCGGACCGCCAGCGCGGTCAGGGCGGCTCCCATGTTCGAGCCGAGCTCGACAATGCAATTCAGCTCCTCGCCGGCCACCTGGGGAAGCGGCAGGAAGAGCTCGCCCTCGTAGTAGTAGCCGGCGTTGCGCAGGTCGCTGGTCCCCGGCCGGACGTAGAGCTCACGCCCCTCGAGAGCCTTCATCGCCACCCCGATCGGGGCCGGGTCCGAGCCGCCCCGGCGCCCGGCGGCGATCACCCGCAGGACGGCCAGCTTGCCGCCCAGCTCCTTGGCGACGGCGAGCTGGGCGCCGAGGCTGCGGGCGTAGGCGGCTGCTTTCGATAAGCCAGCGGGCATCGCGGAACCCTAGCGGCGTCTGCTTCAATACTCGCTCCGATGCCGAAGATGAAGACGCACTCCGGCGCCAAGAAGCGCTTTCGCAAGACCGCCACGGGCAAGCTCCGGGGGCGGCGTGCCTTCTCCAGCCACATCCTCGAGAAGAAGTCGCCGAAGCGCAAGCGCAGGATGGCGCGCCCGGTCGAGATCTCCGAGAAGGACTCGAAGCGGGTGCGGACCCTGCTCGGGGGTGGCAAGTGAGCCGCGTCAAGCGCTCGGTGCACGCGCGCAAGAAGCGCCGCAAGGTGCTGAAGGAGGCGAGGGGCTACTACGGCCGCAAGCATTCCTCCTACCGCTTCGCCAAGGAGCAGGTGCAGCGCTCCGGCGCCTACGCCTACCGTGACCGGCGCAACCGCAAGCGTGACTTCCGGCGTCTGTGGATCGTTCGCATCAACGCCGCCGCCCGTGCCGAGGGCTCGAGCTACTCGGAGCTGATGGGCGGCCTGAAGCAGGCCGGGGTCGAGGTGAACCGCAAGATGCTGGCCGAGATCGCGGTCAACGATCGCGACGCCTTCCGCCGATTCGTCGAGCTCGCCCGGGAGGGTGCCGCTGCCGCTTAGGCCAAGGCGCATCCCTCGCTCACCGGGCGGCTCGCGAAAGCGAGACCGCCCTTTTTTTGGCGCCTGGAGGCAGCCGGAGGAGCGCAGAGAAGATGACCGAGATGATCAGGAGCCCCCAGAACGAGAAGCTGAAGCTGGTGCGAAAGCTGCGCGAGCGAAAGCACCGCGACCGGCTTGGGCTGTTCGTGACCGAGGGAGAGGACCTTCTCAGCGCCGGCCTTCGCAGCGGCCGCGAGCCCGAGCTGCTGCTCAACGCGCCCGGCTCGGGGCTGGGCGGCGACGAGGTCGAGGAGGGCCTGCTCAGCGCCGTATCCGCCCTCGGCTCCGGCACCCGGGCGATCGCGGTCTGGCCGCAGCGGCTCTCGGAGCCGGGCGGCCCCGTCTGCATTTACCTCGACCGGGTCGGCGACCCGGGCAACGTCGGGGCGGTGATCCGGATCGCCGACGCTCTGATCGACGGCGTCGTCGTCCTCGGCCGCGGCTGCGCCGACCCCTTCTCGCCGAAGGCGGTGCGGGCCAGCATGGGGTCGATCTTCTCCCGGCCGCCGGCCCGGGCCGGGATCGAGGTGACCCCGACGCCGCGGCTTGGCATGGTCGCCCACGGCGGGACGCCGCTGGGTCGGCTCGCCCCGCCCCTGACCGTCTGTCTCGGGGCCGAGCGCGAAGGCCTCTCCGCCGAGGTACTGGAGGGCTGCGACTCGACCCTGACGATCCCGCTGCGCCGCGGCGGAGCCGAGTCGCTCAACCTCGCCGCCGCCGCGGCGATCGCCTGCGAGCGGATATCGTCGCCCGCCAATCGCAAGGAAGGCGAGTGAGCGTTTCAGAGCGGATATCGGAGCTACGTGCCGAGGCGGAGGCTGCGATCGCCTCAGCCGGCGGCACCGCTGAGCTCGAGGAGCTGCGGGTCCGCTACCTCGGCCGCCGCTCGGAGCTGACCTCGATCCTGCGCGGGATCTCGGAGCTCGCCCCGAGGAGCGGGGGCCGGTCGGCAAGGGGGCCAACGAGGCCCGTCAGGCGCTGGAGTCCCAGCTCGAGGCGCGGGCCGCCGACCTCGACGCCGCCGAGCTGGAGGCGCAGCTGGCCGGCGACCGGATCGACGTCACCCTGCCTGGGGCGCCGGCGCGCCGGATCGGCCACCTGCACCTGGTGACGCGGACCAGGCGGCTGATCGAGGACGTGATGGCCGGTCTCGGCTACAGGGTGATGGAGGGCCCCGAGATCGAGCACGACTACTACAACTTCACCGCGCTCAACCACCCGCCGGGACACCCCGCGAGGATGCTCCAGGACACTTTTTACGTGGCGGGGCTGGAGGATGTCCTGCTGCGCACCCACACCTCGCCGATGCAGGTGCGGGCGATGGAGGCGCAGCCGCCGCCGATCTTCATCATCGTCCCCGGCAAGGTCTACCGGCGCGACTCCGACGCCACCCACAGCCCGATGTTCCACCAGGTCGAGGGCCTGGCGATCGCCGAGGGCATCACCCTCGCCGACCTCCAGGGCACCCTGCTCGAGCTGCTGCGGGCGATCTTCGGCGAGAGTCGCGAGGCTCGGATGCGGCCCCACTACTTCCCCTTCACCGAGCCCAGCGTCGAGTTCGACGTCTCCTGCTTTGCCTGCGACGGCAGCGGCGCCTTGAGCGACGGCTCGCGCTGCGGGCTCTGCAAGGGGATCGGCTGGGTCGAGGTCGGGGGAGCCGGGATGGTCGATCCGAACGTGCTCGGCTTCGTCTCGGGGAACGGCTATGACCCGGAGCGGGTGCAGGGATTCGCCTTCGGCATGGGGGTCGAGCGGATCGCGATGCTGCGCCACGGGGTCCCGGACCTGCGCCGCTTCTTCGACAACGACGTGCGGATGATCGGGCAGTTCTCGTGAAGGTCCCCTACTCATGGCTGCGCGAGTACTGCGATCCCGGGGTGCCGGCGGAGCAGCTCGCCGAGCGCCTGGCGATGACCGGCACCGAGGTCGAGCGGGTGGCGCTTGCCGGCCCGCCCTCGGGGGATGGCTTCGTGGTCGGCCGGGTGACGGCGGCAGAGCAGCATCCCGACGCCGACCGCCTGCGGGTCTGCAGTGTGGAGACCGGCGAGGGCGAGCGGACGATCGTCTGCGGCGCCCCCAACGTCGCCGCCGGGCAGACCGTGGCCGTGGCGCTGCCCGGAGCCCGGATGCCCGGCGGCGAGAAGCTGCGCAAGGCGAAGCTGCGCGGGGTGGAGTCGGACGGGATGATCCTCTCCGAGACCGAGGTCGAGGTGGGCGAGGATGGCGACGGGATCATGGTCCTCGACGACGGGCCCGGCTCCCGGTACGCCGCTGGGCGAGGTGATCGCTGTCGCCGACCCGGTCCTCGAGCTCGAGGTGACGCCCAACCGGGTCGACTGCTTCGGCGTCCACGGGGTCGCCCGCGAGGTGCACGCGATCAGCGCGGCGCCGCTCGCCCCCGACCCCTGGGCCGAGGACGCCGTCGCCGGCGGGGAGGGCGAGGCGGAGCGGCTGGCCTCGGTGGCGGTGGAGGTGCCCGAGCTCTGCCCGCGGTTCACCGCGCGCGTGTTCACCGAGGTAGAGGTGGCGCCCTCGCCTCCCTGGCTCAAGGCGCGGCTCAGCGCAGCCGGGCAGCGGCCGATCAACAACGTCGTCGACATCACCAACTACGTGATGCTGCTCACCGCCCAGCCCCTGCACGCCTTCGATCTCGACCGGGTCGTCGGCGCGGCGCTCACCATCCGCGCTGCCGCCGATGGCGAGACGATGACGACCCTCGACGGGGTCGAGCGGGTCTTCGACGCCGAGACGGTTCTGGTCTGCGACGAGGATGGACCGTCTGGGATCGCCGGGATCATGGGCGGGCAGCGGACCGAGGTCTCGGAATCGACCACCCGGGTCCTGCTCGAGGTGGCCAACTGGAACGGGCGAAACATCCTGCGGACCTCGCGAATGCTCGGCCTGCGCTCGGAGGCCTCATCGCGCTTCGAGAAGCAGCTTCACCCCGAGCTCTGCCTGCGGGCACAGCGGATCGCCTCGCGGCTGATGGTCGAGCTCTGCGGTGCCCGGCTCGTCCCGGGGACGATCGACGTCGCCGCCGAGCCCCCGCCGCCGCGCTCGATCCGGCTGCGGGCGGAGCGGGTCCGCGGCCTTCTCGGAATGGAGATCGGACAGGACGAGCAGCTTGCCTACCTGGAGCGCCTCGGCTTCGGGGTCGACGCCCAGGGCGCCGACCTCGAGGTGAGCGTGCCGCCCGACCGCTACTTCGACGTCACGCGCGAGGCCGACCTGATCGAGGAGGTCGCCCGCATCCACGGGCTCGACGAGAACCTGCCGACCACCCTGCCCGACAACGCCGGACAGCTCGGGGGCCTGACCCGCGAGCAGCGGCTGCGCCGCCGCGCCGAGGACGCGGTGCGCGACCTCGGCTTCGACGAGATCGTCGGCTGGAGCTTCACCGACCCCGGCGAGCCGTCGAGGCTGAGGATCGGGCCCGAGGACCCGCGCGCCCACCCGATCCGCCTCGCCAACCCGCTCTCCGAGGAGCAATCGGTGATGCGAACCACGCTGCTCGGCTCGCTGCTCGACGCCGCCAGGGGCAGCCTCGCCCGCGGGGCCGGAAGCGTCGCCCTGTTCGAGTCGGGCCGGGTCCACCTCGCCGAGGCGGAGGACGGGGCGGGGGAGGGGGCGCTGGCGGGCCGCTTCCCGGGAGAGCGCCCTGCCCCGGTCTCAGAGCCCCACCGGATCGCCTGCCTCCTGGTCGGAGAGCTCGAGCCCGGATCCTGGCGCCGCGGGGGAGAGGAGTCCGACTTCTTCGCTCTGAAGGGCGTGCTCGAGGCGCTGGCCGGCGCCCTCGGGGCACAGGCCGCGGTCTCCCAGGCGGCCGAGCCCTTCCTTCACCCCGGCCGCTCGGGAAGGGTCAGCTTCGGCGACGGCCCCGCGGCGGGCTGGATCGGCGAGCTCCACCCGCTCGTCTGCCGCAGCTGGGAGATCGAGTCGGCGGTCGCCTTCGAGATCGGCCTGGCGGCGCTGATTGCGGGCTCGCCGGCCGGCAAGGAGGTCTTCGAGGACGTCACCACCTTCCCGGCCGTGATCCAGGACATCGCCGCGGTCGTCGCCGAGGAGACCCCGGCCGCGGAGGTGATCGCGGCCGTTCGCAGGGGCGGCGGCGAGCTGCTGCGCTCCGCCCGGGTCTTCGACCTCTACCGCGGGAAGCAGCTCGGCGAGGAGCGCAAGAGCCTGGCGCTGCGGCTCGAGTTCCGCGCCGGGGATCGCACCCTCACCGACGAGGAGGTCGCCGGACTGCGGGGGCGGATCGAGGCCGAGCTGGGAGCGATCGGAGGGTCGCTGCGTGATTGACCCGGTGCAGCCGATAGAGGGAGAGCCGGCCGCCAGGGTGCTGGTCGCCGGGGCCTCGGGCTTCGCCGGAGCGCTGGCGGCCGAGCTCGTCTGGCGCCACCCGAGGCTCGATCTGGTGGAGGCGACCAGCCGCAGCGATGCCGGCACGCGGCTCGACCGCCTCTACCCCCGCTACCGGGTGCCGATCACGCTCAGCGAGCTCGACCTCGATCGGATCGAGGAGGTCGAGGCGGCGATCGTCGCCTACCCGCACGCGGCCTCGGCGCCCGTGGTTGCCGGCCTCCGGGGGCTCGGGACGCTCGTCGTCGACCTCTCCGCGGACTTCCGCCTCCGCGACCTGCCCACCTACGAGAAGTGGTATGGGCCCCACGGGGAGCCGGAGCTCCTCGACGGCGCCGCCTACGGCCTGCCGGAGCTCCATCGCGAGAGCGTCCGCGAGGCCGAGCTGGTCGCCAATCCGGGCTGCTACCCGACCGCCTCGCTGCTGGCGCTTGCGCCGCTGGCCGCCGAGGGCCTGCTCTCGGACGTGGTGATCGACGCCAAGCAGGGGGTCTCGGGGGCCGGGCGCGGCGGCGAGGAGGAGACCCAGTACGTCGCGATGGACGAGAACGCCTTCGCGTACGCGACCGAGGGCCATCGCCACCGCCCCGAGATCGAGCAGGAGCTGGCCGGGCTCGGGTGCGAGGTCGAGGTGGCCTTCGTCCCGCACCTGCTGCCGCTCGACCAGGGGGAGCTGGTGAGCTGCTATGCCCGCACCAGCGAGCGGCTCACGCCCGAAGCGGCGCTCGACCTCTACCGGGCTCGCTACGCGGCCGAGCCCTTCGTCCGCGTGGTCGAGCGCCCGCCGGGCCTGCGCGACGTCCGCGACACCAACGAGTGCCACGTCTTCGTCACGGTCGAGGAGCGCGGCCGAGTCCTCGCCTTCGCGGCGATCGACAACCTCTGGAAGGGGGCGGCGAGCCAGGCGATCCAGAACCTCAACCTGATGCTGGGGCTCGACGAGGTCGAGGGGCTGAGATGAGCGGGCCGGGGGCGCAGGCGAGACCGGCGGAGGCGGGTTCCGGCTTCTTCCGCTCGCGCTGGGTCAGCAGGCCGGACGGGATCAGCGAGCTCGACCCCGACACCCTGGCCCCGGGCTTCCGTGCCGCCGGCGCAGCCTGCGGGCTGAAGGCGTCCGGGGGGACCGACGTCGGGCTGCTGGCCTGCGAGGCGGGCCCGGTGCCCTCGGCGCTGCTGCTCACCCGCAACGCCTCAGCCGCCGCGCCGGTTCGGGTCTGCCGGGAGCGCTGCGACGGCTCCGCGATCGCCGCCGCGGTGGTCAACTCGGGCAACGCCAACGCCGAGACCGGCGAGGCCGGCTTCCGCGACGCGCTGGCGATGCGCGGGGAGGCCGCGGCGCGGCTCGGGCTGGCGCCGGAGTCCGTGGCGGTGGCCGAGACGGGGACGATCGGCGTGCCGCTCGACACCGCAAGGGTCAGGGCGGGGATCGGGGAGGTGGCGGCGGCGCTCTCGCCCTCGGGAGGGGGCGAGTTCGCCGAGGCGATCATGACCACCGACCGCTTTCCGAAGCGCTGCTCGCTGCGGGCCGGGGGAGTGAGCGTCTCGGCCCAGGCCAAGGGCGCCGGGATGATCGAGCCGGGCTTCGCCACGATGCTCTGCTTCGTGCAGACCGACGCCGAGGTCCCCGATCCCGAGGAGGCGCTGCGCGACGCGGTCGGGCGCTCCTTCGAGCGGATCACCGTGGACGGCCAGATGAGCACCAACGACACCGTCCTGCTTCAGGCGAGCGGCACCGCGGGAGTCCCGCTTCCCGAGGGGCTGCTGGAAGCGGTCCTGCTGCAGCTGGCGCTGGCGGTCGTCGCCGACGGCGAGGGGGCGACCCGGGTCGGGAGGATCGAGGTCAACGGCGCCGCGGGCGACGAGGAGGCAGAGCGGGTCGCCCGCGCGATCGCCAACTCGCCGCTGGTCAAGACGGCGCTGTTCGGGCGCGACCCGAACTGGGGGAGAATCGCCCAGGCGGCCGGGATGGCGCTGGCCGGCGAGGAGCTGGAGGAGATCGGCTCGGGGGCGATCGACGCGGCGGAGCTGGCCGAGGACACCGCCGAGGCCGAGATCGCGGTCCGCCTGCAGCGCGGCGACGGCCGCGCCCACGTCTTCTTCTCCGACCTCGGCTACGAGTACGTGCGGATCAACGCCGAATACACGACCTGAAGTGACGTCACACCATCCCTCAGAAGACCCTCGCGTGCCCGGAAGCGAAGCTGAGGACACGCGAGGCGGTGGTTCTGCTGAGGACACGCGAGGCATTTCTGTCCTCCTGGAGGCGCTGCCCTACATCCGCGAGTTCCACGGGCGCACGGTGGTGATCAAGTACGGGGGGGCGGCGATGCGCGAGGAGTCCCTGCGCGAGGCCTTTGCCGCCGATGTCGTCCTGCTCTCCTACGTCGGCCTGAATCCCGTCATCGTCCACGGCGGCGGGCCGGAGATCACCTCCTACATGGAGCGCCTCGGCATGGAGGTCCGCTTCCACGAGGGCCTGCGGGTCTCCGATCCCGAGACGGTCGAGGTGGCGAAGATGGTCCTGCTCGGCAAGCTCAACTCCGACATCGTCCAGCGCCTCAACAAGCACGGGCAGCCAGCGGTCGGGCTCTCGGGCGAGGACGGGTCGCTGTTCGAGGTGGCCCCGGTCGCGAACGCCGCCGAGGTCGGCTTCGTCGGCGAGATCGAGCGGGTCGACGTCGACGTCCTCAATCACATCGCCGCCGACTACATCCCGGTGATCGCCTCCGCCGCCTCCGATCGCGACGGCAATTCCTACAACGTCAACGCCGACGAGGCCGCCGGCAAGGTCGCCGCCGCGCTCGGCGCCTACAAGGCGGTCTTCCTCACCGACGTCGAGGGCTGGCTGGCCGACCCCGAGGATCCGTCCTCGCTGATCTCGAAGGCGGGCGTCGAGGAGGTGCGCGAGCGCCTCGGCTCGGTCGGCGGCGGCATGCGCCCGAAGCTCGCTGCCTGCGTGGACGCGATCGACGGCGGCACCCAGTACGCCCACATCATCGATGGGCGAAAGCCGCACTCGCTGCTGCTCGAGCTGTTCACCGACGCCGGGATCGGGACGATGGTGTCGCCGTGAGCACCGCGGCGGGCGCGGTCGGCTTCGAGGCGCTGCGCGATCTCGAGCAGCGCTACGTGATGCAGACCTACGCCCGGGCACCGGTGGATTTCGTCCGCGGTGAGGGGACCAGGCTGTGGGACTCCGAGGGCAGGGAGTACCTCGACTTCCTCGCCGGCATCTCGGTCTGCTCGGTCGGCCACTGCCATCCGGTGGTGGTCGATGCCGTGCGCGAGCAGGCGGGGCGGCTGATGCACGTCTCCAACCTCTTCTACACCGAGCCGATGGTCCGCCTCGCCGAGCGCCTCTCGGGCTCGAGCCTCGGCGGGCGGGCCTTCTTCGCCAACTCGGGCGCCGAGGCGAACGAGTGCGCGATCAAGCTCGCCCGCAAGCACGCACACGGCCGCGGCGTCGGCGAGCCGGAGATCGTCAGCTTCGAGGGCGACTTCCACGGCCGCACCTACGGCGCCCTCTCGGCGACCCCCGCGATGGCCCGCAAGGCGGAGTTCGCGCCGATGCTGCCCGGCTTCCGCTCGGTCCCCCGGAGCGACGCCGATGCGCTCCGCGCCGCGGTGGGGCCGAGCACCGCGGCGGTGCTGATCGAGCCGATCCAGGGAGAGGCGGGCGTCTACCCGATCTCCGACGAGGCGCTGCTGGCCGCCCGCCAGGCGTGCGACGAGAGCGGCGCCCTGCTGATCCTCGACGAGGTCCAGACCGGGATCGGGCGGACCGGATCGCTGTGGGCATACGAGCAGACTCCCGTCCGCCCCGACCTGATCACCTCGGCGAAGGCGCTCGGTGGCGGCCTCCCGGTCGGCGCCTGCCTGACCAGGCCGGAGGCCGGCGAGGTGCTCGGGCGCGGCGATCACGGCTCGACCTTCGCCGGGGGGGCGCTGGCCGGGGTCGCGGCCCTGGCGGTGCTGGAGATCGTCGACGACCCGGGCTTCCTGCGCCGCGTCCGGGAGGCGGGGGCCCGGCTCGCCGACGGCCTCGCCGGGCTCGGTGGGGTGAGCGAGGTGCGGGGCCGTGGCCTGATGCTCGCCGCCGGCCTCGCGGAGGGGATCGACGCTGCCGCGGTCGGGCGCGGGGCGCTCGAGGCCGGGCTGGTGGTCAACGTCCCCGAGCCCGGGACGATCAGGCTGCTGCCGCCGCTCACCGTCTCCGACGAGGAGATCGAGCGGGCGCTGGGGATCCTCGCGGCCGCCATCCCGGGCGCCTGAAAGAGTTCATGCGCCTACTGAAAAGTAGGTGGTACAGACGTCCGTTCAGGCACGTTCGGGTAATTGGCGGCGGCCTTCGGACCGATGCCCCGTGCGATGGGTTCTTGCCGCCTTCCCCTCGCAGTCCTCGCCCTCTCGGCGCTTCTCCTCCTCGCCGCCGGAGCCGGCTCGGCGACCGCGGAGGGAGGCTGTGACCTCGTTGCATCCCCCGCGGGCTCCAATTCGGCCGGCGGCTCCCCCGACGATCCCCTGCGCGGTGCCCGGGCGCTGGTCGCGGCGCTGGACCCCGGACAGGTCGGTTGCTTCGAGGCCGGCACCTACCGCTTCAGGGAGCTGAAGGTCTCCGAGCCGGGGATCACCCTGACCAGCGCCCCCGGCCAGAGGGCGACACTACGGGGGCGGATCTGGATCGCGCGGGGCGCCAACCGGGCGACCTTCTCCGAGCTCGACCTCGACGGCCGCTCGGGGAACCACGATCTGCCGAGCCCGACCGTCAACGCGCACCGGGCGGTGTTCGACAAGGTCGACGTCAGCAACCACCACACCGGGATCTGCTTCGCGCTCGGCAGCCCGGTCTGGGGACGCGCCGTCGGCACCGTGATCAAGCACAGCAAGATCCACGATTGCGGCCGCCTGCCCTCAGAGAACCAGGACCACGGCATCTATCTCGCGGCCGCGTCGAGGACCAGGATCCGCGACAACTGGATCTACCGCAACGCCGACCGCGGCATCCAGCTCTACCCCGACGCCCAGCGCACCCGGGTGACCCACAACGTGATCTACGGCAACGGCGAGGGGATCATCTTCTCAGGCGACCGCAAGGTCGCCGCCAACCACAACCTCGTGGCCGAGAACATCATCGCCGCTTCGCGGATCCGCAGCAACGTCGAGTCCTACTTCGAGCCCGGCGGCCCGGTGGGCCGCCGCAATGTCGTCCGCTTCAACTGCGTGCGCGGCGCGCCCTCCGGCTACTACGCGGGTGCGGACAAGAGTGGCATCCAGCAAGACGAGATCGGGTTCAGGGCGGCCCACAACGTCTTCGCCCGCCCCCGCTTCGTCGATCCGGCCCACGGCGACTTCCGCCTGCGCGAGGACAGCCCCTGCGCCGACCTCGGCGGCAAGGTGTCGCTGCAGTGGCCGAAGCCGAGCGGCGGGCGCAAGGTCCGCCTGCAGGGCGAGCTTCCGGGGCCCCCAGTCGGCAAGGTCAAGGTGCAGTTCGAGCGCCACGGCCACTGGAAGACGCTGACCCGCAGGCGGGTCCGGGCCTCCTCCTTCAAGGTCAAGGTCAGGGTCCCCCGGCGGCTGAAGGCGAAGCGGCTTCACGTGCGCGCCGAGGCCCCTGGGCACGCCCCCTCGCGATCGGTGACCCTGAGGCTCCACCGCCGCGGCTGAGCCGGCGAGCGCGAAGGACTGCATGGACCTGCCACGAACAAGGCTGAGGTGATGGCCGCCGCGCCCAGTGATGGAGCAGACGACCCCGACCGCCAGGTGCTGGTGATCGGCGGGGCCGGCTACATCGGCAACGTCCTGGTGCGCAGGCTCCTCGCCGACGGCGTCCGGGTGCGGGTGCTCGACAAGCTCCTCTACGACCACGGAGCCGCGATCGCCGGGGTCTTCGAGGAGCCGGGCTTCTCCTTCCAGCGCGGCGACCTCTGCGACCGCGGTGATCTCGACCGGGCGCTCGACGGGGTGACCGACGTGGTCCTGCTGGCGGCGATGGTCGGCGACCCGGTCTCCAAGCGCTACCCCGAGCTGACCCGCAGGGTCAACATCGAGGGCGCCCAACGGGTCTTCGACGCCCTCGAGGGCCGCGGCATCGATCGCTTCGTCTTCACCTCGACCTGCTCGAACTACGGGCTGCGAACGACCGACGAGCCGGCGACCGAGGAGTCCGAGCTTTCCCCGGTCTCGCTGTACGCCGAGACCAAGGTCGAGTTCGAGCGCTACATCCTCGGGCGGGCCGGCGAGGTCGACTTCTGTCCCACGGTGCTGAGGATCTCGACCGCCTACGGGATCTCGCAGCGGATGCGCTTCGACCTGACGATCTCCGAGTTCACCCGCACCCTGACGATCGGGGACGAGCTGCTGGTATACGACGCCGACACCTGGCGTCCCTACTGCCACGTGCGCGACATATCGAAGGCGATCATGATGGCGATGGCCTCGTCGCCGGAGGGGGTTCGAGGCGAGGTCTTCAACGTCGGCCACGCGGACGAGAACTTCACCAAGCGGATGGTGGTCGAGGCGGTCCAGGAGCACCTCGGCGGCAGCGGCAAGTTGAGCTTTCACGAAGGCGGCGTTGATCCCCGCAACTACCGCGTCTCCTTCGACAAGATCCGCGAGCGGATCGGCTTCGAGCCCGACCTGCGGGTGCCGGTCTCGGTTGGCAACCTGGTGCAGGCGATCCAGGCCGGCGCCTTCCCTGACGTCGAGCAGCGCGAGCGCTTCTACTCCTCCCACACCCTCGCGGGGGTGACGCCCGAGGCCGACGGAGCGGACTGATGCAGGCGGTGATCCTGGCCGGCGGCAAGGGCACCCGCCTGAGGCCCTACACGACCGTCCTGCCGAAGCCGCTGATGCCGCTCGGCAACCAGCCGATCCTGGAGCTGATCCTCCACCAGCTTGCCGCCGCGGGGTTCCGCGAGGTCGATCTCAGCGTCGGCCACCTGGGCGGCCTGATCCGCGCCTATCTGACCGAGAGCGAGGCGCTGGAGGGTGAGCTGGACGTCCGCTACATCTACGAGGACGAGCCGCTCGGCACCGCGGGCGCCCTGAAGCTGATCGACCCTGCGCCGCAGGAGCCCTTCCTGGTCATGAACGGCGACATTCTCACCACCCTCGACTACGCCGCGCTGATGGCCTTCCACCGGGCCGAGCGCCCGGCGTTGACGATCGCCTCCCACCAGAAGGAGGTGCAGCTGGCGCTCGGGGTGATCGAGACCGGGGGAGGGGGCACCGAGGTCGTCGGCTTCGTCGAGAAGCCGACCCTTCACTACGAGGTCAGCATGGGCATCTACGTCTACGACCCCAAGGCGCTCGATCACATCCCCGAGGGGCGCTTCGACTTCCCCGACGTCGTCCTGGCGCTGCTGGAGGCGGGGGAGAGGGTCCTCACCTACCCCTTCGACGGCGAGTGGTACGACATCGGTACCCGCGATGAGCACGAGCGCGCGATGGTCGAGTTCGACGCCGACGCGGGGCGGTTCGCTCCGAGAGCGGCGGGGTGAGCGGGTCCGCAGGGTCGCTGTTCGCGGCGTCGGATGAGGCGGCGGCGCGGCTCGCCGGGGCGATCGCCTGGCTCTGGCGGCTGGGCCCGGTGCTCGACTCGCCCCGGGAGGGCGCGGTCGGGTTCGGAGGGCCCGGGGATCGAGCTGAGCTGACGCGGCTGGTGCAGAGCGGCAGCCTCGCCGGCGGCGTCGTCCTCGGGCCGGGGCCCGAGCCGCGCGAGTCGGATCGCTCCGATGAATCCGGCGTCCTTTGCATCGACACCGATCCCGACGCCGAGTGGGGCAGGTTCGGGTTCCACCGCGTGCTCGAGGCGCTCTCCGCGTACCTGGTGGCGAGGCTCGACCGCCCCCTCGTCCTCCTTCCGCGGATCGGGATGCTGCGCATCGACGACCTCCCGGGGACCGCCCAGCACCAGCTCGAGGGCAGGGCGAAGACCGACGGCCGCCAGCGGCGGCGCCTGCGCCGCTACGTGCGGGCCTGCCGTCGCGCCGGTGCGGTGCTGAACGCGGCGGTGCCGGCGCAGGCCTTCCGCGAGGGCGAGAGGGTGCCGCTCGACCGCGTCTGGCCGGGATCGATCTCGGCCCTGCGCGAGGGCGTGGCGGAGGGCGCGGTCGAGCCCGTCTGCCACGGCCTGCTCCACCTCGATACGGAGCGCCTCGAGCAGGGCGCGGTCGAGTTCAGGGAGTTCGCCAACCTCAGCGAGGAGGAGGCGGGGCGCCGGATCGACGCCGCCCGCGAGTGGCAGGCGGGGGCGCTCGGCGAGGGGGGCACATTCGTCGCCCCGGCCTGGGCCTACAGCGAGGGGACGCTGGCGGCGGCCGAGCGCCGGGGGATCCCCTGCTTCACACGCTGCGAGCCGGGAAGGGCCTTTGAGCCGGGGCTGATCAGCGAGACGCTGAAGGGGGGCCTCGGGATCGAGGGGCTCGACTACAGCCCGCTGAGCCGGATGGCCGCGGCCGGCCTGCCGCCGACCATGGTCCTGCACGGGACGATGATCGACGTTCGTGCCGGCTCGTTCCGCTCCCCAGCGGAGCTGGTGACCGCGGCGCGGCTCTTCCTGCGCCGCGACCTCAGCCGCCTTCCCTCGCTCGAGGGCCTGCGCTGGATCGGGGCCTCCGCCTACGCCGAGACCCTCGCCCTGCACGACCGGATCGTGGTCGAGGACGGCGAGGCGAGCCTTCCCCCGGGGGCCACGGCACGGCTCCTCGACCGCGCCGGGGAGCGCCCGGTCGAGGGACCTCGTAGCTAAGTCCAGGATCGAAACCGTGGCTCCACCCGCGGCCGGGGACTGCCGACCGTCAGAATGTGCAGATACGGCTCGGCATACCGACATTGGGAATCCTCACCGTCACCCTTGCGCTGGTCCTCTCCGCCACCGGCTACGGCGCTACGCCGTCCTGCGATCTCTACGCGTCCCCGAGCGGCTCCGATTCGGCGGCCGGGACGCTCTCGGCGCCGCTGGGGACGGTGCAGCGGCTCGCCGACTCGCTTTCTCGGGGAGAGGTGGGCTGCCTGCGCGAGGGCGTCTACGAGGGCTCCGGGCCGGCCGGCGACCCCTTTCGCGAGCTGAAGATAACCCGCCCCGGGATAACCCTGACCAGCGCCCCCGGGGAGGAGGCGACGATCAGCGCCAGGCTGTGGATCGCCCGCGGCGCGGACGGGGTGACGATCTCCGAGCTGCGCCTCGACGGCGCCAACTCGCGCGATCTGCCGAGCCCGACCGTCAACGCCGACGGCGCCGTCTTCAGCCACGACGACGTGACCAACGGCCACACCTCGATCTGCTTCGCCGTCGGCAGCCCGGCATGGGGCAGGGCACGCAACACCGTGATCGAGGAGAACCGCATCCACGCCTGCGGCCAGCTGCCTGCCTTCAACCATGATCACGGGATCTATCTCTCGGCTGCCGACGACACGGTGATCCGCGGAAACTGGATATACGACAACGCGGACCGCGGGATTCAGCTCTACCCCGACGCTCAGCGCACGGTGATCACAGGCAACGTCATCTACGGAAACGGGGAGGGCGTGATCTTCTCCGGGGACGACACGGTCGCCTCGAGCGGCACCCAGGTCAGCGGCAACGTGATCGCCGACTCGCGGGTCCGCCGCAACGTCGAGTCCTACTTCCCCGCCGGCGCGCCGGTCGGAACCGACAACCTGGTCAGCTCCAACTGCATCCACGGAGCCCCCGGAAGCTACTACGGCGGGCCCGACGGCAGCGGCGTGGACTCGTCCCAGGTCGGCTTCACCGCGACCGGCAACGTCAACCGCGCCCCTGAGTTCGCCGACGCCACCGCCGGCGATTTCCGGCTGGTGCCGGGCAGCGCCTGCGCCGCCGTGCTCGACCCGGCTCCCGACGGCCGCCTGCCCGGCCCCAACGCCGCCGCGGCGTCGCAGACCACGGCCCCGACGCCGCCGCCGGCCACCGCCCCTGCCACGGCGCCGGCATCACCGCCGGTTTCACCGGCTCAGCCCCCGGCGGCGTCCGCTCCGCGCTCGGGCGTGACCCTGAATGCGGCCCGCCACCGTGGGCGCAGAGGCTCGAGGAAGCACCGCCGCGGCCACCGCGGCTCCCACCTTCGCCACACCCCGCGGGCACGCCTCAACGCTGTCTGAGCGCTCGGCGAGGATGCAGCCGCGCAGCATTCATCGGCGCGGCTGCGCCTGCCGATACCGAGACGATGCGGATCCTTCTGGTCAGCCAGTACTTCACGCCCGAGATCACGGCGGCGCCGCTGCGGCTGCGCCCATTCGCCGCCGGGTTGGCCCGCCTCGGGCACCAGGTCGAGGTGATCTGCGAGGTTCCGAGCCATCCCCAGGGGGTGATCTACGAGGGCTTCTCCGCCCGGCCCCTGCAGCGGCGGGCGCTGGACCGCTGCGACGTCAGCTACGTCTGGGCCTGGCCGGCGCGCTCGAAGTCGGCGCTCAGCCGGCTCGCCGCCTACGGCACCTACGCGGCCACGGCGGTCCTCGCGGGTCTCTTCGCCGAGCGGCCTGACGTGATCCTCGCATCCTCGCCGCCGCTCAGCGTCGGGATCGTCGGCTCGCTGCTCTCACGCCGCCACCGGACCCCCTGGGTGCTCGACGTCCGCGACCTCTGGCCGCAGGTCGCCGGTGAGCTGGGCAAGGTCTCGAGCAGCCGGGCCCTGGCGGCTGCGACCGCGCTCGAGCACCGGCTCTACCGCAGCGCCGCCGCCGTGATCACCACCACCGAGCCGTTCCGGACCCACATCGGCCGGGTCACGGAGCCCTCGAAGGTGACGGTGATCCCCAACGGCACCACCCGCGAGTGGCTGGCGATGGGGGAGACGGAGGTCGATCCGGCGGCGGTCGGGCTCGACCCGGACCGCTTCGTCTGGACCTACGCCGGCAACGTCGGGCTCTCCCAGGGCCTCGAGGTTGCGGTCGAGGCGGCTCGCCGGCTCGGACCCTCCTTCCAGCTGCTGATCCTGGGCGACGGCGCTTCCAGGTCCGGGCTGCGCCGCGCCGCCGGCTCCGCCCCGGCGGGCTCCGTGGTGTTCCGGGACCCGCTGCCGCCGCCCGAGGCCTCCCGGCTGATGCGGGCCTCCGATGCCCTCCTGGTCAGCCTCGCCGACAAGCCAGCCCTGGGGAAGACGGTCCCGGTGAAGCTCTATGACTCGGCGGCGCTGGGGCGCCCGATCGTCGTCGCCGCGCCGGGGGAGCCGCGGCGCCTCTCCGAGCAGACGGGGGCGGCGCTGACGGTGCCGCCGGGCGATCCCGGGGCGCTCGCCGAAGCGGTGCGCCGCCTGCGCGAGGACGAGGGCCTGCGGCGGCGGCTCTCGGGAGCGGCGCGGGAGTTCGCCGCGGCCAACATCAGGGAGGACGGGGTGCGGCGGCTGGAGGCGGTTCTCTCCGCGGCTCGCGGGGCTGCGGCGTGAGCGCTCCGCGGCTGATCCACCTGGCCGACTACGCGCACCCGCGCGCCGGCTCCTTCGTCCCGATGGTCCTCTCGGCGCTCGGACAGGCGCAGTCGCGGGGATGGAGGGTCGGCTTTGTGCTGCCCGGGCGGGCGCGGGAAGTGCCCTGGGTCGAGGACTTCGCCGAGGCCGGGATCGCGCTGCACTTCGCCGACGCCGAGGGCCGCCGCGAGCGGGCGAGCTGGCTCGAGCGCGAGCTCGGCGGGGAGCCCGGCCCGACCATCCTCCACACCCACTTCACCCTCTGGGACGCCCCGGCCGTGCTCGCCGCTCGGCGCCTGGACCGCGCCGCGGTCGTCTGGCACATCCACACGACCCTGGGAAAGACGCTCTCCGCGCGGCTTCGCAACATGGCCAAGTTCGCCAGCCTCGGCCGCGGGGTCTCGGCGCTGCTCTGCCCGGCGCCGAACATCGCCGACGACGTCCGGCGCCGGCTCGCCCCCAAGGGCCGGGTCCATTTCCTGCCCTCGGTGGTCGACGTCGAGGAGTTTCCGATGCTGGGGGCCGACGACCGCCTCCGCTACCGCGAGGAGCTGGGGATCTCCGCCGGGGCGACAGTGCTGCTCCACTTCGGCTGGCACTGGCACCTGAAGGGCGGCGACATCTTCCTGGCCACGGTGAGGGAGCTCCTCGACGGTGGGGCGGAGGGCATTGTCGCGATCGAGCGCAGCTCCGCCGAGGAGGCCGAGCCCGGGATCGCCGAGCTGGGCCTCTCCGAGGTGGTCCGGGTGCAGCCGACGATCGAGGACATCAAGGCGCTGTTCGGCGCCGCCGACCTGCTCGTCTCCTCGAGCCGCGACGAGGGCATGGCCTACACGGTGCTCGAGTCGCTCTGCTGCGGCAC
Organism: uncultured Actinomycetes bacterium; assembly: GCA_963725315.1. Lineage (GTDB taxonomy): Bacteria > Actinomycetota > Thermoleophilia > Solirubrobacterales > 70-9 > JBBRHQ01. The sequence goes on along the minus strand of CAVRYA010000010.1, from coordinate 89,137 downwards.
CCCGGTGGTCGCCACCGACGTGCCGGGGCACCTCTACGTCGGCGAGCACGTCGCCGCCTGCCGGATCAGCGACCGTGACCCGGCTGCGCTGGCGGGGACGGTGCGGGCGGTGCTCGAGCGCGATCCCGACCAGGCGCAAGCCGAGGCGCGCGAGGCGCGCGAGTGGATCGCCGACGATCTCGGCTACGCGGCAAACGCCAGGCGCCTGATGGGTATCTACGAGCAGGCACTCGCCGGGCTCGGCGGATCGGGCTCGTCATGAGCGGCGAGGACGGGCAGGGGCTGCGACTGGCGGTCTACACCGACTACGCCTACCACCGGCTCGACGATCAGGTCTACTCCGAGCGCGCCTTCTCCGTCTTCGTCTCCAGGCTCGCCGAGGAGTCCGGGGTGGAGTCACTGACGGTGATCGGGCGCCTCGACCCGACGCCGGCGCGGGCCCGCTACGCGCTGGGCGCCGGGACGCAATTCGTCCCCCTGCCCTTCTACCCCCGCCTCAGCGAGCCGGGGCCGGCGATCCGGGCGATGGCCGGGTCCCTGAGGGCCTTCTGGCGGGCGCTGCCCGGCAGCGACACCGTCTGGCTGCTGGGGCCGCACCCGCTCGCCCTCCTCTTCGCCCTGCTCGCAGCCGCCCGGGGCAAGCGGGTGGCGCTCGGGGTTCGCCAGGACTCGGTCTCCTATGTCCGCAGCCGCCACCCGGGCCGGCGGGTCGCGGAGGGCGCGGCGATCGTGCTCGACGGCCTCTACCGGCTGCTGGGCCGCTTCTGCGACGTCGTCGCGGTCGGCCCCGGCATATCCCGCGACTACCGCGGCTCACGCCGCCTGCTCGAGATCGCCGTCTCGCTGGTCGAGGAGGAGGAGATCGTGCCCCCCGAGGTGGCCGTCGAGAAGGACTACTCGGGCCCGATCAGGGTGCTCAGCGTGGGGCGGATCGACCCCGAGAAGAACCCGCTGATGCTCGCCGAGGTGCTCGGGGCGTTGCGGGAGGATGATCCCCGCTACGGCCTCGTGGTCTGCGGCGAGGGGAGCATGGAGTCCGAGCTCGCCGATCGGCTCGGCGGGCTCGGCCTCGGCGGGGCGGCCGAGCTGAGGGGCTATCTCGGGCTCGACGCCGGGCTACGGGACCTCTACCGCGACTGCCATGTCCTGCTGCACGTCTCCTGGACCGAGGGCCTGCCCCAGATCCTCTTTGAGGCGTTCGCTGCGGGGCTCCCGGTGGTCGCCACGGACGTCGGTGGAATCGCCGAGGCGGTGGGACCCGCGGTCAGGCTGGTGGCGCCCGGGGACGCCGCCGGCGCCGTGGCAGCCGTGGCCCGTGTCGTCTCCGACCCGGAGAGCAGATCCGAGATGATCCGGGAGGGAAACCGGATTGCCCGCATGCGAACGATCTCCTCGCAGACAAGCCGCGTCGCCCGGTTCCTGGAGGGTGGCTGAGCGAGATGGGCGCCCTCGAGCAGCAGGAGGTCGCTGACGCCCTTCGCCGGCTGCCCGGCGTCGAGGCCAGGGTGGGGACGATCGAGCGCCGCATCGCGCAGTTCACCGAGCTTCCTCCCGGGGCAAGGGTGCTCGACATCGGGGCCGCCCTCGGCCTCCACCTGGTGGCCTGGCGGCGGGCCGGGTATGACCCGATCGGGGTCGAACCCTGGGCCGGCGCGGTGGAGGCGAGCAGCGAGGTCGCGGCCCAGACCGGGGCATCCTTCGAGATCCATCACGGCGGCGGGGAGTCGCTGCCGCTCGCCGATCAGTCGGTCGACCTGGTGGTAGCGATCTCGGTCATGGAGCACGTCGACGAGCCCTCCCGGGTGTTCGCCGAGGCCCACCGGGTCCTGCGGCCCGGGGGCGCCTTCTACTTCTACACGACCAGCGCCATCTGCCCGCGCCAGGCGGAGATACGCCTCTTCCCGGCGTTCCCCTGGTATCCGCCCTGGCTCCAGAGGCGGATCATGCGCTGGGCCTCGGAGCGCCATCCGTGGCTCGTCCACGGCACCACCGCCCCGGCCTACCACTGGTTCAGGCCGGGGCCGACCGAGGCCCTGCTGAAGCGCACCGGGTTCGGGCGGGTAGTCGATCGCTGGGAGATGCGCCTGCCTGAGGAGGACAGCGGCTTCCGCGCCAGGCTGGCCCGCGCTGCGAAGGGCAGCGCCGCCGCCCGGCTCGCGCTCAACCTGGCGATCGAGGACTCCGCCTACCTGGCGCTGAAGCCCGAGGCGCCGGGCGCCTGAGCTCAGCGTAGTCCTAGGTCCGGGAACGCCGCCGCGACCCCGCGCGGCGCCCGGCGGCGCAGCAGGGAGGGGCCGAGGAGGCGGGTCTTGAGGCGGGCCAGCCGGTAGCGGGCGCGGAACCGGAGGGCAGGCAGGTCGCGAGCCCCGCCGAAGCCCCGCACCGCCACGGCCTGGGCCGCGATCTGGCGGTCGAGGGCCTCGCGGGTCGCCGCCGGAAGCTCGAACCTCTGGCGCGAGAGGCGCAGGACCTCGAGGTGGTTCCTGGCCATCATCAGGCGCTTCTTGGACTGCGAGCCGGGCCTGTCCCGCAGCAGCACGAGGCACCCCGGAGGGCGAACCGCCCCGCGCCCCGAGGCGGCGATCCGCAGCCAGAGGTCGTAGTCCTCGGAGCCCTGCAGCGATGTGTCGTAGCCCCCGGTGGCCGCCAGGGCGTCGGCGCGCACCGTCACCGTCGAGGCGGTGATGAAGTTGTGGGCGAGCAGCGCCGCCAGCAGCTCCTCGCCGCTCACCGCGGTCATCTCGATCCCGTAGGCCGAGAGCCCGGTGTCCCGGTAGATCCGGTGCGAGGCCGCCTCGAGCATCCAGCAGTCGGTGAAGGCGAGCCCCGCCTCCGGGGACGCCTCGAAGGCCCCGTGGACGGCGCGCAGGTATCCGGGCATGTACATGTCGTCGCTGTCGAGGAGGCCGATCAGCCTTCCCCGGGCGCTGCGGATGCCGGCGTTGCGGGCCGCGGCCGGCCCCTGGTTGGGCTGGCGGATCACGCGCACCCTGGGGTCGTCGCCGGCGACCGAGGCCACGGCGCCTTCAACCGGTCGCTCGGACCCGTCGTCGACGACGATCAGCTCGAAGTCGGTGTGCGTCTGGGCGAGCACCGAGCGGACCGTGTCCCCGATCGTCGCCTCGGCATCGAAGGCGGGGACGACGACGCTGAACTCGGGTCCGCTCACCGGACGCTGCTCCCGGGCAGGGGCGCCTCGGCATCGTCGAGGGCCTCCTCGTCGGGGCGGCGCCGGATCGCGGAGGAGAGCGACCCCCGCAGGCTCCTGGCTCCGCGCAGGAGCTCGCGGCCGGTCGCCGGTGCCAGCGCCCACAGCGCCGCCAGATAGATGGCCGCCGCCGCCAGCCCCTCGAGGGCGACCATCGCCAGGCCGACCGCCGTCCCCCGGGTGTCGGCCTGGACCACGGCGAACTCGAGCGGCGTGATCACCGCGACCATCGCCAGCGCCGCGACCAGCGGCGGCCAGATCTCCCCGAACAGCGCCCTCAGGGGCAGGTCGATGACGCGGGCAGCGTGCCTGATGCCGACCGCGGCCCCGAGGGCGGCGCCGATCGAGACTCCGACCGCGACCCCCACCAGGCCGAGCGGGACGAGCGCCAGCATCGCGACGATCGTCGCCGAGGCGCCGACCACGTTCATCCTCGCCGCGAGCTCGGGGCGGCCGTCCGCCTTGAGGCCCTCGGAGGCGATCGAGTTGAGCGCCATCACGCCGGTGTAGAGCCCCATCCCCATCGCGGCGTAGCCGGCGTCCCGCCAGACGTCACCGAACAGCAGCACGGCAAGCGGCACACCGAGCGGGATCAGGATCAGCCCTCCGGGGAATCCGAGGACGCACATCCAGCGCAGCGACCTCAGGAACGCCGCCTGGAAGCGGGCCCGCTCGCCGGTGATCCGGGCAAAGGCGGGGAAGAGGACGTAGGCGGCGGCAGAGAGCAGCATCTGGAACGGGGTAAGGGCCAGCCGGAAGGCGTAGCGGAACTGCCCCAGGGGCGCCTCGCCGAGGAACTTGCCGACGATCGCCGTGTCGGACTGTTCGCCGATCCGCAGGGCCAGCGACCCGGCGAAGACGTGCCGCCCGTAGGAGGCAAGCTCCCTCCACATCGCGACCGACGCCGAGCGCAGCCGCGGCCTGAAGCTGACCAGGGCCCAGGAGAGGACCGTGTCGATCAGGACGCCGGCGTACTGCCCGATCACCAGCGCCCAGGCCCCCATGCCCTTCGCCGCGGCGACGATCGCCACCGAGCCGAAGACGACCACCTGAACCGGCTCGATGATCATCCGCCGCCGGAAGGAGAAGTTGCGCTGCAGGATCGCCGAGGGCACCGAGGTGAGCGTCTGAAGCAGGACCACCCCGGACATCACCGCGGCGATCTCGCCGGTCTTCGAGTTGCCGAAGAAGGAGCCGATCGCCGGCGAGAGGGCGAGCGCCACCAAACTCAGCCCGATCCCGGCGAGCAGGGTCCAGACCGCCCCGGTGGACATCGCCTCCTCGATCCGGTCCTTGCGCTGGATCAGCGCCGAGGTGATCCCGGACTCGCTGACCAGCCCCATGAAGCCGAGGAGGATCGTCGCCGCGGCGTAGACGCCGAAGTCCTCCGGGGTGAGAAGCCGGGCGAGGACGAGATAGACGACCAGGTTGAGGCCCTGCGCCACGGCGTAGCCCCCGGCCGCCATGCTGGCGCCCTTGACGACTGTGCCCGCAAGTCCTGCGGGCGCCTTCGCGCCGCCCTTCTCCGGGGAGTCGGATGCCATCGCTATAACGGTTCGCTGCTGATGTCCGCCTCTCCTCGCAACGCCCCCGGGGCAGTGTCCAGGCGTCGCCGGACGGCCGGGTGAGCGCGGCGGGGCGGCCCGGCGCGGTCGCGGCGCCGGTACGGGTCGTGGTGATGATCGACTCGATCGCCGGCCCGGGCGGCGCCGAGACCCTGGCGGTCGAGAACGCGATCCGCCTCGACCCCGAGCGCTTCGAGCGGACTCTCTGCGTGACTCGCTGGGAGGACGGCCTGGAGCGCACCGAGCCGGCTTCCTCGATCCTCGCCCGCCTCTCCGAGGCGGGGGTGCGGGTGATCAAGCTGAGGCGCACCTCCCGCACGGCGCTCTGGGCCTGGCGCCCCCTCGTCCGGGCCCTGAGGTCCGAGCGGGTCGAGGTCCTCCACGGGCACCTCTTCGGCTCCAACGTCTGGGCGGTGATCCTTGGGCGGATGACCCGGACCCCGGTCGTGGTCGCGCACGAGCACATGTGGGCCTACGGCGGCAACCGGATCCGCCCGCTGCTCGACCGCGACCTGATCGCCCGCTTCTCCGACGCCTTCGTCGCCGTCTCCGAGGAGGGCCGGCGGCGGATGATCGAGGTCGAGCGGATCGCCCCCGAGCGGATCACCCTGATCCCCAACGGGATCGCCGGCTTCGAGCCCGGCGACGGCGCCCGGATCCGCCGAGAGCTCGGCATCGACGCCGAAGAGGCGGTGATCGGGAGCGTCGGGCACCTGAGGCGGGAGAAGGCCTATGAGGTGCTGATCGAGGCAGCCGCCCTTCTGCGGGACGCCGGTTCGCCGGCGGCGGTGCTGATCGCCGGCGAGGGCCCCGAGCGAGGGCGTCTCGAGAGCCTGATCTCGGACCGCGGGTTGGGTGGCTCGGTGCGCCTGCTGGGAGCGCGCTCCGACGTGCCCGACCTGCTGGCGGCGCTCGACGTCGCCGTCTGCTGCTCGGACTTCGAGGGCGGGCCGCTGTCGGTGATGGAGTACATGGAGGCCGGACTGCCCGTGGTCGCCTCGGACGTCGGCGGCCTGCCCGAGCTGGTGGCCGACGGCGCGTCGGGCCTCCTGGTTTCGCCGCGCGACCCGCAAGGGCTGGCCGCGGCGCTGGCGGTGCTGATCGGAAACGCCGGCGAGCGGCGGCGGATGGGGGATGCCGGGCAACGAATGCGGCGGGAGCGCTGGAGCCTCGAGGCCTGGATCGCCAGGATCGAGGGGCTCTACCTGGAGCTCCTCTCGCGCCGGCGCCGCTGAGAGGGGCCGGCTCAGCTCCGCGTCGCCGTTCCCGGCGCTGTCCCGGCCCCGCGCCTGGCGATCGCCCACAGCGCCGGACAGAGGGCGATCAGGAGCCACAGGTGCTTGGCCGACTGCTCGGAGATGAAGAAGTCCGAGGCGAGGACGGAGATCAGGGCCACTGTCACCCCGCCGGCGATCACGGCGAGGTCCTCGCGCCCATCGCGGCGCAATCGCCTCGTGGCCTTGATCGCCGCGGCGAGCGCCGAGACCAGGATCCCGAGGAAGAGCACCAACCCGACCAGGCCCAGCTCGGCCCACATCTCCAGGTAGGAGTTGTGCGCGACGCTCGGGTTGTCGGCGAGGTCGGTCCTCACCGTCGCCGCCCCGGGCCGGATCTGGTAGTGGATCGAGGAGTTCTGGAAGTTGCCGACCCCGATCCCCGTCACCGGCTTGGCCTCGACCATCCTCCAGCCGATCTTCCAGATGTCGGTGCGGCCGCTGCCCCCGTCGTTGGCGATGATGCGGTCGCGGGCGTCGGATGGCGCCAGCACCCCGATGTAGGCGACGACGCAGATCAGCAGGAGGCCTCCGGCGGCGAGCGTGGCCCCCTTGTGACGGGCGACGATCGGGGTCGCGAAGATGGCGACGCCGAGGGAGAGGAGCCCGCCGCGCGAGAAGGTGAGGACGACGCCGGTGATGCAGACGACGGCACAGCCGATCAGGATGGCCTGGATCGCGGGCGTGTCGCGCTGGGCGATGGCGAGCGAGACCGCGAGGATCGCCCCGACCAGCAGCACCGAGGCGAACACGTTGGGGTCGCCGACCGTGCCGGCGATCCGGTTGAGCTGCTCGGTGGCGGTGACCGATCCCTGAACGCCGGACGCGCTGGGCGGGGCAAAGAGGCCGTAGGCGGCGGCGAATGTGGCGCCGGCGACGAAGGCCGCGGCGACGGCCTTCAGCGCCGAGCCGTCTCGGACCGCCGTGAAGACGATCGGGACCAGGAGCGCCGCCAGCGCGTAGCGGAACATCTGCGCCACCGCCAACGAGGTGGACTCGGCCCAGAGGACGCTCAGCAATCCCCAGGCGAGCAGGGCGACGATCATCGCGCTCAGCCCGGGGCTGGAGAGCCAGACGAGGCGGCCCTGGCCCTTGCCGGCGACGATCGTCGCGATCCAGGAGATCGCCAGGGCCAGCCCCAGCACCTTGGCGATGCCGACGCCGGAGGTGACCGTGGCCAGCTCGAGGAAGCTCGCCACCGTGAAGATCGTCACCCCGACGAGCAGGTCGGCGACGGTCAGCAGCAGGAAGCCGAGCCCGATCGAGACGGCGATCGCCAGGGTCGGCTGGCGGCCGGCGAGCAGGCCGACCAGGCAGGAGAGCGCCGCTACACCCAGCGCCCAGTACCAGCGGGCCGGATCGATTCGGGCGGCCAACCGCCTGCCTCAGCGGACGCCGAAGAGCTTGCGCGGTTGGCGCTGGTCCGGCCCGCCGGTCTGGGGGCCCGAGACGCCGGCGTAGTAGTGGTAGTCCTGCCCGCCCGCCCGCGGGGCGCCGACGATCGCGAAGCCGACGGGCTTGATCCCGTTCTCGGCAAGCAGCTCGGCAAGCTGCAGGACCCGATCGAGCCGGGTCTGGCCGAGGCGCACCACGACGACGACGTCGTCGGCGTGGCGTGCCAGCGGCAGGGCGTCGACGACCTCGGTCAGCGGGGCCGAGTCGATGACCACGTAGTCGGCCAGTGCCTTTGCCTCTTCGATCATCTGCTCCGCCGCGGGGATCGAGAACAGCTCGGCGATCCAGCCGCCCTCGTAGTCGGCCAGCAGCATCTGCAGGTTCGGCCCGAAGTTCGGGGAGGTGACTAGCGCGTTGGAAAGCTCGGTGTTCTCGATCAGCGTGCTGACCACGCCGCCGTTCTCGGGCGTCACCCCGAGAGCCTCCCCGAGGGAGGGCCGGCGCAGGTCGGACTCGATCAGGATCACCCGCTGGCCCGCCAGGGCGAGCGAGGCGGCGAGGTTGACCGCGGTCGTCGTCTTACCCTCCGAGACCGAGGAGCCGGTGACCAGGATCACCCGGCCAGTGGCCGCGCCGGGTGCGTTTCGCGCCAGCGTCGCCCGCAGGGTTCGGTAGGCCTCGGCGGTGGCCGGGGCGACCGCCCTGGGCCCGAGCGGCTTCGCCGCCGCGCGGCCGCCGGAGTCGCGCGGGACCCTGGTCAGGATCGGAAGGCGATAGCGGCGGCGCAGCTGCTGCTCGCGGCGCAGGCGCGGGTCGAGTGCCTGGGCCGCGAAGGCGGCGCCGATCCCGAGGATGAGGCCGGCGAAGATCCCCCCGGCGATGCTCAGGGCCGGGCGCGGGGAGACCTGACTTGATGGAAGATCGGAGAGCGAGTCGACCGCGATCGTCGGGTCGGGGCCATTGCCGAGCGTCTGCAGCAGCGCCAGCTCCGCACCCAGGGACCCGGTCCCCGAGGCCTGCGAGGGATCCCTGGCGATCTGCTGTCGGAGCAGCGGCGCGGTCGCTGCGACGCGCTCGTGCAAACGCCGGGTGCGATCCGCGACCGCCTGCTTTGCGAAGGCGTCGGCGAGCTGCTTGGCGAGCTCCGGCGAGTCGACGTTTGCGGTGACCGCGACGACGTTGCTCTGGGCGATCGGCTCGGCGCTGATCTTGGAGAGAAGCGCCTGCGGCGTCTCGCTGCTGCCTGTGGCCCGCTGCACCCGCTTGGCGACGTCGATGTTGGTGACGAACTTCGATGCGGTCTCGACCGGACGGGTCGGGTCGCTGGAGTCGGTGATCAGCCCCAGCGTCGCCAGGGTGGGGTCGGCGCTCGAGACGGGGGTGATGAGCAGGTTGGACTGCGCCTCGTACATCTTCGTCGCCGTGAGCACGTAGACCACGGCGATCGCCGTGGTCAGCACTGTGGTCAGCACGATCAGCCAGAGGCGCTCCCGGATCGTCTCGACATAACTCTGCAGCCCGCTCTGCTCCTCGGCGGGCTGCAGCCAGTCCGCAGCGTAGTTGTCGATCGGGTCTCTCATCTTGGCTTGCTTCGAGGCACCGTTGCGCGCTCCTGCGCCACCGCGATTCTTACATCGGCGCCGTCACGGCCTTGCGTTAGCTTTGGGCGCAATGTCGGAACCGCGCCCCGACCTGGTGCCCTCCCGGCCGGCCGGCGCGGCTCGCGGCGAGTCGCCGAGCGCCTTTTCAGTGCGGCCGGAGGTCGCGATTCCCTTCCTGATCGCCGCCCTCGCCCTGTTCGGATGGTGGGGCTGGAAGCAGGGCGCCTACTTCGGGCCCGTCTTCTACCCGGGGGCGATCGCCCTCTTCCTGCTGATCGCCCTGGCGCTGGTGATCATCCCCGTGCCGGGTCGACTCGACCCCTTCGCAGGTGTGGCGCTGGCGTCGGTGGCCGGCCTCGGAGCCTGGACCCTGGCCTCGATTCTCTGGACCCCGACGCCCGCGGCGGCGCTCGCCGACGCCGAGCGGGTCTTCGCCTACGCGGCGCTGTTCGCGGTCGGGCTGTGGACCGTGCGCCTGCTCGGTGAGAGGTTGATCGGCTCGCTGCTGCCGGTGGCGATCGCCGGAGCGCTGGTCGGAGTCGCGACCGTGATCGCAATCGGGACCGGGTCGGACTTCAACTGGTACCTGCACTCCGACGCGACCCTGAGGTTCCCGATCGGGTATCGCAACGCCAACGCGGCCTTCTTCCTCACCTGCCTGTGGCCGCTGGTCGGCGTCGCCACCCACAACGAGTGGCGCTGGCAGCTGCGCGCGCCGTTGATCGCCGCGGCGACGTTGCTGATCGAGCTGGCGATCCTCGCCCAGAGCCGCGGCTCCCTGCCGGCTGCGGCGATCGCCCTGCTGGCCATGCTCGTCCTCTCCCCGCACCGGCTGCGAACCGCGGTGGTGGTGGCGCTGGCGGCGATCCCCGCGATCCCCGCGCTGCCCGCGCTGCTCGACGTCTACCGTCACGGCACCGCCGACCCGGGCGTGGTGCCGCTCCTCCACGACGCCGCCCGCGCCGTGGCGCTGAGCACCGCCGGATCGCTGCTGCTCGCTGCGCTGGCGCTGGGCCTCATCTACCCGCGGCTGCGCCTCGGACCGTCCCGGGTCCGGGCGATCTCCTGGGTGGCGGGGGTGGCGGCGAGCCTCGCCGTGCTCGCCGGGGGAGCAGTCTTCATCGCCAGCCACGGCGGCCCGGTCGGCTTCGTCGACCAGCGGGTCAAGGAGTTCGGCAAGGTCGGCTATCCGGACCTGCGCAGCCAGGGGATCCGCTACGGCGCCAACGTCGGGTCCAACCGCCACGACTTCTGGCGGGTAGGGCTCGACGAGGCGGCCGATCACCCGCTGCTCGGTGGCGGCGCGGGCTCATTCCAGCTCACCTACCTGCGGCACCGCCGCAGCGGCGAGAGCCCGAGGGACCCCCACAGCCTGATCGTCCGCATCGCCTCGGAGCTGGGGCTGCCCGGCCTGGCCCTGCTGATCGCCTTCGTCGTCGGCTGTCTCGGTGCTGCGATCCGCTCGCGGCGCCGGGGACCGCTGGCCGCGGCGCTCGTCGCCGCCGCCCTGGCCGGGGGCGTGCAGTGGTTCGTGCAGGGCTCCTACGACTGGTTCTGGCAGTACCCGGGCGTCAGCGCCCCCGGCTTCTATCTGCTCGGCGTTGCAGCCGGCCCGGCGCTCGCCGGCCGGCGGTCCGCCCCGGCCGGCGCGCCGCTGCGATGGGCGCTGGCGGCGGCGCTCGTCGCGGTGGCCCTGATCGCGATGCCGCTGTTCGTCTCGGACCGCTATACGCAACGGGGGCTCGCCGAGGCGGCCGATGACCCGGCCTCGGCGCTTCGCGACCTAGGGCGGGCCGCCGATCTCAACCCGCTCTCCGACCAGCCACTGATCGAACGTGGCGCCCTGGCGGCGAGCCTCGGCGACCGCGCCCTCGCCGTGCGCAGCTTCCGCGAGGCGACCGAGAGGGTCCCCGACAACTACGCCTCGCACTGGTTCCTCGCCCGGGAGCTGCTTCGATCCAGGCCGGCGGCGGCCCGCGCGGCGCTGGCCCGGGCCCGCGAGCTCAACCCCCGCGGCCCCGAGGTGCTGGCCCTCGAGAAGCGGCTGAAGGCCCAGGCTCGGTAGCCGGCCTGCACGATCGGGCGCCGTCTGCCAGAATGCCGGTGACCGCGCGCCCTCGGGCAGGGATTTGCGTGGCTCAGTCCAAATGAGCGCACTCGTCCAAAGAATCGGCAACACCGCTCGTTACGGGTGGGTCTGCGTCCTCGGCGCCGTCCTCGTCCTGCTGGTCTGGGCGTCGGGCGCTTCCGCAGCGTCGGATCCGACCCAGGAGCAGTACAACCCGATCACCCACGTTTCGCACGGCGGCGGCGCCGCCGGGTTGGACAAGACCGTGGTCGGCGGCCTTCCGTTCACCGGCCTCGACCTGATCGCCCTGCTGGGCGTCGCGGTGCTGCTCACCTCGATGGGCTTGGCGCTGCGGCGCCTCACCGTCGATCGCGGCTCGCGCTCCTGAGCGCCGCGCCGCGTGCATCGCTCACCGTGGCCTGACCTAGACTTGGGGTGAAGGTTCGCTTCGCTGTGCGGCGAAGAAAGCCGAATCGCATCCCGAATCGAGATGGACGAGCAACTCAAACCCCCGGCGAGCAAGGGCGAGACCGGTAGGCCTCCGAAGCCCGTTTCCGCGCAGTCGAGCCTCAGCGCGATCGGGCGGATCCAGGTGATGATCGACGCCGCCGAGCGCTCGGCGACCGAGATCGCCGAATCGGCAGCATTGCTGGCCAAGCGCGCCTCGGAGATCCGGATCGAATCGGAGGAATTGATCTCCTCGCTGGAGGAGACAAAGGCCGAGATCCAGCAGCAGCTACCCCCAGCGCCCCCTGACGCCACCCGCCAGGGGCGGGCGATGGCGATGGCAGAGACCGGCGGTGGGGAGGAGGGAGAGGAGAACGGTCTCTCGGCAGGGGCCAGGCTGCTGGCGACGCAGATGTCGGTCGCCGGCAGCAGCAGGGAGGAGATCGAGAACCGGCTCCGCGACGAGTTTCACATCGAGCAGCCCGAGTCGATGCTGGACGGGATCCTCGGCGAGCGGGGGCAGTCCGGTTAGGCGCGCCGACCCAGCCGGCCTTCGATCGGCTGGAAGCGCCGGACGCCGCACTGCGTTCTCAGTCGAGGGCCCCCGCAGCCCGATCCGGCGAGCGACGAGATGAACGAACAGCCGAAAACCCCCTCATCCGGGGGCGACGCCGCCCCGGAGAACCCCGGGCCCATGGCCCAGAACGCGGCCGAGCGGCTTGGCGGTGATCATCGACGCGGTCGAGAAGGCCGCCGCCGGGGTGATCGACGACGCCGAGGCGCAGGCCAAGGAGCATCTCCAGGGGGCGCGCACGCGGGCGGATCGGGTCGCGGCCGAGAGGATCCGGGCGATCACCGAGCTGACCGATGACCTGGTCGAGCAGGCCGAGGCGCTGAAGCGTCAGGCAGGCAGCCTGATCTCGGCCTTCGAGGAAGCGAACGCCGAGGTGGTCTCCCTCGAGGGCGAGGGCCACGTGGAACCGGATGAGGTTTCGCCGCCGCCCACCGAGCCCGGACCGGAAGAGCCCCCGCCGCCGGAGGCGGAGGTGGTCGGGCCGCCTCCCCAGCTCTCCCGCCTGAAGCCGGTGGGCGCGCCGAAGCCGGGCTCGTCCCGCTCCCAGCCGCCCCGCTCCGTCGGGACGCGCCTGCTGGTCACGCAGATGGCGCTCTCGGGGAGCAGTCGCGGCGAGATCGAGGCGCGGCTGCGAAACGAGCTGGGCGTCGAGGACACCTCGCAGGTCGTCGACGCGATCCTCGGCCCGGAGGAGTAATGCACGACGACCCGACCCGGATCATGGGGCCCGGCGACGGCGGTGGGCAGGGCGGCGGGGGCGACGGGCGCCCGCACGGCAACATGCGACTTCTGGTGGCCGCCCTGATTGCCGTCATCGTCGGGCTGATCGTCGCGGTGGTCGTGATCGCCAGCGACGGGGGCGGCGATGGGACGACGGCGACCACCGCCACGACGCCGACGACGGAGCCGACGACCACGGAGCCGACCACCACCGAGCCGACGACCACGACTGCTCCGACCACGACCCCCACGACGACGACCACGACCACGCCGACCACAACCCCGACGACGACCCCGACCACCCCGAGCAGCGGCGGGACCGGCGCAGGCGGCGGCGGTGGTGGCGGCAGCGGCGGAGTGGCCGCCCCCTAGGCATCGCAGTCCGCTCAGTCGGCCGGCGGGGCGATGCGGCTCAGCCGGGCGAAGATGATGTAGCGCTGGGCGGCGCTGTAGAGGGGGTGGCAGGCGCTGAGGACGAGGCGCTCGTACCCGACCGGCTCGACCACGTCGACGTCGCCGGGATCGACGATCTCGGAGCGCTGGACCCGGTAGACGAAGGTCGCGTAGGGCATCTCCAGGGTCACCGGGTCGCCTCGCTTCATCGAGTCGATGTGGCGGAAGGGGGCGAGGTAGGTGGTCCGGTGACCGGCGATCCCGACCGTCCCGCGCTCGCCCGGGAATGGCGTGTCGGCGTAGTGTCCCGGCCCCTTGCGAAGGCTGGAGGTGTCGGTGCCCTCGACGACGACGGCGTTGAGGCCATCCATGTCGGGGGCGATGATCCTGCCGATCGCGTCCCCGGTGTCGACCTGGCGACCGAAGCGGCGGGCGAGGATCGCGGCCCTGGCCCTCAGTTCCCTGACCCCGCTGATCGCGCGGCGATCGGCCGCGGTCGGGTAGCGGGACTCGAGCTCGGAGAGCTGGTCGGCGGCCTGATCCTGCTGGATCTCCCCGTAGATCGAGGACACCGGCTCCTTGTAGGCGAGGGTGAGGCCGACATCGGCCAGGACGACCAGGCCGGCGGTGATCAGGGCGATGGCGAGGATGTGACCGATCCGCCTCATCGGCGAGCAGTCTGACAGCGCCGGCCACCGTCCCGCGCCGCTCGCGTGGCAGACTTCGGCGCCCCGATGCCGAGGCCGAGATGACAGAGAGCGGATCGCCGCTCGCGGGGCACCACCGCACCGCCTCATACGAGGCCGACCCCGAGCGGATCGGCCGCGTGTTGCTGCTCTACTCAGGGGGCCTCGACACGAGCGTGATGCTGCGCTGGATCCAGGAGACCTACGAGGCCGAGATTGTCACCCTGACGATCAACCTCGGCCAGCCCGACGAGGACTACGAGGTGGTCACGGCCAAGGCCCGCGATCTCGGCGCCGTGGACAGCGTGGTGATCGACGCTCGCGAGGAGTTCGCCGAGGACTATGTACTGCCGGCGATCCTTGCCAACGGCCTCTACGGGGGCGGCTACCCGCTGTTCACCGCCCTGGGCCGCCCCCTGATCGCGAGGCTGGGAGTGGAGACGGCGCGGCGGACCGGTTGCGACACGATCGCTCACGGCTGCACCGGCAAGGGCAACGACCAGGTGCGCCTCGAGGCGTCCGTCGCGACCCTCGACCCCGAGCTCAAGGTGATCGCTCCGGTGCGCCAGTGGCGGATGGGTCGGGAGGAGGAGATCGCCTACGCCCGCCAGCACGGGATTCCGATCAAGGGCGGCGCCGAGGCCGCTCCCTACTCGATCGACGACAACCTCTGGGGACGCTCCTCGGAAGGGCTGGAGATCGAGGACCTGGAGTCCGCGCCTTCCCCCGAGGCGTTCCAGCTCGTCACCCGGCCCGAGGAGGCGCCGGACGAGGCGGAGACGGTCACGGTCGGCTTCGAGGCGGGGCGGCCGGCCTCGATCGACGGGGAGCCCCTGGGGCTGGTCGAGTTGCTCGAGCGCGCCGCGGCCACGGGGGGGCGCCATGGCGTCGGCATCGTCGACCACATCGAGGACCGGATCATCGGGCTGAAGATCCGCGACCTCTACGAGGTCCCAGCCGCGGCGATCATCCTCGCCGCGCACCAGGAGCTCGAGAAGCTCGTCTCGACGATCCACCAGAACAACTTCAAGGGGGGCCTCGACCGTCATTGGGCCTACCTCTGCTACTCGGGGCTCTGGCACGAGCCGCTGCGCGAGGACCTCGACGCCTACATGCGCTCGGCCAACCGGCACGTCACCGGCGAGATCACGATGAAGCTCTTCAAGGGGTCGGTGACGCCGGTCGCCCGTTCTTCGCCCTTCGCCCTGTATGACCGATCGCTGGCCGGCTTCGGCGAGTCCGGGGGCGAGTTCTCCGAGTCGGCCAGCCCGGGGTTCATCGAGATCTTCACCCTGCAGAGCAGGATGGCCCGTAGGATCAGGCAACGCGGCGAGAGCGAGGAGGGCACCTGATGTACGAGTTGATCGGCAGGGCTGCTGTCAAGGGGGTCGTCCTCATGGTCAGGATGCGATATGGGCGCCAGCTGCGGGTCGCGGCCGGCGTCGGCATCGCGGCCGCGCTGCTCGGCGGCTACCTCCTCGCCACGCGTGGGGAGGCGCCCGAGGGGTGATGTTTTTGCCGGCGCGGTCCACATGACGCCGGCAGAGGCATGTCAGGCGGCGCAGCCGCCGCAGGTGATTCCCGTCTGCCCGCACGGTCCTGAGCCGCCGGCCAGCCCAGAGCGCAATATCTGTTGCGTCTTATGGACAACCTGTTAGCGTTTCCTCACATTTTAGATAGCTTGCCGCAAGCAACTGACTGCCTAATCCCCCTCGAACGCTGAGGGGGAGCGGGGGAACCGGAGCGGCCCTGACCCATGTGGCGGGGCCGCAGGGGCGAATCGCCACTCAGCCGCGTAGCGCCACTCCTTCGGCGCGAGCCCGACAGCTAACCCCGCAGGCGACCGAAGGAGGTACGCGTGCCGTCCAGATCGAGAACCATTCGCCGCTGCAGCCGGCTCGCCGCCGCGCTGCCGGTCGCGATGCTCGCGCTGCTGATCCCGGCACCCGGCGCCTCCGCTGCCGACGTCGGGGCGCTGGAGGCCAAGGTCGCCGGTGCCCGCTCCCAGGCGCAGGCGCTGGCCGCCGACCTGCAGGCCAGCCAGGCCCAGATGGCCGCCGCCCAGCAGCAGGCTGCGGCCGCCGCCGCCCGCGAGGAGCAGGTCTCATCGCTGCTCGCCGCCGGCCAGGAGCGCGCCGCCGAGCTCACAGTCGCGGTGAGGCGTTCGCAGCGCCGGCTGGCAGCCGAGAAGCGCCGCCTGCGCCGGGCCCGCGCCGCCCTCGCCAGGCGCCTGGTCGCGATCTATGAGAGCGGCGTTCCGGACGCGACCGAGCTGATCCTCAGTGCCGACGGCTTCGACGACCTCGCCACCCGCAGCGACTACATGAAGATGATCGAGGACTCCGACACCAGCCTGGCCGCGCGGGTGCGTCAGGTCCGCAACGCCGTCCACCGCGAGCTGGAGGCGGTGAAGCGGACGAAGGCCCGCGTCGACGCCTACAACGCCCGGCTCGAGGCCGCGCGCTCGCAGATCTCGGCGATCCGCGCCCGGGCCGAGTCGACCGCCGTCCAGTACCAGTCGATCGCCTCCTCGCGAGCGGCGAGCCTCGCCACCCTGAAGTCGAACATCGGCAGCTGGGTCAGTGACATCGAGGCCGCCCAGGCCGCCGCCGCGGCCCAGGCCGCGCAGGCGGCCCAGGCCGCGCAGGCTGCCCAGGCCGCGCAGGCTGCCGCCGAGAGCGACGCGAGCCAGCAGAGCGCCCAGCAGGAGGTCGACAAGTGGCTGGGCGGGCCCTACTCGATCCCCTCCTACATCGTCGCCTGCGAGTCCGGCGGCAACTACGGCGCCGTCAACCCCTCGAGCGGCGCCGGCGGCGCCTACCAGATCCTGCCCTCGACCTGGGCCCTCTACGGCGGAACGGGCAACCCCGAGGACGGCAGCAAGGCGCAGCAGGACCAGATCGCCGCCCAGATCTGGGCCGACTCCGGCTCCGGCGCCTGGGTCTGCGCCGGCTGAGCCTCCCGCCCCGACCTCCCACCACCGACGTGGGACCTTTCAACCGCGGTATATGGGGGTTCAAAGGTCCCACGCTCGGCGGGGGCGACCTCAGTCGGGATCGGCGGCGATCGCCGCCAGGTCGGCGGGTCGAAGCAGCGCCTTCAGCACGCCCTCATCGACGATCGCGACGCCGCCCTTCTTCAGCTTCAGGCGCGCCCCGGTGAGCCGAGCGACCTCGTCTGAGAAGTCGGGCTCGTGGCCGACCAGCAGCACCTCACCCCGCCCGGCGGCCAGGCTCGGCGCGTCGAAGGGCCCGCCGCGCAGATCCTCCGTTTCCTCGACGTCGACGCCGAGCGGTTGGCACGCCGAACCGCGCTGTCTCCGCGGCGCGCACCTTGGGGCGAGGCGAGGCAGGTCTCGATCTCGGCTCCGAGAGCGGCCAGCGCCCTGCCCGCGTCCCGGGCCTGGCGCTCTCCCTTGGCGGTCAACCGCCGCGCGGCGTCGTCACCGTCGCCGTCCTCGGCATCGCCATGGCGCAGGAGGTAGATCACGGGGCGATCCTAGCCCCAAATGGAAAGCCCGCAGATAGCGGGGAGACCGGCTGCTCAGGGCGAGTGGCATCTGAGCGGCTTGGCATGATCGGCCTCTGCCCGTGAGCGCCCCATCCGTTGCCCATCTGCACGCCCACAGCGAGTACTCGCTGCTCGACGGCGCCTGCAAGATCGACGCGATGGCCGCCCGCGCGGCGGAGCTGGGGATGCCCGCCCTCGGGCTCACCGATCACGGGGTGATGAACGGGGCCGTGGAGCTTTACAAGAGCTGTCGCGAGCACGGGATCAAGCCGATAATCGGGCTCGAGGCCTACCTCGTCGACGATCGCCGGGCGGTCTCCCAGCAGGTCCGCTACGAGCGCAACCACCTCACCCTGCTGGCCGCCAGCGACGCCGGCTTCCGCAACCTGGTCGAGCTCACCTCGGCCGGCTTCCTCGAGGGCTTCTCGAGGGGGAAGGCGAACGTCGACATCGAGCTGCTCGCGCGCCATTCCGAGGGGGTGATCGCGCTGACCGGCTGCCTGCAGTCGCGCTTCTGCCGGCGCCTGGTCGAGGACCGCCCCGAGGACGCCCGCGCCCACCTCGACGACCTCCTGCAGGCCTTCGGGGCAGAGCAGGTTTATTTCGAGGTGCAGAAGAACGGCATTGCCGATCAGGACAAGGCGAACGAGGGGATCGTCCGCTTCGCCCGCGAGGTCGGCCGGCCGCTGGTGGCCACCGCCGACGTCCATTACCTGCGCCGCGAGGACTACGACAACCACGCGGCGCTCCTCTGCGTGCAGACGAAGTCGACCCTGGAGGCGCCGAAGCTCACCTTCGACACCAACGAGTTCTTCCTGAAGAGCGGCGAGGAGATGGCCGAGTCCTTCTCGGAGTGGCCCGAGGCGGTGCCGATGACGCTCGAGATCGCCGAGCGCTGCGAGGTGGAGATCGAGCTCGGCAAGCTGCTGCTGCCTCGCTACCCGACCGAGGACGGTTCCGAGCCCGAGGAGATGCTGCGCCGGATCGCCGATGAGGGCCTGCGCGGCCGCTACGGCGATCCCGCGCCCGCCGAGGCCCGCGAGCGCATGGAGCTCGAGCTCGCGGTGATCGAGGAGATGGGGTTCTCCTCCTACTTCCTGATCGTCTGGGACTTCGTGCGCTACGCCAAGCAGAACGGGATCGCGGTGGGGCCGGGCCGCGGCTCGGCCGCCGGCTCGATCATCTCCTTCGCGCTGAACATCACCGACCTCGACCCGCTCGCCAACGACCTGCTCTTCGAGCGCTTCCTCAACCCGGGCCGCAAGTCGATGCCGGACATCGACATCGACTTCTCGGTTCGGGGGCGCGAGCGGGTGATCCGCTACGTGGCCGAGAAGTACGGCCGCGAGTCGGTGGCCCAGATCATCACCTTCGGCACGATGGCGCCGCGGGCCGCGACTCGCGACGCCGCCAGGGTGCTGGGGTACGACTACGCGACCGGGGACCGCCTCGCGAAGCTGATCCCGGAGCCGATCATGGGTCGGAGCCCCAGCTTCGAGGAATGCCTGAAGACCGGAGAGGGGCTGCGCCAGACCTATGACGCCGAGCCCGACGCGAAGCGGATCCTCGACGTTGCAAAGGGTCTCGAGGGAATCGTCCGCAACGCCTCGATCCACGCCGCCGCGGTGGTGATCGCCGACCGGCCCCTGCAGGAGATCGTCCCCCTGCAGCTTGCAGAGGACAAGAGCGCCCCGGCGGGGAACGGCAACGGGTCGGGCTCCGGCGAGCGCTCCTACAAGATCGTCACCCAGTACTCGATGAAGCCGATCGAGGAGATCGGGCTGCTGAAGATGGACTTCCTCGGGCTGCGCAACCTCGACGTGATCGAGGACGCGGTCGAGATCATCGACCGCTCGCGGGGGATCGAGCTGAACATCGCCGAGATCCCGATGGACGACGCCGCCACCTTCGAGATGCTCGCCGCGGGCGATGGGACCGGCGTCTTCCAGCTCGAGTCCGAGGGGATGCGGGAGGCGATGAAGAAGGTCCGTCCGAGTGAGTTCGACGACATCGTCGCCCTCGTCTCCCTCTACCGGCCTGGCGCGATGCGCTACATCCCCGACTACGCCCGGGGCAAGGCGAACCCGGCCTCGATCCGCTACCCCGACGACCGCCTGCGGCCGATCACCGAGCCGACCTACGGCTGTGTCCTCTACCAGGAGCAGCTGATGGAGATCGCCAAGCGGATGGCGAGCTTCAGCCCCGCCGAGGCCGACGACCTGCGCAAGGCGATCGGCAAGAAGAACCGCGAGCTGATGGCGACGATGGAGTCGAAGTTCATGGAGGGGATGGCCGCCTCGGGGACCGATCGGAGGCTGGCGAGCGACCTCTGGGCGCTGAACAAGGCGGCGGCCGACTACTCGTTCAACAAGTCCCACGCCGCCTGCTACGCGCTGATCGCCTACCGCACCGCCTACCTGAAGGCCAACTTCCCGGCCGAGTACATGGCGGCGCTGATCTCCTCGGTGATGAACACCAAGGACAAGGTCCCCTTCTTCGTCAATCGCTGCGAGGAGATGGGGATCGAGGTCCTGCCGCCGGACGTGAGCTCCTCCGATCACGGCTTCGTCGTCTCCGAGAAGGCGATCCGCTTCGGCCTCGACGCCGTCAAGAACGTCGGGCACTCGGCCGTCGAGGCGATCCTGCGGGCGCGGGAGGATGGCCCCTTCTCCTCGATCTGGGACTTCTGCGAGCGGGTTGACGCCCGCGCCGTCAACAAGCGCGCGATCGAGTGCCTGATCAAGTGCGGGGCGCTCGACTCGACCAACAGTTCCCGCAAGGGCATGCTGGAGGCACTGCCGGCGGCCCAGGCGGCCGGTCAGAAGGCTCAGGAGGACGCCCAGCTCGGGCAGGGCTCGATCTTCGACTTCGGCGAGGCCGAGGGCGCCTCCCGCGCCACGGTCCAACGGCCGCCGATATCCGCCGCCGAGTTCGACCGTCGCGAGCTGCTGGCGATGGAGAAGGAGACCCTCGGCACCTACCTCTCCTCGCACCCGCTCTCGGAGGTCCGCGACGCGCTCCGGGCCAGGGTCGATTGCCCGATCTCCGAGCTGGCGAGCCGCCAGGACGGCTCCTTCGTCACCGTCGGGGGGATCGTCACCGAGTGCAAGAAGATCCGCACCAAGAGCGGATCGCAGATGATGTTCGCGACCCTCGACGATGTCGAGGGCCAGATCGAGATGCTGGTCTTCAAGGCCGATGAGGCCGCCAGCGCCTCGGTGATCGCGCCCGACGCTGTGGTCATCGTCCGCGGCCGGGTCGACCACAAGGAGCGGGGCGAGACGAAGCTGGTCGTTGCCGAGGCCGAGCGCTTCGAGCCGGACCGGGAGGAGATCGAGCGCGCCGCGGGCTCCGCAGCAGCGAGACGGCCCTCAGGACCGCTGACCCTGAGGATCAACGCCGTCGACTTTGGCCCGAACCTGGTCGAGGAGCTGAAGTCTGTCTTCGAGCACTTCCAGGGCGACACCGAGGTCCTGCTCGAGATGGAGACCCGCGAGGGCCTGCGGCGCCTGCGGTTCGGCGACGGCTACCGGGTGCAGCCCTCGAGCGGGCTGCGCGCGGAGCTCGACGGGCTGCTCGGCCCCGGGGTGATGGCGGCTTGAATGAATTGCGGCGGCTCCGCCCCCTGACATGCCTGTGCCGGCGCTAACACCGCGCCGGCAAGC
Organism: uncultured Actinomycetes bacterium; assembly: GCA_963725315.1. GTDB lineage: Bacteria > Actinomycetota > Thermoleophilia > Solirubrobacterales > 70-9 > JBBRHQ01. The sequence goes on along the minus strand of CAVRYA010000010.1, from coordinate 68,031 downwards.
GCCACCCGCCGGCGCCCCCGGGCGCCTAGACTGAGCGGGCGATGGCCACGCGCCAGAGAGAGGAGAGCACCGCAAGGATCGGCGAGTGCCGGCAGTGCCGATCCTTCTGCGACAAGCTGGTCGAGCCCCGCGGTTGCATCGAGTTGGGCTGCGCCTTCCTCTACAGCTACGTCGACACGCTCAACGGCCGCCACTACGTGGGCTGCATGCAGGAGGTGTTCGCGGCCGAGATCGAGCTCGATGCGGTGCTGCGGCCCGGCGGCTTCGGCGGCGTCAAGATGACCGGGCCGCCGCTGCCCCAGTGCCAGTTCACGGTTGAGCGCGCCTACGAGGGCGAGGGCCCGGCGTTCGAGTGCGTCAACCCGCGCTTCTTCGACTGCACCGACGAGGGGCCCGAGGGCCTGAGGGCCTTCGACCTTCGCGACGCCTTCGCCTGAGGGGCTCCGCTGAAGGGCACGGCGTCCCCTCCGCAGCGCGGGCAGGTCGCACCGCCGAGGAAGAGGACCGAGTCACAGCGCAGGCATCGCATCGTCTGCATCGGCGGCTCTATCGGCAGGCGTTTCAGCCTGCTTTAGGGCCAACGGACGGGGCGGACCGGTGTCGCCGATCGCAACCGTGACATCGTTCCATGTAATCTTTCTTTCATGAGCGAGACAGCAGGAGCCGAAGAGCTCGTCGCCGAGGTGACCAACGGGTCCTCGCCCGAGGGCGCGGATGTGCCGCGGTTCAGCCTCGAGCTGAACCAGGACCAGAAGGACCTGCGCGAGTGGGTTCACGGTTTCGCCGAGGGCGTCGTCAGGCCCGCGGCAGCCGAGTGGGACGAGCGCGAGGAGACGCCCTGGCCGGTGATCCAGGAGGCGGCCAAGATCGGCCTCTACGGCTTCGAGGCGCTGGCCCAGTTCTGGGGCGATGAGACCGGGCTGACCCTGCCGATCACCACCGAGGAGCTGTTCTGGGGCGACGCAGGGATCGGGATGTCGATCATGGGCACCTCGCTCGCCGTCGCGGCGATCTTCGGCCAGGGGACCCCCGAGCAGCTCGGGGAATGGGTGCCGCAGTGCTTCGGTACGCCCGAGGAGCCCGCCGTCGCGGCCTTCTGCTCCTCGGAGCCTGACGCCGGCTCCGACGTCTCCGCGATCCGCACCAGCGCCAAGTACGACGAGGCGAGCGACGAGTGGGTGCTGAACGGCCAGAAGGCCTGGGCGACCAACGGCGGCATCGCCGCCGTGCACGTGGTGATCGCCTCGGTCGACCGCGAGCTCGGCTCGCGCGGTCACGCCGCCTTCGTGATCCCGCCCGGCACCAAGGGGTGCGAGCAGGGCGCGAAGGTCAAGAAGCACGGCCTGCGAGCCTCACATACCGCCGACGTCCACCTCGACGACTGCCGGGTCCCGGGCTCCTGTCTGCTCGGCGGCAAGGAGAAGCTCGACGAGCGCCTGGCCCGGGTTCGCGAGGGCAAGCAGGGGCGCTCGCAGGCGGCGATGGCCACTTTCGAGGCCAGCCGGCCCACGGTCGGTGCGCAGGCGCTCGGCATCGCCCGTGCGGCGTACGAGTTCGCGCTCTCCTACGCCAAGGAGCGGCGGCAGTTCGGCCGCGCGATCATCGAGAACCAGGCGATCGCCTTCACCCTCGCCGACATGAAGCTCGAGATCGACGCCGCCAGGCTGCTCGTCTGGCGCGCCTCGTGGATGGGGCGGAACCAGGTCCCGTTCGAGAACGCCGAGGGCTCGATGTCGAAGCTGAAGTCGGGCGAGGTCGCGGTCTGGGCGACCGAGCGCGCGATCCAGATCCTCGGCGGCAACGGCTACACCCGCGAGTTCCCGGTGGAGCGGATGCACCGCGACGCGAAGATCTACACGATCTTCGAGGGCACCTCCGAGATCCAGCGCCTGGTGATCTCGCGGGCGATCTCCGGCCTGCACATCAACTAGCGTCCGCGGGCCTTCAGCCCCGCCTTGCGCAGCCGCCTGGCCGTCGCCACCTCCTTGCGATCGGGGCCCTTCTTCTTCGGTCCGGGCGTCTCGAGTGTCGCCGGCAGCCCCTCGAAGCGGGGCTCGGAGAGGAAGGCGGCGAGGCCCTCGCGCCCCATCTCGCCCTTGCCGATATTGGCGTGGCGATCCCGGCAGGAGCCGAGCGGGGCGGCCGCGTCGTTGACGTGCACCGCGCCGAGGCGCTCGAGCCCGAGCTTGGCGTCGGCTTCGTCCAGAACGGCCCCGAGGTGGGCGGCGTCGGTGATCTCGTAGCCCTGGACGAAGAGGTGGCACGAGTCCAGGCAGAGCCCGAGCCGCTTGCCGCCGCCGGCCCGCTCGATCAGCTCCGCCGTCTGGTCGAAGTCGCGGCCGAGCAAACCCCTGTGGCCGGCTGTCTGCTCGAGCAACAGCGGGCAACGATCGCTCTCCTTCAGCGCTGACGCGATCACCTTGGCCGCGCGCCTGATCGAGGGGCCGAGCGGCTCGCCCTTCTGGGCGCCGGGATGCAGCACGACCCCCGCAGCGCCGATCCCGTCGCCGACCCGCAGGGCGTGGGTCAGGGAGGCGAGCGACTTGCGGCGCAGCTCGCGGTCCTTGGTCGCGCAGTTGATCAGGTAGACGGCGTGGATGATCACCGCGTCGACCCTCGATTCGCCCATCGCCTCGCGGAAGGAGGCGAAGTCGTCGGCCGAGTAGCGTGTGGGTCGCCACATCCGCGGGCTCTGGTTGAAGACCTGGATCGAGTCGCAGCCGAGCTGCTCGCCGCGCTCGAGCGCCTTGGTCAGGCCGCCGCCGGTGGAGACATGGGCGCCGATCAGCATTGGCGCGGTCTAGCTCGACGTGGGCTCTGGCCGGCCGACGAAGCAGTCGTTCCCGGCCGGCACGCAGGCCCGGACGGCGGCCAGCGCCGCCTCGGCGTCCTCGGCGTCGACGACCGCGACGGCGCGGGCGACCTCGTCGGTCGAGAGGCCGCCGGGGCCGAACCCGGCCGAGGCGGGACCCGTCGCGTGGATCTCGGCCATCTCAAGGGCCACCACCACCGGATCGAGGGCCGCGCCGCTGATCGGGACGTTGAAGACCGGCATCGGCGGCAAGTCTAGGCGCGGCTGTGGAAACATCCGCGCCGATCCCCGCCTTGAGCAAAGACCTCCGAGTCAGATTCGCACCCTCGCCGACCGGCGCCCTGCACATCGGTGGTGCCCGCACGGCCCTCTACAACTGGCTGATGGCGCGCCACGGTGACGGCTCGCTGCTGCTGCGGATCGAGGACACCGACCGCGAGCGCTCCACGCCCGAGAACGTCGAGCAGATCCTCGACGCCCTGGGCTGGCTCGAGCTCGACTGGGACGAGGGTCCGATCTCCCAGGCGGAGCGCGCGCCGCGCCACCAGGCCGCCCTCGAGGATCTGCTCTCCTCCGGCGCCGCCTACCGCGACGCCGCGACCGCCGAGGACGTCCGGGCCTGGAAGGAGCGCCACGGGACCGGGCGGGGCTACCGGGGTGAGCCGAGCGAGGGGGAGGGCGCCGCGGTGCGCCTGCGGGTGCCCGACGAGGGCGAGACCGTGGTCGAGGACGTGATCAGGGGCGAGGTCGTCTTCCCCAACGCGAGCTATGACGACTTCGTGATCGCCCGGGGTGACGGCTCGGTCCTCTACAACTTCGCGGTCGCAGTCGACGACGCCGAGATGCAGATCACCGACGTCGTCCGCGGCGACGATCACCTCTCCAACACGCCCAAACAGCTGCTCGTCCTCGAGGCGCTTGGACAGCGGCCGCCCCGCTACGCCCACCTGCCGCTCCTGCACGGCCCCGACGGCAAGAAGCTCTCCAAGCGCCACGGAGCCGCCTCCGTGCAGGAGCTGCGCGAGGCCGGATACCTGCCGGCCGCGGTCCGCAACTACCTGGCCCTGCTGGGATGGGGGACCGACGACGACGCCACCCTGCTCAGCACCCCGGAGCTGATCGAGCGATTCCGGATCGAGGACGTGGGGCGCGCCTCGGCGATCTTCGACGAGCAGAAGCTGCGCTGGATCAACGGCCGCTACATGCGGGAGATGGCGCTCGACGACTACATCGCGGCGGTCGCCGCCCACCTCGGCCGCGAACCCGACGTGCGGCTGCGGAGCGCCTGCGGGATCGTCCAGGAGAAGGCCCAGACCCTGAACGAGGTCTGGCCGCTGATCCGTTTCCTCTTCGAGCCGCCGGTCGAGGACCCGAAGGCCTGGGGGAAGGTGATGAGGGACGGGGCGAAGGCAGCGCTCGCCGACGCTCGCCAGGCGCTGGCCGGCGCAGACGACTTCGACTCCGACGCCGTCGAGACCGCGCTCTCGCCCGTGCCCGAGCGCCTCGGCGTCGCGCCCGGCAAGGTCTATCAGCCGATCCGGGTGGCGATCACCGGCAGCAGCGTCTCGCCGGGCATCTTCGAATCGCTGGCAGCGCTGGGCAGGGAGGAGTCCCTGACCAGGATCGACGCCGCGCTGGAGCGCCTCGGCCGCGAGCAGGCCGCCGCCGGCTAGGACGGAGGGGCCGGATCGCGGCTGGGTGCGGCGTCCCCGCTTGCGCCAGAGCTAAACCGGGTGCCTCCTGCTGCCGATGAGGAATGCGGAACGAACGACCCGCGGCGCCTGGCGTCGCGGCTACCGAGACGATGGCAGCGCGCAAGAGCCAAACCAACGGCCGGGGGTCCTCGGAGGAGGTCCCGGGCAAGGCCACGGGCGAGAACCGCGGCCCCGCTCCCGGCAGCCGCCTCGCCGAGGCATTCGAGGCGGTCGAGCGCTTCCCAGTCCTGGTCGAGTCGCGTGAGCGGGTGATGAGGGCTGCGACGGCGGAGACCTCCCGGGTCGGCGAGATCGTCGAAACGGTCGAGGCCGACGTCGCCCTGACGATCTCCGTGCTGCGCTTCGCGAACCGCGGCGCCAGGGCCGCGGGGGGCGTCGCCAACATCCCCCAGGCGCTCGACGTGCTGAAGCCCTCCGGGGTGCTGGCGATCGCCGGCACCGCGCCCGTCTATGACTTCTTCGAGCCAAACGGCGGCTGGGAGCTGCGCCCCGAGCATTTCCGCATCCACGCGTTGGCGACTCAGAGGGCGGCCGACCAGATCGCCCGGGTGACCGGCTTCTCCGAGCGCGACGATCTCGCGGTCGTCGCACTCCTCCACGACGTCGGCCGCCTGGTCATCTCTCGCCTTCACCCCGGCTACAAGCCCTACTTCGACGCCGCCTCCCGCACCCCCGAGCAGCGCCTTCGCGACGAGCGCGAGCAGCTCGGGATCGACCACGCCCTGGTCGGCGGGGTGCTGGCGCGGCGCTGGAACCTCCCGCAGAGGATCGCCGTCGCGATCGAGCGCCATCACGCCGAAGGCGCCGACGGCCTCGCCGCCCTGGTCGCCGCCGCCGACATGATCGGCCGCTACTCGCAGGGCGACGCAGTCAACCCGGAGCGGCTGAAGGAGACCTGCGAGCGCTGCGGCATCGACCGCGAGACCATGCGGGAACTGCTCTACGAGGTGCCCTACCCGCGCCCGGAAACCCCGAGGGCGACCGAGCCCTGCCCCCTCTCGGCACGCGAGCTCGACGTCCTCCGCCACCTCTCCGAGGGGATGGTCTACAAGCAGATCGCCGGCGAGATGCAGCTCTCGGTCTCGACCATCCGTACCCACCTGCACAACGTCTACGGCAAGATCGGCGCCGTCGACCGGGCCCAGGCTGTTCTGACGGCGCGAGACAGGGGCTGGATCTAGGGGTTTCCGGCCGGCGGGTCCTGTCATGGATGGGACCCACCATTGCCTCCGCTCCACGGCGGGTGCTCGGCAATGGGTCCTCCCATCCATGCCACCCGCCGCAGGAGAGCATCTGATCCATTCTCTGTGAGCGCACCGGGTGACAGCCTGTACCCGCGCTTTGCGCCGTAGCGATCAGGGCTCGAGCCGCAGCGCTATTCGATCAGCGACTCGCGTAGGGCGATCGCCACCGCATTGGCCCGGTTGGCGGCGCCGAGGCGGACGAGGATGTTCTTGGTGTGGGTCTTGACCGTCTCCTCGCCGACTCCGAGCTCGCGAGCCGCTGCCGTGACCGAGTCGCCGTCCGCGAGCAGCTGCAGGATCTGGCGCTGGCGGCCGGTGAGCTTGCCGCGGCTTCCTCGCGGCGGCACCGCCGGGTCGACGAAGCGCTCCTGGCGGCGCGCCGCGCTGACCGCCTCCAGCAGCAGGTCGGTGCCGGCGGTGCGGGTCAGGTAGGCGCTGGCCCCGGCCGCGATCACCGCGGCCGCCATCTGGCGCTCGGGCTGGCGGCCGTGGGCGACGATCCCGAGGCGGGGCTCGTCACGGTGGATCGCCCGGACCGCCTCGGATCCGCTCATCCCGTCGCCTCCTGCGTCGGACCAGGGGAGAGCGTCGATGATCGCCACCTCGAAGCCGCCGATGTCGCGGATCAGCTCGACCGCCTCCTCGCGGGTCGGGGCCTCCTCGACCTCGAAGGCGTCGGTCAGCACCCTGCGGGCGCCGAGGCGAAAAAGGGGATGACCGTCGTTGATCAGACAGCGTGGCCGCTCGTTCAGGGGAAGTCTCCGATCTGCCTGTTTCCTTGGCCCTTCTCGCTCCCCAGCTCTCGGTGCCCCGATCCTAGCCCAGCGGGGGCGGCCTCAACTTCCCGATTCCCGGCATTTGCGCCCTTCGCCTCGGCTTCCGGAGCTTGCGATACAAACAAGTGATGATCTCGGTCACCTCCAAGTCGCGCTATGCGGTGGTCGCGATGGCCGAGCTCGCCAACTCGGGGACCGGCCGGTGCCGATCAAGGAGCTGGCCGAGCGGCGCGGGATGCCGGAGCAGTTCCTCGAGCAGCTCTTCTCGACCCTGCGCCGGGCCGGCCTGCTCAACAGCCACAGGGGGATGAAGGGCGGCTACACGCTCTCGCGTCCCGCCGACAAGATCGAGGTGCTCGAGGTCGTGCAGGCCCTCGACGGCAAGATCGGGCAGGAGGCCGAGGAGGCGGGGGGCATCTGGGCCGAGGGCGTCGCCGCCCTGCGCAAGGTCTTCGGCCAGACGACGATCGCCGAGATCGCCCGCCGCGAGGCCGAGGAGTCGGGCTCGGAGATGTATTACATCTAGCCCTTCACTCGAATCGTGATCGTCCTGTTGATGACAATCGCGGGGGCGTTTGGCGTCCTCGCCCGCTACGAGATCTCCTCGATGTTCCACGGCGACGCCCTTCCCTGGGCCACGGTCGGCGTCAACGTCTTGGGCTCCCTTCTGCTCAGAGCGCGGGTGTCCAGCCAAGCCTATGCGTGCCTTGATCTACGTCAGCGCGTGTCTGGTATTCGGTCTCGCTGCTGCTGCCGTCGGTTACCTGGCCGGCAGGGCGCTGCTTTGAAAGCGCTCCCCGTCTAGCTGCTCATCTCGAACCGCCACATCAGCGGGCCGGGCATCATCTCGCCGGACCTGTCCCTCGCGGTGCGGTGGACCCAGACGATGTAGTGGGTGTTGGTCTCCAGGGGCCGACTCGGGACGAAGATCATCCCGCCGGTCCAATTATTCCTACTCGGAGAGCCCGGCTGCATTGAGGGCGTCGGAGCGCTCCCGGAAGTTCTCGAGGCGGATCACCTTGGGGCCGCGGAAGGTCCAGACCTGGAAATAACGGAACTCGGTGGTGGCGCCGCTCTCGCTCCCGGCCCCGCGCTGGCGCACCGCCGCGACGACGCTGTCGCCCGCGTCGATCATCTCCTCGGCCTCGATGGTGATCTGGTCCCAGGGCTCGAGGAACTCCCGCGTGTAATCCCCGAGCGCGTCGATCCCGAGATAGGTCCCCGACTCGGGGAAGCCCGGCGGGAGAACGAAGACGACCTGCGGGTCGACGTATTCGAGGCTGACCCGGAAGTCCCCCTCGCCGAAGCGGCCGTAGATGGCTCGAACCGCCTCGAGCGTCTTCCCCGACATCGGCTACCTCGAAAGCCCGGCGTCTTCGAGTGCTTGCCGGGGATCGAGGTAGTCCTTGATCCGGGTCATCCGGCCGTCCTTGAACTCGGCCAGCCAGGCGATCGGCGAGTCGATCTCGACCCCGCTCGCCCTGCCGCGGATGTGAAGCTGCCCGCTGCCGACGACCCGCTCACCCAGATCACGGACTTCCAGCTTCTCGATCCGGGCCTGGGCGAAGGCCTCCTCCACCTCGGTCATGAACCGCCGGACCCCGTCGTGACCCGTGTAGACCTGCGCCTGGCCCCCGAACATCACCTGGTTGAGCGACCGCCACTCGACGTCGGGGTCGAGCTCCTCCAGAAGGGCGTCTACGTCGGCGCCGTTGTAGGCGATGACCGCCCGCCGCAGCGCCTCTACGTTCTCCTCCGACATCCCCACGAAGTATCGCGGGGAGCGGGGCACCGAGGCCCGATTTGGGCGCTACCGCGCCCCGGCGGCTTCGAGGGCCTCGGAGCGATCGAGGAAGTCGGCCTGGCGGATCACCAGGCCCCTCCTGAACGTGAACAGCTGGTACACGGGCACGCTGAGGCCCACCCCGCTGCCCGATCCGTGACCGCTCTGGAGCGTCGTGACCAGAGTCCTCTCCCCGAAGTCGAGCATCTCCTCGGGATCCCAGCGGATGTCCTCGAAGGCCTCGAGCCAGCGCCTCCAGAAGCGGAGGTAGCCCTGATGGCCCCGGTAGACGGTCTCGAAGTCGGGAGGGAGCAGGTCAACGCTCGGGTGGTACTCGTAGGTCACCGGGTCGTTGGCGAGGAGGATCAGCTCGAAGTCGCGGCGGTTCGCCGCCGCGTAGGCGCGAACCATGGCGCGGCTCAGTGCCCGCTGACGTAGCCGGGATCGCGGCGACAGCCGCAGGAGCGCGGCACCAAGGTGGCGGGAGGGGCCCGGCAGCACGAGGCGCAGGCGCTCGTCGAGCGTCCGGCGACGGCCCGCTCTCTCGCTCGGCGGGAGAAGGGCGACCCGGACCCCGCGAACGACATTCACCTGCTCTGGCGCCATCGTCGCAGTATCCGCCAACGCTGCCGCTCGGCAAAATCCGCGGATCCCGTGCCTGGCCGATGCAGGATCGCTCGCATCCTCATACGTTCGTCCAGCCTGCTTGGCAATCCTTGGCAACCTTCTGCGTCCAGTGCGCGAATACCGTCTCCACATCAGCATTCCGGGCCTCGAGTTCGAGATGCCCGACGAGTGGGGCGCCCTGATGCGGTTCCTGGAGCGCCACCATCCCGACCTCGCCACGCGGGTCACCTGGGACGCCGCCCACCTCGCCGTGGTCAGCCTCTCCCTCGACACCGACAGCGAGGCGCACGCGGTGCGGCTGGGCATCGACGCGGTCAGCGACGCCCTCCACCAGACCGGGCTCGGCGGCTTCTACCCCCAGGGCGTCGACATCGAGCAGATCAACGACTTCGTACCGGTGGGACCCTGATCCACTCCGGGCTGGTTCGCTACCACGGAACGCGCGTGCAGGCGTCCGCGGCGCCGGCGCTCTCCTCCAGCCGGGTCGGAGTCAGGTAGCCGACCGACCCCGGGTTGTCCGGGTTCGGCGCGACGTAGGCGAAGCCGTGCGGGTTCTCCAGCTCGGCCTTGGCCAGGCAGCTGCGGTAGTGCAGCTCACCGCCGATCCAGGCGAGCAGCGCCACGGCGGCGATCACCGCGATCGTCACGGCGATCGCGACGCGCCGATCGGCGATCGCGTCGGCTGCCCGCGAGGTGGTGATCGCGTCGGCCGTGTTGGACATCGTGGCGCCGATCCGCAGTGACACGGCGCCAGGGTAGTGCGGCCCAGCCCCCGAAACGGGGGCGGGCGGGCGAGTGGACGAAACCGTCCAGGTGCGGACGCGATCGTCCACTCGAGCGGTCGGTGGCCCGCTACCGTGGTCGGCATCGAGGCGGCACAGGAACAGGCGAGGAGCCTCCGCATCGCCCCCGAGGCATCCGCGGCAGTGGGAAACACGCCGATGGTCCGCCTCGGGCGGCTCGCCACCGGATTGAGCGCCGAGGTCTGCGTCAAGCTCGAGTACTTCAACCCGGGCGGGTCCGTCAAGGACCGGATCGGGGTGGCGATGATCGACGCGGCCGAGCGCGACGGGCTGCTCAGCCCCGGCAGCTCTGTGATCGTCGAGCCGACCTCCGGCAACACGGGGATCGCCCTGGCGATGGTCTGCGCCGCACGCGGCTACGAGCTGATCCTGACCATGCCCGAGGGGATGAGCCGCGAGCGCGGCAAGCTGCTGCGTGCCTACGGGGCCGAGGTGCGCGAGACCCCGTCGATGGGCGGGATGAGCGAGGCGGTGGAGATGGCGATCCAGATCAGCGAGCAGCGCAAGGCGTTCGTGCCGCAACAGTTCTCCAACCCCGCGAACCCGGAGATCCACCTGCGGACGACCGCCGAGGAGATCTGGCGCGACTGCGAGGGGGAGCTGGGGGCCTTCGTCGCCGGCGTCGGGACAGGGGGAACGATCACCGGGGTCGGGCGGATGCTGCGCGAGCGCTCCCCAGAGACCCGCGTGGTCGCGGTCGAGCCGGCGACCTCGGCGGTGCTCTCCGGCGGCAGGCCGGGACCTCACAAGATCCAGGGCATCGGCGCCGGGTTCGTCCCCGAGGTCCTCGACCGCTCGGTGATCAACGAGACGATCGCGATCACCGACGAGGAGGCGCTGGAGACCGCCCGCCTGGCGGGTATCAGGGAGGGGATCCTCTCCGGGATCTCGGCCGGCGCCAACATCAGGGCGGCCCTCGAGGTCGCGGCACGGCCAGAGATGGAGGGGAGGCGGGTGGTGACGATCGTCTGCGACTCCGGCGAGCGCTACATGTCGCTGCCATTCTTCGCTCCCTGACGATGCTCGGCCTCGGCACACTGAGCAGGGTGGTCGGAGAGATCCGCTCCGACGTTGCCGCCGCACGCGACCGCGATCCGGCCGCCCGAGGGGCCTCATCCATCGAGATCCTCGCGGGCTGGGCCGGCGTACAGGCGATCCTCGCCCACCGCATAGCCCACGTCCTCCACCAGTCCAACGTTCCCCTGGCGCCGACCGCGATCGCCTACCTCAGCCGCTCGGTCACCGGGGTCGAGATCCACCCCGGAGCGCGGATCGGCGGCGACTTCTTCATCGACCACGGCTCCGGCGTGGTGATCGGCGAGACCGCCGAGGTCGGCGAGCGAGTCACCCTCTATCAGGGCGTCACCCTCGGGGGAACCGGCTTTCAGCGCGGTAAGCGCCATCCGACCGTCGCCGACAACGTGACGATCGGGTCCGGCGCGAAGCTGCTGGGCCCGATCGAGGTCGGCGAGGGCGCCAAGGTCGGCGCCAACACGGTCGTCGTCGAGGACGTGCCGGCGACCTCCACCGTGGTCGGCAACCCGGGGCACCCGGTACGGGTCGAGGGACGCCCGGTCGAGGGCCCCGACGCCGACTGGATTCACCTCCCGGACCCTGTCGCGGAAGCGATCAAGGCACTCTCGGAGCAGATCGCCGAGCTCGAGCGGCGCCTGGCCGAGGTCGAGGGGAGCGAGCAGCCCGACCCCTCGGTCCGCGAGCTGAGACCGAAGCGCGGGCGCTCCTCCGCCGGCGGCTGAGCCCGCCGGGGGCGCGGATATCCTGGGCTGGGTGAGAGCGATCACCGAGCCCGACGCCGCCGAGGAGCCCGTCGAGGCCACCGGGGCGCCGACAGCCGCGGGAGCAGACCGCGTCGAGCGTCTCCTGGCCGACCTCAACGGGCCCCAGCGCGTTGCGGTCGAGCACGGCGAGGGGCCGCTGCTCGTCCTCGCCGGGGCCGGCTCGGGCAAGACCCGCGTCCTCACCCACCGGATCGCCTACCTGCTCGCCACCGGCCGGGCCCGCCCGGGCGAGATCCTCGCGATCACCTTCACCAACAAGGCGGCGACCGAGATGCGCGAGCGGGTCGAGGGCCTGGTCGGGAGGGCGGTGCGGGCGATGTGGGTGACGACCTTTCACTCCGCCTGCGCGCGGATGCTGCGCGTCGACGCCGAGCGGCTCGGCTACTCGCGCGCCTTCACGATCTACGACGAGGCGGACTCGCTGCGGATGACCAAGCGCTGCATGGCCGAGCTCGAGGTCGACCCGAAGCGCTTCCCGCCACGCGCGATCCGCGCCCAGATCTCGGGCGCCAAGAACCGCCTGGTGGACGCGGCCGGCTTCGCCGAGGCGCAGGGGTCGGTCTTCGAGGAGACCGCCGCCGAGGTCTACGCGCTCTATGAGAAGCGGATGCTCGAGGCCAACGCGATGGACTTCGACGACCTGCTGGTGCGAACGGTCAACGTGATGGAGCTCTTCGAGGCCTCCCGCGAGCGGTGGCGCAGCGCCTTCCGCCACGTCCTGGTCGACGAGTACCAGGACACCAACCACGCCCAGTACCGGCTGCTGCAGCTGCTCGCCGGCTCCGAGCAGAACCTGATGGTCGTCGGCGACGATTTCCAGTCGATCTACAGCTTCCGCGCCGCCGAGATCCGCAACATCCTCGACTTCGAGAGCGACTTCCCCGCCGCCGAGGTGGTCAAGCTCGAGCAGAACTACCGTTCCACCCAGACGATCCTCGGGGCCGCCAACGCGCTGATCGAGCGCAACCGCTCCAACCGGCCGAAGACGCTGTGGACCGAGATCGAGGGCGGCGAGCCGGTGCAGCTGTCCGAGCTCTCCGACGAGCACGAGGAGGCGCGCTGGGTGGCCGGGGAGATCGAGCGGCTGGAGAGCGAGGAGGGGGTGCGCCGCGAGGAGGTCGCGGTCTTCTACCGCACCAACGCGATGAGCCGGGTGCTCGAGGACACGCTGGTGCGCTTCGAGCTTCCCTACCAGGTGATCGGAGGCACCAAGTTCTACGAGCGCGCCGAGATCAAGGACGCGATCGCCTACCTCAGCCTGCTCGCCAACCCCTCCGATGCGATCTCCTTCGCCCGCATAGTCAACTCGCCCCGTCGCGGGATCGGCGCCACCAGCCAGGCCCGGCTCCTCTCTCACTCGAACACCACCGGCCTGCCGATCTGGGAGGTGGCGGCGGAGCCCGGCCGGGTGCCCGGCCTCGGTGCCGCCGCGGTCAAGGCGGTGGGCCGCTTCCACGAGACGATCGAGGGCCTGCGTGAGCGCGCCGACGGCCCGGTGGCGAAGCTGCTCGAGGCGACACTGCACGAGACCGGCTACCTCGAGGCGCTCGAGGCCGAGCGCACGATCGAGGCCGAGGGCCGGGTCGAGAACCTCGGCGAGCTGATCGGGGTCGCGGCCGAGTTCGACGCCAACCGCGAGATCGAGGGCGCAGCCGAGGTCAGCGCGCTGGAGGAGTTCCTGCAGCAGATCTCCCTCTACACCGAGCAGGACAGCATCCGCGCCGAGGAGTCGCTGATCACCCTGATGACCCTCCACAACGCCAAGGGCCTCGAGTACGACACGGTCTTCATGGTCGGCTGCGAGGAGGGCGTCTTCCCCCACATGCGGGCCCTGGAGGAGGGGGAGAGGAGGAGGAGCGCCGCCTTTGCTACGTGGGGCTGACGCGCGCCCGCCGCCGCCTCTACATGACCTGGGCGCGGGAGCGCCGCATCTTCGGCGGCCGGCCCGAGCGCAACATCCCCTCGCGCTTCATCGATGAGTTGCCGGCCGAGCTCACCGAGCGCCATTCCAGCGCCCCCGGCGCCGGCATCGCCTCCTGGGGCGGGGGCGGAGGGGTGGCCGGGACCGCCCCGGCGCAGCCGGGCCCGGCGCTCGAGCTCACCACCGGCGATGACGTCGTCCACGCCAGCTTCGGCGAGGGCGTCGTCACCGCAGTCGAGCCCGGCGGCGTGATCGTCGTCCGCTTCGCCGGCGACGGCTCCGAGCGCAAGCTGATGGCCGACTACGCGCCGATCCGCAGGCGCTGATGGCCGCGCGCGTGATCGACGGCAAGGCGGTCTCGGCCGAGGTCCGAGAGCGGGTCCGGGCCGGCGTTGCCTCCTTCGCGGAGGTTCACGGACGCAGCCCTGCCCTGGCGACGGTGCTGGTGGGGGAGGACCCGGCATCGCATATCTACGTGGCCAACAAGCACCGTGCCTGCGAGGAGGCCGGGATGAGCTCGCTGCATCACGAGCTGCCCGGCAGCACCGGCGAGGCGGAGCTGGTCGACCTGGTGCGGGGGCTTGGAGCCGACGACGAGGTCGACGGGATCCTGGTCCAGCTGCCCCTGCCGGAGCAGATCGACCCGGCGGGCGTGGTCGCCGCAATCGACCCCGGGAAGGACGTCGACGGCCTCACGCCCACGAGCGCCGGGCTGCTGGCCAGCGGTAACCCCGGCCTGGTGCCCTGCACCCCCGCGGGCGTGATCGAGCTGCTCGATCACCTAGGCGTCGAGCTGGAGGGCGCGGAGGCCGTCGTCGTCGGCCGCTCCAGCCTGGTCGGGCGCCCGCTCGGCAGCCTGCTGCTGGGCCGCAACGCCACCGTCACCACCTGCCACTCGCGCACCCGCGACCTCGACGGCACCTGCGCCCGCGCCGACGTCCTCGTCGCCGCCGTCGGCGTCCCGGAGCTGATCGGCGCCGCGGCGGTCAAGCCCGGCGCCGTGGTGATCGACGTCGGCATGAACCGCACCGAGGAGGGGCTGAAGGGGGACGTCGACTTCGAGGCCGTCGAGCGACGTCGCCGCGGCCCTGACGCCGGTGCCCGGGGGGGTCGGCCCGATGACGATCGCGATGCTGATGGTCAACACCCTGGAGGCGGCGAAGGGCCGGGCCGCCAGCACCTGAGCTGAGCCCGAATCAGCTTCCGGAGCGGCTCTGGACGGACGATCGGCAGGCCGGTTTTCCGCCGTCTGAGCGGTGTACCCTGGCGCCAGACCCCCAGTCACCAAGGAGGAGCGCCAGATATGGACCTAGACCGGCTTGGAATGGGCGAGAAGATCGCGGCCGTTTCGGGAATCCTGCTCTTCATCTTCATGTTCTTGGATTGGTTCAGCGTCTCGGTGTCCGGCGGAGGCTTCTCGAGCGGCAGCCTGGGTGGCGGCAGCGCCTGGGACACCCTCGACTGGATCCCGATCTTCCTCGTGATCACGATCGCCGTTGCGATCGGCCACGCGCTGATCGAGGCCAGCGACACCGACCTCAACGCGCCGCTTCACGGCAGCACCGCCACCACGGTGCTGGGGGCGGTCAGCGTCCTCCTGATCCTCTACCGGATCATCGACACCCCGGGTGGGGCCACCTTCGTGGGCGGCTCGGTGGACGTCTCGCCGGCTGTCGGCATATTCCTCTCGCTGTTCGCAGCCGGGGGCATCGCCTTCGGCGGCTACCGCGGCATGCAGGAGGCGGACGTTTCCTTCGCCGATGCCGCCGACCAGTTCTCGGGCGGTGAAAGCGGCACCGGCATCAGCGGCGGCCAGGCAGCGGCACCGCCTCCACCGCCCCCGCCTCCGCCGCCCCCTCCGCCGGCATCGCCCCCCGAGGCGCCGCCTGCACCTCCGCCGCCCACCGGCGGGGCACAGTAGGCACGGATCGAGGTGCCCGGGCCCCGCGTGGGCCCGGGCATGCCCAGCCCAGGGGCGGACAGGTGAGCGCGGCAAGGATCCGCCGGGGGGAGATCGTCGCCGGCCTGGGTGGCGTGGTCCTGCTGGTCTCGCTCTTCCTGCCCTGGTTCGAGCCCGGGCGGAGTGGCTTCGACTCGCTCGCGGTGGCCGACCTCTTCGTCGCCGCGGCGGCGCTGGCGGCGATCGCGCTGCCGCTGCTCTCGGCCGGCCAGGAGAAGACCGATCTCCCGGTGGTTGCCGACACTGTGACCGTGATCGCCTCGGCGATCGCGATCGCGATCGTCGCCTTCCGCCTGCTGGACCCAATCGGCGGAGGGCGCGAAGCCGGCCTCTACCTGGCCCTGGCGGCGTCGATCGTCACCCTCGCCGGGTCCTATTCAGCGATGGCCAGCGAGGGCGGCTGAACCGCTCCCTCCGCGTGGCCGACCTGACGCATGGATGTCAGGCATGAAGTCGGCCACGTCCGTGAGGTCGGCCACGTCCGTCAGCCCGAGGGGGCTCCATCCAGCCCGGCCGCGACGGCCGCCGCCACGCGCTTTGAGAAGGCGATCACGGTCATCATCGGGTTGACGCCGACCGAGGTGGGGAAGAGGCTGGCGTCGGCGACGTGCAGGCCTTCGACGCCGTGCAGTCGGCCGTCGGTGTCGCAGGCGCCCTCCGCGCCCTCGGCTGCGATTCGCGCCGTTCCCATCGGGTGGAAGGCCTCCAACCGCAGCTCCGCGGGCCGGAAGCGGCCGGCCTCGAAGGAGGCAAGGTCACCCGGCCGCAGCACCGCGGCGCGGCCGATGTTGGGATAGACCTCGGTGGCGCCGGCGGCGAAGTGGACCTCCGCCGCCCGGGCGATGCCGAAGGTCAGCCGCTCGGCGTCCTCGCGGGTGAGCGCGTAGGTCGTCCTCAGCGACCCGTCGCCGGCCAGGCCGACCCTGCCCCGGGAGCGGTCGGAGAGATGGACCCCGATCGAGCCGATCCTGGCGAAGCCGAGCATCGCGCGCTGGTGCTCGCGCCCGGTCCCGGGCAGCCAGGCACCCCCGAAGGGAAGCGGCGTGAAGGTCGCCTCCAGGAGAATCGACTGCGGCTCCCACTGATCGATGTAGTAGCTCTGCATGACGCCCTCCCAGCCGCGGACCTCCTCCGGGTAGGCGGCGCCGACCCAGCAGGCCGGGTGGATGTGGAGGTTGCGTCCCAGCTGCTGCCCTCCGAGCCCGGAGCGCAGCAGCAGCTCGGGCGTCCCCAGGGCGCCCGCCGCCACCACCACGGCGCGCGCCCGCACCGCATAGGGGCGCCGCGAGCCGTTGCCCTCACCGGCCGCGCCCGCCAGGCACTCGACGCCGTTGGCCCGCCCGCCCTCGACGCTGACCCGGGTGACCTCGACATTCGCCCGCAGCCGCGCCCCGGCCGCCACGGCGCGCGGCAGGTAGGAGACGTGCATCCCCCGCTTGGCGTCGATCGCGCAGCCGAAGGGGCATGAGCTGCACTGCACGCAGCTCCCGGCGTTGCGCGAGATCGGCCCACCGCTGGCGCCGAGCGCGGCGGCGCCCTCCATCGCCAGCTGGCCGTTGCGGCCCATCCGCTCGGGGTCGAGGGGCGTGACCCGCAGGAACTCCTCCGCCTCGGAGTACTCGGGCTCGAGGCTGCGGGCCCACTCGATCCCGAACTCGTTCCGCCAGCGCTCCAGCACCGGCTCCGGCGCGCGGAAGCAGGTTCCCGAGTTGATCACGGTGGTGCCGCCGACCGCCCGTCCGACCGGGATCGGCACCGGCGGCCGACCCTCGGCGACGGTCAGGCCACCCTCGCGGTAGAGGCTGGCGATCGCCTCGAGCGGGTCGGAGGGGTAGGTGTCGCGGTCGTAGTGCCCGCCGGCCTCGAGGATGATCACGTCGAGTCCGGCCTCGGCCAGGGCGGCCGCTGCGGCTGCACCCCCGGCGCCGGAGCCGACGATGACGACGTCGCACTCCTCACCCCCGGCGGGAGCCGAGGTGTCCCCGAGCGGCGCCGCCGGGGCGGGAGAGCCGCCCTCGGCGAGGGCGCAGCGGATCGAGTAGCCGACCTTCTCCCGCACCTGCGGAGCGACCGCGTAGCCGAGGGTCGAGAGCACCTTCGCCATCAGCAGCAGGTCGCGGTGGGGGCCGAAGCGCGAGCCCTCCATGCGGGCGAGGAAGTCCTCGCGGGCACCGAGGTCGAGGCGGCTGAAGCGCCAGGGGAAGGGCAGCAGCTCGAAGCCGCGCAGCGCCAGCCGCAGGCGCTTCAGATTGCGGGGAGGGAGCCCGGCGAGGAAGCGGGCGACCGGGGCCGAGACCTCAACCTCGGCCTCGGCCGCGGGTAGCCCGCCGACCCCCGGCGCCATCGCCTCGCAGATCGCCGAAAGCGTGCGCCTCTCGGCGGCCGAGAGCCCCGGCGAGCGCCTTCAGCCGGGTGCGGCGGGGCGGCCGACGCGGCCGCTCAGCGACCACAGCCACAGCGCCAGGATCGCCAGGTAGCCGTCGACGAGGAAGTTGAGCAGGTAGATGAAGACGTCGGAGTCGAAGAAGTAGAAGGCACCCGTGGTCAGAGATGAGGCCGTCTTGCCGGCCGCCAGCACCAGCAGCAGAGGCCGGTAGCGGACCACGTCGGCCTGGGCGACGGCGCAGATGCCGGCGATCACGACCATGTAGGCGAAGGCCAGCCCGAGCCAGAACTTCTCGGTCGTCTCGGGGGCGCGGGTGAAGCTGCCGATCTCATCACCGAGATCGGAGATCACGTTGAGGACGCCGTCGGGGAAGATGATGAACAGGGCGCCGACCACCGCGAAGGTGACCGCCAGCAGCCTCAGGTTGGCGACGACGAACCGCTCTGCCCTCTCCCCACGCATCGCGGCGGGACTCTACCCATCCCGTCCCTAATATCCCCCGCGTGATCGACCGCGAGCAGGTACTGCATGTGGCCAGGCTCTCGCGCCTGGCACTGAGCGAGCCCGAGATCGAGCGGATGGCGGGAGAGCTCTCGCACGTGCTCGACCACGTCGACCGGATCGCCGAGCTCGACCTCGACGAGGTCGAGCCGACCGCCCACGTCGTTGCGCTCGAGAACGTCCTGCGCGAGGACGAGCCGCGTCCGAGCTGGCCGCGCGAGCGGGTCCTTGAGCCGGCGCCCGACCCCGAGGCGGGCGCCTTCCGGGTTCCCTCCCCGCAGGCCGAGGCGTAGCCCGGTGGAGATGCTGGAGCTGACGGTCGCCGAGGCGGCCCGGCGGATCGCCGCCGGCGATCTGGGCCGCGCCGAGTACCGGCAGGCCTGGCAGCAGGCCGCCGCCTCCGACGAGCTGGGCGCCTACCTGTGGACCGCCGAGGGCGAGGACGGATCCGACGGCGCCGCCGGCCCGCTGGGCGGGATCCCGGTCGCCGTCAAGGACATCTTCTGCACCGAGGGCGTGCCGACGACGGCCGGCTCGCGGATCCTCGAGGGCTATCGGCCGCCCTACACCTCCACCGCGGTGCGGCGACTTCACGAGGCGGGCGCGGCGCTCCTCGGCAAGACCAACATGGACGAGTTCGCGATGGGGTCCTCGAACGAGAACTCCGGCTACGGGGCGGTGCTGAACCCCTGGGATCGCGCCCGGGTCCCCGGCGGCTCCTCGGGCGGCTCGGCCGCGGCGGTCGCCGGCGGCCTGGCGCCGTGCGCGATCGGCACCGACACCGGCGGCTCGATCCGCCAGCCCGCCGCCCTCTGCGGGATCGTCGGCATGAAGCCGACCTACGGGGCGATCTCCCGCTACGGGATGATCGCCTTCGCCTCCTCGCTCGATCAGTGCGGGCCGCTGACCCGGGACGTCACCGACGCGGCCCTGCTGCTCGCCGCGATGGAGGGCCGCGACCCCTGCGATGCGACCTCGGTCGGGATCCCGGGCGGGATCGGGCTGCCCCGCCGCGAGGATCTCGGCGGCCTGCGCTTCGGCGTCCCGGCCGAGCTGGCCGGCGACGGGATGGAGGCCGGGGTGCGCTCGACCTTCGAGGCGACGCTGGAGGTGATCGAAGGGCTCGGCGGAAAGCTCGCCGAGGTGCCGCTGCCGCACGCCGAGCACGGGATCTCCGCCTACTACGTGCTCGCCCCGGCGGAGGCCTCGACCAATCTGGCCCGCTACGACGGCGTCCGCTACGGCCTGCGCGTCGAGGGCGAGGATCTGCTCGAGATGTACGAGCGGACCCGCGCCGAGGGCTTCGGCGACGAGGTCAAGCGGCGGATCATGCTCGGCACCTACGCGCTCTCCTCCGGCTACTACGAGGCCTACTACGGGCGGGCGCAGCGGGTCCGCACCAAGATCGCCGAGGACTTCACAAAGGCCTTCGAGGCGGTCGACTTCGTGGTCACCCCGACCTCGCCCTCGGTCGCCTTCGAGCTCGGGGCGAAGACCGACGACCCGCTGGCCATGTACCTGAACGACTTCTTCACGGTGCCGATGCCGCTGGCCGGGATCCCGGCGATCTCGATCCCCGCTGGGCTGGCCGAGCCGGACGGGGGCGGCCCGCAGCTTCCCGTCGGCTTCCAGCTCGCGGGCCCGGCCTTCGCCGAGGCGAGGCTGCTCGACGCCGCCTACGCGCTGGAGCAGGCGATCGGCTTCGACGCCAGGCCGGGGGAGGGCCGATGAGCACGCCCGAGCTGGAGGCGGTGATCGGCCTCGAGATCCACGTCCAGCTCGCCACCCGGACGAAGATGTTCTGCGGCTGCGAGCTCTCCTTCGGCGACGAGCCCAACGTCCACACCTGCCCGGTCTGCCTCGCCCACCCGGGGGTGCTGCCGGTCCCCAACCGGCGGGCGATCGAGTTCGCGCTGCAGATCGCCGCGGCGCTCGAGTGCGAGGTGGCGCCGCGCTCGATCTTCCACCGCAAGAACTACTTCTATCCCGACAACCCCAAGGCCTACCAGATCAGCCAGTACGACTCGCCGCTCGCCACCGGAGGCAGGCTGGGCGACGTCCGCATCCATCGCGTCCACCTCGAGGAGGACGCGGCGAAGATGATCCACGTCGGCGAGTCGGGGCGGATCCACGGCTCCGGCGCCTCGCTGGTCGACTTCAACCGCGCCGGGACGCCGCTGGTGGAGATCGTCAGCGAGCCCGACCTGCGCAGCGCTGCCCAGGTGCGCGAGTGGGCGCAGCTGCTGCGCACGACGATCCGCCAGCTCGGCGTCTCCGACGTCAACATGGAGGAGGGCAGCCTGCGCTGCGACGCCAACGTCTCGGTGCGCCCGGCCGGCAGTGGGGAGCTGGGCGTGAAGACGGAGCTGAAGAACATGAACAGCTTCCGCTTCCTGGAGCGCGGGGTCGAGGCCGAGCTGGCGCGCCAGCGCGAGCTGCTCGGCGCGGGCGGGTCCGTGGTCCAGGAGACGCTCCACTTCGACCCGGCGAGCGGCAGCCTCACCTCGCTGCGCTCCAAGGAGGAGGAGCACGACTACCGCTACCTCCCCGAGCCCGACCTCGTCCCGCTGGCGCCGACGGCCGAGATGCTGGAGGCGGCCCGGGCCTCGCTGCCCGAGCTGCCGGCGGCGAGGATCGCCCGCTACGAGGAGGAGCTGGGCCTGCCGGGCGATCTCGCCGTCCTGCTCGTCTCCGACCCCGAGACGGCCGGCTACTTCGAGCGGGTGCTCGAGGCCGGTGAGTCCGAGCCGCGGGTGGCCGCCAACTGGGTCACCGGCGAATTGGCGGCGGTCCTGCGCGAGAGCGGGGGAGACGGCGGCCCGGCGGACTCGAGGGTGACTCCCGAGGCTCTGGCCAAGCTGATCGGCCTGGTCGGCTCGAAGCAGATCTCCCACGGCGGCGGCAAGACGGTGCTGGCGCTGCTCGCGGCCGAGGGGGGCGACACCGGCGGATCGGTCGAGCGCGAGGGCCTGGCGCAGATCTCCGACGACGCCGAGCTCGAGGCGATCGTCGAGGCAGCGATCGTGGCCAACGCCGATGCGGCCGAGCAAGTCCGCTCCGGCAATCAGAAGGCGGTCGGCGCGATCGTCGGCGCGGTGATGCGCGAGACCGAGGGACGCGCCGACGGCGGCGCGGTCACCAGGCTGATCCGCGAGAGGCTGGGCCTCGGCTGATGGCCTGGAACGTGGTGATCGCCGGGGGCGGGTTCGCCGGGGCGAGCGCGGCTCGGGAGCTGGAGCGGCTGATGTCGCCCCAGTCGGCCCGGCTGGTCCTCGTCAACGACGTCAACTTCATGCTCTACACGCCGTTCCTGCCGGAGGCTGCCGCCGGCACCCTCGAGCCGCGTCACGTGGTCACGCCGCTGCGGGAGATGCTCCGGCGGACCTACCTGCGTCTGGGCGCGATCGACGCCCACGACCCGGCGCGCAAGACGGTGCAGCTGCGAACCCACGCAGGCGAGACCGAGGAGCTTCCCTACGACCAGCTGCTGCTGGCGCTGGGCTCGGTATCGAGGGTGCTGCCCGTCCCCGGCCTGACCGAGCACGCGGTCGGCTTCAAGAGCCTGGCCGATGCGATCTGGCTTCGCAACCACGTTGTCGAGACGCTCGAGTCCGCCAACGCGACCGAGGACCCGGCCCGCCAGGAGGAGCTGCTCACCTACGTCTTCGTCGGCGGCGGCTACGCCGGCCTCGAGGCGCTGGCCGAGCTCCAGGACTTCGCCGCCGACGCGATGGAGGCCTACCCGCGAGCGCGGCTGCGGGGGATGCGCTGGGTGCTGGTCGAAGCCACCGACCGGGTTCTGCCGGAGATCGACCCCGAGCTTGCCGACTACGCCCTGCGCGAGCTGCGCGGCCGCGGCATCGACATCCGCCTCGGGACGACCCTCGAGGAGGTCGAGGCCGACAGCGCCCGCCTCTCCACGGGTGAGACCCTGCGCACCCGGACGGTCGTCTGGACCGCGGGGGTGGCCCCGAACCCGAGCCTGCGCCATCTCAGCGTCCCGCTCGACGATCGCGGCCGGGTCCCCGTCGACGAGCACCTGCGGGTCGAGGGCATGGACTCGGTCTGGGCGGTGGGCGACTGCGCCGCGGCACCGCAGGCCGGGGGCGGGCTGTGCGCGCCGACCGCCCAGCACGCCGTGCGCGAGGGGCCGGTGGCGGCCCGCAACATCGCCGCCGCCCTCGGCGTCGGCTCGGCGCGGCCCTACCGCCACCGGACCAAGGCCTCCTTCGTCAACCTCGGCCGCTACAAGGCCGTCGGCCGGATCGGCGGCCGCACCTTCCGCGGCTTCCCGGCCTGGTGGCTGGCCCGCACCTACCACATGAGCCAGATCCCGGGGACCGCCCGCAAGGTCCGCGCCGTCCTCGACTGGACCGCCAGCCTGCCGTTCAGCCGCGACATCTCGGAGGTCGGCTCGATCGGGCACCCGGAGCCGCTCGAGCAGGGCATCTACGAGCATGGGGGCAGCCACCGGCCGGTCGCCGGCTCCGATCGCCCCTAGGACGAGTCGACGGTCAGCGTCGCGTGCATGCCCAGGGCCTCGTGCTCGGGCAGGTCGCACCACAGCTCATAGGTCCCCGGGGTGAGGCTGAAGCGCTCGCTTCTGCGCTGCAGCGAAGGGGTGTCCTCGAAGTGGACGAGCGGAGGGCCGGAGGAGCCGGTCGGGGCGATGTTGAGGTTGTGGGGGTCCTCGCCCTCGTTGTCGAGCTCGACGATGATCTCGCCCGGGGCGACGCTCTTTCGCGACAGCAGGAAGTTGTACTCGTAGGCCTTGACGCTGAGGCGGTGCGCGGACCGCTCGGCGCCACCGGGTCGCAGGTCCACCAGTGCTTGACGCGGACCACGCGGCGCCGCTTGCCGTTGCGGCGAACGTGGTGGACGATCCGCTTGGTGTGCTTGTGCCAGGCGCAGCCCGAGGCGCCGGCCGCCTCGCCGCCGGCAGCCGCCGGGCCCGCGGCAAGCCCGACCGCAAGCGCCGCCGAGGCCAGCGCGGCGAGAGCGGGCAGGGCCGGCCGTCGGCTCACGCCTTCACCAGCGTGGGGCGGGCGAATCCCGAGGCACCCGGGATGATCGGCGCCGCGTCCTGTCCCAGCCACTGCTCGAGCAGCGAGCAGTACATGGCGCGGAAGTCGCTGGTGTGGCGGAGGTTGTCGTCGTCGTCGAGCGTGGCGAGGCCCGGGAACTCGCCGACCATCTCGCCCTTCGCCTTCGAGCCGATCACGAATGCGCAGCCGGCGGCGCCGTGGTCGGTTCCGCGAGCCGTTCTCGCTCCGGTCGGCGACCGAACTCGCTCCAGACCTCGACCAGGACCCGGTCCGCGAGCCCCCGGGCCTCGAGGTCACGCTGGAAGGCGAGGATCGCGTCGCAGGTCTGGCGAAGGTCGTCGCCGAAGCCCTGGAGCCTGGTCGGAGTGGGTGTCGTAGCCGCCGGCGGCGCTGATCGTGACGCAGTGCAGGGGGAAGCCCGACCGCGATCATCGCCGCCAGCCCGGAGAGACTCTCGGCGAAGTAGCTGTCGGGATAGGTGACCGGGCTGGTGAAGCCGTCGAACTGCGCCAGCTGCTCGCGCAGGTCTCGGTCCTGCGAGGTCGCCTGGCGCGCCTGCTTCATCGCCCCGGAGTCCGACGGGAAGCGAGCCGAAGCGGGCGAAGCTGCGGAACATCTCGTCGCTGACCGGCCGGTCCACCCGGGCCCAGAGGTCGTAGTTCGTGACGCTGTCGACGGCCGCCACCGGCTTCGAGGCGGTCGCCAGGGTCGGGGAGAGCTCGCCGTCGAGCGAGAGGCCCTGGAGCGGGTTCTCGTCGTCGCCGACGCAGGTCGAGGTAGCGGCCCAGCCAGCCGGTGCGGAAGCCGACCTCGACCTCGCCGATCTCGTAGAAGTGGCGCGAGGTGAAGTGCGACTGGTTGGGACTGGTCGTAGCCGATCGCCGGGAAGACCGAGACCTTGCCCTCGGCGTGCAGGGTCGCCAGGCCCGAGGCGGCGGGGTGCCAGCGCAGCCCCGGGTCCTCGCTGAATGCGGTGCCGTCCTCGGGCGAGAGGGCGAGGGTCGGACGCAGGGCGGCGTAGCGGCTGTCGCCGACCGGAGCGAGCAGGCTGAGCGAGTCGACGCCGCCGTCGAAGAAGACCGAGACGAGGATGCGGTCGTTCTGGGCAGCCTGGGCGATCCCCTCCTCGAAGGCGCCGATCGGCAGCTCGGCTCGCCCCGTAGACGGCGAGGGCGAGCCCGGCGCTGCGGGAGAGGAAGCTGCGCCGGTCAGAGCCCGGTGCCGGCCGGCACGGGCATCCCTGCCTCGATCGCCGGCAGGCCGCGGCCGGCCTCGGCCGCCGCCGAGCGAATCAGCTGCGAGCGGGTGAAGTCGTGGCAGCAGTTGTGTGTGGGGCGGCGGGCGCTCATTGCAGCTGCATGTCGGGGGAGACGGCGATCAGCTGGCGCAGGGCGTTCTGGCGCAGGGCGAGGTAAGGGCTGTCTCTGCCAGGGGGCGACGATCTGGGCCTCGGCCCGCTTGCGCGAACCCGGTCAGCTCGTTCTGGTGCTCGGCCCGCAGGGCGGGCCAGCCCCACGCACCGAGCGCGCTGTTGAGCGCCTCCTCGATCGATTCCTCCTCGGGATAGCTCTCGTCCCAGGCGTCGAAGTTATGGCCCTCGAGGGCGTAGGTGACGACGGTCCAGCGCGCCTGCATCGTCGAGGTGTCGAGCCAGCGCCCGTCGTCCCAGCCGGAGACGTTGGGCGGCCGGAAGAGCTGCTGACCCAGACGGCTCGCAGAGCCAGACCCAGTCACTCGGTGTCGATCGCCGCGGCCGAGCGAGCGCAGCATCCCGGCCAGGTAGACGACCGGCGGCTTCACCATCGGCGGGCCGCGGTAGAGGTCGGGGTGCATGAGGATCGCCTCCAGCACCGGGCGGATCGCGTAGTTCCGGTGCTTGTAGATGCCGATCAGCGCCTTCAGCGTGTCGGCCGAGGGCGGGGTGGGGACGAAGTAGCTCCAGAGCTTGGTCGACGAAGAAGGAGGCGTGGCGGCTGTTCTCGACGCAGAGCGCGGCAGGAGTCCTCCCAGTCCCAGTTGCCGTCTGTGCCCGAAGATCGTCTTGCTGCCGGTGTCGTGGCGGTCGGACTCGAAGCGGAAGTTGGTCATCCCGAGGTCGTCGTCCCAGTCGGCGGTCCAGCCGGTCAGCGCCCGGGCGTTCTCGCGGACGTCGTCCTCGGTGTAGGCGCGCGCGGTCGGCGCCGAGCGTGAACAGCTCCATCATCTCGCGCCCGTAGTTCTCGTTCGGTGCGTACTTGTCGTTCTCGATCCCGTTCAGCCACTGCAGCATCGCCGGGTCGATCGTCACCGCCTTCAGCAGGTCGAGGAACGAGCCGAAGCACTTGCGCCGGAAGAGGTTCGACTGGTCGATCATCTGCTGCTGGCGCGAGACGCCCGTCGTTGGAGGTCGCGAACCAGTCGTGGAAGACGAGCGCCATCCGCTCGACCAGGGGATGGTCGGAGCGGATCATCCGGTCGAGCCACCAGAGGTGGTCGTGGCCCCAGGCGTCGGCGGGGGCGATCGGGTTGCCGTCGTCGTCGACCGGTGCCGGCCCCGAGAGGACGGCCGGGCCCGAGGGCCGGGTCAGCGAGTGGACGGCGCCCTTCAGCCCCTTCTTCGCCAGCGCCTCCGCCTGGCCCGGCCTGGGCCCGAAGCCGGCCCGGTTGAGCAGCCGGGTCGCCTCGAGGCGCCCGAAGGGGCCGCTGTAGACCTTGAACTTGGAAGGCTTCGCGGCGGAGCTGGGCCTCTGCGGCCTGGGGAGAGGCCGGG
The DNA here is from genome assembly GCA_963725315.1 of uncultured Actinomycetes bacterium. Classification (GTDB taxonomy): domain Bacteria; phylum Actinomycetota; class Thermoleophilia; order Solirubrobacterales; family 70-9; genus JBBRHQ01. Next base: position 41,910 of record CAVRYA010000010.1, on the reverse strand, counting down.
GGCCGGGCCCGCGAGGATGGTCGGCGGGCGGCTTGTGGGCGTGGCGGACCCAGTAGGCGCTCCGGGTGACCGTCCCATCGCCGTGGTCGACCCACCTGTAGTGCTTGTCGCGCCAGCCCTTCTTCTTGTGCTTGGGGTGCCTGCGGCCGCCGCGGGCGGCGCGCTGGGCAGCGGATGTCTGTGTGGTCGCCATGGCGGCAGGCGGCAGGCTCCGGCGAGAGCCGTTGCCTGGTTTGTCGGTGCCGCCTCGGCGATCCTTTAGGCGAGGAGCCCGATACCTGGACGGCCTTCGGGCGCCGTCGGCCGCCTGGCGCGAGAATGCGCCCGTGGGCTACGAGTACCTGGTCATCGCGCTCTCCTTCGGCCTCGCCACCGCGATCATCGGCCGCGGCAAGGGCTCGCTCGTTCTTCCTCTGGCTCGCCGTCGGCACGGTCCTCCCCCTGATCGGCCTCGTCGCCGTGATCCTCTACCGCTCCGAGAAGGCCGAGCCCGAGCGCCGCTGCCCCACCTGCGGCAAGGTGCTGAAGCTCTACGTCCAGGTCTGCCCCCGCTGCGGCACCGACCTCTACCTGCCGGATCCCGCCGAGGTGCGGCACCCGGTCGAGTAGCGCTGCTTAGCCTTCGGTGGCTCGGGCGAGCGCCGGGGAACCACCGCCCGGGGGGCGGGTTAGCGCAGCCAGGTGCGGACGATCGCGTTGGCGAAGCCCATCCCGTAGCGGACGACCGCCGGCTTCTTCGAGTGGCCGCTGAGGCGCTTGACGACGGTCACCGGGACCTCGGTCGCCGGGATGCCGCGCTTGATCGCCTCGATCATGAACTCGGAGGTGTGGAACTGCTCCTGGCGCAGGACGAGCTGGGGGAGCACGTCGGCGCGCACCGCGCGGTAGCCGTTGGAGCAGTCGGTGACGTGGGTGCGGGTGATCAGCGAGACGAGCCGGTTGAAGAAGACGATCCCCATCTCGCGAGCGACGTGCCCTTCGTCGGCGTGGCCGAGGACGCGCGAACCGTGGGCGAGGTCGAACTCCCCGCTGAGGATCGGCTCGACCAGACGCGCCATCTCCGAGGGCAGGTGCTGCCCGTCGGCGTCGATGGTGACGACGATCGAGGCCCCTGAATCGACCATCAGCCGGTAGCCGGTGCGCAGGGCGGCGCCGCCGCCGCGGTTGATCACGTGGCGCGCCACCGCGCACCCGTGCTCGGCCGCGACGTCGCCGGTGCGGTCGCGCGAGCCGTCGTCGACCACGAGCACCGCGGTCTGCAGGCCGCAGACCTGCTCGGGGATGCGGTCGAGGACGTAGCCGATGTTCTCGGCCTCGTTGTAGGCCGGGACGAGGACCCCGATCCGCCCCCGGAAGCGCTCCTGCAGCCCGGCCTGGCGAAACTCGTCCGAGGCGATGCCCTCGAGCACCGCCGACATCTCGCGCGAGTTGCGGGCCGAGACCGAGAGCGCCCGCAGGATCATCAGGAAGAGCACGAAGATCGCGAACACCGCGAGGCCGAGGATGCGGCCGCCGTTGCCCCTCTCGAAGGAAAAGGCGGACAGCAGCTTGTCGGTGATCTCGGTGCCGGCGACGATCGCCAGCCCGGCTCCGGCCGCCAGCAGGATCAGCAAATCGACGTTTCGCAGCGAGCGTCGGCGGGCGATCGCGAAGGCGATCGTCGCGGCGGCGACGATCAGGCCGGCGCTGCGAAGCGCGGTCAGCTCGGCGGGGAAGATGCTCGCTCGGGGGGCCATCGACGGCTAGACAATAGGGCCGCGCCCCCGCGTGCGAGCGCCGCGCCGGCAAGCGGAAAGATCAGCGTCATCAGCACCTCGTTGCGACGGCTGGAAGCGAGCGAGGCGGCGCCCACGGCGGTGAGCAGGAGGATCGGCGTTGCCAGCGCCACGAGCTCCCACCACCAGCGCCTCGAGGCGAGCACCCCGAGGCCGGCGATCGCCAGGGCGACGATCAGGAGCTGGATCGCCCGCCCGGCGCCGCTGCTCATCGCCTCGCCGACGCCGCCGCTCCACATTCGCCAGACCTTGCGCGCGGTCATCGCCATGTAGCCGGCCGGGTCATCGCCGAAGAAGCGGGAGAAGTTCTGCTTGCCGATCTTGCCGAGCGCCTCGTCGCGCGGCAGGTGCGGGTAGCGGGCGGCGACACGGTCGAAGAGCGGCGTCGGGTTGACCCGATCCAGCGCCGCGGAGCCCGGGGCAAGGTCGCGTCCCATGTAGCGGTTGACGAGCAGCGCCTTGACGCGCTGGTAGTCGCCATCGGCGGGGAGGTTCGTGCCGACATAGAGCGCCTTGCCGCCGCCTGTCGAGATCGGCACGAGGCGATCGAGGACGATCGCGTTGCGCACCGTCCAGGGGACGATCGGCACCAGGAAGGCGACGAGCATCACGGCCGTCGCCGCCAGGGCGCTCTGCCAGCCGCGGGCTCGGAGGGCCCGGATCGCGGCCAGCAGGCAGAAGGCAACGCCGACGATCAGGTACTCGGGTCGGATCAGCGCCGTCAACCCGAACAGCAGCCCCGGCACGGACCAGCGCCAGGCACCGTTCCCTTCCCTGGGCGCCGCAGGCGGGCCCCGCTCCTCTGCCGCCCAGAGGAAGGCGAGGACGGCGGCGGGCAGGGTGAGGATCGCCGGCGGTTCGCTCATCAGTGCCCCGGTCGAGTGGATGAAGGGCGGGTAGATCGCGACCCCGAGGGCCGCGATCAGGCCGGCCGGGCGGCAGGCGATCCGCTTCCCGAGGCAGAAGACGACGACGATCGCCGCCATCCCCAGAAGCATCTCGACCCCCCGGCCCGTCCCTTCCCGGGCCGCGCCGGTCGCGTAGAAGCTCGCGGCGTAGAGCAGGGGCGCTCCGGGCGACCAGTCGCTGGAGTCGCGGAAGTCGGGCCCACCGTAGCTCCCCTCCTCATAGAGCGACTTCGCCAGCGCGTAGTAGGCGCGGGCGTCGTCACCGGGCGCCCCCAGCGGCTCGACCACCCGATAGGCGCGCAGGCCGAAGCCGAGCAGGACGATCGCCGCCAGCAGCGCCATGGTCAGCCGTCCCTGGCGCTCGATCAACTCGCTGACCCCTGCCCGCAGCCGGCCGCTCGATCTCATCGGGCCAGGCTATCCCCGGGCGCGGAGGGCCTGCCGGAGGCGACTCGCGACCCAGGTCAACCCGAGACCGGCCAGGGCCGAGACCTCCGGCAGCAGCACGAGCGTGCGGCGGGGCGAGGCGATGTAGAGGGCCTGGACCAGCGTCACCGTGAGCAGGACCGAGCCGAGGACGATCACGTCGAAGCGCCGCCGCGCGAGGCCGAGGAGAAGGCCGGCCGCCGCCCCGACCAGGAGGATCAGCTGCAGCGCCCGCCAGGGCGGGAACTCCATGACGCTGCGGACGGGCGCCGTCCAGGCGAACCAGACTTTGCCGGCGATGAAGCCGGCCAGGGTGAGGGGCTCATCCGTGGCCGCGTCGAGATAGGCGCGCGCCGCCATCCCGGTCAGCGCCGCGTCGGTGTTCTCGCCCGGATGCTCGCGGGCGGCGAGCGCTGCGACGGCCTGGCCGCGGTAGATCGGGCCCGGCCAGGGTGCCAGCCTGCGGCGGATCCACGGGTGCTCGGCGAGGAAGACCGGCCCGATCCGCTCGGGGTCCGGTCCGGCCCGGACGTAGCTGCCCTGGTAGAGGATCTGGCCCCCACCGGTCGAGACCGGCACCAGCCGATCGAGCACGACCAGGTTGCGGATCGTCCACGGAAGCACGACGAGCAGGGCGCAGCCGGCGAGCAGCGCCGCCGGCCTCAGCCGCGCCCACCTCCCGCTCGGCCGGTCCGCTCGAAGCATCGCCAGCGCGAAGAGGACCGGGACCAGCAGCAGGTACTCGGGCCGCAGCATCGCCATCGCTCCCAGCAGCGCCCCGGCGCACGCCCAGGGCCAGAGGCGCGGGCCGGCGCGGGCGCCGAGGAAGGCGATCACGGTGGCGGCCAGCACCGTCGTCCCCAACGGCTCGGTCATCAGCATGCCGCTGTACTCGAGCAGGGCCGGATAGATCGCCACCGGGATCGCCGCGATCGTCCCCGCCGGGGGCCCCGCGAGGCGCCTGCCGAGCAGGTAGGCGAGGGGGATCGCCAGGCTGCTGAGCAGCGCCAGCACGATCCGGGCGGCCCTCTCGTCGTCACCGCCGCGAACCTCGTAGAGGCCGGCGATCAGCAGGGGCAGGCCGGGGGCGTAGTTCGTCGCCGCCTGCAGGTGCAGGGGGCGAGCTTCGGGGCCCTGGGTGAAGCCGTCGCCTTCGTGGAGCGAGCGGGCGATGCGCGCGTAGGCCTGGGCGTCGTAGACCGGGTGGTTGGGGGCGCGGACCGCGTAGTCGAGGCGCAGGCCGAGCCCGGCGAGGGTGATCACCGCCACGACCAGCGCCCAGCGGCGCCCCCCGAAGGCGCTCTGGAGGTGATCCGCCACGCCGGGGATCCTATTTTCCCGCCGGTCTCCTCGGTTCGCTCCGCTACGCTCCCGCGCCATGCGCGTTCTGATTCTCGGGGGCGACGGCTACCTCGGCTGGCCGACCGCCCTGAGGTTCTCGGCCCATGGCCACGAGGTCTCCGTCCTCGACAACTTCTCCCGCCGTCGCTGGCATCAGGAGCACGGGACCGACTCGCTGACCCCGATCCTCAGCCTCGACGAGCGGATCGGCGCTTGGCAGGAGATCTCCGGCGAGCGGATCCGCCGCTACGTCGGCGGGGTGGAGGACGGCGCGTTCCTCGACGAGGTCGTGGCCGAGACGCGCCCGGAGGCGATCGTCCATTACGGAGAGCAGCCCTCGGCGCCGTACTCGATGATGTCGCGCGAGCGGGCGGTCGAAACCCAGCACACGAACGTGATCGGCACCCTCAACCTCCTCTTCTCGATCCGCGACCACGTGCCGGACAGCCACCTGGTCAAGCTCGGCACGATGGGGGAGTACGGCACCCCGAACATCGACATCGAGGAGGGGTTCATCGAGATCGAGCACAAGGGGCGCCGTGACACGCTGCCGTTTCCGAAGCTGCCGGGCTCGCTCTATCACTGCTCGAAGGTCCACGACTCGACCAACATCCACTTCGCCTGCCGCATCTGGGGCCTGCGCGCGACCGACCTCAACCAGGGCGTCGTCTACGGGATCGAGACCGAGGAGACGGCCCGCGACGAGCGTCTGGTCACCCGCTTCGACTACGACGAGGTCTTCGGCACGGTGCTGAACCGCTTCTGCCTGCAGACGGTGATCGGCCATCCGCTCACCGTCTACGGCGCCGGCGGGCAGACCAGGGGCTTCCTCAACATCCGCGACACCCTGCGCTGCGTCGAGCTGGCGGTCGAGAATCCGGCCGGGGCGGGCGAATACCGGGTGTTCAACCAATTCACCGAGCAGTTCTCGGTCAGCGAGCTGGCCGAGCTGGTCAGCGAGGCGGGCCGGCGCCTCGGCTTCGATGTGGAGATCCGCACTTACGAAAACCCGCGGGTCGAGCGCGAGCAGCACTACTACAACGCCACTCACACCAAGCTGCTCGACCTCGGGCTGGAACCGACGCTGCTGGGCGATGAGCTGGTGGAGTCGATGCTGCACGCGATCGAGCGCCACCGCGAGCGTGCGATTCCAAGCGCGATCGAGCCGCAGACCCGCTGGAACCCCTCTCCCGGGGCCGCCTCGGGTGCGATCTCGCCGGTGGCGGCGGGCAGCTAGAGAGCGGCTCTGCGGCCGAAAACACCCTGCTCGGCAGGCACGGGGCCACTGCTACCATCGCCTGTTCGACGATGAGAGCCGCCGACGCACTGATGGAGTCGCTGAAGGCCGAGGGTGTGGAGCACATCTTCGGCATCCCGGGCGGTGCCAACCTGCCCACCTACGACGCGCTTGTCGACGCCGACCTCGACCACATCCAGGTCCGCCACGAGCAGGGTGGAGGACATGCGGCCGAGGGCTACGCGAAGGCATCGGGGCGGGTCGGAGTCGCCTTCGCCACCTCGGGCCCGGGGGCGACCAACCTGGTGACCGCGATCGCCGACGCGATGATGGACTCGGTCCCGACCGTGTTCGTCACCGGGCAGGTGAGGACCGAGCTGATCGGCACCGACGGCTTCCAGGAGGCCGATGTGCTTGGGGCGACGATGCCGTTCGTCAAGCATTCCTTCCAGGTCACCGACCCGCGCCAGATTCCCGAGTACGTGCACGAGGCCTTCCACGTCGCCTCGACCGGCCGCCCGGGGCCGGTGCTGATCGACGTCCCCCAGGACCTCTCGCGGGCGGAGATCGAGTACGAGCCGCGCACCGACCCGGTCGAGCTGCCCGGCTACAAGCCCTCGATCGAGGGGAACATCAAGCAGGTGCGGATCGCCGCCAAGGCGCTTGCCAACGCCCGCCGCCCGGTCTTCTACACCGGCGGCGGGGTGGTCAACGCCAACGCCTCCGAGGAGCTGCGCGAGCTCTGCCACAGCGACGAGTTCCCGGTGACCTCGACCCTGATGGGCCTGGGGGCGTTCCCGGCGAGCCACGAGCACTGGCTGGGGATGCTGGGAATGCACGGCACCCGCACCGCCAACTACGCGATGGACAACGCCGACCTGATCGTCGCCCTGGGTGCCCGCTTCGACGACCGCATCACCGGCAAGCTCTCGGAGTTCGCTCCGCGGGCCAAGTTCATCCACATCGACGTCGACCCCGCGGAGATCTCCAAGAACGTCCCGGCCCACATCCCGATCGTCGGCGACGCCAAGCACGTGATTCCGGCGCTGACCCGCGAGTACCGGGCGCTGCAGACCGACTCCTCGCGGCTCGAGGGCTGGTGGAAGCAGATCCGCGCCTGGCAGAAGGAGTACCCGCTCTCCTACGAGGCGGGCGAGGACGGCGAGATCAAGCCGCAATTCATGGTCGAGGCGATGTTCCGCGCGACCGGCGGCGAGGCGATCGTCACCTCCGACGTCGGCCAGCACCAGATGTGGGCCGCGCAGTACTACGGTTTCGACCGCCCCCGGCGCTGGATCAACTCGGGCGGCCTGGGGACGATGGGCTTCGGGCTGCCGGCCGCGATCGGCGCCAAAGTCGCGTGCCCCGATGACCAGGTGGTCTGCCTCGCCGGCGACGGCAGTCTGGTGATGACCTGCCAGGAGCTGGCCACTGCCGTCCACCAGAAGATCCCGGTCAAGGTCTTCCTGATGAACAACGGCTACATGGGCATGGTGCGCCAGTGGCAGGAGCTCTTCTGGGACGGGCGTTACAGCTCGGTCGAGCTGGGCCCAAGTCCCGACTGGGTGAAGCTCGCCGAGGCCTTCGGCGCCACGGGGATGCGCTGCGAGGACGCCGGCGAGCTGGAGGAGACGATGGGCCGTGCCCTGGAGGAAGAGGGGCCGGTGCTGGTCGACGTCCGCGTCTCGCCCGCCGAGAACTGCTACCCGATGATCCCCGCGGGGGCGGCGGCCAGGGACATGGTCGGCTGATGGGCGAGCCTGGAACTCCCGAGGCCGTCAAGCTCGAGGACCTGCACGTCCCCGGGGCGCTGACCGGGCGAAAGCACGTGCTCTCGATCCTGGTCGAGAACCGGCCGGGAGTGCTGGCGCGGATCGCCGGGCTTTTCGCCCGCCGCGGCTTCAACATCGACACCCTCGCGGTCGGGCCGACCGACGACGCCGAGATCTCGCGGATCACCCTCACACTCGACGGGGCGGTCCACCCGATCGACCAGGTGACCAAGCAACTCCACAAGCTGGTCAACGTCCTGAAGATCCGCGACATGGAGCCCGAGGAGACGATCGCTCGGGAGATGGCGCTGTTCAAGGTCTCCGCGGCGGTCGAGAACCGGGCCGAGGTGATGCAGTTCGCGGAGATCTTCCGCGCCAAGATCGTCGACATCTCGCGCCGCACGATGACGATCGAGGTCACCGGCTCGGCCGACAAGATCGAGGCCTTCGAGCGGATGATCCGTCCCCACGGCCTGGTCGAGATGGTCCGCACGGGCGAGATCGCGATCGCCCGCGGCGGCGACTGAGCCGCCCGCGATGGAAGCGGCGCTCGGCAGCGCTGCCCTGCTTGCAGATCTCGCCGCGGGACTCGAGCGCGCCGCCTCCGCGCGGCGACGGACCCTGGTCAGCGCCACCGTCGAGGTCGAGGTCACCGACCCCGTCGGGCTCGTCTTCGCCTCGCGCCTGGCCAGCGATCGCTGGTTCTGCCTGGAGCAGCCGGACCGCGGCTTCGCCGTGGCGGCCCTCGGAAGCGCCCACGAGGCGGTGTCGAGGGGGCCGGACCGCTTCGGAGACGTGGCTCGGGAGTGTCTCGACCTGGCGCGGGACCGGATCGCCAGCGGCGAGGCGGACCTGCCGCCGGGCGCCGGGCCGCTGTGGAGCGGCGGCTTCGCCTTCGCCGACGATGGCGGGACGTCGCCGATCTGGTCTTCGTTTCCGCCCGCCCTCCTGGTCCTGCCCGAGATCTCGCTGTGCCGCTCGGAGCGGGGAGCCTTCGCGACCCTGAACGCGATCGGCGGCGGAGGTACCGACCGCGACGAGGCCCTTTCGCGGCTCGGCGCACGCCTTGCGTCGCTCCGCGACACCCCGCTGCCGCTCCTCGATCCCGCCCGGATGGGGCGGACGGAAATCGAGAGCGTCCGCCCTCCGAGCGATTTCGAAGCCGCGGTGGGGGCCGCGGTGGGCCGGATCCGCGCCAGCGAGATCGAGAAGGTCGTGCTGGCCCGCGAGGTCCTGGTGCGCGCGCCCGCCGCTTACGACACCGCCGCCGTGTTCGGGGCGATGCGGGAGCTGTTTCCCGCCTGCTACTGCTTCTGCTGCGGAACGCCGGAGGCGGCCTTCGTCGGCGCCAGCCCCGAGACCCTGATCCGCCGCTCGGGCGCGGGCGCGGCGACCGTCGCCCTCGCCGGCTCGGCACGGCGCAGCTCCGACCCGGCGGTTGACGACCACATCGGCCAGCGGTTGCTGGTCAGCGCCAAGGATCGATCCGAGCACGAGATCGTCGTGCGCAGAATCGTGCGGCGGCTCACTCCCCATTCGGTCTGGGTCGAGCCGGCGCCCGATCCGGGCCTGGTCAAGATCGCCAACATCCAGCACCTGGCGACCCCGATCCACGCCCAGCTCGCGGAGCCGCGCTCGGCGGTCGAGCTGGCCGGACTGCTGCACCCGACACCGGCGATCGGTGGCGAGCCCTGGCCGGACGCGGGACGGCTGATCGACGAGCTCGAGGAGATGGATCGCGGCTGGTACGCGGGCGCGATCGGCTGGATGGACGCCGCCGAGGACGGCGAGTTCTGCGTCGGCATCCGCAGCGCCCTCCTGCGCGACCGCGAGGCGCACCTCTTCGCCGGCAACGGAATCGTCGCCGACTCCGACCCCGAGGCGGAGCTGGCCGAGACCGAGCCGAAGCTGGGTGCGATGCTGCCGCTTCTGGCCGACTAACCCGGGCGCTGCTCGGAGATCCAGCGCAGGATCGCGCCGGAGTGGCTGATCACCGTTCCGTCGGGCAGCTTCAGCGTCGGCAGCTTCTTCGTCCCGGTCGCTTCAAGGAGCTCCTCACGGGATCCCCGGCGCAAGAACGGGATCGGGCTGCCATGGGCAGCGATCACCTTGTCGTAGGCGATTCCCTTCTCACGGAGCGCCTCCTGGACTCGCCGGCAGGGATGGATCCGCGGGCCACCGTCGTCACCGTGGCAGACATAGAGCGTGGGTCTCTCGGCCATTCCTTCTGAAGCAGGTTAGGTAGTCGGCCCGCCGAGCGCTTCGGCCACTGCTGCTGAGATCTTGCGGTGGAGGGCGACGTTGGCTGCCCGATCGACCCTGACCTCGATCAGCCCGGTCCCCGCAGCCAGAGCTGCGGGCAGCTCGTCGAGCTTGGCAATCGAGCGGTGCTCCAACCCGAACAGCGCTGCCGCCCCGGCGACGTCCACCCCCCGTGGGGTGCCCAGCAGGGACTCGAACTCCTCCTCGGGCATCGCCTCCGCCTGGGGGAGAAAGCCGAAGATGCCGCCGCCGTCGTTGTTGACGACGACGATCCGTACCGGAGTCGAGACGTCTCGCAGTGCGGCCAGCCCGCCGAGGTCGTGCAGGAGGCCGAGGTCGCCGGTGACGATCACCGTGGGGCGAGCGGAGGCGCGGGCGGCGCCGATCCCCGAGGAGATCAGGCCGTCGATCCCGTTGGCGCCGCGGTTGGCCAGGAAGAGCACGTCGGCATTGCCCGGCGGGAGGAAGGCCTCCTGGTCGCGGATCGGCATGCTCGAGGCCGTGTAGACGAGGTCGCCGTCGGCGTAGGCGCCGCCCAGCGCTGCCGCGAGGCCGGGCTCGCTCGGCTCTGAGATATCGGCGAGCGTGACGTCGATTGCGGCGCGGGCGTCGGCCTCGGCCTCCAGCCAGGTGTCGAGCCATTCCGACTGCCGCGGCGCCGACAGCCGCTCGCTGATCCCGCTCGCCAGCGCCGCGGGGTCTGCGCGGACCAACGCCGCAGCGCGGTTGCTCGGGTCGTACCAGCCCCTCGCGGGGTCGATGACGAGCTGGTCCGCCCCCGAGGCGGCCAACCATCGGCGCAGCGGCTTCGAGGTCGGGGTCTCGCCGAAGCGCAGGACGAGGTCGGGCGTGGCCGGCTGGGCGCCGGCGCCGACGATCACCTCGTAGGCCGAGATCAGCTGGGAGCGGTCGTGGGGACCGCAGCGAAGCTGAGAGGTCGGCTCGGCGAGGATCGGTATCCCGGCGGCGCGGGCGAGGCCCGCCAGCGGCTCGCGCAACCCGGGGTCGGTCTGGCGCCCGGCGACGATCAGGGCCCGCTCCGAGTTGCCGAGGTGCTTGGCGAGCTCGCCGAGAGTGAAATCGTCGGGGGCGGGCGGAACGGATGCAACCGCGGTCAGCGGCCGGCCCTCGCGGCCTTCCAGCGCCAGCGGGTCGGTCGCGGTGACGGCGCCCGGCTGCTCCAGCGGCGCCAGCGGCTCGCGCCAGGCCAGGTTGAGATGAACCGGGCCAGGCCGGGGGTCGCCGCGGGCGGCAGCGAAGGCCCGGCAGGCAACCGAGCGGTAATGAAGGAGGCCGGCGTCGTCGGCCTCGTGGTTGCCGACCTCGCAGAACCAGCGGACCGAGTCGCCGTAGAGCTTCAGCTGGTCGATCGTCTGACCGGCGCCGATCCCACGCAGCTCCGGCGGGCGGTCCGCGGTGAGGGCGATCAGCCGCACGGCGGACTCGTCCGCCTCGCAGACCGCGGGGTGGAAGTTGGCGGCGGCGGTCCCCGAGGTGCAGAGCATCGCCACCGGCACCCCGCTCGCCTGGGCGGCGCCGAGGGCGAAGAAGGCGGCCGAGCGCTCGTCGACGATCACGCTCAGCTCGATCGAGGGCTCGCGGTGAAGCGCCACCGCCAGCGGGGAAGAGCGCGAGCCGGGGGAGAGGACCGCGTGGCGCACTCCGCAGCGAGCCAGCTCCTCGACCAGGGCCGAGGCGAGCGCCGTGTTGCGATTGGTCGGGTCCATCGGGGCCGAACAATGACGAACGGGCGAACTGTCGCGTTTCCCGTCCACCCCTCCGGCATCAGACGCGACAGTTCAGGGGAGGCGGTGGCGCTCGAGCGCGGCCTCGTCGAGGACGACGCCGAGGCCGGGGCCTTCCGGCAGGTGGAGCATTCCGGCGCGCAGCTCGCACTCGACCGAGGCGATCGTCTCGGGGAAGAGGCGCTGGGTGGCGAGGCCGTGCGCGACGCCGGCGTCCCCGCCGCTATCCCGCAGCGCCTGGGCCGCATGCGCGGCCGCGGCGATCCCGACCGGGCCGTCGAGGGCGCTGGAGAGGTAGACGGGAATCTGCCCGGCGATCTCGCGCAGGGCGGTGAAGCCGCCGACCTTGGAGAGTTTCACGGTGGCGAGATCGCACGCACCCAGGGCAACCGCCTCTCCGGCCTCCTGGGGGCCGGAGAGGCTCTCGTCGGCGGCTACCCGCAAACCTGCCCGGGCTCGGACCCTCGCAAGTCCCTGCAGCCCGTGGACCGGTTCCTCCGCCAGCTCAAGCCCTCGCTCCTTCATTGCCAGGAGCTTCAGAACCGCTTCTTTCTCCGTCCAACCCCCGTTGGCATCCACCCGGATCCGCGCCTCATCTCCAAGCGTCTCCCTCACCGCCCTCACCTGCCCAACGTCACCCGGCACACCGACCTTGAGCTTGAAGGTCTCGAAGCCCTCACCCGCCCAGCGCTGCGCCTGCGCGGCCACCGCCGCCGGCTCTCCTGCGGTCAGGGTCGCGTTGCAACGCACCGGCTCCGCGCTCCCGGCGCCCAACTCCTTCCAGGCCGGCACCCCGGCCCGCCTGGCCTGCAGGTCGAGCAGTGCAGTCTCCACGGCGCAGCGAGCGGGAGGGGAGAGGCCGCCGGGATCGAGGGGCCGCGGATCCCACCCGCGCAGCTCGCCGGCGACCGCCTCGAGGCTCTCGCCGCCCCGCAGCGACAGCGGCACGGCCTCTCCGAGCCCTTCGATGCCATCGCCGTCGCGGATTCGCAGCAGGACCATCTCGCGCCGCTCAAGCCTGCCGCGGGCGGTGACGTAGGGCTCGGCGAAGGGGAGCGCGAAGGGGATGACCTCGATTTCGGCGAGCTTCATCGGCTCAGGCGGCGATCAGCAGGCCGGCGGAGAGCAACAGGCTGAAGGCGCCGAGCAGCGCGCCGGTGCCGGCCAGGGCGCCGTTCAGCGCGGGACCGTCGCTCCGCTCCATCACGGCACGGGCCGGCCTTGCCGCCAGCGGCGCCGAGAGCAGCGCCAGGCCGGCCCACCAGGGGCCCGAATCAGCGGCGAGGGTGACCACCAGCACGGCGTAGGCGCCGCCCAGCAGCGCCAGGTAGAGCCGGCGGGTGCGTTCGCGGCCGAGCCGCACGGCGAGCGTGTTCTTGCCGGCTCGGCGGTCGGTCTCCAGGTCGCGGACGTTGTTGACGACGAGGATCGCGGTCGAGAGGAAGCCGACCGCGACCGAGAACCCGAGCGGCAGGAAAGCCAACTTCTCGAGCTGGACGTAGTAGGAGCCGTTGACCGCGACCAGGCCGAAGAAGAGGAAGACGAACAGCTCGCCGAGCCCGGCGTAGCCGTAGGGGCGCGGACCGCCGGTGTAGAGGACCCCGGCGCCGATCGAGAGGACGCCGACGAGGAGGATCACCGGGCCGGCGAGAACGGCCAGGTAGATGCCGCAGACCACGGCGACGGCGAAGGCGATCCAGGTCGCGGTCAACACCCGGCGCGGGGCCACCAGGCCGGAGGAGGTCACCCGCACCGGGCCGAGCCGGTCGGCGGTGTCGGCGCCGCGCTTTGCGTCCGAGTAGTCGTTGGCGAGGTTGGTCCCGATCTGGATGAAGACGCTGCCGATCAGCGCCGCGATGAAGCCGCCCACCCGTGGCAGCTCGCCGGCCCGCTCGATCGCCGCCGCGGTCCCGACCAGCACCGGCGCCACCGCCGCCGGCAGCGTCCGCGGCCGCGCTGCCATCAGCCAGATTTTCACGGGCGACGCGGGTACTTCGAGAAGTCCGGGGCCCGACCCTGCTGGTAGGCGTTTCGGCCCTCCTGCCCCTCCTCGCTCATGTAGAAGAGCAGGGTGGCGTCGTGGGAGAGCTGCTGAAGCCCGGTCAGCCCGTCCTCCTCGGCATTGAAGCTGGCCTTCAGCAGCCTCAGCGAGAGCGGTGAGAGGTGGCCCATCTCGCGACACCAGGCGACGGTCTCGCGCTCCAGCTCGGCCAGCGGCACGACCGCGTTGACCAGCCCCATCTCGAGGGCCTCGCCGGCGTCGTAGAGACGGCAGAGGAACCAGACCTCCTTGGCCCGCTTCACACCGATGTTCCGGGCCAGCAGGCTGGCCCCGAAGCCGCCGTCGAAGCTGCCGACCCGGGGGCCGGTCTGGCCGAAGCGGGCGTTGTCCGCGGCGATCGTCAGATCGCAGACGAGGTGGAGGATGTGGCCGCCGCCGACCGCGTAGCCGGCGACCATCGCCACCACCGGCTTCGGCAGGCGGCGGATCTGCACGTGGAGGTCGCCGACGTCGAGGCGGCCGACCCCCTGCTGGGCCACCCGGTCGTCGCCGATGTAGCCGTCGTCGCCGCGGATCCTCTGGTCCCCGCCCGAGCAGAAGGCCTCGGTCCCGGCGCCGGTAAAGATGATCGATCCAACCTCGAGGTCGTCGCGGGCCCGGGAGAAGGCGTCGCGGAGCTCGGCCAGCGTCTGCGGGCGGAAGGCGTTTCGGACCTCGGGCCGGTCGATGGTGATCTTCGCGATCCCGTCGCAGCGCTCGTAGCGGATGTCGCCGTACTCCGCCGCCGCCTCCCACTCGATCGGGGCATACAGCGCCTCCTCGGGCGGGGCTTCCTTGTGACGTCTGGGCAAGGGTGCCTCTGTCTCGGTGTGATCGTGGCCCCGGATCCACCGCGGGCCCGCAAGAATGCGGGGGCAACCATAGCCAGCGCATCGACCCGGCGCCCCTTGAAACTCGACAACTGGCTCGCCCAGAGATCCCAGAGCTGTCCCGAGCGAACCGCCCTGGTCGCGGACGGGGCCGGGGTCACCTACTCGGAGCTGGAGGCCGAGTCGGTCTGGGTGGCCAGGCGCCTCGGCGCCGAAGGGGTGAGGCGCGGCGCGACGGCGGCGCTGACCATGAGCCCGAGTCGCGAGTTGGTCGTCCTGATCCACGCGCTGATGAAGCTGGGCGCGGTGGTGCTGCCGATCAGCCCCGCCCAGTCCGATTCCGAGCGCAAGGCGGTGCTCGAGGCTGAGAACCCGGCACTCGACCTGGGCGACGCCGGCCTGCTGACCCAAACCGAGGCAGACCTGCCGCTGCTCGGCGAGCACGACATGGACGACATCCACTGCCGGATCCTGACCAGCGGCAGCACCGGCGCTCCGCACACGGTGGGCCTGACCTACGGCAACCACCTCTGGAGCGCGGTCGGCTCGGCCTTCAACATCGGGGTCGAGCCCGAGGACCGCTGGCTCTGCTGCCTGCCGCTGAGCCACATCGCCGGGCTCTCGATCGTGATGCGCTCGGTGATCTACGGCACCACCGCGGTCCTGCACGACGGTTTCGACGTCGACCGCGTCGCCGCCTCCCTCGACGAAGATGGGATCACGCTGGTCTCGCTGGTCTCGACCATGCTCGTGCGACTGCTCGACGCGGGCGCCGACCTCTCCGGGCCGCGGGCGATCCTGGTCGGCGGCGGCCCGGTCCCGGCCGAGGTGCTCGAGGAGGCGCTCGGCCGCGGCGCAACCGTCGTGCAGACCTACGGCCTCACCGAGTGCTGCTCGCAGGCCACGACCCTGGCCCCGGCCGAGGCCCGGCGCAAGCTCGGCTCCGCGGGGCGCCCGCTGCTCACCACCCACCTGCGAATCCTCGACGGCGAGATCCTCATCCAGGGCCCGACCGTGGCACCGGGCTGCGCCGACGCCGACGGCTGGCTGCACACCGGCGACCTCGGGCGGATCGACGAGGAGGGCTTCCTCTACGTCACCGACCGGATCGACGACATGATCGTCAGCGGAGGCGAGAACGTCGTCCCGGCCGAGGTCGAGCGGGTGCTGATGGCCCACCCCGAGGTCGTCGACGCCGCAGTCGTGGGCCGCGAGGACCCGGAGTGGCAGCAGGCGGTTACAGCGATCGTCGTCCTTCGCAGCGACTCGGCGACCAGCCCCGACGACCTGCGCCGCCACTGCGCCGAGGTCCTCGCCCCATTCAAGGTGCCGAAGCGGATCGAGCTCGCCTCGGCGTTGCCACGGACGCCCTCTGGAAAGCTGATGCGCAGGGTGCTGCGCTGAGGAGGGCTTCGGAGCAACCCGACCGGGCGGCGGGGTCAGCTTTGCGTGTCGCCAGCCGCCCCGAGCGCCTCCCGGCGCTCCGGGAAGTCCCTGATCGTCGAGATCTTTCCGTCCACGAGGGTGACGATGGTGAAGATCCCCTGTTCGACGTCGACGCCGCTGCCCTTGCCGCGGATCTCGTTGCGGCTGGCGACCAGCACGGTGCCGTTGCCGAGGTCGGAGACCTCGTCCAGGTGGATCCGCCAGTAGTCCGCCGCATCAAGCCAGTCCTCGATGCTCTCCAACCAGGCCTCTTTCCCGCAAATGGGGTTCTCCAGATGGGGTGGGGTCCACTCCGCGTCGGGGCTTACCTGCTCGAAGGCGCGATGAAGAGGCGGGAACTCCCGGACTGGGACCGGGTTTGACCAGTACTCGGCGAGCATGCGGTCGACCAGCTCGAAGTACCGCCTGACGATCTCGGTGTCCTGCTCCGCCACCGCCTACCAGTATCGCGCCATGAACGGTCGCGGGCGAACCGGTTGCCGCCCGGTTCCCGGCGGCATCATCGTCTAGTCTGTCGCGCCCGATGGCCGACGATCAGTACTACGACTCCGATGCGGACCTCTCGCTGCTCGATGGCAAGACGGTCGCGATCCTCGGCTACGGCTCACAGGGCCACGCCCACGCGCTCAACCTGAAGGACTCCGGGGTCGAGGTCGTGGTCGGCCTGCGGCCCGAGTCGGAAAGCTGCGAGCAGGCCCGGGTCGCCGGGCTCGAGGTGCTCGACGTCGCCGACGCCGCCAGCCGGGGCGACATCGTGATGATCCTGCTCCCCGACGAGAAGCAGGCCGAGATCTGGGAGGCCGAGATCGCCGACGGGATGGCCGAGGGCAACCTGCTGATGTTCGCCCACGGCTTCTCCGTCCACTTCGGGCAGATCGAGCCGCCGCCCGGCGTCGACGTCGGCATGGTGGCGCCGAAGGGGCCCGGCCACCTGGTCCGGCGCCAGTTCGAGGAGGGGCGCGGCGTCCCCTGCCTGATGGCCGTCGACCAGGACGCCACCGGCAACGCCCACGGGCTGGTCCTCGCCTACGCCGTGGCGATCGGCGGGGGTCGCGCCGGGATCATCGAGACCACCTTCAAGGACGAGTGCGAGACCGACCTTTTCGGCGAGCAGTCGGTGCTCTGCGGCGGGGCCACCGAGCTGGTGCAGGCCGGGTTCGAGACCCTGGTTGAGGCCGGCTATGACCCCCGCCTTGCCTACTTCGAGTGCCTGCACGAGCTGAAGCTGATCGTCGACCTGATGTACGAGAAGGGAATCCAGGGGATGCGCCACTCGATCTCCAACACCGCCGAGTACGGCGACATGACCCGGGGCCCCCGGGTGATCGGTCCCGAGTCGCGGGCGGCGATGCGGAAGATCCTCGACGACATCCAGTCGGGCGAGTTCGCCAAGGAGTGGATCGCCGAGAACCGCGCCGGCGGGGAGAACTTCAACCGCATGCGCGAGGAGGCCACCGGCAAGCAGGTGGAGGAGGTCGGCAGGGAGCTCCGGGGCATGATGCCCTGGATCGAGACCGAGTTCTGAGCCCCGCTTGGCCGCGGTCCTGGCAGTCGCTGCCGCGATCCTCTTCGCCGTCGGAACGGTCCTCCAGCAGCGGGCGGCGATGGAGTCCGCCTTCGCCAAGGTCGGGATCCTCTTCGCCAGCGTCGAGGGATTCCTCAACGTCCCGGTGGTCGGCGGCCTGCTGGTGCCGCCGATCCGCTCAGCGGGGGAACCCGAACGTCGTCAGCCTGCGACTGCGACGTCCGCGGGCGGCGGGCCGTAGCTGTTCTCGCCCGAGTCGCTCTCCTGGAGGAAGAAGATCAGCAGCACGATCAGCCCGATCAGCGGGATCAGGGCGATCAGCAGCCACCATCCCGTTCGGTCGGTGTCATGGAGCCGGCGCACCCCCACCGAGAGGTTGGGCAGCAGCAGAGCGAGGCTGACGATCCCGCTGACCACGTACATGGTGCCGATCGCCAGGCCGACGATGTTGGCGGCGATCCCGACCAGGAAATTGAACAGGAACCACCACCAGAAGGCGGCGCGGGAGGCCCTCCCGTCGAACTGCGCGTAGTTATCGAACCCGGACCGAACCGCATCGCCGAAGGACATTCACGCTCCGTTCGTTGACTGCATCTTGACTCGGGAACTCTAAGCGGAGCGTCGGTCGCCCCGGCGATCCGGCAGCGGCTCAAGCGCCGGGAGGTCCTGCGGGACCGAAGCGGCTCTCCTCGCCCTGCGGCAGGCGGCCGTCGCGGCCGACGTAGCCGTCCTTGCCGCCGGCGATCAGGTAGACGGCCTCCTCGGTGTCGCTGAGGTTTCGCAGCTTGCGCACCGTCGAGGCGCTGACCCTGGCGACGCCGCCGGGACCGAGCTCGTGCTCGGAACCGTCCCCGAAGCAGATCGCCACCCGCCCGCGATGGACGAAGTAGAGCTCCTCCTGCTGGTCGTGGAAGTGGCGCCCCGTCTCATACGCGGGCGGTAGCACGATCGCGTTGACGCCGAATGCCGTCACCCCGAGGGCCCGGCGCAGCTTGCGGAAGCCCGGGCCCTCGCCGAGATCGGCGATGTTGGCGACCGCGTAGCCGTCGCCCTCGAGGACCCCTTCAGCTCCTTCCTCGGGCATCCCGGCTCAGGAAGCCGGGGGCGGCGGGGGCGGCGGCTGCTGCTGCTGCTCGGGCGCCGGGACTGCCGGGGCGGGTGCCGCGGACGAGATCGCCGTCGGGGGGACGTCTCCAACCTGTGGGCCCTCGGCGCCGATCGGGGGATAGTCGTCGGTGAGGAGGACGAAGTAGCCGGCGACGCGGGCGAAGAAGCTATTGGTGAAGGTCAGCGCGTTGTGCACGCCGGCCGGCTGGTAGCCGCGGAAGACGATGGTCAGCCAGGCGACTATCGCGGCGCCTGTGTGGATCGCGTTGACGCCGTAGTAGACGATCAGCATCGGCAGGACGAGGATGCCGCGGAAGAAGGCCTTCAGCCGGCTCTGGCGCTCCGCCTTCGGTGCGATGTTGACGCGGATCGGGTAGGTGGGATCGTGGGAGAGGCCGAAGGGCGGCCAGCGGTCGGTCTGCAGGTATGCCCAGGCGTAGGTGCGGATCAGGTAGCGGACGACTCCCGAGTTGAAGTTGTAGAGCCAATCCGGGTAGCGCCCGAGGATCACCACGGCGACCCAGGCGAAGAGGTGGGTGAAGAAGGCCGCGATCAAGTAGATGTAGGCGACGATCAGCCACGGGATCGCAACGATCAACCTGAAGAATGTGGTCAGCCGATCGGGGTTGCGCTCGTAGTCGGCCTCGTAGGTGATTGGGTACATGCGTTCCTCCGTGTCTGTCGACTGGGGGCGAGACGGAGGCAGAGTAGCGACGCCGTCGGAGCCCGGGCGGCCGTTCGGCAGCCTAGCCCCATATCGGAGGGAGGCCGAGGAATCTTGACCAATAACCTTTCACGCCGATGAGCGAAGCGAACGTCTTCACCAAGCAGTACCTGATGACCGCCGGGCCGACCCCGCTGCCGCCGGCGGTCAGCCAGGTGATGGCCGAGCCGATCCTCTACCACCGGGCGCCGGCCTTCGTCGAGGTCTACGAGCGGGCCCTGGAGAGCCTCCGCCACGTTTTTCAGACCGGCAACGACGTGCTCTCCTTCGCGGCCTCGGGCAGCGGCGCGATGGAGTCCGCGGTGGCCAACCTGTGCGTGCCGGGCGAGCCCGCCCTGGTCGCC
Source organism: uncultured Actinomycetes bacterium (assembly GCA_963725315.1). Classification (GTDB taxonomy): domain Bacteria; phylum Actinomycetota; class Thermoleophilia; order Solirubrobacterales; family 70-9; genus JBBRHQ01. The sequence continues at coordinate 22,427 of CAVRYA010000010.1, read as the reverse complement.
TCCGCCGGCAAGTTCGGCCAGCGCTGGGCGGAGCTGTGCGCGGCCCACGGCGCCGATCTGACGCACCTCGAGTTCGAGTGGGGCGAGAAGATCGACCCGGCCCGCCTCGACGAGGCGATCGCGGCCATGGCAAAGCCGCCGCGCGCCGTGTTCGCCACCCAGTCGGAGACCTCTACCGGGGTGGTTCACGACGTCCGTGAGCTGGCCGAGGTCGCCCGCCGCCACGACGCGATCCTGGTGATCGACGCGATCTCCGGGCTCGGCGCCGTGGACCTGCCCCAGGACGGGTGGGGGGTGGACGTGGTCGTCTCCGGCTCGCAGAAATCGCTGATGTGCCCACCCGGCCTCGCCTTCGCCTCGGTCTCCGAGAGGGCCCTGGCAGCCGCCGCAGAGCGGCCCGGGCGGCGCTTCTACTTCGACTGGGCCCGGACCGCCGCCGGGCAGCGCGAGCAGCCGGCCAACAGCCCCTTCACGCCTGCCGTGACCCTGTGGCGGGCGCTCGACGTCGCCCTCGGGCTGATCGAGGCTGAGGGCCTCGCGGCCGTCTTCGCCAGGCACGCCGTGCTGGCCCGCGCCGCGCGAGCCGGGATCGAGGCCATGGGCCTGGAGCGATTCGGCCCCGAGGACCCCGACGCCAACGTGGTGACCGCGGCGCGCCTCCCGGGGGGAATCGACGGCGCCAAGGTGCCGAAGCTGATGCGCGACCGGCTCGGGATCACCGTCGCCGGCGGCCAGGGGCACCTGAAGGGGCAGATCGTCCGCATCGCCCACTGCGGCTATTACGGGGCCTTCGACATCGTCGTCGCCCTCAGCGGGCTCGATCTCGCCCTGCAGGAGCTCGGCCACGACTGCGAGCCGGGCGCCGCGGCGGGGGCGGCCCAGCGGGTGTTCGCCGAGGCCGGCGCTCCGGAGCCGGTCGGCTGAGCGCGCGGTGAACCCACAACCTCCGAGAGTTCTTGTCAAGGAGAAGATCGCCGATTCCGGCGTCGATCTCCTACGGGCCAACTTCGAGGTCGACATCGGCCTCGAGATGGGCCCCGAGGAGCTGATCGAGGCGATCCCGGCCTACGACGCGATCCTGGTCCGCTCGGCGACGAAGCTGACCGCGGAGGTGATCGAGGCCGGCGAGCGGCTGAAGGTGATCGGGCGGGCCGGCACCGGGGTCGACAACGTCGACATCGAGGCGGCGACCCGGCGGGGGATCATCGTCGCCAACGCACCGGAGTCGAATTCGATCGCGGCGGCGGAGCACACGATGGCGCTGATGCTGGCCCTCTGCCGCAACGTGCCCCAGGCCCACGGCTCGCTGGTCGCGGGCCGCTGGGACCGCGCCAAGTTCAAAGGGGCCGAGCTCTACGGCAAGACGCTTGGGGTTTTCGGCTTCGGGCGCATCGGACAGCTCGTCGCCAAGCGCGCCCAGTCCTTCGAGATGGAGGTCGTCGCATTCGACAAGTTCGTCTCCGCCGAGCGCTTCCGCGAGCTCGGAGTGGAGGGCGCCGAGCACCGGACCGAGGTCTTCGAGCGAGCCGACGTAATCACGCTTCACCTGCCGAAGACGCCGGAAACCGTGGGTTGGATCAATGCCGAGGCGATCGCGGCGATGCGGGACGGAGCGAGGATCGTCAACTGCGCGCGCGGCGAGCTGATCGACCTCGACGCGCTGTTCGCGGGCCTCGAGTCGGGCAAGCTCGGCGGCGCCGCCCTCGACGTCTTCCCCGAGGAGCCCTTCACCTCGCATCCGGTCTTCGAGCGGCCCGACGTCGTCGTAACTCCACACCTCGGCGCATCCACGGCCGAGGCCCAGGACAGGGCGGGGTTGGTCACCGCCGAGCAGGTCACCGCGGCGCTGCATGGCGCCGTCGTCACCAACGCGGTCAACATCGCCGCCGTGCGACCGGAGGAGATGGAGGCGCTGGCGCCCTTCGTTCCCCTCTGCGAGAAGCTCGGCCGCCTCGCCCAGGGCCTCGGCAACGGCTCGGTGGACCGGGTGACTGCAGAGTTCCGGGGCCGGCTCGCCGACTACGACACCCGCCTGCTCGGCATCGCCGCACTGGTCGGGATCCTCTCCGGCCACACTGAGGAGGCGGTCAACCTCGTCAACGCCCCGCAGATGGCCGAGGAGCGGGGGATCGAGCTGGTCGAGACCAAGGACGCGCTCTCGGAGGACTTCACCGAGCTGATCAGGGTGAGGATCGAGTCCGGCGAGGCAGCCGTCGAGGTCGCCGGCACGGGCGTCGGGCCGCGAAACGAGCCATATCTCGTCTCCGCCTGGGGTGAGAGCTTCTACCTTCCCTTCGCCGATCACATCTCGGTCTTCCGCTACAAGGACCAGCCGGGGATGATCGGGCGGGTCGGCACCGTGTTCGGCGAGGAGGGCGTCAACATCATCTCCGCCGCGGTCGGAGCGGAGGCGGGGGACGACCTCGCGGTGATGGCGATGACCACCGACGCTCCCGTTCGCGCCGCCACGATCGGCCGCATCCGCGAGCTCGACGGGTTCTTCGCAGGGCGCTCGGTCGACGTCTAGCGGCGCACTGTAGGTTGGGCGCGATGCGAGCCGTCGTTCTCACCGGCACCGGAGGCCCCGAGGTCCTGCAGGTGCAGGAGCGACCCGACCCCGCCGTGGGCCCCGGCGAGGTTCGGATCGCGGTCCGGGCCGCCGGGATCAACTTCGCCGACACCCTCGCTCGGGTGGGGCTCTACCCCGACGCCCCCAAGGCGCCTTGCGTGCTCGGCTACGAGGTGGCCGGGGAGGTCGAGTCGGTGGGCGAGGGGGTGAGCGACCACGCGGCCGGCGACAGGGTGATGGCCCCGACCCGTTTCGGGGGCCAGGCGGAGCTCGTCACCGTCCCCGCTGAGCAGGTCCTGCCGCTGCCCGAGGCGCTCGGCTTCGAGCAGGGCGCCGCCTTCCCCGTCAATTACGGGACCGCCCAGGCGGCGCTGTTCGTGATGGGTGGGCTGAAGCAGGGCGAGCGCGTGCTGATCCACGCCGCCGCCGGGGGCGTCGGGATCGCCGCGACGCAACTCGCCCGCAATGCCGGCGCCGAGATCTTCGGGACCGCCTCGGGATCCAAGCACGACGCGATCCGCGAGCAGGGGGTCGCCCACGCGATCGACTACCGCACCGACAACTTCGCCGACGAGGTGATGCGGATCACCTCCGGCGAGGGGATCGATCTCGCGATCGACGCGATCGGCCCGAGCTCGTTCCGCAAGGACTACCGGCTGCTGCGCCCCGGGGGCCGGCTGGTGATGTACGGCCTCTCCGAGTCGGCCGACGAGGGCGGGCGCAATCTGGCCGCGACGATCAAGAGCCTCGCGAAGATGCCGCTGGCGACGATGCCCTGGTGGAAGAGCCTGATGATGATCAACGAGAACAGGGGCGTCTTCGGCCTCAACCTGCTCGCCTGGTGGGACCGCGAGGGAAGCCTCGACCGACTCATCGTGCCACTGATCGCCGACCTCGAGGCGGGCCGGATCGAGCCGGTCGTGGCCGAGGCGTTCCCCTTCGAGAGCGCCGGTGACGCGCACCGTTACATCGCCGAGCGCCGCAACATCGGCAAGGTCGTGCTGTTTCCGTGAGCAGTGGGCGCGCCGCGCCCGTGCCGAAGATGGGATCCCGAGCGAAGAAGACGCACTGCCTGGCGCTGGCCATGGCGACGCTGTCCCTGACCCTCCTGTCCGGAGCCGCGCTCGCTCATGGGAGCGGTCGCGCCGGCGCCCGCCTGCGCACGGCTGTCCTCGCCTCCGGCCGGGCAGGCGCCAGCGGCATCTCACTGACCCTGAAGATCATCGCCAACGAGAGCGAGACCGGCCCGATGCCGGACGTGATCAGGATCAACCGCTCGAGCATGCACTACGTGATCGACTCCAACGGCTCGCTTTCCACCCCTCTCGTCAACGGCGTCCCCTTCGCGGGGTGCGCGAACCCCACCGGCAACCCGAACCGCCTGCTCTGCCTGATCGCCTCGATCAACGGGTTCAATGTGGTCACCCGGGGCGGCAACGACACGGTCACCGCGACCGGGGACGTCGAGGCCCCGACACTCTTGAAGGGGGGAGCAGGGCTCGATGACCTGCTCGGGGGCTCCGGCTCGGACAAGCTGGTCGGCGGCGCCGATGCCGACAAGCTGGTCGGGCGTAGCGGCCCGGACGCGCTCTACGGGGGTCCGGGCCCCGACCGCCTGCTGGGCGGCCCCGGCAAGGACGTGCTGCGCGGGGGGCCCGGGCGCGACGTCCTGCGCGGCGGCCCCGGGCGCGACGACCCCAGGCAGTAGACCGAGCCCGGCGCCGCCGGAACGGTGCGCTACTCTTGCCGGCAACGAATGAACCGCCGGCTGGACAGCCTCGCGCTTCTCCTTCTCCTCCCCCTTCGGGGGGAATAGCGCTGGGCGGCGCGAGAGCCGCGAGAGACAAGGTCATTCGAAAGCAGCAGAGAAGGAGAAGCACACCGATGCAATCGGCCAGCAGCGCAGACGCGAACCGCGTCCACATCTTCGACACCACCCTGAGAGACGGCGAGCAGTCGCCGGGGATCTCGCTCAACACGCAGGAGAAGGTCGAGATCGCCCAGCAGCTCGGGCGCCTCGGCGTCGACGTGATCGAGGCCGGCTTTCCGATCACCTCTCCCGGGGACTTCGAGGCCGTGCAGGAGATCTCCCGCAACGTCGAGGGCCCGGTCATCTGCGGCCTCGCCCGCACCCACAAGGCCGACATCGACGCCGCCTGGGGCGCGATCCGCGAGGCGGGGCGACCGCGGATCCACACCTTCATCTCGACCTCCGACATCCACATCGAGCACCAGCTGCAGACCACTCGCGACGACGTCAAGGGCCAGGCCCGAGCGGCTGTGGCCCTGGCGCGCTCCTATTGCGACGACGTCGAGTTCTCGCCGATGGACGCCACCCGGGCAGAGATCGAGTTCACCGCCGAGGTCTGCGCGATCGCGGTGGAGGAGGGCGCGACGGTGATCAACATCCCCGATACGGTCGGCTACACGACGCCGGAGGAGTACGTCGCGTACTTCCGCCGCCTCTACGATCTGATCCCCGGGCTGGAGGGAGTCGAGACCTCGGTCCATTGCCACGACGACCTCGGCCTGGCCGTCGCCAACTCCTACGCGGGCCTGCTGGCCGGCGCCCGGCAGGTCGAGTGCGCGATCAACGGCCTCGGCGAGCGCGCCGGCAACTGCTCGCTGGAGGAGATCGTGATGCTGATCAGGACCCGCAGCGACGTGCACGATCTCAGCACCGGCCTCGACAGCCGCGAGCTGGCCCGCACAAGCCGCATGGTCTCGCGGCTGACCGGCTACGCGGTCCAGCCGAACAAGGCCGTGGTCGGGCGAAACGCCTTCGCCCACGAGTCCGGGATCCATCAGGACGGGGTGCTGAAGGAGCGCACCACCTACGAGATCATGGACGCGACCGAGGTCGGGCTGGAGTCGAACTCGATCGTCCTCGGCAAGCACTCCGGGCGCCACGCGCTGCGCGAGGCGCTCGAGCAGCTCGGCTTCAAGGTCGAGGGCAACTCGCTGAACGCCGCCTTCGCCCGCTTCAAGGAGATCGCCGACAAGAAGAAGCAGGTCACGGCGCTCGACCTCGAGGCGATCGTCTCCGACGAGATGCGCGAGCGGGCCGAGTCCTACAACCTCGCCTGGTTCGAGGTCGAGGCCGGCTCGCGGCGCGAGCCGGGGGCGCGGGTCGCCGTGAAGCTGCCCTCGGGCGCCGAGGCGGTCGGGGAGTCGGGAGGCGACGGCCCGGTGGACGCGATCTTCCTGGCGATCCAGAAGGCGACCGAGACCGAGTGCGAGCTGCGCCAGTACACGGTCGAGGCGGTCACCGAGGGCGAGGACGCCCTCGGTCAGGTGACGGTGATGCTGCGGACCGCCGGGCGGCTGGCGACCGGCCAGGGCGTCGCCACCGACATCCTCGAGGCCTCGGCCCGCGCCTACGTGCGGGCCCTCTCCAACGCGCTCGACGGTGCGGCGATCCGCGAGGCCGAGGCGGCGACCGCCGAGGCCAGCGTCGAGCGCACCCCGGGGCCCTAACCGCATGCCCGGCTCGCTCGAAGGCCGCCGCGCTGCGATCAGCGGCGCCTCCTCGGGGATCGGGGAGGCGACCGCGCTCGCCCTCGCCGCAGAAGGAGCGTCGGTGGCGCTCGGGGCACGGCGCAGGGACCGCCTCGAGGATCTCGCCGGGCGGATCGAGGCCGACGGCGGCACCGCGGTGGCGCTCGAGGTCGACGTCGGCTCCGAAGAGCAGGCGCGCGGATTCATCGAGGGCGCCGCCGAGGCCTTCGGCGGCCTCGACATCCTCATCAACAACGCCGGGGTGATGCTGCTGGGCCCGATCGAGGGGGCCGACACGGAGGAATGGCGGACGATGATCGACGTCAACTTGCTGGGCCTCCTCTACTGCACCCATGCGGCACTGCCGCTGCTGCGCAACGGGGGCAACGGGCACGTCGTCAATCTCTCCTCGGTCGCCGGACGCATCGCCAGCCTCGGTTCCGGCGTCTACAACATGACCAAGTGGGGGGTGACCGGGTTCTCCGAGTCATTGCGCCAGGAGGCGCTCAACTCCGGGATTCGCGTCACCTGCATCGAGCCCGGCTTCGTCGACACGGAGCTACCGGGGCACAACGCCAACCCGATGGTCGTCGAGGCCATCGGGAGGATGCGCGAGCAGATCGGCGAGGAGCTGCGCGCGGACGACATCGCTGCGGCGATCGTCCACGTGCTCGCCGCGCCGAAGCGCGTCAACGTCAACGAGATCCTCGTGCGCCCGACCGGCCAGACGCGCTAGTCGAACTGCACCCTAAGGCCGCATATCAACCCTAAGGCTGCGTTCGGCGGCCAGGCGTCCGGCGGGACCGCGGCTCAGTGGCTGACGCCGAAGTCGACCGTGTAGGTCGCGCACTTGTCGCCGCCCCCAACCGGGTCGCGGCGGGCGACCCCGACGCCCAGCTCGCGGAAGCGCCCGGTGAGGATCGCAGCGCGGTGTCCGGAGCTCCTCATCCAGCGGCGGAAGATCAGCTTCGCCGATCCGTCGCGGTGGCAGCCGTACCCGATCACCTCTCCGTATGCCCAGGAGCGGGCCCTGGCGAAGTAGCCCGTGTGGGCGATCCGCAACTGGGCCGAGCCGTGGGCGAAGAAGCGGTGCCTGACCATCGCCCGCGAGTGCCCGGTCGCGACCCGGCGCAGCTTGACGTTGATCCGCAGCGGTCGCAGCCCGTGGCGGTGCCGGGCGCGGTTGATCAGGCAACGGGTCGAGACCCTCAGATGGCGCAGGTTGACCCTTGCGGGCCGGGCCCCGGAGTGCCTGCATGGCGCCTTCCCGGCTGCGGTGGCCGTGGCGACCAGATGATCCGAGGGGGGGAGGGCGAGGCCAGGAGCACCAGCAGACCCAGCGTCAGCGCCACGACTGCCAGGGAGCGGGGCGCCGCACGTGAGCTTTGTGTGCGTTTCTTCATGAAGCGGGGCAGACTAGCCATCGCCGCTGACGGGTTGGCCTCAGCTGGGCGTGGAATCCGCACGCTGCAGGCAATACGTTTGTATGTGATAACGTACAAGCGCGATGAGCACCGCGACGCCTCCGATCGAGAAGGCAGCCAAGGCCGCGGCTGTCGGGGACACCCCCGGCTCCCCCCCCGTGGGCGCCCGGGTCCGGGCTCTGCGCGAGGCGATGGGCCTCTCGCTGCGCGACCTCGCCGAGCGCTCCGGGGTCAGCGCCCCAATGCTCTCCCAGGTCGAGCGCGGGGAAACGAGCCCGACCCTGGCGGTGGCCGCGAAGGTCGCGGAGGGGCTCGAGCTGACCCTCTCCCAGCTGCTGCGCCTCGATGAGGCCGACCACGTGGTGGTGATCCGGGCCAAGGAACGGCGCAGGCTCCGGCACGCCGGCCACCGTGTCGAGGAGCTGACCCCGCCTCTGCCGGGCCAGCGGGCCGACGTCTCGCTTCACTCGCTGGCGCCCGGGGCGTCCACCGGCGGCGCCGGCGACCCGCCCATCCACGAGCCCGGCAGCCGCGAGACGGCGGTGGTGCTGACCGGCGCGGTCAACCTGGTGATCGACGGCGAGAGCCATGACCTTCGCCAGGGCGACAGCGTCACCTTCGACGCCGACCTCGCGCATCACTTCACCAACCACGACGAGGAGCGGCCGACGAGCTTCATCGCCGTGGTCTCGGCCGGGCTCCGCCGGAGCTGAGGAGGCACGGATGCCGAAGACGATGTTCGACAAGATCTGGGAGGCGCACGAGGTCTCCGAGGGGTTGATCTACATCGACCTGCACCTCGTCCACGAGGTCACCTCGCCCCAGGCCTTCGACGGGCTGCGGCTCGCCGGCCGCCCGCTGCGGCGCCCCGACAGGACGATCGCCACCGCCGATCACAACGTCCCCACCGACGGCACCCCGGCGGCCAGGCTGATCACCGACGAGCTCTCCCGGGTCCAGGTCGAGACGCTGGAGCGAAACTGCGAGGAGTTCGGGATCCCGCTCTACTCGCTGGGCTCGGAGCGCCGGGGCATCGTCCACGTGATCGGCCCCGAGCTGGGGATCACCCAGCCGGGGATGACGATCGTCTGCGGCGACAGCCACACATCGACCCATGGCGCCTTCGGATCGCTCGCCTTCGGCATCGGCACCTCCGAGGTCGAGCACGTGCTCGCGACGCAATGCATGGTGCAGAAGCGCCCGCGGACGATGCGCATCAACTACGCGGGGGAGCTGGGCCACGGCGTGACCTCCAAGGACCTGATCCTGGCGACGATCGGCCGCCTCGGCACCGGCGGCATGGTCGGCCACGCGGTCGAGTACGCGGGGCCGGCGATCGAGGCGCTATCGATGCCCGGCCGGATGACGATTTGCAACATGACGATCGAGGCCGGAGGCAGGGCCGGGATGATCGCTCCCGACGAGACGACCTTCGAGTGGATCCGCGGTCGCCCCGGGGCTCCCGCCGACTTCGACGCCGCCCTCGAGCGCTGGCGCGCCCTGCCGAGCGAGCGGGGCGCCGGCTTTGACGCCGAGATTGACGTCGACGCCTCCTCGCTCTCGCCGATGGTCACCTGGGGGACGACGCCGGGGATGGTGGTCGAGGTGACCGACTCGGTGCCCGATCCCGACTCGCTGGGCGAGGGCCCGGTCAACCCCGAGACCGCGAGGCGGGCGCTCGCCTACATGGACCTGGAGCCCGGCACGCCGATGACCCATATCCCGCTCGATCGCATCTTCATCGGCTCCTGCACCAACTCGCGGGTCGAGGACCTGCGCGAGGCGGCGGAGATCGTCGAGGGCCGCAGGGTCGCTGGATCGCTGCGGGCGATGGTCGTCCCCGGCTCCCAGCAGGTAAAGGCGGAGGCCGAGAGCGAGGGGCTGGATGACGTCTTCCGCTCGGCCGGGTTCGAGTGGCGCGAGGCGGGCTGCTCGATGTGCCTGGGGATGAACCCGGACATTCTCGCCGAGGGCGAGCGCTGCGCCTCGACCTCGAACCGCAACTTCGAGGGCCGCCAGGGCAAGGGCGGGCGCACCCATCTGGTCAGCCCGAAGATGGCCGCTGCCGCCGCGGTGGAGGGCCACTTCGTCGACATCAGGGATTGGACATGAATTCCGGCATCTCCTCACAGGGAGCGTCAGCGACCGGTGATCCCAGCTCTGCTGGGATTCTTCCGGGGATGCCGGGCCCCGGCGGAAAGGAATGCGCATGAGGGCCGTTGACGTGATCCAGGGCAAGGTCTCGGTGCTCGACCGCGACGACGTCGACACCGACCAGATAATCCCCAAGCAGTTCCTGAAGCGGGTCGAGCGGACCGGCTTCGGCGAGTTTCTCTTCTACGACTGGCTCCGCTCCGGCGAGATCGAGCTTCAGCCGAACCCGATCCTCGTCACGGGTCGGAACTTCGGTAGCGGCTCATCACGCGAGCACGCTCCCTGGGCGCTTCAGGACTTCGGCTTCGAGGCGATCGTCGCACCCTCCTTCGCCGACATCTTCTACGGCAACTGCACCAAGATCGGGCTGCTGCCGGTGGTGCTCGACGAGGAGCACTGCAGGCTGGTGGCCGAGGCCGCCGAGGCGAGAATCGACCTCGACGACGGCACCGTGGACTGCGAGGCCGGGGTGTTCCCGTTCGAGGTCGAGGCGGACATCAAGCACCGGTTGCTGAACGGCCTCGACGACATCGGGATCACCCTTCAGAACGTCGCCGCGATCGACGAGTACGAGTCCTCCGGGCGCGCGGCGGACGGTCCGGTGACCACGGCCCTGTGAGCCGGCGGAGCACGTCGGGCTCCCAGGAGTGGGATGCCGAGACCTATGACCAGGTCTCCGATCCGCAGTTCTCCTGGGGGATGGAGGTGCTCGAGCGCCTCGAGCTGCGCGGCGACGAAACGGTCCTCGACGCCGGTTGCGGCTCGGGGCGGGTCACCGCCGAGCTGCGGGATCGGCTGCCCGAGGGGAGGTTGATCGCGCTCGACGGCTCGGCGGCGATGGTCGAGAAGGCGAAGGAGAGGCTGGGGGATCGCGCCTCCTACCTCGTTGCCGACCTCGTCGAGCTCGATCTCGACGAGCCGGTCGACCTGATCTTCTCGACCGCGACCTTCCACTGGATCGCCGACCACGAGCGGCTCTTCGAGCGAATGCGCGCGGCGCTCGTGCCCGGCGGCCGCCTGGTGGCGCAGTGTGGCGGCGAAGGCAACGTCGCCGAGCATGCCGCGACGATCACCGAGGTCGCGGCCCAGCCGCAGTTTGCCGCTCACATCGACGCTGCGGCGACGCCCTGGAACTTCGCGGCCCCCGCTGAGACCGAGCGCCGGCTGCTCGATGCGGGCTTCGCCGAGGCTCGCTGCTGGCTCCAGCCCAAGCCGGTGACGCCGGAGCGGCCGCTCGAGTTCATCACCACCGTCACCATCGTGCCGCACCTGGCACAGCTTCCCGAAGAGCTGCGCCGGCCCTTCGCAGAGGCGGTGCTCGAGCGCTCGCAGCAACCGCTGACGCTCAATTACGTGCGCCTCAACATCGAAGCGCACGTCGACGATCCGGCGCCTAGAGTCCCGGAATGAGCGACGCTCCCCACGTCCTCCTGCTGCCCGGCGACGGCATCGGCCCGGAGATCGTCTCGGCGACGCGCGAACTGCTCGACTCCCTGGGCGAGTTCGAGTTCTCCGAGCGGTCGGTCGGCGGCGCCTCGATCGACGCCCACGGAGTGGCGCTCACCGACGAAGTTCTCGACGCCTGCCGCGAGGCGGACGCGGTGCTGCTCGGCGCCGTCGGCGGCCCGAGGTGGGACACGACCGACCCGGACGCTCCCCGCCCCGAGCAGGGCCTGCTGGGCCTGCGCAAGGGACTGGAGCTGTTTGCGAACCTCCGGCCGGTGCGGCCCAGCCCGGCGCTGGTCGCCGCCAGCCCGCTGCGCGAGGAGAGGATCGTCGGGACCGACCTGCTCGTGGTACGAGAGCTGACCGGCGGGATCTACTTCGGAGAGAGCGGCCGCGAGGGCGACGTCGCCCACGACGACTGCGCCTACTCCGTAGCGGAGATCGAGCGGATCGCCGATGTCGCCTTCGACGCCGCCCGGCGCCGCTCCGAGGGCTCGGGCGCCAGCCCTCGCGTCACCTCGGTCGACAAGGCGAACGTGCTCGAGACCTCGCGCCTCTGGCGCGAGACCGTGACCAGGGTCGCCGCCGGCTACGCGGACGTCGAGCTCGACCACATGCTCGTCGACAACGCGGCGATGCAGCTCGTCTCCCGACCGGCCGAATTCGACGTGCTCCTCACCGAGAACCTCTTCGGGGACATCCTCAGCGACGAGTCCGCGATGCTGACCGGGTCGCTCGGGATGCTCCCCTCTGCGAGCCTCGGAGTGGGTGACGGCCCCGGGCTCTTCGAGCCGGTCCACGGCTCGGCGCCCGACATCGCCGGTCGCGGCGAGGCGAACCCCCTCGCGACCTTCCTCTCGGCGGCGATGATGCTCCGCCACGGGCTGGCGATGCCCGATCAGGCGGGGGACATCGAGGCCGCGGTCGACGACGTCCTCGGGCAGGGCCTGCGAACCCCCGACCTGGCGACGGGCGCGGGTAGCGAGCGGGTGGTCGGGACCTCCGAGATGACCGCGGCGGTGGTTTCCGCGCTTTGATGAATAACTTGCGGCGGCTCCGCCGCCTTACATGCATGGTGCCGGCGTCATGTGAACCGCGCCGGCCAGGAAAACCGCGCCGATTTCGGCATACTTGCCCTCGTGGAGAAGGCCGAGCTGATCTGGCACAACGGGTCCTTCGTCCCCTGGGACGAAGCGCAGGTGCATGTGCTCAGTCACGGCCTGCACTACGGCACCGGGGTCTTCGAGGGCATTCGCTGCTACGAGACCGAGCGCGGCCCGGCGATCTTCCGGCACGCCGACCACCTGCGCCGGCTCGAGCTGTCGGCCGAGATGTTCTACCTGCCGCTGCCCTACTCGACCGAGGAGATCGCCGAGGCGACCCGCGAGCTGATCCGCCGCAACGGCCTTCACAGCTGCTACATCCGGCCGCTCGCCTTCCGCGGCTACGGCGAGATGGGCCTCTACGCCCAGAGCGCGCCGATCGAGGTGATCGTCGCCGTCTGGCCCTGGGGCGCCTACCTCGGCGAGGAGGGCAAGAGCCACGGCATCCGGGCCAAGGTCTCCTCCTGGCGGCGGATCTCGCCGGCCGGGCTGATCCCGCACGCCAAGGCCTCCGGCCAGTACCTGAACTCGATCCTCGCCAAGACCGACTCGGCCAAGGCCGGCTACGAGGAGGCGATCCTCCTCGACGAGCGCGGCATGGTCTGTGAGGGCTCGGGCGAGAACATCTTCGTCGTCCGCGAGGGCGAGATCGCCACGCCCCCGCACGTCGCGTCGATCCTCGACGGGATCAACCGCAAGTCGGTGATCCAGATCGCCCGCGACCTTGGCTACAGCGTGGTCGAGCGCGACATCGCCCGCGCCGAGCTCTACATGGCCGAGGAGGTCTTCCTCACCGGGACCGCGGCCGAGCTGGTCCCGGTCCGGGAGATAGACGACCACGAGATCGGCGAGCCGGGGGAGATCACCCGCCACGTGCAGGCGAGATTCGAGGACGCCCTCTGCGGGCGCGCCGAGGAGTACCTGGAGTGGCTCGACCCGGTCGAGGTTCCCAGCGCCCCGCCCCAACCGAGTAAGGTCAGCAGCTGATGCGTCGCTTCGAGTCGCAGCCGTCCGCCCGAATTACGGGCGCCGCGGCCGCCCACCGCTAGGGCGGCTGCCGGCAGCGCGAGCCTGCGCCGCGCCCGATGGCCGAGAGGCCTCCCGCTCGACTCCTCGAAGAACGAAAGGCATCCGATGGAACAGCTGAAGCTCTACGACACGACCTTGCGCGACGGCATGCAGGGTCCGGGCATGTCGCTCTCCGCCCGCGAGAAGCTGAGGGTGGTCCGCGCTCTCGACGGGCTCGGAGTCCACTTCATCGAGGCCGGCTTCCCGAGCTCCAACCCGAAGGAGGCCGAGCTGTTCGACCTGCTCGCCGCGGAGGAGCTGAGGACCGCGACCGTCTGCGGCTTCGGCATGACCCGGCGCCGCGGGGTCGAGGCCGCCGAGGACGAGGCGCTGCGAGGCCTGGCCGAGAGCTCCGTCCCCGCCGTCACCCTGGTGGGGAAGTCCTGGACGCTTCACCTCGAGAAGGTGACCCGGGTCACCCGCGAGGAGAACCTGGCGATGATCGCCGAGTCGGTCGCCTTCTGCCGCGAGCGCGGCAAGCGGGTGATCTATGACGCCGAGCATTTCTTCGACGGCTACGCGGATGATCCGGGCTACGCGCTCGAGTGCCTGCGCGCCGCGATCGACGGCGGTGCCGAGAACGTCACCCTCTGCGACACCAACGGCGGCAACCTCCCCGACCGGGTCGGGGCGGTCACCGCGGCGGCTCGCGAGCAACTTGGCGCCGAGGTCGAGCTGGGGATACACACCCACAACGACGCCGAGTGCGGGGTGGCCAACACGCTGGCGGCTGTGGGCGCCGGGGCGAGGCTGGTGCAGGGGACGGTCAACGGCTACGGAGAGCGTTGCGGCAACGCCAACCTGGTCTCGATCCTCCCCGCCCTGCAGCTGAAGATGGGGTTCGATGTGGTCACGGACTCCCAGCTCGCCGGCCTCACCGGGCTCGCCCACTTCGTCGACGAGCTGCTCAACGAGACCCCCGACCCCGCCCAGCCCTACGTGGGGCGAAACGCCTTCGCCCACAAGGGCGGGATGCACGTCGCCGGCGTCAACGCCGACCCTCGCACCTTCGAGCACGCCGACCCGGCGCTGCTCGGCAACAGCCGCGAGGTGCTGGTCTCCGAGGTCTCAGGAAGGGGGACGATCCGCAGCCGCGCCGAGCAGGCCGGGGTGGAGATCGGGGAGGAGGTCGCCAAGAGGACCCTGCAGCGGCTCAAGCAGCGCGAGCACGATGGCTACCACTACGAGGCGGCCGACGCCTCCTTCGAGCTGCTGCTGCGGCGCGAGAGCGGCGACTACGTGCCGCTGTTCCGGCTGGAGAGCTTCCGGGTGATCACCGAGAAGCGCGAGGACGGCAAGGTGCAGACGGAGGCGACGATCAAGGTCTGGGTGGAGGGCGAGCGCTACGTCCGCGTCGCCGAGGGCAACGGCCCGGTCAACGCCCTCGACCGCGCTCTGCGCGGCGCGATCACCGACCGCCACCCGCACCTCGCCGAGATCGAGCTGACCAACTACAAGGTGAGGATCCTCGACTCCGACCACGGCACCGGCGCGGTCACCAGGGTGCTGCTCGACTCCTCAGACGGCGAGCGCGAGTGGGGCACGATCGGCGTCTCGGAGAACATCATCGAGGCCTCCTGGGAGGCGCTGGTGGAGTCGCTCGAGTACGCCTTCCAGCCGCAGCGGGACCGGCCCGACGAGGAGAGGGAGAGGGCCGAGGCGGCGCGGCCTCCGCGACAGCAGGCCACGTGAGCGAGCCGATTCCGCTCGCTCGGCCCGACCTCGGGGCGCGCGAGGAGCAGCTGATTGGGGAGGTGCTGCGCTCCGGCAGGCTCTCGCTGGGGCCGATGCAGGAGCGCTTCGAGCGCGAGTTCGCGGCCTGGCTCGGAGTGGCCGACGCGGTCGCCGTCTCCAGCGGCACCGCCGCCCTGCACCTGGGCGTTCGGGCGCTTGGCTGGGGCGAGGGAGACGAGGTGCTGACCAGCCCCTTCAGCTTCGTCGCCTCGGCCAACTGCCTCCTCTACGAGGGCGCCCGGCCGGTCTTCTGCGACGTCGACCCCGAAACGCTGAACATCGACCCGGGCGCCGCCGGGGCGGCGATCGGCGAGCGCACGGCGGGACTGCTGCCGATTGACATCTTCGGCTTCCCGGCGGCGCTCGGCGAGCTCGAGCGGATCGCCGAGCGGCACGGGCTGGGGATTCTGGAGGACGCCTGCGAGGCGCTGGGGGCGGTGGACGGCGACGGCCGCAGGGTCGGTACCCGGGGGAATCTGGCCACCTTCGCCTTCTACGCCAACAAGCAGATGACAACGGGGGAGGGGGGCGTCGTCGTTCCCCCGGGGCCGGCGATCGCCGAGCGGCTGCGTTCGGAGCGAAACCAGGGTCGCGCCACCGACATGGGCTGGCTCGAGCACCGGAACCTCGGCTTCAACTACCGGCTCTCGGAGGTCGCCTGCGCGATCGGGGTGGCCCAGCTCGAGCGCCTGGACGCGATGCTCGAAGGGCGCCGGCTGGCAGCGGCCCGCTACACGGCGGCACTCGAGGGGATCGAGGGCGTCGAGGCGCCGATAGCGGCCCGCGGCGCCGAGAGGCGGAGTTGGTTCGTCTACCCGGTCTCGCTGCCCGATGGATCCGACCGCGAGGCGGTGATCTCCGAGCTCGCCGGCGAGGGGATCATGAGCAAGGCCTACCTGCCCTGCATCCACCTCTTCCCGCACCTGCGCGAGCTGGGCTACCGTGAGGGTCAGTTCCCGATCGCCGAGGCGGCGGCCGCCCGCTCGCTGGCGCTGCCCTTCTTCCCCTCGATCACCGAGGGTGAGATCGGCCGGGTCTGCGAGGCCCTGGCCGCGGCGCTGCGGCGCTGAGCTGCCCGGCGGCCCGTCCACCGCCAACCGCGATAATCGCCGACGGTGTCCCGATTCCACGAGCCTCCCGATCCCCGCTTCTGGCGGCTGAACCGCTCGATCGAGTTCGATTGGCGCCTCGCCCCCTATGACATCGATCAGTCGCGGGCTCATGCCCGGGCGCTGTTGGCGATGGGCGTGCTGAACGCGGCCGAGCTGGAGCAGCTCGAGGGGGGCCTCGAGCAGGTTGGCGCCGAGATGGAGCGCGGGGAGTTCGAGTTCGAAGCCTACGACGAGGACATCCACATGGCGATCGAGCGGCGCCTTGGCGAGGTGGTCGGGGCCCTGGCCGGGAAGCTGCACACTGGGCGCTCCCGCAACGACCAGGTGGCGACCGACGTCGCGATGGTGGTCCAGTCGCACTCGCTGCGGGCGATAGAGCTGCTCAGGGCGGTGATGGAGCAGATGCTGGAGCTGGCCGAGCGCCACCGCGACTGGGCGATGCCGGGCTACACCCACCTGCAGCGGGCCCAGCCGGTCTATCTCGGCCACCACCTGCTCGCCTACTTCTGGATGTTCGGTCGCGACGTGCTGAGGTTCCAGTTCGCGCTCGACAGCGCCGGGGTGATGCCGCTGGGCTCGGGAGCGCTGGCCGGTGTCAACTGGGAGATCGACCGCCGCGCCGTCGCCGACGAGCTCGGTTTCGAGCACGTCAGCGCCAACTCGATCGACGGCGCCTCCAACCGCGACTTCGTTCTCGACTACCTCTCGGCGGCGTCGATCTGCGCCATGCACCTCTCCCGGCTGGGGGGCGAAATCGTCCTCTGGTCGAGCAGCGAGTTCGGCTTCTGCGAGCTCAGCGAGCCGTTCTCCTCGGGCTCTTCGATCATGCCCCAGAAGAAGAACCCGGACTCGGCGGAGCTATTGCGCGCCAAGGCTCCGCGGGTCGCCTCCAGCTTCGCCGCCGTGCTCGGCGTCATGCACGGCCTGGCGCTCACCTACGGCAAGGACATGCAGGAGGACAAGGAGCCGCTGTTCGACACCGTGGACACGATCGAGGTGACCCTGGCCGCGACCGAGGGGATGCTCGCCGGCATCCGCTTCGACCGCGAGCGCCTCGAGGCGGCCTCCGGGGACGAGATGCTCGCCGCGACCGAGATCGCCGACATGCTCGTCCGCAAGGGGGTTCCCTTCCGCGAGGCCCACGGGATCGTCGGCGAGCTGGTCCGCGACGCGCTGGAGAGCGGGCGCTCGCTCTCGGAGCTCTCCCGGGAGGATCTCGCCCGGCACTCCGAGCACCTCGACGATTCCTACTACGAGCTGCTGCGCCGTGACAGCTGGCTGGAGTCGAAGCGGATCGAGGGAGGGACCGGCTCGGTCAGCCTCGGGCGCCAGATCGAGCTCGCCCGCCAGACCCTCGAGGCGGTCAGGGCGCGGGTCATGGACGAGCGCTCTTGAGCGAGCGGCTCGATCCCGGCTTCTTCGCCCGCTCCGTGCACGACGTCGCGCGGGAGCTGATCGGCTGCACCCTGCATTTCCACGGCTGTGGCGGGGTGATCGTCGAGACCGAGAGCTATGACCGCGACGATCCAGCGTGCCATGCGTTCGGCGGGCGGACCTCGCGCAACGAGGTGCTGTTCGGGCCTCCCGGGCTCGCCTACGTCTACATCTCCTACGGGATCCACAGCATGCTCAACGTGGTCGCCGAGAGCGACGGGCACGCCGCCGCCGTGCTGATCAGGGCGCTGGAGCCGAGCACCGGGCTGGAGGCGATGCGGGTGCGTCGGGCCGGGCGGGCCGATCAGGAGCTCTGCTCGGGCCCCGGCAAGCTGACCGAGGCGCTGGGGATCGGGCTCGAGCACAACGGCGCCTCGCTCGCGGCAGAGCCCTTCCGTCTCGGCCCGGCGAGGGGGGGCTGGCGCGAGGCCGGCATCGTCAGCGGCCCGCGGGTCGGCATCACCAAGGCGACCGAGCTGCCCTGGCGCTTCAGCGCCTCCGGCAGCAGGTTCGTCTCGCGGCCCCGCCCGCGGCTCCCGGCCCCTGCCTGACCCGGGCGCTTCTGCGGCTAGCCCGGTGCGGCGCCGCCGCTGGAGCCGCCGCTGGATCCACCGCTCGGCGCCGCGGGGGCCGGGGCGGAGGGAGCCGGCGCGGCAGGCGCGGGGGCCGGGCTCGAGGGGGCGGAGGGAGCCGGGGCTGCCGGCGCGGGCGTCGCGGGGGCGGAACTCGGTGGGGCGGGGGAGGAAGGCGCGGAGGGGACGTAGGTGGAGCCGCCGGAGGAGGAGCTCCGGTTGGCCCCGCGCTCGGCGCGGATCTGCTCCCAGGCCGACATCACGCCGGCCCAGATCAGCGCCGGGAAGGTTCCGCCGTCCACCGGGGCGCCCCCGTACTCGGTCGTCATCGGGGTGTTGGTGTCCGCATGACCGACCCAGACGCAGGCGGTGACGTCGAGCGACGGGGCGCTTCCGCAGAACCAGGCGTCGCCGTTGTTCTCCGTGGTGCCGGTCTTGCCCCACTGCTCGGGGTCGCCGATGTTGGCGCGCACGCCCGTGCCGCCGGTGACGACGTTGTGGAGGATCGACTTCGCCTCCTGGGCGACCGCGGCCGGCACCTCCCGGTTCTTGATCGAGTCGTTGTCGCCTTCATTCCCCGGTAGTTGGTGCCCATCCTCGCCGGAGACCTTCGTGTAGGCGACCGGGCTGTCTCCCGGATCGGGGGCCATGGTGCCGCTGACCCGCACCCCGTCATTGGCGATCGAGGTGAAGGCGTAGGTCCACTGCAGCGGCGTCACCCCGGGGTCGAGCCCGCCCAGCACCATCGCCGGGTTGGTGGAGATATTGTCGCTCACTCCGAGCTCGTGGATCGTCCTGGCGATCGCGTGGGTGCCACCCCTGATCCCGTTCTGCGGGGGAGCGTCGCCGCCGGTCAGCTGGTGAGCGAGGCCAATCTGTGAGTAGACCGAGTTGTCGGAGTACTGGGTCGCGGTGACGATGTCGGCGGAGCCGAGGTAGCTGTCGCCGTAGTTGGAGACGGGGAAGTACTCCTTGTCGTTCTTGCCGAAGCGGAAGAGCTGCGGCTCAGATGCGTACACCGTGTAGGGGGAGATGCCCTGGCGCAGGGCGGTGGTGAGGATGAACGGCTTGATCGAGGAGCCCGGCTGCCGATATCCCTGGGTCGCGAGGTTGAACGGCGCCTCCTCGTAGTTCGGCCCGGCCACCATCGCCTTCACCCCGGCGTTCTCGTTGTTGATCACCACCACCGCGGCGGTCGGCGCGATTCCGCTGAGGTAGCTGCTGACGACCCCCTGCGCCGCGTTCTGAAGATCCATGTCGAGGGTCGACTTGACCTTCAGCCCGCCGAAGAAGGCCTTCGTCGGCCCGTAGCGGTCGACGAGCTGCTGCCGCAGCCAGGAGGTGAAGTAGGGCGCCTTGGAGTCGAAGGTCGGGGGCTGGATGTCATCGGGCGAGGGCAGCGCACGGTGGATCCCCGTCCTGTAGTCGGCCTCGGTGATGTAGCCCTGGTCCCTCATCTTCTGCAGCACCAGGTTGCGCCGGTCGAGCGCGGTTTCGGGGTTCACCTTGGGGTCGAAGGCCGAGGGGGAGGCGATGATCCCGGCCAGCATCGCCGCCTCCCACGGGTTCAGCACCGAGGCGCAGGGCTCGTCGGTGGTGCCGCAGCCGGGATGGGCGCTCCCAAAGTAGGTCCGGGCGGCCGCCTCGATCCCGTATGCGCCCTCGCCGAAGTAGATCGTGTTCAGGTACTCGGTGAGGATCTTGTCCTTCGACCAGTGGCGCTCGAGCCGGTAGGCGAGCGCCGCCTCGCGGAACTTCTGCAGGATGGTGCGGCTGCTCTGGGCGGTGAGCGCGGACTTCACGAACTGCTCGGTGATCGTCGAGGCGCCCTGCTGGGCCGACTGCGAGAGGATGTCCTGGACCAGGGCGCGGCCGATCCCCTGGAAGTCGACCCCGTTGTGCTCGTAGAAGCGGGAGTCCTCGATCGAAACGGCCGCGTTCTTGACGTTGGTGGAGATCTGCGAAGCGCCCAGGAGGATCTTGTTGTTGTTGGAGGTCAGGGTGCCGATCTTCTTGCCGGTGGAGTCGAAGACGACGCTGTTCTTGGCGGACTTGAACTTGGCGAAGTCGTAGATCGCCGGCAGGTCCTGGGAGACGGCGGCCATCATCCCGAAGACCATCGAGACGCTCGCGAGCAGTCCGAGGCCGGCGAGGATGAAGAGGAAGCGCACCTTCTTCAGCCGGGGTCGGTCGCGCTTGGAGGGAAGCGAGGGGGGAGGGGGTGGCGGGAGGACGCCGCCGGGCGGCCTGCCGTTGCCGCCGCCGTTCTCCGGCGAGCGCTCCGGGGCCGCCGGGATGGCCGGCCGCTCCCGCTCCACCCGCCTGGCGATGCGGTCGCGTCGGGGGAGCGCCGGCGCGGCGCCGGCGCCGTTGCCCTCGGTGGCCTCGCGGGAGCTTGGTTTCAGGGGGCGACCAGGGACGAACTCGGCGTCGCCGCCGAAGTCGAACTCGATCTCGGAGGTGTCGGCGAAGCCCGCGCGGCCGGCCGGCTCCCGGTCGCCACCGTCTCCGAGGCTGCCCTGCGGATCGGTTTTCCGCTCCGGGCGGGGCTTTTTGCGTCGTGATGGGGCCATCGGGTGACGGTTTGCACAACTCGGCCGCGGGCTGGGGACCCGCATACTGGGGGCTCGCGCGCTGGGCCAGGGCAGCGGTCGAACGCCCGCCGAGCCGGGGGCGCAGTCTAGCATTGGGCCGATGACGCTCCCGCCGCTTCCAGGCTCCGGATGAGCGACCCTTCCGGGGTTGCCGAGGGCTTCCGCGAGGAAGCCCGGCGCCTGGCTCGCAACGCGGTCGACGTGCTGCCGGAGGGCGCACTCGCGGAGCGGCTCTCGCGGGAACGGCCGCTGCGAGTGAAGCTCGGAATCGACCCGACGGCGCCCGACATCCACATCGGCCACACGGTCGTCCTGGGAAAGCTGCGCGAGTTCCAGGACGCGGGGAACACGGTGGTGCTGATCATCGGCGACTTCACCGCCCGCGTCGGCGACCCCAGCGGTCGCTCAGCACAGCGTCCGGTGCTCTCCCCGGAAGAGATAGACGCCAACGCCAGAACCTTCCAGGAGCAGGCCTTCAAGGTTCTCGACCCCGAGCGCACGGAGGTCCGCTTCAACAGCGAGTGGCTGCGAATGGAGACCGAGGAGCTGCTCGCGCTGCTGGCGACGACGACGGTCGCCAGGCTGCTCGAGCGCGAGGACTTCCGCCGGCGCATGGAGCAGGAGGCGCCGATCTCCGCCCTCGAGCTGCTCTATCCGCTGCTTCAGGGCTACGACTCGGTGGCGATCGCCGCCGACATCGAGATCGGTGGCACCGACCAGAAGTTCAACCTGCTGTTCGGCCGCGACGTCCAGGGCGCCTACGGGGTGGAGCCGCAGTCGATCCTGACGATGCCGATCCTTCCCGGCACGGACGGCCTGCAGCGGATGAGCAAGTCCGCCGGGAACTACGTGGGCGTCACCGACCCGCCCGAGGAGATGTTCGGCAAGGTGATGTCGGTGCCCGACGAGGCGATGCCTTCCTACTACCGGCTCGTCCTCGGAATCGAGCCCGATGGGAGTCTTGAGCCAAACCGGGCGAAGCGGGCCCTGGCCCGCGGAATCGTCGAGCGCTTCCACGGCTCCTCAGCGGCAGCGGCCGCCGAGGAGCACTTCGATCGCATCTTCGTGCGCCACCAGGCCCCGGAGGAGGTCGAGGAAGCGGAGATCTCCAGCTCGGAGATCTCGAGCTCCGGTGAGGTGCACCTGCCCGCCCTGCTTGCTTCCCATTTCGGGATCAGCCGCAGCGAGGGGAGGCGACTGATCGCCCAGGGCGGCGTCCGGATCGACGGCGAGATCGTCGACCCGCAGCGCCTCGAGATCCCGGCGTCGGAGCTTGACGGCAGGGTGGTGCAGGCCGGAAAGCGGCGCTACAAGCGGTTTCGCGTGCCCTGAGGGCAGGCGGCGAGTGGGGTGGCTGCTTGCCAGGCGCAGGACGCGGCGCTATACTCATCGGTCCCTCTGGAGCAGGCAAGCTGCCGGCTCGAGCGTCAGCAGCGGCGAGTCCCGTCGCGAAGGCGTCAGCGGTCTTTGAAAACTGAGCAGCGTGCACACTCGCGGGCCAAGTGCCTGCGGGTATGTTTGAGCCCGATCCGCCCGGTCACGTCAGCGTGCCGGACGGACTTGATTGAACCCTGTCATGCCGGCCGCCAAGGATTGTGTACCCGGCGGCCAGCCAGGCATGGCAACTCTCTGAGACTGAGGATCCGGCCCCTCGGGGCCGGTGAGCCGCGCTTCGGCGCGGCCCTGAAACCTCGAGTCACTTTTTACGGAGAGTTTGAT
>CAVRYA010000009.1:0-389718 GCA_963725315.1 uncultured Actinomycetes bacterium | reverse complement strand
CAGCCCGGCCGCCTCCAGCACCGTAGGAGCGACGTCGATCACATGATGGAACTGCGTGCGCACCTCACCCTTCGCCTTGATCCGCTCGGGCCAATGGACGATCGTGCCGTTGCGGGTGCCGCCCCAGTGCGAGGCGACCTGCTTGGTCCATTGGTAGGGGGTGTCCATTGCGTGCGCCCAGCCGACCGCGTAGTGGTTGTAGGCCGTAGGGGTGCCGAAGTCGTCGATCCGTGAGGCCATGAACTCGGTCGTCTCCAGCGCCGCGGCGTTGTTGAAGATCAGCGTCTCGTTGAAGGTCCCGTTGACCGTGCCCTCCGCCGAGGCGCCATTGTCGCCGACGATGTAGTAGACGAGGGTTTCTCCCAGGACCTCGAGCTCTTCCAGAGTCTCGATCAGGCGGCCGATGTGGTGGTCTGTGTGTTCGAGGAAGCCGGCGTAGACCTCCATCTGGCGGGCGAGGACCGGCTTCAGCTCTTCTGGCATCTCCTCCCAGGCTGGGATCTCTTCCGGGCGGGCGGTCAGCTCGGCGTTCGCGGGGATCACTCCCTGCTCCTTCTGGCGGGCGAAGATCTCCTCGCGCAGCTCGTCCGACCCCCCATCGAACTTGCCCTTATTTGGCCGACCACTCCTCGGGCACGTGATGGGGGGCATGGGTCGCGCCCGGCGCGTAGTACATGAGGAAGGGCTTGTCGGGCATCAGCGCCTTCTGCTGGCGAACCCAGTCGATAGCCCGGTCGGTCATGTCCTCGGTGAAGTGGTAGCCCTCCTCCGGGGTGCGGTCGGGCTCGACGGCCGTGGTGCCGTCGTAGGTACCTGGCGCGTACTGGTTGGTCTCGCCGCCGATGAAGCCGTAGAAGTGCTCGAAGCCCCCACCGCCGGTGGGCCAGGCATCGAAGGGACCCATCGGGCTCCCCTGCCAGACGGGCACCTCATGGCACTTTCCGAACTGCGCGGTCGAGTAGCCGTTCAGCTTGAGCGTCTCGGCCAGCGGGGCGGCGGTGTTGGGGCGGATCGAGTTGTAGCCCGGCGCCGATGTCGCGAGCTCGGTGATCCTGCCCATGCCGACCGAGTGGTGGTTGCGGCCGGTGAGCAGCGCCTGGCGGGTCGGTGCGCACAGCGCCGTCGTGTGAAAGCGGTTGTATTTCAGGCCGTTCGCGGCGAGGCGTTCGACGTATGGCGTCGAGCACGGTCCGCCGAAGGCGCTCGAGGCGCCGAAGCCGACATCGTCGAGCAGGACGATCAGCACGTTTGGGGCGCCCTCCGGCGGGCGCAGCGGCTCGATGGGCGGAAAGGATGTGTCGGGGTCCTTTGCGTCGTAGGTGATCAGGCCAGCGTGCGCGCGATCAGGGATAGGCAGGACATCGCGCTGCTTCTCATCGGACACTGTGGCTCCTTCGTTTCTGGGGGCAACCTCGCACTGGCAACGGTGGCGTCAGCCTGACATGTCGTGGCAACTGGGGTTGAGACGCGACGGACGGCGCTGAGGTCAGCGCTCGTCAGCCATCTGCTCGACGCAGACCGACGTGGCGAGAATGAGGGCGTCGTCCTGGTCGGCCGCGATCTGGATCCCATAGGTGTCACGGACGCGGAACCAGCGCTTCGACACCTGGGCCACCTTCTGCCCACCCCGCTCGAACTCGTATTCGTGATCGACGATGTTGCCCTTTACGTCCATGTCCTCGCTACCCTCGACCTCGACCGAGAACCGGTCGCGAAGTGGGCTGACCAGGGCTTTCTTCACCGTCGCGACCGTGTCGCCGTCGTGTTCGATCTTCATCGTGTCCCGCACCCTCAGCTTCTTCTCCTGGATCTTGAAAAGCTCTTCGCCGGAGGGGGCCTCAAGGACAAATGTGTCGCGCAGGCGCAGCGCCTTCCCGTTGACCTTGAATGCCTGCTCCCCGCCATCGGTCTCGATCCAGTAGTCCTCGCCGATCGAGAACATTTTCTCCCGCATCCGGTAGGTGGTTCCTTCAACTTCGTCTCGGTTTCGCAGCAGGCCCAACGGGCTACCTTTCGTCGCGTGGATCCATTCCGCTCAGGCAGCGTTGCACGCTCCCAGCAAAACCTAGACGAAGTCACCGGGCCTATCGCCGACGGGGCCGGGCGGATAGGTTGAGTGGGTGTCACGGCCCGTCGCGCTCGCTGAGCCATCATCGGACGAGAGCCAGCCTTCCGAGCCGGGTAGGGGTCGCGTCCGGCACACGCTGTCGGGATCGAGGCGGCTCGCGCGGATCGCCTACCGCGACCCGGAGCAGGTCGCCGAGCGGCTCACGCTCTACGGCGCGCAGAGCCTCGGCCAACCCTCGCTGGACTGGGCCCAGCGCGTCCGCGAGGAGCGGCCGGAAGTCGATCCCGCGGTGATCGCCGAGGAGGTGCGGACGCAGAGCGCGCAGGTCGCGCGCACCGACGGGGCGATCTCCCACCTCGGCTACCGGATCGCAACCACTGACAGGAGTGCCGCATGAGCACGCAGGCCGGCAACAAAGTGAATCTCTCGATGTCCGTGTCCGCCGACGGCTTCGTCGCCGGACCCAACCAGGACGAGGACAATCCGCTCGGCGTCGGCGGGATCGAGCTGCACAGGTGGCACATCGATGAGGGCCCCGAGAGCGGCGGACATCCGTCAACAAGCAGGTGATGTCGGAGATGATGGACGGGATGGGCGCCTTCATCATGGGGCGGAACATGTTCGGCCCGATCCGCGGCGAATGGGGCGACTCGGACTGGAAGGGCTGGTGGGGAGACGATCCGCCGTACCACGCTCCGACCTACGTCCTCACCCACCACGCCCACGATCCGATCGAGATGGAGGGAGGCACGACCTTCCACTTCGTCACCGAAGGGATCGAGTCCGCCTACGAGCAGGCGAAGGCGGTCGCCGGAGGCCAGAACATCTCCATCGCCGGCGGCGCCTCATGCGCCCAGCAGGCCCTCAGGGCCGGGCTGGTCGACGAGGTCGACCTCCAGGTGTCCCCGGTGATCCTCGGCGCGGGGGAGCGGCTCCTCGACGGCTTCGAGCCGGGAGAGCCGGAGCTCGAGCTGGTGCGCGTGCTCGAGGCTCCCGGCACGATTCACATCCGCTACCGGGTGGTCAAGTAGCAGGCTCGTCCCACTCAGGAAACAGCGACGGCGAGTTGAGCCACCCTCTGTACTCGCGTGTGTCCATCGGTTCGGCCCACAGCTGACGGAAGCGACCGATTCCTCGCACTGCCAGATAGGTCAGCGGCAACAGGATCCCCCTCTCGTCCGCTCCCCTCTGGTGGTGGGCGAAGGGCCCAAGTGTCCGCGGTTGATGCCCGATTGATGCACGCCGTTAAACGCGATAGCGCATCGGGAGCGGCACCAGGCCGCTTGCCCGTGGTGCACGCAAAGCAGATGATGCAGCGCGCATCGACCGCAATTTGCAATTTGATGCCCGATTGATGCCCGCTGAGACCGCGACCGCCCTTCGGCCAAAAGAACGGAAAGCCCGCCGTAGCGGGCTTTCTGACCTATAGCGGGGGCCCGATTCGTTTCTCGCGACCACCCACGCATTGTCGAGCGCGTGCGGCTCCAAGCGTAACTTCCACTTGTCGCGCGAAGGAGGAGTGGTTCCGTGGAGGCCCTTAGCTTGCGCTGGTCGTCCTTGCGGGCGTGCACGCTCGGTCGCTCACACGCCCGCATCAGGAGAAGGCGGTAGCGAGGCCTGATCCTCCCTGGTCTGGCGCGTTCCGAGGCGTATCGTTGATCGACTGCCACCGCGAAAGGCTGGAACGAGATGAAACAACGCAAACTCGCCGATCTCGAGGTCTCCGCGCTTGGGCTCGGATGCATGGGAATGTCGGCCTTCTACGGAACCACCGACGAGGATGAGTCCGTCCGCACGATCCAGCGAGCGCTCGAGCTCGGGATCAACTTCATCGACACAGCGCAGCTCTACGGGCCGCTGACCAACGAGCAGCTCGTCGGACGCGCTATCAAGGGCCGCCGCGACGAGTACGTGATAGCGACCAAGTTTTCGCGCCGGATGGACAACGCGAGGCCGGGCGACATGTCCACCGTCGGCCCGTCCGACGGCTCGGCCGAGCACGTCCGCGTCTCGATCGAGGGCTCGCTGCAGCGCCTCGGCACCGACCACGTCGACCTCTACTACCAGCACCGCGTCGACCCCAGCGTCCCGATCGAGGAGACGGTCGGCGCGATGGCGGAGTTGGTCAACGAGGGCAAGGTCCTCCACCTCGGGCTCAGCGAGGCCGCCCCGGAGACGATCCGTCGCGCCCACGCCGTGCATCCGATCACCGCGGTCCAGACCGAGTACTCGCTCTGGACCCGCGATTCCGAGGATGAGGTCCTCCCGACCTGCCGCGAGCTCGGGATCGGCTTCGTCCCCTACTCGCCGCTTGGGCGCGGCTTCCTCTCTGGCCGCTTCAAGTCGCCCGAGGAGCTCGACGAAGGAGACTTCCGGCGCACCGGACCCCGTTTCAGCGGCGAGAACCTCGAGGCGAACCTGAGGCTCGCCGCCAAGGTCGAGGAGATCGCGGCGGGAAAGGGCATCACCTCAGCCCAGCTGGCGATCGCGTGGGTGCTCGCGCAGGGCGAGGATTTGGTGCCGATCCCCGGCACCAAGAGGCGCAGCTACCTGGAGCAGAACGCGGGCGCTGTCGATGTCGAGCTCACGAACGAGGACCTGTCCCGGATCGACGCCGAGCTGCCCGAGGCGGCGGGCAAGCGCTACGACGAGGCCGGGATGGCGACGGTCAACCTCTAGAGGGGACGACACGTCCATGCAAGCAGTGGTTATTCACGAGACGGGCGATCCCGGCGTCCTGCGCTACGAGGAGGCAGACGGCCCCGAACCCGGCGACGGCGAGGTGCTGATCAAGGTCCAACGCCCGTCGGTCAACCCGGCCGACTGGAAGAACCGGCGGGGGTCCAGGAGCGCGCCGCTCCCGAGGGTGCTGGGAATCGACGTGTCGGGGCGATCGGCACCGGCTCCACACGCAACCGCGACTTCGTGCTGGGTCTGGGCGCCGACGAGTACGTGGACTACACCCAGCAGGCCGTGAGCGAGGCTGTGAGCGGTGCAGACATCGCGCTCGACACCGTCGGCGCGAACTGACTGCATCGCTGCTCCCGGCTGTGCGGGAGGGTGGGATGCTCGTCACGATCACCGGCACCCCGCCCGAGGAGGCCGCGCGAGAGCAGGGGGTGCGCGCGGAGCTGCACGTGATTGGTCCGAGGTCCGAGCAGCTCGCGCGGATAGCCGAGCTCGTGGCAGGCGGGGATGTGCGCGTGGAGATCGCCGAGACGATGCCGCTCGCCGATGTGAAGCGCGCGCACGAGCTCAGCGAGGGTGGCCACGTACGTGGGAGGCTCGTGCTGACCGCGGCGACGTAAGGGCCCGCCCCCAATCGGCGCTAGGCGAAGAGCAGCAGCGACAGCGCGCGCTGCGCTGAGCTGACGCCTCCTCACGCGTGAACTCGCGCGCGGCGGCGCTTGGTCTTCGCGCGAAGCGGAAGCTCCAACTCAGTGTGGCGGCGGCGTCCATGTGCGCGCGAGATACTGCGAGGTGCATGTCTCAGCAACCTCGCTCCCTGTCAGAGCCAGGAGTGCAGCCGCGGCAGGATCCCACGCCGAAGCCGGGGTTCTACGTCCTCAAAACCGACGGCGGAATAACGGCTGAGCAAGGTCAAGCCTCGGGGCCGGCAGCAATCGGAGTCGTGCTTAAGGACCATAAGTACCGTGATGTAGCTGAGGTATCGAAGCGGATCGGATTGGCTAGAAACCATCATGAAGCGGAGTACAAAGCTCTCATTGCCGGTCTTGAGCTGGCCCGCCGTCACGGGATCGATCGCATCCGCGGTCTTCTCCGACTCGGCACTCGTGGTCAACACTGTCAACGGCGACTGGAACCTCCAGCCCGAGCACCTCAAGGACCTGTGCGTGAAGGCAGGTCTCCTCGTCAAGGAGTTCGCAGACATCCAGCTATCTTGGATTCCTCGGGAAATGAACCTCGAAGCGGACACGCTTGCAGGCAGAGCGCTCGGCCGCGGCCGCTAACCCCAACTAAACGCCATCCCTCTTAGGGATCTGGGCATCTCGGAGGACGAGCTCCAGCCCATGCGCCGTAGCAGTTCGCTTTTGCATTCGCGTGAAAGCAGCAGCGAATGTGCGTCTCCTGAAATCCGATAGGCGGCCCGATTCGTCTCTCACCACCACCCCACGCGTATTCGAGAAGCCATGCGTGCCTAGTCCCGACGGAGTGAGAATGCGAGCACCCGCGTAGGTAGGGTCTCGCAATGAAGACCGAAACCCCAAGTGGCGCAAACGGTTGGGCCGCTCCGGGGTTCGAGGAGGTGCGTGCCGAGTTCGACCGAAACTTCGTCGAGCGCGGTGAGATCGGCGCTGCGGTCGCTGCGTATTGGCGTGGCGAGAAGGTGGTCGACCTGTGGGGCGGCCGCCGCTCACCCACCGGCGACGCACCATGGAACGAGGACACGATGGTCGTCGTCAATTCGACGACCAAGGGGCTGTCGGCGATGACGGTTGCCGTCGCGAACTCGCGCGGCTGGATCGACTACGACGCAGCGGTCGCCGAGTACTGGCCCGAGTTCGCACAGAATGGCAAAGGCGCGATAACGGTGCGCCAGCTCCTCGGTCACGAAGCGGGGTTGGTTTCGATCGACGAGCCGCTGCACTTTGAGGACTTGAGAAGCCTCGACCACGTTTCTCGTGTGCTCGCCCGGCAGAAGCCGGCCTGGGAACCGGGAACGCGACACGGCTACCACGCGATGACGATCGGCCTCTACATGCAGGAGCTGATTCGCCACGTCGACCCCGCGCAGCGCACGCTCGGCCGATTCTTCCAAGAGGAGATCGCGACACCTCTGCAGATCGAGTTCTACATCGGGCTCCCGCCGGAGATTCCCGACGAGCGGCTCGCGCAGCTGAGGCTCTTTACGCCCAAGCGCGCCGTCCGAGCACTGCGTTCGGTGCCCAAAGGGTTCGTGATGCGAATCCTGTGGCCCTGGTCGCTGCTGCGAAAGTCGATGCTCTTCGCGGACATGGACCCGAACGACCGCCGCTCGCTCGAGATCGAAATTCCGGCAGGCAATGGTGTTGGGACGGCGCGTGCGATCGCGCGGGCCTATTCAGCGTTCGCGGAGGGAGGAGCGGAGCTCGAAGTCACTCCGGCGACGCTCGCGAACCTCACGGCGGTTACCGACGTCGAGCGTCCGAGGGACGAGGTGATGGGTGTGCCGAGCTGGATGTCGCTCGGTTTCCTCCGACCAGGGCCCGAGCTGGACTGGGGCTCGAGTCGGCGCGCCTTCGGCACGCCGGGCGCCGGCGGCTCATTCGGCTTCGCCGATCCCGATGCACGGCTCGGCTTCGCCTACGTGATGAACAACATGGACTTCTACATGTTCGACGATCCGCGCGAGAAAGCACTGCGCGATGCCGTGCACCGCTCTATCCAGCGGTCACCTCCTCTGGCCGCCCCATAACCCGGACTTATGTCTCCGAGACCACGAGGGCGCTTCCCGTGGATTTCTGGATCTCGCGGAGGGTCAGATAGCTGGCGAGGTCACCGACCCACAGGAAGCTGCCGGAGAAGTCGGCGATTTGCAGGTAGCTCCTACATCGCATCCGGGGCCCGATATGTCCCTCGCAGCTACCCGCGGATAGTCGAGTCGCTAGGCGTGGCCGCCTGAACTGCTGCTCTGCCCGGAGAGCCGTCAGCAGCCAGTACGGGGCCAGAGCGAGATACTGCGCGGGCGATGTCGCATGAGAACGTGGAGATCGCGAAGCTACGTCACCGGTCACTCGCCGCGAGGCATCAACACGTCGAAGACCCGCAGCGCGCCGCGCTTGAACGCCGTGGCGCCGGCTCGCGCGGCCGCCGCCGCTGCGGTGGCGGCACCGGACGGCTCGAACTCGAGCGGGTCGCCTTCCGCCACCGCACCGGTCTTGGCGACGTTGGCGTAAACGCCGAGGCAGTGGTCGGCGTGAGCGTTGATGGTCCTCAAGACGTCGGGGTCGGCTGGCAGGTCGCCCTGCTGGCGCGTCGGGATCGAGCAACGCAGAGCGGGGATGTCTACTTCGAAGGTGACATCCGGTGCGTGGAGCCGTCCCCCGCACCAGCCGAACTCGGCGAGCTCGGCGCCATCGCGTTCGATCAGCACGTTAGGCCTGAAGCGACGGACGTCGAACTGCGTGCCGGGAGAGCGCTCGGCCATCGCGCGCAGGCTCGCCCTCGTCACCAGGAGGATCGGGTAGGCGTCGTACAGCGCACCGACCGGGGTGGCATACCGGGCCAGCTCGGCGAGCTTGCGCACCGGGAACATTGAGAAGTCGGGGAGTGGCTCGCCGTCGGGGATGGCGAACTGGCGGCGTATATCGGCCTTGGTGGCCTGCGGTGTGCGGTAGCGCCGTTTCTCCGAGAGCGCCGGGAGCGGCTCGACACGCGCCGGCTTCCCGATTAGCTCCGAGAGCCGGTCGTGGGTTGCCGGATCGGAGCTGGAGAGCTCGCTCCCGTCGGGGAAGGTGACGATCACCTCGAGCACGTCCCCCGGGCCGGCCGAGCGGCCCGCGGGATCGTCCACGAACCTGGCGCTGCACTGGAGGAGGACCGGCCAGCGACGCGCGGTGGTGAACGTATCGAGCTCCAGGTCGCGTACGGCCCACATCCTGTCGGCGTGGAGGCCGCGCGCCGCTATGGCCGATTGCTCGAGGCGTTCCCCGCCCATCGACTTGACCGGGTACCGCCAGATCTCGGCAACACTGCCGACGCCGCTCATCGCGTCGGCGAGTTTACGCCAGCGGACACCGTCATCAGCCGGCAGCCGCGAGCTCGCTCGCGTGGTGCCCGACCCGTTGGCGGAGTAGAAGCCAGCGCGAGATACTGCGCGGACGATGCCGCAGGAGAACGTGGGGATCGTGCGCGAGGCGAATGCGGCCTTCAACCGTGGCGATCTGGACGCATTCCTCGAGTACTGCACGGACGACGTCGACTTCCGGGCGGCCGAGGGCGCGCTCGATGACCATGGCCCGGTCCAAGGAAAGGACGCCCTGCGCGCCTTCATGCAGGACTGGCTCGACATGTTCGACGATTTCAGAGCCGAGCCCGTCGAATTGATCGACGCAGGCGAAGACAACGTCATCGCGGTCATGAGGATCAGCGGACGGGCCAAGCTCAGCAGCGTCGAGACGGACATGACGTATGCCGAACTCAGCACGCTCCGAGACGGGAAGGTCGCGCGGAGCCGCCAGTTCTTCACACGAGATGAAGCCCTCGAAGCCGCCGGGCTGTCGGATTAGCTCACGCGAAATCCCTGCAAATCGAGCGGTCGAATCCCGGGCCCGATTCGTCTCTCGCGACCACCCACGGATAGTCGAGCGAATGGCCGCCTGAAAGACGCGGTGGAGGTCGACGGCTGCGCTAGCCGCTCCCGCCGAGCTCCTCGACACGGAAGACCGGGTGGTCGGGAGCAATCCGCGCCAACTCCTCATCGCTGGAGTCTGGACCCACGCCGTCAAAGAAGGCCCCAACCTCCCACTTCCAGCGTTTCAGATAGGCGCGCAGCAGCGGAATCCGCTGCTCGGGGGGTAGCTCTACGCCTCTGAACTCCTCGGCTCTGTTGCCCAGCAGCAGGCGCCCTTCCGGCTTGGCGCGGATGTTGCGTACCCACTGGGTCTGCCCTCGCGGTGCCACCAGGTAGCGGGCACCTTCGAACTCGAGCAGGTTCACGGGAGTCCGCCGAGGCTCGTCGCTCTTGCGGCCGCGCACCTCGAGCACGTGTGAGCCGGCGACGCTGATCCCGAGGCGCGTCATCCCAGCGACCAGCCGATTGAACACGTTACGCGTGAACCACCCGGGCTCCTGGAAGTGCTCAGCCACGGCCTCGGCACCTCAGAGCAGAAAAAATGTGGGCCGGATTTCTCGGAACACTCGCCAACTGTACCTGGGCTGAACGCGCCTCAGCGACGAGCCAGAACTCGAACAGCGGAGCTATCGGATCGGATGACCGAGCCCTTCATAGCGTCCCCGCCCTATCGGAAGGCAACCCCTTGCTCTTGCGAGGCTCGTCCACGCAACGACCCTACTCCCGATCGGCGGATGTACCAGACCTGCGTCACCGCCTTCCATCTCGGGCCGTCCGCTACTTGACCGAGGCCACGAACCCCCTCACGTCCTCGACCGGCTCCGCGTAGGCGTCCCCGAGCGCGTCCTGGACCGCGGTCATGTAGTCCTCGGCCCAAGCTGGGAACTCGTAGTCGATCGCGCGCAGGAATTCAAGCGACACCGCGAGGCGGATGTCGGCGATCGAGGGGGAGTCGCCGCCGATGAACTTCCTCCCGTCGAGGAAGAACTCGCTGAAGGCGTTGAGCGGGACCTCGATCGCGTCGGCGGCGTCCTTCGCGGCCTTCGCCTTCATCGCGTCGTCGGCCTCGGAGGTGCCGACCTCGCCGGCATATTGGGGGAATCCGAGGGTCGGATAGGTGGCGCGTGTGATCAGCGGATAGAGAGTCCCGACCACATAGAACATCGCGCTGTCGGTCATCGCGCGCTCGGCCGGATCGGTGGGGTAGAGCTCGTCCAGACCGTGCTTGTTGCAGAGGTACTGCATGATCGCGCAGCTCTCCCAGAGCGTGCCGTTGGGGAGCCCCCCCTCCTCTAGCAGCGGCGTCAGATCGGCGGGGTTCTTCTCCAGGAACTCCGGGGTGCCCTTGTTGCCCCACATGTCGACCTCCTCGAAATCGAGTTCGGCGGCTCGAACCAAGACTCGCGCGGAGAGGTTGTTGACGCTCGGCGTCAGGATGCTCAGGGTGTTGTCGGCCATCTGATCTCCTCCTAGTCCGCGCTCACGGGAACATCGTGCTGGTAGGCGTCCTTCGGCGCTCGGTCCTCCGAGAGTGACTCCCTCGACCGCTCGGTGAGGAGCTCGATCGCGTCCGCCAGGTGGACCTGGTCGATGTTGTAGTCCTCGCGCTCGACGCGCAGCTTGTGCGCCTCGAGCAGAACGTCGGCGTGGGTGAACCCGGCAGGCGGGACGAAGCGGTAGGAAGCCAGCTCGATCAGCAGCCCGAGCGGGTCCTCGAAGTAGATCGAGTCCATGAAGCCGCGGTCCTTGACGCCGCTGTGCTCGATCCCGCGCTCGTCGAGTCGCTCCACCGCCTGGTTGAAGCTGGCCGCCGAGAGGGCGAAGGCGATGTGATGGACAGCACCGGAATCGGTCGAGGTGCGCTCGGGATCGGGCTTGCGCTCCTCGTTGGCGAAGATCGTGATCAGTCGCCCGTCGCCCGGATCAAAGTAGAGGTGGCTCTCGGACTCCCGGTCGAGGTTCGGCTGCTCAAAAATGAACGGCATCCCCAAGACCCCCTCCCAGAAGTCGATCGACGTCTGCCGGTCGGCGCCGACCAGCGTGATGTGATGGACTCCTTGGCTCTGTAGCTTCCGCACAGGACTCGGGGCCAGCCTAGCGCTCTACGAGCCTCGACTCTTACTCGCAGCGGCTGCCCCAGGGCACCAGCTCGACTGCGTCTCGACGACGAGGGTCTCGGCATCGACCGTGGCCGCCGCGGGCCCCAACCCGTAGAGCATGGGAAACACCTACCAGAACCTCCTCTGGACCGCAAAACCGGTTGCTAGATTCTGCCCGCTGCGATCAGCGGGTCGACCGAGGACGCGAATGCCCCAGCAATCAGGTTCCACGACGTCCGACACCCTGCTTTCTGGGGGCCGAGTGCACGTCCTCGGCGCGGGACCGGTAGGTCTCATGCTCACGGCGCTGCTCCAGTCGATTGAGGGGTTCTCTGTGCGCCTCTATGAGAAGCGACGCGAGTACACGCGCACCCGGATGGTCCAGCTCGCACCGTACCTAGTGGCGGATTCAGTCGAGAGCTACCGCACCGACTACATCGACGGCGACAACATAGCGGCCGTCTTCGAGCCAGCCGAGCTAGTCGAGGGCCTCGCGTTCAGGCAGTCCATTCCAACGGACCTGATGGCACTTCTTCGCGAATGGGCACAAGGGTTCTGCCCGCTCAACGCGATCGAGCGCTCCCTCAGCGATCTGATCGATGCGCGCGGGTCAAACTCGGTCGAGCGCACGGGAGCCGTCGTAACGGCGGAGGACGCGACTGCGATGCTCGAGCCGGGAGGCGTCCTGATCGACTGCACCGGCGGAAGATCGTTGTTGCGAAATCACATGGTGCCCGGCGGAGAGGTGGAAGGCGCGAACACACTCAACATCCGGCTCGAATACGCGCTGGTCATCACCTTCTTGTACGGCCAGCAGTATGACTGCAACGAGTACTGCAAGTACTACAAGAACGAGGGGAACGTACAGTACAAGTTCATTCCAGCGGTACACCGCACGTACTACGACGGCAGCATCACCCACGTGACGGGCATCGTGAACATCAGCGCCGAGGACTATGAGGCGATGCCGCCGCAATTCGACGGCAAGTGGCTTCGAAGCAACTTCCCCGGAGTCGCGGAGTCGATGGACCGTTTCATCGACAAGGTCAAGCAGGAAACTCACGGTGAGATAATCGGCGATCTGGAGGTTGTCCGGATACCCCTGAATCTGTACCGGGCTCGCAATGCGACCAGCCGGCAGTGGCGCACAGAAGGGAACGACGACCACCCGTTCGCCAGTTCGCCGGTGTTCCTGGCCGGCGATTCGGCGATCGGCTCCCCATACTTTCAGTCAATCTCGCTGGGCTTCGAGTGCGCGATGTTCCTGGCGGGACTCATTGCGCAGCGTGACCTGCCGCTGAGGGACATGCTCGACCGCTATGAGTTGTACATCTATAAGCAGTGGATTCGCGTCTACACGCGCAGCAAGATGATCAAGCACAATAAGGATCTGCTCGAGTGCGTCGATGACAGATTTGCGCTCCTCGATCAGCTGCACGTCTATTAGGGACTCTCGGAGCCGCCGAGCGGGGCCAGTGGGGCCGTGGACGCAGCGTGGCAGGCAGCGCCCACGCCCCGGCGGGATTGGCGTTGTAGGCCTCCCGCCGAGCCGGGGGCACGCGAGGTACCGCCTCGGTACCCGGCGGCCACCGGCAGAGCAAGCCTGAACACCAGGAAAGCCCGCCGCAGCGGGCTTTCCGTCCAATAGCGGGGGCCCGATTCGTCTCTCGCGACCACCCACGGATCGTCGAGCGGGCACGTCTGGCCAGGCGTGGTGCCCGACCTGACCTTCCGAGGGACCTATCGGGCCCCGGATCCAACACCGATTCGCAGGGGTTTTAGGTGCCTATTCCCGCAGCCCGGCGGCTTCGAGGGTTTCCGCGTGGTTGGGGGTAGATCCGCATCGCCGCGGGTCGCGGGTTCGAATCCTGCCGGGGGCATCTCTCCCCGGCCGGCCCTCTAACGGCGCGGCGCGAGGAGCGAGCGCGGGGCGCCCTGCGCTGGCTCCAGGGTCAATCCCGCCGAAATTGTTGGGAAGTCGGTCAGGTCCGACCGCTGCTCTCCGGGCCAGCGCTGCTCTCCGGGCCAGTGACCGTGGCGCTTGTGGCCGATGCCCCGCCCAGCGACTGATACTTGGCCGCGGCGCTCTTGGGTTCGATGGCCTGACGCCGGTGTTGAACGCGGACTGCCGCCTCCAGGACCTCGGGGCGGTTGGCGAATTTCCGCTCGTACCCGCGGACCTTGTTGATCGTGGCCAGGTCGGCTTCCTCGAGCGCGGCCACGATCTCCTCGACGCTGAGCGCGTCGTAGCCTGGGAGCGGCTCGCGTCCACGCATATAGTGGAGCTTCTGCAGCACGGGCTTCCGGTTCTTATGACCCCGCTCGTAGCTCTCGACCTCCTCGAGCTCGATCTGTGAGTGGTCGGAGAGCCGATCGATTACCTGTCTGTCGTCGAGGTGGTCATAGCCTGCAAACGGGGGCCGCGCCTCCGCGACCGGATCGCTTTGGGCATCGCCAGCCGATTTCGATTCGGCGGAAGCGTCACGGCCAGAAAGTCGACCGCGGAGGGTGCTGAGGATCGTCACCTTCTTAAGGCCTTTCCCAGCGATCCCACGGGGAGAAGATTCACGTAGCGAAATCGCTGACTTAGACACATAGTCTCGCATAGATTCCTGGGGGCGATGTCGCAGTGGATCGCCTTCCCATCGTGCTTAGGTACTGCGAGGCCCAAAGTGTGCCATGAGGACGAACAGGATTCGTGAGCGCAGGTGCTCGTGCCGGTGTGGCCCCCCGTGCGACCTCGACGACCTCGCGACCTCCCGTCCGAACCGGTTGCGGCATGCGAAGAGTGTTCTGCTCGATGCGGTCGGTAAAGACCCCGGCTTAGCGCGTGACCGTCGCGCGGCCGGAAAACTCGGCCTCAGCCTGACGCGGGCGTGGGGTGGGCATTGCCCCCGGGGCCACCGCCGGCCGCATCGAACCCGTCTGGGTCCGGATGACTGCCCTGCGACGGACGCTGTCAGCATGCTCGCGAATGGCGAACGCAAGGAGGGAACAGCCGCAGCTCGTCTCCGCGATGCTCGAGCCGGGCTTCTACCCCCACGCGCCGGAATCGGTGGAGCTGCGCGAGACGCATATCTCATGGGTCTTTCTCGCCGGCGACCTCGCCTACAAGGTCAAGAAACCGCTGACCCTGCCCTTTCTCAACTACGGCAGCCCCGAGCGGCGCCGCGAGATGTGCCGGAGGAGGTGCGCCTGAACCGACCCTACGCCCCGCAGATCTACCTGGGCGTGGTCGGCATCACCCGCGCGGGTGGCCGGTGGAGCATGGCCTCCGAGGAGGACCCGGCCGCAATCGAGTACGCGGTCGAGATGCGACCGGTTGAAGAGAGCAGGAGCATGGCCACCCTCGCCGCCGAGGGCAGGCTCGAGCGCAACCAGGTATTCACCGTCGCCCAGCGATTGGCCCGCCTTCACGCCGACGCACCGCTCGCCCCGGAGCCGCAACGCAGCGTCGAAGTCCTGATCGCGACCTTCGCGGAGAATCTGGCGACGCTGCGCGAGACGGGTGCATCGATACTCGGAGACCACCGTCTGAAGTCCGCCGAGCACTTCACCCACGCTTATCTCTCGGCCCGGCGAGATCAGCTCGAGGCGAGGGCGCGTCACGGATTGGTGCGCGAATGCCACGGCGATCTGCGCGCCGAGCACGTGATCGTCCCCGCAGAAGGAGACGTCTACATCTTCGACTGCATCGAGTTCGATCCGACGCTGCGCCAGATCGACGTCGCCGCCGACATCGCGTTCCTGGTCATGGACCTGATCGCGCTCGGCGCAGAGGACCTCGCGTTTGCTCTCATCGAGGCCTACCGCGAGGCGGGCGGCGAGCCCGGGGACGATCCGATGCTCTGGTTCTTCGCCTCCTACCGGGCCTGGGTCCGCGCAAAGGTCGCCTGCCTGCGTGCCCTCGAGCTCCCCGAGGACAGTCGTGAGAGGGGTGCCCAGGAGGCCGCGGCCGACGAGCACTTCCGGCTCGGGCACCGGTTGGCGTGGCGCGCGCGCCAGCCACTGGTGCTGGCGATCTGCGGCGTTGCGGCCAGCGGAAAGACCACGCTCGCGCACCAGCTGGCGTCGATCAGCGGCTGGGCCCACATCTCCTCCGATGTCACCCGCAAGCGCCTCGCCGGCCTCGCCTCTAAGGCGCGGGCGGCACCGAACCACTACTCGCCGGAGTTCACCGAGCGCACCTACCGCGAGCTGGGCGCTTCCGCGCGGCACGAGCTCCAGCGGTCGGGCGGAGCGATCGTCGACGCGACCTTCCACCGCCACCGGGACCGCGACGCATTCCGGGCGGGTCTCGGGGAGAATCCGGCCCCGCTCTTGTTCGTCGAGTGCCGGGTTTCCGCCGACGTTCTGCTCTCACGCGCTAGCGAACGCCAGCTCGACCCCGAGCGGGTCTCGGACGCGGATGTCGCCGTGGTCCGGCGACAGCTGGCCGAGCGCGAGCCGCTCGAGGAACTCGGCCCAGATGCCCAAGCGGAGATCGTCGGTGAGGCTCCGCCCGAGCAGCTGGTCATGGAGGTGGAGGCGCTAGCGGACGCGAGTGCGATCCTGGGCCGGAAATCGGTCCATTCTTGAAACGGCTCCCCCGGTTGCCACCAGAGCTCACCCGGCCCGCCCGATATCGAGCGGAACCACGAGCGAGCGTCCGTCACTCGAGGTAGCGGCGTAGCCGATAACCCCCAGCGGCCGTACCCATCAGCACGAAGAAGCCTGCTAGGAGGCTGGGCCGTCAGTCCGGCGACCTCGCATCGGGAATCACGGGGCGCGGGGAGGACACTGCGCGGGCTGGCGACGGTAACGTGCGCTGGGTGGATGAGGGCCTTCCGATCGCCTACGAGGTGCTGGACCAAGATGTTCCTGTCTACGCCCGGGGTGGCGAGCAGGTGGGAACGGTCGACCACGTCATCTCCGCTCCCTCCTTAGACATTTTTCACGGAATCGTGATGCGGGCCGAGGGAGCCCGGCGCTTCGTGGCCGCCGAACAGGTCGCCTCGCTGCATGAACACGGGGTGGACCTGCGTATCGATGCCGCGGCGGCTGCGGAACTGCCCGAACCGCACGGTCAGGCACCGGCTTTGCGCTTCCGTGACCCGGGCGTCAAGCCAAGCCGTTGGACGCACCTCCTGGACCTTGTGTCCGGCAAGGATTCGCGCCAGCAGGACTGGACGCAGAAGGACTAGGACAACCGCGTGTGCCATGGAAGTTCAAGGCGACTGCGCCGCAGATCGACGCAGGACGAGCCGCCCCGGCTCGGCCTCGACGATCGTCATCACCCGGTCAACCGGGTCTGCGTCGCCCTCGCGAATCAGAAGCCGCTTGCCGTCCACGACCCAGGACCCGGCTGTCTGGCGGGGCTCATCCGTGGGGCCCGGCCTGCTGCCGACGAATGTCCCGTCGGCGCGCAGCTCCAACGTCTCGCGCCCGCGCGACGGCGGAAACTGGTAGTCGGCCGATCGGAAGGCCTGACCCATCTCCGTGTCCTCCTCATGAGAGTGAATCCAACGCCCGACCAGGCGAGCTTGGTCCGATCTCGCCCCCGATCCCATCCGGCGATCAGCTCACGAACGACTTCCGCGGCCCCGCCAGGGCCGCGTTCATTCGGGACACCT
Organism: uncultured Actinomycetes bacterium; assembly: GCA_963725315.1. Taxonomy (GTDB): domain Bacteria; phylum Actinomycetota; class Thermoleophilia; order Solirubrobacterales; family 70-9; genus JBBRHQ01. The sequence goes on along the minus strand of CAVRYA010000009.1, from coordinate 372,645 downwards.
GGCCCGGCGAGAACATGAACATGGCCGCGTCGTCGGTGTAGTCCATGTAGTTCATGAACATGTCCCCGTTTGGGCCGTTCCCGCAGGAGAGATGGGGGAAGCTAGGCGCGCCGTAGTTCGGGCCCATGGCATTCGGGGTGTCGTTCACCAGATCGGAGCCAGAGCAATCGATCGTGTCGGCCCAGATATGTCGCAGGTTCAGCCAATGGCCAATTTCGTGGGTGGCCGTTCGACCCTTATCGAACGGCGGCTGGGCGGCGCCGGTGGTGCCGAAGGCGCTGTGAAGGATCACGACCCCATCCGTCCTCGCCGGTCCCCCGGGGAACTGGGCGTATCCGAGGAGTCCATCGGCCAGATTGCAGACCCATAGGTTCAGATAGCGGCCTCTCGGCCAGCCCGGAGCTCCGCCCTGGGAGCGCTTCTTGACCGGGTCCTTATAGGCGGGGAAGGAGTCGCGGCTGGTAGCCGTGCGCGTGATGCCGTTCGTTGCCTTACCGTCCGGGTCCTTCGTTGCAAGCTTGAACTCGATCTTCGCGTCGGCGACGAGACCCTGCCAGACCCCAGGGACGTTGACGCGATCTGGGTTCTGGGCGCGAAAGTCCTTGTTGAGCGCGGTGATCTGACTCTGGATCTGGCTCTTTGAGATGTTCTCCTGCGCCCGCTTGTGGACAACGTGTACGACCACGGGGATCGTGATCCGCCTGCGGGCGATCCGCTGCGCCTCGCCCGTCTCAATACTTCGCAACGTGAAGTCGTTGATCTCACTCTGATTGGCGCGAAAGGAGGGGTTTTCCTCGGCGAGCTGCTCGAAACTCTGCATTGTTCCGCATTGCCGACGTTTCACAGCTGGGCTCATAAACGTTCCTCCTCAGTGTTCGCGCCTGCTCCCGGTTCGAGTAAACCACCGCCGATCCCCACGTCAAGTACGTGGCTACTCGAAGGGGTACATTCGGCCAGGGTCAGTCCCACAGCGCGCCCCAGGGCCGGTGGCGTTGCGCTTCGGCCGCAGCAGGTTTGATGCCTTGGGCGAGAGCGTCATTGCGAACGGCGGTTTCGGGACCTATCCCGGCACATGGACTCGCGCGGCTACAAGGCGCGCTGGTCGAGCTTCTGAGGTGGCGCGCGAGGCTCGAATGCGTCGCGCGCCATAGGAGAATGAGACCAGCAACGCAGCGGTTCTGACCGCGGATGCCAGCCTTCTCCGTCGACAACCCGCCCGCGAGCGTCGAGGCCGTCCTCGGCGGCCTGCGAACAGGCCTGAGCTCGAAGATCCCGGCGAAGCACCAGAGTTCGAACCTGCTGATCGGGACCTGGAACATCCGCGCCTTCGGGGGCCTCACCGAGAAGTGGGAGAGCGCGGCAAGCGATAGTCCGAAGCGAAACCTTGCCGACGTCTGCGCGATCGCCGAGATCATCTCGCGCTTTGACGTCGTCGCCCTCCAGGAGACCCGCGATGACCTCAGCGCTCTGCGCACCCTGATGCGGCGCCTGGGATCGCGCTGGAGCTTCATCGTCACCGACGTCGGCGCTGAACGAGGAGGTCACCCGGGAGGCGCTTGCCCGCCACCTGGTCGAGATCGGCTCGCTGCCGCACACGATCGCGGCGGAGCGGGTCGTCAACGCCACGCCCGCGCAAGCTGTGGCGGTGATCTGGTGAGCAAGCGCTTCTCCTTCTACGGCCGCCTCTCGACCACTGACAAGCAGGACCCCTCGCTCTCCTTCCCCTCCCAGCGCAAAGCCTGCGAGCACAAGGTCGCCGAGCTGGGCGGCGAGGTGACCTGCGAGTTCACCGACCAGGAGTCGGGCGCCAAACAGGAGCGCCCGGGCTGGTCGGCGCTGACCCAGGAGGCCCGCGACCTCGGGGGCCGGCGCTTCGACGCGGTCGTGATCTACTCGACCTCGAGGCTCGCCCGCGACCGCCTCTACGCCGCGCTGTTCGAGCGCGAGCTCGACAAGGTCGGGGTGACGATCCACTACGCGATGGGCGCCGGGGACCCCGACACCCCCGAGGGCAAGGTCTTCATCGGGATGCAGCAGATCTGGGACGAGTTCGAGCGCAACAAGCTCTCCCGCGAGACCAAGCGTGGGATGCGCGAGGCCTCGGAGCAGGGCTACCGGGCGGGCGGCCGTCCCCCCTACGGCTACCGCCGCCGCGAGCAGGAGCTTCCGGAGGACCACAAGGGCGACCGCGAGAAGCGGCGCGTGACGCTCGAGCCCGAGCCCGAGGAGGCGAAGGTCGTCGCCGAGATCTTCGATCTTTTCGTCGACGGCAAGCACTCGCCGAAGGCAATCGCCAACCACCTCAACCAACCTGGTGGTCCGCCCTCTCCCCGCCACGTGGACCCCTCGCGCAACCTGCGCGGGCACTGGGCCGCCAGCACGATCCGGGCGATGCTGCAGAACCCCGTCTACACCGGCCGCACCGTCTGGAACCGCCTCGACTTCACCGAGGCCAAGCACGCCGGCGGCGGAGCCCGCCGCAGGCGCCAAGGAGGAGTGGGTGATCGCCGAGGAGGCCCACCTGCCGCTCGTCACCGACGAGACCTTCGAGGCAGCCCAGAGGCGCTTCTCGACGAAGGGGCGCGGGAACGGAAGCGCCCATTCCAAGAACGGCTACGTCCTCTCAGGGATGGTTCGCTGCTGCTGCGGGCACGGACCGCTGGCGATGGCGGGCAAGCGGCGCAAGGGTCACACCTACTACGTCTGCGAGTACGCCGCCAGCTACGGCGATACCGCAGCCCTGGAGGCCCATGGCGATCAGAAGTTCATCTCCGCCCGCGAGGACCGGCTGCTGCGGCTGGTCCTTCGCTTCTTCGAGCAGCGCATCTTCGGGCCGCTGCGCCTTGAGCGCCTCGAGAAGCAGCTGCGCGCCGAGGCCCGCAGCCAGCGCCGAACGGCAAGCTCGCCGGCACCAAGCTTCGCCAGCGAATCGCCGAGATCGAGCGCAGGATCAAGGCACAGGTGCAGGCACTGGAGAAGGGGATCGAGCCGGAGCTCGTCTCAGAGCGGATTGCCGAGCTTCGCAGCGACAAGGAAGCCATCGAGGAGACGTTGGCCGAGGTCGGGGCCGAGCGCGAGGAGGCCGAGGACGAGGAGCTGGCCAAGCAGCTGGAGAAGCTGCCCGACCTGAGCAAGGCGCTGGGCAAGGCACCGGCCGAGATCCAGCGCCAGGTCTTCGAGGCTTTCGAGTTGCAGATCTCCTACGACAAGGTCGGCGGGCGCATTGAACTCTCCGCAACCGTCTCGGAGGCTGTCGCAGATGCTTTCGATAACACGAAAGCCCTCCACAAGGAGGGCTCAGTGGTGGTCGTGAGAGACATAGCGGGGGCGGGATTCGAACCCGCGACCTTCGGGTTATGAGCCCGACGAGCTACCTGACTGCTCCACCCCGCGGTGTGGCCCAAAGGGTAGCAACGGATTGCGGGGCGTTGGTTGAACGGATTTGGTTGCCATGGCCACCAGATCCGTCCAACGAAGGGTGGGCCGGCGCCGGCGCGAGGCGATGTCCCTGACGCCGGCCGGCCCTCAGGCGAGCGACCTTCGCACTCTGCGACTAGACTCGGCCCATGGGGACTGGAGGCAGGGTCATTCGCCGGGTGGGGGTTCTCAGCGGCTTTTTGCTGTTCGGCGCGCTCTGCGTGGCTTCGGGCGCCCAGGCCTTCATCTACTGGGCCAACACCGGGAACACGATCGGTCGGGCCCGCCCGAACGGGACCGGCGTCAACCAGAGCTTCCTCGCCAGCGGCCAGGCCTGCGGAATTGCCTTGGACCGGACCCACATCTACTGGACCGGCCACGCGAACGGCGTGCCCGGAGCGGGAACGATCGGCCGCGCAAGGCTCGACGGCAGCCACCGCCAGCCGAAATTCATCACCGGCGCCAGCAATCCCTGCGGGCTGGCCGTCGGCGGCGGCCACATCTACTGGTCCAACACGGCCCCGGCCGGCGGGATCGGCCGCGCCAAGCTCAACGGGTCCGGCGTCCAGCGGAGGTTCGTCTCCACCGATGGGTACGCGTGCGGGGTGGCGGTGGATCGCTCGCACCTGTACTGGGCGAACCGCGATGCCGGGACGATCGGCCGGGCCAACCTCAACGGCAAACGGAGAAGGGTGAGGCAGGGATTCATACGCGGCGGCAACGACATCTGTGGCGTGGCGGTGAACCGCGCCCACATCTATTGGGCCGACCGGGCCTCCGACAGCATCGGCCGGGCCAACATCGACGGCAAGCCTTCGAGCGTGAAGGAGAGCTTCATCACGGGGGCGAGCAATCCCTGCGGCGTGGCGGTGGACGGTCGCCGGATCTACTGGGCGAACTCGCTCAGCGGGACGATCGGCCGCGCCAACCTCAACGGCACCGGGGTCAACCAGAGCCTCGTGCCAGCCAACATCCCCTGCTGGGTCGCGGCGACGCGCTCGCGCAGGCATCGCTAGGCCGCTTAGTCAGATTCCGGGGGGCCGGCGGCTCAGGCCACCACGCCGCGCTCGCGCAGCCTGCCGATCTCGGCGTCGGTGAGGTCGAGGACGCCGGCCAGCACCTCGTCGGTGTGCTCGCCCAGCTCGGGAGCGCGGGTCGGGGGAAGGCGGCCCGAGATGCTGTAGTGAAGCGGCGATCCTGCCATCAGGTAGGTGCCGATGCCGGGCTGCTCGACCTCGTCGAACATCGGGTTCTCGGTCGAGCAGCGGGGATCGTGGTCGACCAGCTCCATGAAGGTCTGATACGGCCCCCAGCAGACGCCGCTCTCGTCGAAGCACTCGCGGATCTCGGCCAGGGTGCGGGCGATCGTCCAGGGCTTGAGGATCGCGCCAAGCACCTCGCGGGCGGCGAAGCGGTCGCCCTCCTTGCTCAGGTCCACCCCCATCGCCCGCTCGGCAAGGACGAACTCCGCCTCCAGCCCGGTCGCCTCGACCAGGGCCTTCCACTGGCGCGAGGTCAGGGCGACGATCATGATCCGGTGCTCGTCCTTGGTGAGGAAGTCGCGGCCGAAGGCGCCGTATAGGTAGTTGCCCTCCTTCTGGCGCTCGCGGCGGCAGACCTGGGCCTCGGCGATCTTGCCGAGGTTGCCGACCATCGCGAAGGCGACGTCGGAGAGCGCCACCTTGACCAGCTGCCCCTCGCCGCTCAGCCGGCGGTGGCGCTCGGCCGCCAGCAGCCCGGCCACGGCCAGGTTGCCGGTGATCGCGTCCCAGGCCGGCAGCAGGTGGTTGAACGGCACCGAGAGGTTGCGCGGGCCGGTCGCCCAGGGGAACCCGGTCGCCGGGTTGACCGTGTAATCGACCGCCGAGGTCCCGTCGTAGTTGCCGTCGATCGAGACCATGATCAGGTCCTCGCGGTGCTCGCAGAGCTTCTCGTAGGCGAGCCAGCCGCGGGCCGGGAAGTTGGTCAGGAGCATCCCCGCCTCCTCACCCGGCTGGGCGACCATCGCAGCGACCAGCTCGCGGCCCTCCGGCGAGCCCAGGTCCACCTGGATCGAGCGCTTGCCCTTGTTCAGCCCCGCCCAGAACATGCTCGTGCCGTCGTCGGTGACCGGCCAGCGGTGGCGGTCGAGCCCGCCGCCGATCGGGTCGAAGCGGATCACGTCCGCGCCCAGCTGGGCCAGGGTCATCCCGCCCAGCGGCGCGGCGACGTAGGCAGAGCCCTCGAGCACCCGCAGGCCGTCGAGGATGCCCCGCGCCGGAGCGCTGCCGTCCTCGCCGGCGGTCTGAATCGTGGCAGCGTCCTGATCACCCATCGCGATTCCCCCTCAGACGTGGACCCCGAGGAAGCACCAGTCGAGCACCTGCTCGACTGCTTCTCCGGACCCCCGGTCGGCGTGGACTACGGCGCGCAGATCTGCGAGCGTGGCGCTCAGCCCCTCCAGTGGGCGGCGCTCGACCAGCTCCACCTCGACACTCAGCACGTCCCCCTCGAAGACCGGCGCCGAATGCTCGCAGCTTCGCCAGGCGACGATCGTCGCCAGGCCCGGCAGGGCGGTCGCCGCCGCGGCGGCGGCGACCGAGATCGTCAGCCCCCCGTAGACCAGCCGCCGCCCGTGGGCGCCGGCCCCGGGGTCGCGATGGGTCATCGCCAGGTTGAGCGTCATCCGGGCCAGCTCCGGCGCCGAGGTGACGGTGTCGCGGCCCTCGACCGCGAACACCGTGCCCGGGTCGGGATCCGCGGACTCGGGCGGGACCCGCTCCCGCAGCGCCTCGTAGCGCCACTCCGGCACCGCGGCGCGCACCCGTTCGGGGTCCAGCTCGCTGGAGATCGCGTCGAAGCTGTCCTCGTGCCCGGTCGCGACCGCGCCGTCGCGCAGCGGCAGCATCGGGCAGCGGAAGAAGTCGAGCACCGGCTCGCCGCGCTGGTTCTCGGTGCGGATCCGCAGCGCCGCCAGCCCCGAACCCGAGCCGTCGGAGCGCGGCCGGTTCTGCTTCAACGCGACCACCTCGGTGCGGGTATGGAGGGTGTCGCCGGCGAACACCGGCCGCAGCAGGACGAGCCCGCGGTAGAAGAGGTTGCCGAGCACCCTCTGGGTGGGCACGGTCGACTGCCCGATCGCGACGTCGCAGACCAGGTTGGGGTGGATCAGCGGCGAATCGGACCCGGTCACCTCGCGGCAGAGCGCCGCGTCGAGCGGCAGCGCCAGGCGATCCCCGGCGATCGCCAGGTGGATCGCCGCGTGGCCGCTGTCCAGGGTCATCGCCGGCGCATCGAAGACCTGGCCGCGCTCGAGGTCCTCGAAGAAGGGCCCACCGACCTCGACCGCTGTCCGCTGCGCCACGCCCACTCCTCCCGCTCGGCTGAACCGCGGAGCCTAGATCAGCCCATATGCTCGGGCAAGTGAAGGCCCGCCGCTCATGCCTCTCCGTCCCGGCGCGACCCGCCCGCAAGCTGGAGAAGGCGCGCGGGCTGCGGGCCGACGAGATCATCCTCGACCTCGAGGACTCGGTCCCTCCCGATCTGAAGCCCGAGGCGCGCGACGCGGTGGCGGCGGCCCTCGCCGAGGATGGCTGGCGCTCGCCCTCGATCAGCGTCAGGGTCAACGGCACCGCGACGCCCTGGCACGAGGACGACCTGCGGGCGATCGCCACGGCCTCCCGGCTCGCGTCGGTGATCGTCCCCAAAGTCGAGGACGCCGCGGACCTCGCCACCGCGGAGGAGCTGCTGGGCGGGAGCGCCACGATCCAGGCCCTGATCGAGTCGGCGCGGGGCCTGCAGCGGGTCGACGAGATCTCGGCCGCGGGCGGGCGCCTCGAGACGCTGATCCTCGGCCCCGCCGACATGAGCGTCTCGCTCGGCTTCCCCTCGCCCGCGGAGGGCAGCCGCTGGGACTTCGTCCGCGGCGCCATCCTCGTCGCCGCCCGCGCCGCCGGTATTCAGGCAATCGACGGGCCCTTCCTGCAGATCGCCGACCTCGACGGCCTGCGCGCCTCGGCGCAGCGGGCGCGGGAGCTCGGCTTCGACGGCAAGTGGGCCCTCCACCCCGACCAGATCGAGCCGCTGAACGAGGCCTTCTCGCCGAGCGCCGATGAGGTCGAGCAGGCGCGGGCGATCGCCGAGGCCCTTCGCGACTCGCCCTCCAGCGGCGCCGTGATGCTGAACGGCGAGATGATCGACGAGGCCAGCCGCAAGCGCGCGGAGCTGGTGCTCGCCCGGGCGGAGGCGGCACGCACTCTCTAGAGTCCCCCGCCTCATGGCTGGGGGCGCCAAGCGCGTGGCGGTGATCGACGTCGGGACGAACTCGACCCGTCTGCTGGTCGCCGACGTACGCGAGGCATCCGTCGAGGAGGTCGAGCGCCGGACCACGGTGACCCGGCTGGGCCGCGGCGTCGACGTGTCGGGGCAACTCTCGTCCGACGGAGTGGAGCGGGTCTGCGAGACGGTCGCCTCCTACGTCGCCGTCCAGGAGGAGCTGGGGGCCGAGGTGGTGCGCACGATCGCGACCAGCGCCGTCCGCGACGCCTCCAACGGCGACGCCTTCGTGGCCGAGCTGCGCGAGCGCTTCGCCCTGGGGGCCGAGGTGCTCGACGGCGACACGGAGGCCCGGCTCACCTACCGCGGCGCGACGGCGGGCCGCCCTCCGGCCGAGGCCACCCTCGTCGTCGACATCGGCGGCGGCTCGACCGAGCTGGTCGTCGGCACCGGCGCCGAGATCTCCTTCTCGACCTCCCTTCAGGTGGGCGTGGTGCGCCAGAGCGAGCGGCGGATCTCCTCGGACCCCCCGTCTGCGGTCGAGCTGGACTCGCTCGCCGGGGAGATCGAGTCGGTCCTCGACGCCGCGATAGCGAAGCGGCCCGAGGCGCACGCCAACAGCGGGTTCGGCGTCGCCGGCACCCCGACCTCGCTGGCCGCAATCGACATGGCACTCGACCCCTACGACCCCGAGCGGGTGCACGGCCACGAGCTCTCCCTGCCGGAGGTGCAGCGGATGCTCGCTCGGCTGTCCACCGTGCCGCTGTCCGAGCGGGAGGCGATCCCCGGCCTTCACTCCGACCGGGCGCCGACGATCGTCGCCGGCGTGGTCATCCTGATCGAGGTGATGCGGGCCTTCGGCCTGGAGCAGATCACGGTCTCCGAGCACGACATCCTCCACGGGGCGGCGCTCGAGGCCGCCGGCGCCTGAGCGCTCCCGCCTCCGCACGTCGGCGATAATCCGCCCGTGCCCTCGGCATTGACAGCGATAAGGCGGATCCCCTGGAAGCGGGTCTGGATCACCGCGCTCTGGCTCTTCAACCAGGGCCGCGCCCGCCTGGAGCAGAACCTCACCGCGAAGGAGCGCGACGAGCTCTGGGGCCTGATGAAGGGCTCCAAGGGGGTCCCGTCGAACCTCAGCAAGCGCCAGCGCGACCGCTTCCGCGAGCTGGTCAACCGCGCCGCCCGGGGGCACTAGACCTTCTTCGGCTTGTAGCTGATGCGGCCCGAGCCAGGCGATCACGTGCATCTTCTCCGAGCCGATGTGCTGGCCGCGGTGTCGGTCTTGAAGCAGATTCCGGATGCGGTGATATCCCGATAGGGTCGGAGGCAATGGGGAGGCTTCAAGCAGCGTCGTCCGGAGTGCTCGCGGCGGTCGTGGCGATCGCGCTTCTGGCCGGCTGCGGCTCATCGGAGCCGACCACCCTGCGGGTGATGAGCTTCAACGTCTGGGGCGCCGGCGCCAACGAGTCGAAACCGGTGGACGAGACGGTCGCCGCGATCAAGGCCGCGGGCGCAGACGTGGTCGGGATCCAGGAGACGAAGGTCGAGGGGCCGAAGTGCACGGCGAAGCACTGTCCCCCGCTCGGCCACAGCGTCGCCCGCAAGCTCGCCCGCCGGCTGGGCTTCCACTACTACGACCAGACGGGGCGAAACCCGGCGCTCTGGGCCAACGCCGTCCTCAGCCGCTACCCGATCGTCGGACCGACCCCGCATGACCTCGGCGTCGAGCTCGACGTGGACGGGCACAGCGTCTACGCCTTCAACCTCCATCTCGACGACTCGCCCTATCAGCCCTATCAGCTTCTCGACATCCCCTACGGCGGTGCGCCCTTCATCGACACGGAGGCCGAGGCGATCCGCTTCGCGAGAAGGACCCGAGGCCCGGCGATCCGGCTCTTCCGCCGCGACCTGCGGGCTGCGGACGACGCTGACGCGGCCTTCGTATTCGGAGACTTCAACGAGCCCTCCTGGCGAGACTGGACCAAGGCCGCCGTGCGGGCCGGCAACCAGCCGATCGCGGTTCGCTGGCCGACCACCCGCGCGATCGAGGCCTCCGGCTTCGTCGACGCCTACCGTGCGGCCAACCCCGACCCGGTCGCCAAACCGGCCTTCACCTGGACACCGACCAGCAAGCCGACGGTGAGCTGGGACCACCACGACAGGATCGACTTCATCTTCGCCCGGGCCGACGATCTCGAGGTCCATGGTGCGGCGATCGTCGGCGAGAAGCGACCGGAGGCGGCGATCGTCGTCAGGCCCTGGCCCTCTGACCACCGCTCCGTGGTCGCCACCGTGAGCTTCTAGCTCTTCGACCTCAGGCGCGGGTGCCGGCGGCGAGCAGGTACTCCTTCTCGAACCGTGCCTGCTCGGCGCTGCCGCTGTTCCACTTCTCGCAGAACTCGTCGAGCGCCCGATCGAACTCCTCCTCGCGGCCTTCGCGCGCGGCGTTGGCGCGTGCGGCGATGGTCGGCCCGTAGTAGGCCTTGAAGTGCTCGCCGTACTCGCCAGGGCGCTCGAAGGCGGTGATCTCCAGCATCGCCCGCTCGAGAGTGTGGAATTCGACGCTGTCGCCGAACAGTCCTCGCAGGTGCTCCTCGCTGCCCCAGAGCGGCGGCGGCTGGGCGCCTGGAGGAGGCGCCGGGGCGAACGGGCCCATGGTGCGGAACAGCTCACCGATCATCCCCTCGGGGGTCCAGCTCAGCAGGCCGATCGTGCCGCCCGGCCGGCAGACGCGAATCAGCTCGTCGGCGACCTCCTGGTGGTGGGGGGCAAACATCGCGCCGATCGAGGACATGACGACGTCGAAGGACTCGTCCTCGAAGGGCAGGTTCTCGGCGTCGGCCTCGGTCCACTCCAGGCTCACCCCTTCAGCCTCAGCCCGGCGGCGGCCGGCCTCGAACAGCTCGGGGGTGAGGTCGCTCGCGGTGACCGTCGCGCCCGCCTTCGCCGCCGGTATCGAGGCGTTGCCGGTGCCGGCGGCGACGTCCAGGACCTTCATCCCCGGCCCGATCCCACAGACCTCGACGAGGTGCGGCCCCAGGGGGAGCAGGAAGGTCTCGACCATCGCCGGGTAGTCGCCCGACGCCCACATCGATCGGTGGCGCTGCTTCAGCTCGGCATCCGATGACGACATCTGACCTCCTTCTCCCGGCCTTGCTAGGCCAGATTCGACTTGCGCGGGTAGACGACCTCGGGGTCGGTCAGCACGTTGACCAGGGTGGGCCGCCCCGAGGCGAAAGCCTTCTCCAGGGCCGGCCGCAGCTCGGAGGGCTCGCGGACCAGGACGCCGTCGCAGCCGAGCGCCTCGACCATCTGCTCATACGGCGTCTCGGGGCGCAGCTTGGCCGCCACCGAGTAGCCGTAGAGGAACTTCATCGGGTGGTGCTCGAGCGCCCAGATGCCGTTGTTGCCCATCACCCCAACCACCCCGAGGCCGTGGCGGGCCATGGTGTCGAACTCGATCCCGGCGAAGCCGAAGGCGCCGTCGCCGAGCAGCAGGCAGACCTGCCGCTCGGGGTGGGCGACCTTGGCGCCGATCGCCTGGCCGGGGCCGGCGCCGAGGCAGCCGAAGGGGCCGGGGTCCATCCAGCAGCCCGGCTGGTAGGTCTCGATGTAGCGGCCGGCGTACGAGACGAAGTCGCCGCCGTCGCCGACCACGATCGCGTCGCGGTCGAGGACCTGCCCGAGCTCGTGGTACACGCGGACCGGGTGAAGCGGCGAGCGTCCGTCGTTCAGCTCCTCCTGCTCGGCCGCCCGCTTCTCCTCCTCGACTCCCCGCAGCTCCGCCACCCAGGCCGCCGTGCGATCGCCCCCGCCGCTCGCCGCCTCTCGCATCGCCGCGAGGCTGGCTGCGATGTCGCCGACCAGGTCGACGTCGGGGGCGCGATTGGCGGTCAGCGCGTTGGGGGCGGGGTCGAGGCGAAGCAGCTTGGTCTCCTCGCCGAAGCTCTCGCCGAACCCAAGGCGGAAGTCGATCGGCACCCCGATCACCAGGGCGACGTCGGCGCCCTTCAGCCCGGCGCCGCGGGCGCGGCTGAAGGCGAGCTCGTGATCCGCGGCAAGGCAGCCCCGGCCGAGCCCGTTGAGGAAGACGGGAATCCCGAGCGACTCGGCGAGCGCCCGCATCTGACCCTCCCCGTGGGCCCAGTAGAGCCCGGTGCCGGCCATGATCACCGGCCGCTCGGCGCCGGCCAGCAGCGCCGCCGCCTCCTCCACCCCCGGGGCCGGCTGCGCCGCCTCGGCCTCGAGGCGCGCGGGGATCTCGCACTCGGCCGGGGAGAAGACGATGTCGAGGGGGTAATCGACGAAGGTGGGGCCGGTCGGCGGCGCCAGCGCCAGGTCGAGCGCCGCCGCGGTCCGTTCCGGGATCCGGGCCGTCTCGCGGACCGTCTCGGCCGACTTGACCAGCGGCGAGACCAGCGGCAGGTGGTCGATCTCCTGCAGCGACCCCGAGCCCCAGCGCATCTCCGGCGCCCGCCCTCCCAGCACGCAGATCGGTGAGCCGTTCGCCTCGGCGCCGGCCATGGCGCTGATCCCGTTGGTCACCCCGGGGCCGGCGGTCAGCGCCGCGACCCCGACCTCGCGGGTGGCCTTCGCGTAGCCCTCGGCGGCGAAGGTCGCCGACTGCTCGTGGCGGACGTCGATCAGGCCGATGCCCTCCTCGCGACAGCCGTCGAAGATCGAGAACAGGTGGCCTCCGGAGAGGGTGAAGAGGTGCTCGACCCCGCGGGAGCGGAGCGTCTTCGCGACCAGCCGCCCGCCGTGGACGGGCTCGCTCACACCCTGATCGGCGCTGCTTGCCTTCTCCTCGACGCTCGCCACCGTCAGCGACGATATCGCTTGCCGGGGGAAGCGTGGCTGCCGAGCCGGGCTAGTCGCGCTCCCCGAGGATCGCGGTCTTCTCCGCGGTCATCTCCTCGTCGGTGAGCACGCCGCGCTCGTGGAGGTCGGCGAGTCGCTCGAGGCGCTCCAGCTTTCGATCCTCGGCCTCGGGGGGCGGTCCGGCCGGCTTCGGGTTCGCCGGGATCAGCCGGTCGCGCTTGCTCCACAGCGAGGAGGCGCCCTCCCGGACGCGCTCGGGCAGGTTCCCGAGCGTCGCGTCGGGGGTCTCCTCGATCGCCCGCCGGCGCAGGGCGACGACCCCGGCCGCCGCCATCGCCACCAGGCCGAGGCGCAGCAGGAGCTGGCGGCCGCTGTCGGCCCCCGAGGCGACCCAGATCAGGGCGATCAGGCCGAGAACGCCCCCGACCGCCGCCGGATATTCCTTCAGCACCGGCGCGATGAAGCGGCGCACGGCGAAGGCGCTGCGAGCCGGCGAGGCGAGCCAGGCGGCGATCATGAAGAAGGCCCCGTAATAGATGGTGCTCCAGGAGATCGACTTCAGCAGCGAGGTCGAGACGCCCCAGGCCTGCTCGGCCGCCGGCTGCACGTCGGGCGCGGCCAGCTGGTCGACGACGACGTTGCCGGCGACCTCGCGCAGGATCAGCACCAGCGTCCCGGCGAGGATCAGCCCAACCCCGACGCTGAGCACGGTGATCCAGCGGTAGCCGGCCGAGAGGTAGATCGCCAACCCGAACAGGACGAGGACGAGGATCGTCGTTGCCAGGGCGATGCCGTTGACGAGCTTGACGATCGTCTGCGCGAGGCCCAGCTCGTTCGAGGAGAGGACCTTGATGTTGCCGACGTCGGCCGGGATCTTCGAGGCGACGTCGCTGCCGAGGCCGACCTCGTCGGCCACCTGGAGGATCAGCGGGCGCAGCCGCAGGGTGACGTTGCCCTCCCCGGTGCCGACGAACCGGCCCTTGTCCTCGACCACCTTGATCAGGGCGCGGTGGGCGAGGGTGTTCGCCTGCTCCCAGGCGTCCTGGAACCTCGTGGTGCCGATCACCTCCCCTGCTCCCTGGACCGCGACGCCGCGCAGCCCGCTGGCTGCCGGGCCGGCGATCCCCTTGATGTCGGTCGGCAGGATCCCCTTCAGTTCCTTGGCGACATCGACGTTGGCATAGAGCTGATCGACCGCGTAGTTGGCGAGCGCGTCGCGGATCTCGCTCTTGTCAAGCAGCTTGTTGGAGGTGTTGACCCACTCGCCGGTGTCGAGCGCCTGGCGCTGGACCCAGGCGGAGAAGATCGCGACCACGGTCAGCACCGAGGCCGTGATGACCAGCGCCTTGACCCAGCCGCTGTGGCTCCTTCGCGCGGCGCCGCTTGCCTCGCTCACCCGGCGAAGGGTAGAGAGCGCGGCGGGCTACTCCGGCAGCCCGGTGGCTTCGAGAGCTTCCTCGCAGTCGCGATAGACGGTGACCGAGGAGACTTGACCCTCCCTGAACCCCCAGATCTCCCCGGCGCACATGTCGATCTCCACGCCGCTCCGCTTGCCGGTGCCGAAGTTGTGGCAGATGACCAGCACCCGCTCGCCGTCGAGCTCGGTCACCTCCCGCGGCTCGGAGGTGAAGGACGCCCACTGCTCGAGCCACGCCAGAGCCGAGCGGACGCCCGCCTCCCGCCCTCGCGAGACGAACCCGTTGTAGCCGCGGACCTCGATCTCCTCGTGGAAGCAGGCGAAGGCCGCATCGAGGTCGCCTCGGTTGTAGGCCCGATGGAAGGCGAGCACCAGCTCGACGTTCCCCTTCCCGGCCTGGACCGGGGTCGGCGTCACTCGAACTTCAGAGCTCCTCCGCGGGAATTCATCTGGAGCACCTCCCTCCTTCGGGTTGCGATTGGCCCTGGGTACGGCGCCGGCCGGACCGATGTTCATGGCAACGCGCGGCTATGTGACCGACCGCACAGGACCCCGGAGGGAAGGGCCTAGAAGAGCCGCGGCAACCGGCCCTGGCCGAACGAACACCAATGCCCGGGGCGGGACTCGAACCCGCACGTCCCCCGAGGGGACAGCGGCTTTTAAGGCCGCCACGTCTGACCAGATTCCGTCACCCGGGCAGGGCGATGCTAGATGACCGGCTGACGGGCTCCCCGAACGACGCGTCTCCGGCCCCCGCGGCTCCTCGAAACGGCTCCAGAGCAGGGAAACGAGGAGGCTCACCGATCGTACGTTCAGCCAGGCGCGCAACAAATCCGCTGCTACGGTGTTGAGTGGATCAGTAGCGCGGTCCAGTCACGCGTTCTTGGGACACTGCTTGGAGGCATCGGCCCTAACAACAGCCAGTCGGCGCGGATTCCTCGTCCGCCGCTCCCCCCTGTTGAAGCTGCAGGGCGACGACGGCCTGGTCTCGCTGGTGCGCTCCGGCAACCCGGGGGCGTTCGAGACGATCGTCGATCGCTACCAGGCGCGGCTGCTCGGCTTCTGCCGGCAGATGCTCGGCTCGACCGAGGACGCCGAGGACGTGCTGCAGGAGGTCTTCGTCAACGCCTACAAGGCGTTGCTCGCCGACGAGCGCGAGATCAACCTCCGCCCGTGGCTCTACCGGATCGCCCGCAACCGCTGCCTCAACCACCTTCG
Organism: uncultured Actinomycetes bacterium; assembly: GCA_963725315.1. Taxonomy (GTDB): domain Bacteria; phylum Actinomycetota; class Thermoleophilia; order Solirubrobacterales; family 70-9; genus JBBRHQ01. Next base: position 357,515 of record CAVRYA010000009.1, on the reverse strand, counting down.
CAAGCCGACCCCGGACGCCACCGACACCATGGACAGCCTTCCCGAGGTCGAGGCTGCCTCGACCCACGAGCGGGCCCACAATCGCGAGGAGTTCCGCCAGCTCATCAAGGACGTCAACAAGCTTCCCGAGACCCAGCGCTCGGCCCTCCTGCTGCGCGAGATGGACGCGATGTCCTATGAGGACATCGCCCAAACGATGGAGACGACTGTCCCTTCGGTCAAGTCGCTGCTGGTGCGGGCGCGGATCTCCCTGGCGGAGGGCAGCCAGGCACGCCAGCTGACCTGCGGCGAGGTGCGGCTGGAGCTGGCGGAAGCCGCCGAGGGCCTGCGCAAGGTCTCCGGGCCGGTTCGCCGCCACGTGCGCGAATGCGACGAGTGCGCCGACTTCCGCTCTCAGGTGCGCAGCGACGCGAAGGCGCTCGCGGCGCTCGTCCCGATCGGGCCGCTCGTCGCCCTGAAGGGCTTCATCGCCTCCAAGCTCGGCTTCGGCGGAGGCAGCGCCGCGGGCGGCGGCGCCGCCAGCGCCGGCTCGGGCATCGGCGCCGCCGGTTCGGCCGGCGCATTCGGCGCCGGCGGGGCGGCCGCGGGCGGAGCAGCGGGCGGGATCAGCGCCGTCGGAAGCGCGCTTGGCGCCAAGGCGGTCGCGGGAGTCGTCACCGCCGCCGTGATCACCGCCGGAGCGGTCGAGGTCCGCGACCAAGTCGCAGCGCCCGACCCGGGGCCGAGGACCTCGCTGGCGCCGGCCAAGGTGGCCCAGAGGCCCCCGGTCGACGTCGCCCACCGCCAGCAGCCGGTCACCACCCCGGTCGCGCAGGAGCCTGCCGCTCCGGCGCCGGTGACACAGGAACCTTCCACCCCGGCCTCGGCCGCCGAGCCGGCGCCTGCCCCCACCGAGCCTCCCGCGGCCCCGGCGGCGGCCGGGTCGACGACCCCGGTGGCCCCAGCCGTCGCCCCGGCCGAGGAAGCGGGAAGCGGTGACTCCGACGCCGGCGCAAGCAGCTCCACAGGCACCGCGGTGACCACCACGACGACCACGACCGGAACGGGAACCGGCGAGACGGCCGTGGTCGTGATCGGCACACCCGATCCGCCGGAGGTCACCACCCCGGTCACGCCTCCCGCCGCCGATGGCGGGAACCCGGTCGCCGATCCCGGCAGCTGAGTTGCGGGATTTGACAGCCGCGCCTTTGAGCGCAACGCTCTGAGTCCACCCTGGCAAAAGCAGCGGCGGCGCAGGTCGTTGATCGGTTGACCACCGCATGAGGAGGCAGATCCCATCAAGGGGTCCGTGACGGCAACGGGAGGCGGACGGCTCGGAGGCGCAGGACGCGGCCTGCGACTCTGCCTCAATCTCCTGCTCGGGATCCTCGGCCTGGCGCTTTTCCCCACCGCCGCCTCGGCGGAGCTCACCTTCGCGCCCGCGACCTTCACAGCTGGCGGCGGACAAGCGGCGGGGGTGGCAGATTTCAACAACGACGGCCGCAGCGACGTGGTCACCGGAAGCTTCAGCTGCTGCGTCACCGTCCTCCTCGGTCACGGTGATGGCTCGTTCAGCCCGGTGACCCCATTCATGGCCGCAGGGGTTCCGGACTCGATCGCCGTCGGCGACTTCAACCGCGACGGAGACGCCGACGTGGCGGCCGCGATCGACGGATCGGACGAGGTTCTCGTCCTGCTCGGCAATGGCGACGGCTCGCTGGGGCTGAGGCAGAGGTTCGACGCGGGAGGGGGACAGTCCTCGGTCGCGGCCGGCGACCTCGATCACGACGGCATCGCCGATCTGGCTGTCACGGGGACCGGCGGCGGGGTCAAGGTTCTCTTGGGAGACGGAACAGGGCGATTCGGCCCGGCGAAGAGCTTTTCGGCGGGCCTCGGCCCGCGCGCGGTGAAGATCGCCGACCTGAGTGACGACGGCTACCCCGACCTGGCCGTCGCGAGTGCCGGGTCGAGTCAGATCTCGGTCCTGCTCGGCAACGGGGACGGGACCTTCGCCGCCCCGACGGGCTTCGACGTCGGTGAAGACCCGGTCTCGATCGCGATCGCAGACCTCAACAACGACGGCAGGCGCGACCTGATCAGCGCCGACTCCGGCTCGGACCAGGTTTCTGTTCTGCTCGGCGAAGGGGCCGGCTCGTTCGCTGCCGCTGACAGCTTCGGAGTCGGCGATGAACCCCGCTCGGTCGCCGTCGGCGACCTCGACGGCGACAACGTTCGGGACCTGGCCACGGCCAACCAGGGTTCCGGGGGCGTCTCCGTGCTGCGCGGCGCGGGCGACGGATCATTCGAGGCGGCGCTCGACTTCGAGGTCAGCTCCAGACCGAATACGGTCGCCATCGGGAACCTGAACCGCGATGGAGCACCCGACATGGCGACCGTGTCGAGCGCCTCGGGTGCCGACGGCGTCTCCTTGCTCCTCAACGCCCCGACGGCCGATCCCGATCTCGCCTCGCTCAGCTACGGCTCCCCCACACCGGTGCCGCGGGGGACGCTGAGCGCGCCGCAGACCGTGACCCTGACCAACAACGGCTCGGCGCCGCTGGTCATCTCCGGATTCGCCTTCAGCGGCGCCAACCCCGACGACTTCACCACCGGCGCCGACACCTGCCACGCGCCGATCGAGCCGCAGGGGTCGTGCTCGGTAAAGGTCCGCTTCGCCCCGCAGGCCGAGGGCTCGCGTGCCGGGACCCTGACAGCGCTCACCAACGCTCCAAGCGATCCGCCCGTCGAGCTTTCGGGGACCGCCGGGCCACTGCCCCGCGGGCCACGGGGCCCGAGGGGACCGCGTGGACCGGCGGGCAGGAACGCCAGGGTCACCTGCGTCGTCAAGGACCAGGGCCAGGCGGGGTTCAGGGTCATCTGCCGGGTGAAGCTGGTGGGCCGCCACTCGAGCCGGCTGCGCTGGCGCCTCACCCGCAAGCGCCACACCGTGGCCCACGGCTTCGTGTTCGCCCGGCGCGGGCACGCTCGCCTGCGGCTCTCGCGGGCGGAAGGGCTGAGGCGGGGCCGATACGTCCTGCACCTCGCCGGCCGACGCCACGGCACCGCCTTCGTCGTCCGCTAGATCTTGCGGACCTTCCAGATCTGCTCCATCGGCCAGCGCCGCGACCAGGCCCGTTCGGCCTCGCTGCGGTAGGGCGACTCGGCCTGCTCGGGCGCCCGCACCTCGATCAGGTCCTCGACGATGAGGTTGTTGGAGCGGAAGAGGCGGATCCACTCGCCGTGGGGGAGATTGAACTCGACCGCCCCCTCCGGCGTCTCCCAGCGGTGCATGCCGAAGTAGTCGCGGCGCAGGGTCTCGTCGGTCTCATCGGTCTCCTCGTTCCAGCAGATCCACGACAGCGGCGTCGCGCCGTTGAAGGCGAACAGCCCGCCCCGGCGCAGCAGGCGCGAGACCTCGGGGACGACCAGGTGAGGATCGGCGAAGTTGGTTGCGCCCCAGTCGCAGAAGACGATGTCGAAGGAGGAGTCATCGAGCGGAACGCTCTCCGCGGCGGCGTTCAGCAGGGGGAAGTCGATGCCCGCGGCCTCGTTCTCCTCGCGTGCCCGCTCCAGCCGCACCGGTGAGTTGTCGAGCCCCACCGGCCGGGCCCCGCGGCGGGCCAGCGCCCGCGACCACTCCGCGGCGCCGCAGCCGAGCTCGAGGGTGTCGGCGCCGGCGATCTCGCCGCCGAACACCCGAAGCTCGTCCTCGGGGATCCGCCACACTCCCCAGCCCCATCCCTCGGCGATGAAGTCGCCGATCCGCCGGTCGTACTCCTCGGAGGAGAGATCCCAATAGACGCGATTCTGGCGCGCGTCGTCGTTGGCGTCGCCGACGCTTCCCGCGGCCCGATCAGGCAGAATGGCTTTCCCCCGGAGCGAGGACGATGACCTTCGAGGAGGTCTTCGACTCGACCTCGGACTTGAAGGCCTCGGCGTCGGTCTCGATCGGCGGGAAGGTGTTGTAGTGCATCGGAATCACCGTGCCGGCGCCGACGAACTCGGCGGCGAGCACCGCGTCGTGGCGATCCATCGTGTAATGGCCGCCGATCGGCAGCATGGCGACATCGATCGGGTTGCGCTCGGCGATCAGCTTCATGTCGCTGAACAGGCAGGTGTCGCCGGCGTGGTAGACGGTGACGCCGCCGATCTCGATCACGAACCCGGCCGGGGTGCCGATCGGGATCCCGTGCTCGGCGCTGAACGGCGCCTCAGCCGACCCCGGCAGGGTGTTGGTGTGCCAGGCCGGGACCAGCTTGATCCACCCCCAGTCGAAGCTGACCGTGCCGCCGAGGTTGGGGTCGGAGACATTCTCGATCCCCTGGGAGCCGAGCCAGTCGGCGAGCTCGACGATGCCTACGCAATGGGCGCCGGTTCGCTTGGCGACCGGGACGGCGTCGGCCATGTGGTCGGCGTGTCCGTGGGTGACCGCGATGTGGGTCGGGTCGACCTCCTCGGCACTGGCGACCGCGCTCGGGTTGTTGGGGGAGAGGAAGGGGTCGACCAGCAGGCTGGCATCCCCCTCGCTCAGCTGGAAGCAACTGTGCCCGTGGTACTTGATCTCCATCGTCAGCTATCTCCTTCGGTTTGTTCGCTCGAGAGCTCGGAATGAAGGGCCCAGCCGACCGCGACGCCGACCATCATCCCCAGCCGCGTCTCCTCGGCGAGCAGGGTCCTGACCGCGGCGAGGCGCTCGTCGGGATCCGGCGTGGTCGCGGCCTTCAGGGTCGCCGCCTGGTGCGAGTCGGCGAACCATCCCCCGGCGTCGAGAGCCGAGGCCAGCACGCGCTGTAGCTGGGGTGCGGCGCGGCCGACGATCCGCTCGGCCTCCTCGAAACGCTCGCTCTCGCCGAGGCGCTCGACCGCCGCCTCGAGCCGCTCGTCGCTGATCGGGCTCTCCACGGGGGCCACCTTACCCGCGCGCGGCCGGCTCACGCGGCGGGCTTCGGCTGCGCCTCCGCCGCCAGCTCGGGCGGACGGAGCTCCCACATCTGGAGTGGGCCGAAATCGCGATAGCCGGCGCGCTCGTAGACCGGCCGCCCAAGCTTGGTCGCCTGCAGCGTCGTCGTCTTGCATCCGCGCTCGCTCGCCTCGAACATCGCCCGGCGCATCAGCGCCCCGGCCAGGCCCTTGCCGCGAGCTGCCTCGAGGGTCCCGACGCACCAGACCGAGCAGTCGAGGCCCCCGTCGAGCCCCCGGTGATCGGTGGTGAGCGCGGTGGAGGCGGGCGCTCCCTCGACCCGGGCGACGTAGATGAAGCAGGGGTCGGGCAGGGCGGCCAGCCCGGCCCGCCAGGTGCCCTCGGCCCAGCCGTAGGCGCTGTCGTTGATTGCGAACAGCTCCTCGGGGGAGCCCTCGGCGCTCCACTCGATCCCCTCCAGGTCGGGCTCCTCGATCCCCGCCAGCTCGGCGCCCATCGCCCGCGGCTGCGCGTCGAGGCTGTGGCCGGCGCGCTCGAGCATCGCCGCGGTCGCCGCGTCGTCGGGTCGCACCCAGACGGTCCAGGCGCAGCCGGCGTCCGCGTAGGCCGCGGCGATCTCCTTGTAGTGGTCGGCGAGCGCCGCCGGGTCGATGTAGGCGACGCTGTTGAAGACCGAGCGACCGGCGACCTCGGGGCTGATCGCAGCGACCACCCCGTCGCGCTCGATCAGCCTGCTGCTCCCCGATCTTCCACCCACCGCGGCGAACCAGTCGGCGAGCGCCAGCACGTTGAGCTCGAGCCAGTCACCGTCCCGCATCGGGCGACCCTAGACGATCGATCCGGGGCCTCAGGCCTTCAGGGCGAGGGTGATCCCGTCGGCGATGCCGACCATCGCCACCGGCTCCACCCTCGGGTCGGTGGCGATGCGATCGTTCAGCTCGCGGATCGCGCCCACCCCGTCGTCGTCGGCGGCGGGGTCGATCACCTCGCCGCCCCGGAAGACGTTGTCGACCATCACCAGCCCGCCCGGCCGCAGCAGGCGCAGGGACTGCTCGTAGTAGTCGGGGTAGCTGACCTTGTCGGCGTCGATGAAGGCGAAGTCGAAGGGCTCTGAGGGGTCGAGCGAGGCCAGCGTCTCCAGCGCCGGGCCGATCCGTAGCTCGATCTGCCCGGCGACACCGGCGCGCTCGAAGTGGCGCCTGGCGATCGCGGTCCACTCCTCGGAGACGTCGCAGGTGAGGAGGCGGCCCCCTCCGGCCAGGCCGCGCGCGATGCAGATCGACCCGTAGCCGGTGAAGGTTCCGATCTCCAGCGCCCGCCGGGCGCCGATCGCCCGGACCAGGAGCGTGGTCAGCGCCCCCTGCTCCGGCGCCATCTGCATCACCGCGATATCCCCGAGGGCCGCGGTCTCCGCGTCGAGCGAGCGCAGCACCTCGTCCTGGCGGGAGTGCTCGACCGCGTAGCGGTGAAGCTCCGCGGACATCGGCGTGAACTTCTCGGCCATCCGGCGGGGTCAGTCGCCCGGGCGCAGGCTGGCCGCGGCGAGGCCGGCGAGCGCGCCGACCGCGCCCCCGGCGAGGCCGGCGAAGGCGTTGGCGGTGTCTTCGAAGATCGGCAGGGCCAGCAGGACCGCAGCGGCGACGGCGACGCCGATCGCGTCGTAATCGTCGTCGATCGCATCGCGCGCCTCGGAGTGGCGCACGGCGAACCATGCCGCCAGCGCGCCCAGCGCCAGGCCGTTGCCGCCGGCGGCGACGGTGATCTCGCCGAGCGCGGACTCGATCCCATCGGCGGCGAGCATCCCCAGCGACCCGCAGGCGAGCATCAGCACCAGCGCCGCGATGCTGCCGAGGCGCCGCTCCAGCCCGGGACCGAATATCGCGATCATCACCCCGACCACGAACAGGTAGCCGATGTCCTGGTAGGCGAAGGGCGCCGCCAGATAGCGCCAGAGCTCGTTTCCAACCGGGCCACCGATCGCGCCGAGGTCGGCCAGCGGCTTGTCGAGAGCGCGCTGAACCAGGGTCATCGCGACCGAGGCGCCGATAACGGCGAAGGTCGCGTAGGGGCGGGTGGCGTCGAGTGCGGCCAGGCCCGCGCGTCGCCGTCGGCGGCGCCGGCGGCGCTTGGACGGCTTCGGCTCGAAGCCGTCGCCGCGGCGCTCCAGCTTCGGAGCCCGCTTGCGCAAACGGGCTCCGCAATAGGGGCATTCGGTGACGTAGGGGCTGACCTCGGAGCCGCAGTTCTTACAGATGACGCTGAGCTCGGTCTCGCTCACCGTTCGAGGATAACCTCATCCCGGCCCCGCGCAGCCGACTCAGCCCAGCGGTTGAGGTCGTAGAGCACCCTGGCCAGCTCGCGCCCGGTCGAGGAGAGGCGGTATCTGCGCCCTCCGGTGGGCTCGATCACCCCGGCGGCGGAGAGCTCGCGCAGCCGCGAGGCCAGCACCGAGGAGCTGATCCCGGTGCGGCGGCGCAGCTCCGCGAAGCCGATCGCGTCGCGGCGGAGCTCCCAGACCAACCGCAGCGACCAGCGCCGGCCCAGCAGGTCGAGGATGTCGAGGACTGGTGCTTCCCGAGCCATTGCTTCTATTTTCGAACTTTCATGCGCAAATTACAAGCAAGTTGCTTCTATTTTAGAAGCAACTGGAGCCGAGACTGTTTTCGCGGCCCTACTCGATCGTCTGCTCGCAGAGGAAGCGGACCAGGCCCTCAGTGCTCCCGGAGCGCTCCAGGGCGCGCAGCTGGGTGCGGGCGCCGGTGCCGGCCTCGATCAGTCGCAGCACGCCGGCCAGCTCGCGCTCGCAGCCCAGCGCGGCGGCGTTGGGCTCGAGCTCTTCGATCATCTCGCGGGCCAGGTCGGCCGCCGGAGCCTGGCGGTGTCGCGGGAAGTCGACCAGGGTGCCCTCGATCCCGTGCAGGGCGGCCCGTACCTTGTTGTCGTCGATCAGCTCGGTCGGGACCTCGATCAGCGGCTCGGACTCGGCGAAGTTGACGTGGTAGCGGTGAACGAGGCAGATCGCCAGGGCGGCCAGGGCGATCGAGTCCTCGAGCCGCGTCTGCTGGTCGTAGACGCGGACTTCGACCGTGCCCAGGTTGGGGTGCGGGCGGACGTCCCACCAGAGGTAGGTGTAGTCGGGGATCGCTCCGGATCGCACCATCAGCTCGACCCGCCCGGAGAAGATCTCCCAGGTCCCGTAGTGGGGCGGCACCCCGACCCGGGGAAAGGCCCGGAAGACCGGCGTGCGCGAGGACATCATCCCGGTCACTTCGCCGCGCCACAGCGGCGAGTTCGAGGAGACCGCGAGCATCAGCGGGATGTGGCGCCGGACCCCGTCGGCGATGTAGATCGCCTTGTTCGGGTCGTCGATGCCGACGTGGACGTGGGTGCCGAAGATCAGCTCCTGGCGGGCGATCCAGCCGAGCTGCTCGGCCAGCTCGAGGTAGCGGGGGCGCTCGACGATCAGCTGCTCCTCGCCGCGCCCGGTCGGGTGGGTCCCCGAGGCCGCCAGCGCCATCCCGTGGCGGGAGGCGGCGCGGCCGACCCGGTGGCGCAGGTCGCGCAGCTGGCCCGCGGCCTCGCCGAGATTCGCGCAGGGGTCGGTGGCGATCTCCAGCACAGCCTGCATCAGCTCCGGTTTGACCTCGCCCACCCCGTCCTCGCAGTCAGCGAGGATCTGCTCGATCCCCTGCGCGAGCTCGAGGCTGGCCTCGTCCACCAGCATCAGCTCCTCCTCGATGCCGATGGTGAAGGGGGTGCCTGAGAAGCGGTGTTCCATTTCGGCGACGGCGCCGCCGGAGGACGGGACGCAACGGCGATCGTATCCCGGCGAGCGGTCCCTAGCGGTGCCCACACGGCCGGCTACCCGGTGACATACTGCGAGCACACCCATCTTCGAGGAGGAACCAGACCGATGGAAGTCAAGAGCCTGACCAAGCAGAAGTCGCTGCTGGAGGTGCTGCCGCCCGGCAAGCGGGCCCGGCTGCACCGGCTCCTGTTCGAGTTCGGCCCCGGCAACGGAACGCTGATGCTGCTGCCGATCGACCAGGGGATCGAGCACGGCCCCCGCGACTTCTTCCCGAACCCGGCCTCCAAGGACCCCGACTATCAGTTTCGGCTCGCGGCCGAGGCGGGCTATTCGGCGCTCGCCTGCCAGATCGGGATGGCCGAGAAGTACTACCCCGACTATGCCGGCCGGGTGCCGCTGATCCTCAAGGTCAACGGCAAGACCGACGTCCCCCCCTCCGACGCCGCCCTCTCGACGACCAACGCCTCGGTCGAGGACGCGGTGCGGCTGGGCGCCGACGCGGTCGGCTACACGCTCTATGTCGGCTCTCCCCGCCAGGACGAGGACCTGCACCAGCTCAAGGGCGTGCGCGAGGACTGCGACCGCTACGGGATGCCGCTGGTGATCTGGTCCTATCCGCGCGGCTCAGCGATCAACCAGAAGGGTGGGCAGCTCTCCTTCTACGCGGTCGACTACGCCGCCCGGATGGCGATGGAGATGGGCGCCGACGTGGTCAAGCTGAACATGCCCGACCCGGGAGAGAAGGACAAGGACTCCCCGGCCCCCTACAACGAGATGGAGATCAGCCAGGACGAGGCGATCCAGCACTGCGTGGAGTCAGCCGGCCGCTCCCTGGTCGTGCTCTCAGGCGGCTCCAAGGTGGACGACGAGACGGTGCTCGCGCACACCCGATCGATCATGGAGGCGGGCGGCACCGGCGTGATCTTCGGCCGCAACGTCTGGCAGCGCGAGTGGAGCGAGGCCCTGGAGATCATCGCCCAGATCAAGGAGACCCTGCTCTCCAACGTGCACCGCACCCCGTAGGGCCAAGCGTTTCGGTGGGGCTCCGCCCCGGTGCGAGCCACCCTCTCGGCCGGAGTGGGGAGGCTCCGCCGCCCTGGCGCCTTGAGGGTGGGTGGGTCGATATGCGCGCAGAGGCAGGCTCGGCGGGACGCTGCTGCTGGTCGGCGTGGCGCTGCTCGCGCTGCGCTCCGAGCCGCAGGGGCCGAAGCCGCCGAGCGGCCCGGCGCCGACCGGGAGGCTGAGGGCGCGGGTGATCCGGGTGATCGACGGCGACACGATCGAGGTGCGGATCGGCCGCCGCCGCGAGGAGGTCCGCTACATCGGCGTCGACACCCCCGAGACGGTCAAGCCGGGGACGCCGGTGCAGTGCTTCGGGCCGAGGGCGTCCGCCTTCAACCACCGGCTGCTCGGCGGCCGCCGGGTGCGGCTGGTCCTCGGCGCCGAGCGCCGCGACGTCTACGGGCGGCTGCTCGCCTACGTCCGTCTCGGGCGGCGGTTCGTCAACGCCGAGCTGGTCCGGCGCGGGCTGGCGCGATCCCTGACGATCCCTCCCAACGACCTCCACGCGCCGCTCTTCCGCTCGCTCGAGCGGGCCGCCGGGCGCCGCGGAGCCGGGCTCTGGGGCGCCTGCTGAGACAGCGCGCGTCGATCCCGCCGCGGCCTCCGCAGAGCGTGTGCTTTTTGCGACTTTCACATATGCAATAGCTCATGCAGCTCTGGTAGCGTCCCGACCGCCCTGGTGAGACGATGAGAATGCGACAGAGCATCAACCAGTTCGAGCTGGCGTTCGAAGAGGAGACCGCGCTCGAGCGCCGTCGCCGCGAGCAGCTGCGCAGCCGCGCGGCCAATCGCTCGAGGGAGCGGCGGATCGCCCGGGTCGAAACCAAGGGCACGGTCCGCTTCGGCGTCCTAGCTCTCTGCCTGGCGCTGACCGTCACCGTGGTGACGATCGTGATGTTCGAGGCGCTCGCCTTCCTGATGGCCTGAGCCGCGGTTCGCGGCGCCCGGTCGAATAGACTCGCCGCCGCGATGGCCAAGCGATCCCTCAGGCCCCAGCTCAACCAGATCCGCGCCTGGGTGCGCCAGGGGCGCACCGATGCCTGGATCGCCCACCAGCTCGAGATCGGGACCGCCGAGCTTCGCGAGTTCCGCCGCCAGCACGGGCTCTCGCCCGACGACGAGGACGGCACCGGTGAGGTCGACCTGCGCGATGAGATCGAGGCCGAGATCGCCGAGGCCAGCGCCGCCGAGGAGGCCGAGGAGGCCGAGGAGAGCCGAGGAAGCCGAAGCGAAGGAGGAGACGGGCGGAGAGCCCGAGCCCGACGGAGGCGAGGCCGAGGGCCGGCCCCGCCGCAGGCGACGCCGCGGCCGGCGTGGCGGGCGCGGGCGCCGCAGGTCCGAGCTGGAGGCGACCTTCGAGCAGGGCGAGGACGGCTACGGGCTCTGGCTCGACCCAGCCGTCCGGGAAGACCCCGCCTTCGCCGAGCACTGGGCGGGGCAGCGGCAGGTGACCGTGAGGATCGAGCCCGAGCAGATCGTCATCCGCCGCGCCGGCGCTTCGGCGGCCGAGGACGCCGGCGAGGACGACTAGACGGTTGAATCGATCGTCTAGGGCCCGACGGACTCAGTCGAGGGCGAGCTGCCGGCCGCCGGCGTAGTCGCTGGCGCCTCGCAGATAGCCCCAGAAGGCGGCGTCGGCCAGGGTCTGGGGATCCAGCGGGGGCTCGGGGTCGGCCGCCACGGCCACCGCCTGGCACCAGTCGGTGCCAGCGGCATACAGCTCGGCCAGCTCGCCGGCGCGAAAGGTCGGGCCGATGCGCCGCCGCAGCTCGTCGCGAACCGCGCCGATCACCCGGTCGGCGCGCCGCATCGCCCCGGGGTCTCCGCGCAGCCCCTCGAGGCTGCGCGCCCCCTCCTCCCACTGGAACAGCGCGTTCTCGACCGGGTAGGCGATCACTCCTCCTCGCGCGGCGTCACCCGGTCGAACTCCACGGCCTCCCCCGAGCTGGACTCCGGATAGGCGACGTAGACGCTGGGCACCCCGCCGAACCAGGACGCGGCCTCGACCTCGCCGACGAAGACTCCGGGGCGGGCCGAGCCGTCGGCCTGCATCACCCAGATCGGGTCGCCCTCCTTGAATCCTTCCTCGCTCACCGGCGCAAGGATAGGCGAGAGCCGAGCCCGGCTCAGCCGGGCTGATCGGGGACGTAGCGAAGCGGCGCGTTCGCGGCACGGCTGCAGCCCTCCGGGTCGAGCCGGCCGCGCACCCGCCACACTGTCACCGGTCCGTCACGGTTGACCGGCATCACCGCCGCCTCGCCACGCAGCCAGCCGGCCTCCGGCGAGCGCAGCGGCCGCTCGGGGTGGATGAAGTTGAGGAAGGGGGCGGTGACGAGGTAGTCGAGGTCGGCCCGGTTGACGGCGGCTCGGAAGGCCCGGCAGGTGGGGATCGCGTTGAAGCCCCCGTGGGGGTCATCCCTCCCAAGGTAGAAAACCCGGTTGGAGAGGTCAGGGCCGTAGAAGCCGTAGCCGAGGAATCCGGCGGTCGTCCCCGCCAACCCGATGCGGGCGCCGCTCACCCCCCTCGCCCATCGGTATGCGGTGTCGAGGTTCATCGCGGGATCGAAGTCGTGGAAACGGTCCCGCAGGTAGTTCCGCTGCACCGGGTAGCCGACGGCGACCGCCGCCAGCACCAGCACGGCGCCTGCGGCGAGCACGGCGGCGGTCGCGGCGCCGCGCGAGCGAGCCCAGAGCAGCGCCGCGGGCGCGCCCACGACCAGCAGCGCCAGCGCCAGCCCGAACAGCCGCTCCGGGTCGCGAAGGACCGCGTCGGAGCGGTCGCTGATCACCATCACGGCGAGGATCGCTGCCAGCAGCAGCCACTGGCTGCGCCGGGAGGCGAAGACGGGAGCGAGTGGCAGCAGCGCCGCCCCGAGCAGCAGCGCCGGGATCAGGAAGCGGATGTTGATCGCGAAGGCGACCGGGGCACCCTCGGCCCCGGCCGCGCTGAGCGGCGTCACCAGGTAGGCCGCGGCGGCGAACAGCGCGACACCGCCGGTCCAGCGCACGGTCCGGCTCGGACCGCGGAGCAGGGCGATCAGCGCGCCCGCCAGGGCACCGGCGAGGACCAGCGGCCAGAGCAGGCCGAACGCCTGGTGAAGTCCGGGGGCGAAGTACTCGCGCCAGACGGCGGTGTCGGTCGCGTAGTGAAGGACGTTGAAGTCGGGCCGGCCCAGCTGGAGGCGCTCGGGGCCCGGCAGCGAGATCGGGCCGAGGTGGCGCACCTGCGGGATCGGGTTGCCGGCGTCGATCAGGTTGCGCAGGTACCAGAAGCCGCTGCCGGCGAGCACGGGCAAGAACCACCATGCCGCGGCCACCCGGCGGCGCCCCGGGGCCGAGAGCGCGATCGCGGCGATCGTCAGCGCGAAGACCGCGGCCAGCACCGTCACCTTCGTCCCTGCGGCGAGGCCGGCGGCGAGGCCGGCCGCCGCCAACGCCCAGCCGGGTTCGATCGCCCCCTCCCCCGCCCCGCCCCGCTGCCCGTCGCCGGCGCCCGCCCTCTGCGCCGCGGCGGCATTGATCAGCAGCGCCGCCGCGGCGAGCACCAGCGCCGCCGCGGCGACGTCGTTCTTCGCCGCCCCCGGCTCGCGCACCACCAGGGTGTGGCACTCGAGCAGCACCGCGGCAGCCGAGAGCGAGAGCGGGCCGCGGCCGAAGGGGCGACCGATGCACCAGGCGGCGAGCAGGGTCAGCGCCAGCCAGCCGAAGTTGAGGAAGAGCGAGACGGTGTCGCGCCCGGTGAGCAGGATCGGGACCGCCTGCACCAGCTCGGAGTTCTGGGGGTAGAGCCAGTTGACGAAGACGGTGTCGGTGTGGTTCAGGGCGGTGGTCGATCCGCTCTGGGCCATCTCCACCGCGAAGGGCATGTGGTACCAGAGCGAGTCGAAGTTGACGATGCCCGAGTCGAGCGCGTACTTGGTCTCGAAGCCCCAGTGGGCGACGACGACGCCGGTCACGCCAACCGAGATCAGGGTCGCCAGGCCGGCGACCGGCGGGCTCGGGGGCCTGCCGGCGGCGGACCCGCCGGCCGAGCTCCGCGAGGAGGTGAGCAGCGCTCCCACCGCGACCAGCAGGGAGGCGACGAGCAGGGCCCACTCGCGCAGCAGGCCGACCGCCCCCAGCAGTTCCGCCGTCCAGATCAGCAGGGCGACCCCGGTGACCGCCTCGACCAGCCTGGCCGGCGCTCCGCTCCAGCTCGGCAGCAACCGCATGCGAAGCGCCAGGGCGGCGAGGCCGAAGGCGAGGACGACGAAGGCGAGCTCCCCCAACCCGAGCAGGTAGGAGCCGAAGCTGACGTTCACTGCCGGAGGGCCCCCCGGCCCCCGCCCTGCCTCAGCCCCTCAGGCCGTGAACCACGTAGGCCCGCTCGCCGGAGGCGACCATCCCCTGGCGGCGCGCCTCGCGCTCGAGCACGGCGGGATCGCCGGCCGACTGGACCTGGTGGTGCAGGCTGGTGTTCTCGGCCTGGAGTCGGTGCATCTCGGCCTTGGCGGCGGTGGTGGCGCGATACGTGTGGACGAAGTCGATCGCCGGGTTCAGGTAGGAGAAGAGGACGCCGGCGAGCACCAGGGTGAGCGCGACGCGGCCAACCTTGTCCCAACGCACCCGGCTGGCGGCGCGGCGCTGCGCGGGCCGCCGCCGGGCGGCGGGCCGCCGCCGCGCCGGTGCCTGCCGCGTCCTGCGGGGGGTTCGAGCCTGGGCGCGGGCGCTTGCTGCCACGACCGCCCCTTCGCGGTCGGGGCCCGCATGCCTTCACTAACCGGACCGCTGGGCGAATGCCTGCATCCCGGGGAAGGTCGCGGCAGAGCCGAGCTCCTCCTCGATCCTCAGCAGCCGGTTGTACTTCGCCACCCGGTCCGAGCGCGACGGCGCCCCGGTCTTGATCTGCCCCGCCCCGGTGCCGACCGCGAGATCGGCGATCGTCGTGTCCTCGGTCTCCCCGGAGCGATGCGAGATGACCGCGGTGTAGCCGGCCTCATGGGCCATCCGAATCGTCTCCAGCGTCTCTGTGAGGGTGCCGATCTGGTTGAGCTTTACCAGGATCGAATTGCCGACCCCGGCCTCGATGCCGCGCTGCAAGCGCTCGGGGTTGGTGACGAAGTTGTCATCGCCGACGAGTTGCACGCGTTTGCCGAGCCGATCCGTCAGCAGAGCCCAACCATCCCAGTCCTCTTCGGCCATGCCGTCCTCGAGCGAGACGACGGGATAGCGGTTGATCGCCTCCTCCCAGTAGGCGGTGATCTCCTCGGCGGAGAGAGTTCGATCTTCGTGCTCCAGGACGTAGGAGCCGTCGTTGAAGATCTCGCTGGTGGCCGGGTCGAGGGCAATGAAGACGTCGGAGCCAGGCCCGTACCCGGCCGAGGTGATGCCCTCGACCAGCTCCTGCAGGGCGGCATCGTTCGAAGGCAGGTCCGGTGCGAAACCGCCCTCGTCACCGATCGCCGTGGCGAGCCCCTTCGAGGCGAGGCTCTTCTTCAGCGCGTGATAGATCTCCGCCCCCATGCGCAGGCACTCCGAGAAGCTTCGCGGCTCCCGCGGGGACGATCATGAACTCCTGGAAGTCGACCGAGTTGTCAGCGTGGGCGCCGCCATTCAGGACGTTCATCATCGGCACCGGCAGTACCTTCGGCTCGCCTCCGCCGTAGAGCTCAGCGAGGTAGAGGTAGAGAGGCTGCTCGGCGTCGGCGGCAGCCGCCTTCGCCGCCGCCAAGGACACCCCGAGGATCGCGTTGGCGCCGAGCCTCCCCTTGTTGGGGGTGCCGTCGAGCTCGATCATCGTCTCGTCAAGCGATCCTTGCTCGGCGGCGCGGGCGCCGCTCAGCGCCTCGGCGATCTCCCCGTTGACGTTGGCCACCGCCTGCCTGACGCCCTTGCCGCCGAAGGCCGCGCCGCCGTCGCGAAGCTCGACCGCCTCGAACTCCCCGGTCGAGGCGCCGGAGGGCACGGCGGCGAGCCCTCGCGCTCCGGAGCCCAATGCCACCTCGACCTCGACCGTGGGATTGCCGCGCGAGTCGAGGATCTGGCGGGCGTGGATCGTCTCGATCTGGCTCATCGGCTCGCCCGGCAGTCTTTCAGTTGGCACCCTGCCGGCGCGTCCTGTACCTCGAGGCCTCCGCCCGCAGCGCCAGCTCGGGATCGCAGCGCAGCTGGCGGGCGGCATCTACGGTCGCGAACAGCGCCTCGCCGAGCGCCCGCTCGATCGCCGCCCGCACCTCAGGGTCAGCGGTAGGCCCGGCGTTCTCCCCATCGGCCGAGACAGCCTCGAGCGCAGCGAGAGCGTGGCGAGCGCGCCCGGCAGCTTCAAGCGCGCTGGAGCTCAACCCGGAGTCCTCACTGCGGTTCGCAGCCCGCCGCTGCAACTTCCGCGCAAAAAGCAGCGCCGGCAGATTCTCCGGGACGTCTGCGAAGAGCTCCTTCTCACCCTGCCCCTCGACTTCACGCTTGATCCGGTCCCATTGACCTAGCACGGCGTCCGCATCCAGGGAGCTACTTCCCGACGCCTCTTCCGCGGGTGGCGCTGGGGTGGGCTCCTCGCCCGCAGCCTGCGAGGACGAGGAGTCCTCCCTGGCGACAGGACCCGCGGGCAAGGCGTCCGGACCTTGCTCCCGGGGGCCAAACACGTGTGGATGGCGCCGGATCAGCTTCGAGCGGCAGTGCTCGGCGACCGCGGCCATGTCGCCGGCCCCCCGCTCCTCCAGCAGCAGCGAGAGGAAGTGCACCTGGAAGAGGACGTCGCCGAGCTCGTCGAGGAGCTTGGCGTCGTCTCCCGTCTCGGCCGCCTCGGCCAGCTCGTAGGCCTCCTCGACCGTGTGCGGCACGATCGAGCGCTCGTCCTGCTCGCGGTCCCAGGGGCACTCGGCACGCAGGCGGCGGGTGATCGCGTCGAGCCGGGCGACGGCCTCGGCGCTTCGCTGGGGGTCCGACACCGGGCCGGGTCTATGGGGAGGTCGGTACCGCGCCGGGCGTCGTCGCACCCGGCACCGCGCCCGGCAGGGCGCTGGAGGCGGCCGGCTTCGAGCCGCCGGCCGGGATCGGCCGCTGCGGCAGCCGGGTGCCCTGGGGGGTGAGGAAGGTCACCGTCCCCGGCAGCGCCGGCTGGAGGGCGAGCACCGGGGCCGGGCAGGCGTCGGGCAGGCCGCCCTTGGGGTTGGCCTCGTAACAGCCCGGCGGGGCCCCGGTGGGATGGCCGCTGCCCTTGTAGTTGGCGCAGCGGTTGATCACGTAGCCGGAGGCGCAGAAGGTCCGTGACTGCCACTTGGTGCCGTAGTTGGAGACGAACTGGGAGAAGGCGTTCTGCTGGGCCTGCTGCTCGAGCTGGGTGCGGATCTGCGCCTCGACCTTGGAGAGCGGCTGGGTGGTGGCCGGCGAGACCTTGTCCACCTCGAACACGTAGTAGCCGAGCTTGGTCTTCACGGGCCCCTCGATCTGGCCGACCTCGGCGCCGAAGACGTCGCCGTTGAGCGGGTCCTCGAGCAGCCCGTCGGTGAGGCCCTGGCGCAGACCGCCGTTGTCCTTCGAGCTGGGGTCGGTCGAGTACTGCTGGGCGACCTTCTTCCAGCTTGCGGCGGAGTCATCGGCCTCGAGCGCCGCCTTCGCCTGCTCGACCTTCGCCTTGTCCTTGTTGAGGACGAGGCGCACGTCGCGGGTCTCGGGGACCGAGAACTGGGACTTGGCGGCGTCGTAGAAATCCTGGACCTGGCTGTCGGACACCGGGGGCGCGTTCTTGGAGACCTTGGTCTGGATCGCCGTGCTGAGCAGCTGCAGCTTGACCCGCAGGTCGATGTCCGCCTGGTTGTAACCGGAGCGCTTGATGAACTGCTGGTACTCGGCCTCGGTGCGGAAGTTCTGCTTCTTGATCTTCACCAGCTCCGCGGCGACCTTCTGGTCGGTGACAGTGATCCCCTGCTCCGCCGCCTCGGACTGGATCCAGACCGTGTCGAGCAGGTCGCCGATCGCCGCGTCCTTGATGTCGCCGAACTGCTTGCTGCTCGGCTTGGGTACGCCCGGCAGGCCCGAGCGGGCAGCGGTCTGCTCCAGCGCGCGCTTGAACTGCGCCTTGGTGATCGGCGAGGAGCCGGGGGCGGCGTCCTGGACCACCGCGACCGAGTCCGAGGGGACGCTGGGCGCGCCGGAGACACCTTGCGCGATTGCGAAGCCGACGAACAACGCGACCAGGAGAACTCCGAAGATCAGGACGCCGAGCCGGCGGGCCCGGTCCCGGGCGGAGGCGGGCGCCTTGGCCCGGGGCTTCGGCTTCTTCGAATCGGGACTCACGAAGCCGGGAGCATATCCTCGGCCGCACCGGCGGCGCGCTTCGCCTCATTCAGGCCGCGGGCGAGCGTCAGCAGCGCCGCCAGCCTCGCCTCGGGATTCCCGGGGACGCGCAGCGCCGCGGTCCGCTCCCGCCACTCGTAGATCGCCCCCTCGACGCTCCCGCGCAGCGCCTCGGCGGCGTCCGAATCGAGCTCGACCCCGGTGACGCTGAGCCGCCCGCCGCGGAACTCGACGCTCTCGGCGCCCGCCGAGGCGAGCTCGATCCGCGCCCGCGCCAGCTCCAGCAGGTTCTCCGCCTCGCGCGGGAGCGGGCCGAAGCGGTCGCCCAGCTCGTCGCGGATCGCCCGCAGCTCGCCGCCCGCCCAAGCCCCGGCGATGCGGCGATGGATGTCGATCTTGGCGGCCTCGAAGGGGACGTAGGAGGCGGGCAGGTATGCATCCACCGGGACGTCCACCCGGACCGGCTCGCGGGCCTCCTCGGCGGCGGCGCCGTCGCGCGCAGCGGCGAGCTCGGCGACCGCCTCGTCGATCATCTGGCAGTAGAGCTCGAAGCCGACCGCGGCGACATGCCCGGACTGCTCGTCTCCAAGCAGGTTGCCGGCGCCGCGGATGTCGAGGTCGCGCATCGCGATACGGAATCCCGAGCCGAGCTCGGTGTGGTCGGCGAGCGTCGCCAGGCGGGCCGAGGACTCCTCGGTCAGCGAGCGCTCCGAGGGGTAGAGCAGGTAGGCGAAGGCGCGCTCTCGCGAGCGCCCCACCCGGCCGCGTATCTGGTAGGCCTGGGCGAGGCCGAGCTGGTCGGCGCGCTCGACGATCAGGGTGTTGGCGGTGGGGATGTCGAGCCCCGACTCGATGATCGTCGTCGCCACCAGGCAATCGGCCTCGCCGCGCAGGAAGCGCAGCATCGTCTCCTCGAGGTCGGACTCCTCCATCTGGCCGTGGGCCTCGACGAAGCGGGCGCCCGGGACCAGGCCCCGGAGCTGCTCGGAGACCTCGGGCAGCGTCTCGATCCGGTTGTGGAGGAAGAACGCCTGCCCGCCGCGCTCGACCTCGCGCTCGATCGCGCGGCGGACGAGATCGTCGTCGAAGGGGCCGACGTAGGTGCGGATCGGCCGCCTCCCCTCGGGGGGAGTCTCGATCACCGAGATGTCGCGCAGCCCCGCCAGCGACATCTGCAATGTGCGCGGGATCGGCGTCGCCGAGAGCGAGAGCACGTCCACCTTCAGCTTCAGCTGGCGCAGCAGCTCCTTCTGCTTGACACCGAAGCGCTGCTCCTCGTCGACGATCAGCAGGCCGAGCTGTTTGGCGCGGACGTCGCGGGAGAGCAGCCGGTGGGTGCCGACGAGGATGTCGACGCCGCCCTCGGAGAAGTCTCGAAGCACCTGCTTGACCTCGGCGGGCTTGCGCAGCCTGGAGGCCCCCTCGACCACGAACGGGAGGTCGGCGAGGCGCTCGCGGAAGGTGCCGAGGTGCTGCTGGGCGAGGATCGTCGTCGGCACCAGCATCATCACCTGGCGGCCGTCGGAGGCGGCCTTGACCGCGGCCCTCAGGGCGACCTCGGTCTTGCCGTAGCCGACGTCTCCGCAGACCAGGCGATCCATCGGCCGCTCAGCCTCCATGTCGGCCTTGACCGCGTCGATCGCCTCGAGCTGGTCCGCGGTCTCGCGATAGGGAAAGGCCGCCTCCATGGCAAGCTGCCATTCCCCGTCGGGGGCGAAGCCGTGGCCGCGGCGCGAGCGGCGCTCGGCGTAGAGGTTGAGCAGCTCGCCGGCCAGCGCCCCGGCGGCGCTGCGGGCCCGGGCCTTCATGTTCTGCCAGCGCTTCCCGCCCAGCGCCGAGAGCGCCGGCTCGGCCCCGGCGCCGACGTAACGCGAGAGCTTCGCGAGCTGGTCGGTGGGGACGTAGACCCGGTCCTCGCCCTTGTACTCGAGGTAGAGGTAGTCGCGGGTGACTCCGCCCACCTCGCGCGTCTCGAAGCCGGCGAAGCGGGCCACCCCGTGGTCCTCGTGGACGACGTAGTCGCCCACCCGCAGCTCGGTGAAGGCGAGGCGGCCTCGACCGGCCCCCGGGCGCCGCTCCTCGGCCCTGCGGCGGCGGTGGACGAGGCGCCTGAAGGGATAGACGGCGAGCCGCAGCTCGGGCGAGACGAAGCCCTCCCGCAGCCGTGCCTCGGCGAAGGCCAGGCCGGGATCCGGGGAGAGCGGGCGCCCGTCGAGGATGTTGACGTCGAGGCGGTCGAGGTTGTAGCGGGCGCGCTCCGCCTCGCCGAGGCCGTCGAAGGCGACCACGGCGCGGTACCCGGATGCGAGCAACTTCTCCAGCTCGCCCTCCGCCTCCCTCATGTTGCGCGCCGGCGACTCCGCCCGCGAGGCACGGAAGGCGTCGGAGTCCTCCTCGCCGCCGGAGGTGATCGAGAGCACCGACCGGGCGGCCAGCGGCGCGGCGACGTCGACGTAGAGATGGCGGGCGTCGTCGGCGTGCATCGCCGTGGTCGCGTCCTCCCAGTGGTCGCGCAGCGCCGGCTCGATCTCGTCGGCGGGGCTGAGGATCACCGCAGCGGCCTCAGGCACCAGGTCGAGCGGAGCGCGGAAGTGCTCGAGCGGCAGGGCATCGGCGAGGCTCGGTGGCTCCTCGCCCTCCCCGGAATTACTGCCCGGCATCTCCTCCGCTTCGCGTCCGGGGATGCCGAGGTGACCGGAGAGCTCCACAAGCCCTCGGTGCTCGGCGTCGAGCTCGGCGGCGGGCGCCAGCTCGACCCGCTCGGCCTCCCCCAGCGAGCGCTGTGTGAAGGTCGAGAACCAGCGCATCGAGTCGACCTCGTCGCCGAACAGCTCGATCCGCACCGCCCGCTCCTCGGTCGCAGGAAAGACGTCGAGGATGCCGCCGCGGACGGCGAACTGTCCCCTGTCCGTGACCTGGTCGGTCCGCTCGTAGCCGGCGGCGATGAGGTCGTCTCCGAGCGCTCCGAGGTCGATCTCCTCCCCGCCGCTGAGGGAGAAGCCGGCCGGGCGCAGGGAAGTGTCGGGGACCGCCTCGGCGAGGGCGATCGCGCTGGCGACCACCACGGGATCGGACTCCGTTGTGAGGGCGTCGAGTGCGTCTATCCGCAGCCCGACCAGGTGCGGCGGCGGGGAGATCTGGGAGGCGTAGCCGGTCCCCCGGGTCGGGTAGTAGCGCACCCGCCGCGGCGCCAGGTAGGCCCGCAGGTCAGCCGCCATGTCGCGGGCGGAGCGATCGTCGGGGGTGACCAGCAGCGCCGGGCGGTCGGCGAGGCCGCGGTCATCGGAGAGCAGCGAGGCGATCAGCAGCGGACGCAGCGTCGCCGAGGCCCGCAGCGTTGCCCCCTGCCCCGGGGCGGCCTCGCGAACGCGGCCGGAGAGCGCGTGGACGCGCTCGTTCTCGAGGGCGATGTCGAGCAGGGGGCGGAGCGACACGGTCGTTCGAAAGGCTAGCCGCGGCGATCGCCCGAGGATGCGAGCGGAGCAGAGGCCATCCCGCCCGCAGCCCGCTCGAACCGGACGCGGGAGCGAGCGAGCAAGGCTCGAATGCTTGTGATGCGAGCGAGCGGGAGCGGAGGATTCGAGCGGAGTTGTTCAGTCTCGGTACGGGAGCCCGGGGCCGGTGCGCTGCCACTCGACCTGCCCCTGCCCCTCGACCCGGGAGCGAACCTCGACCGCGTCCCATTCGTGCAGCATCCGCTTGATCCGGGCGACCGCCTCGGGCGGGTGGGCGGCGACCTCGGCGGCGAGGTCGAGCGCAGCCTCCTCGGTCGCGGCCGCCGGGGCCACGCGGTTGACGAGTCCGAGCCGCAGGGCCTCGTCGGCGCCGACGGTGCGCGAGCTGAGCAGCAGGTACTTGGCCGTGGCGAGCCCGCAGAGGGTGACGAGGCGGGCCGGTCCCACCGGCACCCCGAGGGCGGCGCCCGGGAAGCGCATCCTCAGGTTGGAGCCGCCCACCCTCATGTCGCAGGCGACGGCGATCTCGGCGCCGCCGCCGACGACGTCACCGTGGCAGACCGCGACCGTCGGCTTGGGAAAGGCGGTGATCGCGTCGTAGAGGTCGGCGAACAGCTCCATCCGCCGCACCCTGCCCTCGCCGTCGAGCTCCTCGCGGACGTCGGCCCCGGCGGAGAAGCCCATGTGGTCAGCAGAGGAGAAGACCAGCACCCGCACCGCCTCGTCGCCTCGGGCGACCGTCAGGTGCTCGAGCAGCTCGGCCAGCATCTGGGTGTTGATCGCGTTGCGGGCGGCAGGGCGCTCGAGTCGCAGCAGGGCGACACCCTCGGTGATCTCGTAGCTGGTCAGCTCATCCACCTTCGGCCTCCTCCCGCTCCTCGGACCCGCTCCCACCTTCCGTGACCTCGCCGGCGGCGATCCGCGCCACCAGCCGCTCCGCCTCGTCGGCCGCCTCGGCGATCAGCGCCTCCACCCCCTCGCGGGGCTCGGCGAAGCGCGAGAGAACGTAGGCGGAGACCACCTCCGGGTCGCTCGAGTCGGGGCGTCCGACGCCGGCGCGGACGCGCCAGAAGTCCGCGCCGCCGAGGCCGCGGCGCAGGCTCTTCAGCCCATTGTGGCCGGCGAGGCCGCCGCCCAACCTGGACCGGACCGTGCCGAACTCGAGGTCGATCTCGTCGTGGAGGACGACGACGTGGTCGAGGGGCGCGCGCAGCTGCCCCCGCGCCGGCCCGGCGGCGGAGCCGGACTCGTTCATATAGGTCAGTGGCTGAAGCAGGGCCACCCGTGGCCCGCCGGGCTTGGTCCTCCCCTCGGAGATCAGGCCGCCGTAGCGCTGTCGCGGCTTCGGCAGCTCCCAGCGGCGAGCCAGCTCGGCGGCGATCTCGAAGCCGATGTTGTGGCGGGTCCGCTCGTAGCGGGGGCCGGGGTTGCCCAGGCCGATCACGAGGATCTGTTCTCTGCCCTCGCCCTCGCCGCGGCTGGCCCGGCGGCGGAGGATCGACAGCGGCTACTCCCCCTCGGAGTCGCCCGAGTCCGCCTCGGCCGGCTCGCCTTCCTCGGCGGCGGCCTCCTCGCCCTCGACCGGCTCGCCCTCCTCGCCGACCAGCTCGGCCTCCTCCTCGAGCTCGGGCTCCGGCTCCTCCTCGACCCGCGGCGGGGAGAGGGTCGCGATCGTCACTTCCTCGAGCTCCTCGGCGACGAACCTGACCCCCTCGGGGGCGCTGACCGAGGAGAGCTGAAGCGTGTCGTTGATCTCCATCGCCGAGACGTCGACCACGATCCGGTCGGGAATCTCGGTCGGCAGAGCCTCCACCGTGACCTCGCGGGTGACGTGCTCCATCACCCCGCCCTCCTTGACGCCGGGGGCCTCCTCGGTGCCCTCGAGCTCGATCGAGACCTCGGCCTCGATCTCCTCGTCGAGCCGCACCTCCTGCAGGTCGAGGTGCTGGAGACCGCCCCGGACGGGGTGGCGCTGCTGCTCCTTGACGACCACCGGGACCGCGTCGGAGCCCTCGATTTCGAGGTCGAAGAGCGCGTGGCCCGCGGAGATCACCTGCTGCGCGGCGCGCTCGGGCACCCTGAAGGGCCGGGCCTCGGCCCCGCCGCTGTAGACGACGCCCGGGACCAGCCCCTCGCGGCGCATGCGACGGCTGGTGCGCGAGCCGAACTCGGTTCGCGGGGTGGCCTGGAGTGTGGCGCGGTCGGAAGCCATTGGCGCGGCAAGAGGATAGAGAAACGCGAACCTCTCGGGAGGGCTGTGGGATTCTTGAGCCGTGGCCGACGAGTCGAAGCTCCCCAAGGGCCGGGTGCGGCGCTCCGCCAAGCTCGGCTCGGTGCTCGGCGCCCAGGGCGCCCGCTACGCCGGGACCCGCGCGGCCAACGTGGCCCGCTCCGAGAGCACCGGCCGCCAGCGACTCGAGCAGCGCCACGCCGAGACCGCGATGAAGATGGTCGCGGCCCTCGGGCAGATGAAGGGGGCGGCGATGAAGCTCGGCCAGTTCGCCTCATTCATCGACACCGAGTTCATCCCCGAGGACTACCGCGAGATCTATCAGGAGCAGCTCGCGAAGCTGCGCACCGACGCTCCGCCGATGCCCTGGGAGAAGGTCGCCAAGGTGCTGGACACCGAGTACGACGGGGAGCCCCTGGAGGAGCGGTTCGTGAGCTTCGAGCGGGAGGCCTTCGCCGCCGCCTCGATCGGGCAGGTGCACCGGGCCGAGCTGCTCGACGGCCGTCGCGTCGCGGTGAAGATCCAGTACCCGGGGATCGCCGAGGTCCTCGACGCCGACCTTCGCAACGCCGGCACCGTGGTGCGCCTTGCCAGGGCCCTGGCTCCGGGCCTCGACGCCAAGGCGATCGCCCACGAGCTTCGCGAGCGGGTGCTCGAGGAGCTCGACTACGAGTACGAGGCGCAGAACCAGCGCACCTTCTCGCGCGCCTACCGCGACCACCCGTTCATCTACGTCCCCGACGTGCTGACCCGGCACTCGCGGCGCCGGGTACTGGTCACCGAGTACGTCGAGGGGATCGGGTTCGAGGAGGTCAAGCAGCTTCCCGGCGAGGAGCGAAGCCGCTTCGGCGAGATCGTCTTCCGCGGCAGCTTCGGCTCGATCTACCACCTCCAGCACTTCAACGCCGATCCCCACCCCGGCAACTTCATCCTCATGGACGACGGGCGGGTGGCCTTCCTCGACTTCGGAATGACCAAGCGGCTCGACCTCGAGCAGATCACCCTCGAGCAGCGCGCGATCGACGCGATCGTCCGCGACGACCCGGAGGAGCTGCGCTCGTCGCTTCACGACCTCGGCTTCGTCAAGAACCCCTCGAAGCTCGACGCCGAACGGCTGATGGAGCACGTCAAGGCCGTCGGCGGCTGGTACATGGAGGACGCCGAGATCGAGATCGACGCCGCCCGGGTGATGGGGATCATCGAGTCCAGCCACGACCCCCGCTCGCAGTACTTCGACCTGATCCGGCGCGAGTCGATCCCGGCCGAGGAGCTGATGGGCCGGCGGATGGAGATCGGCGTCGTCGCCGTGCTCGGGCAGCTGCGGGCGCGGCGGAACTGGCACCGGATCATGCGCGAGTGGGTCTACGCCGATCCCCCGGCGACCGACCTGGGCCAGCAGGAGTGGGAGTACTTCGAGAGCCGCGGCGTGATCCGCACGCCGGGGATCGCCGCCCGGGGCTGATCGACCGGGGCTCAACTCCCGGCGCGCGGCGCCGATAGAAGCAGCCAATACGAAGCTGTGACGATCGCCCACGAGAAGAAAGCTGGTAGTCGCGAATGAGCCGCATCCGCAAGGGCTGGGAGCTGACCAAGAAGAGTTGGGCGCTGCTGCGCGAGAACCCGGCGCTGATGCGCTTCCCGCTCTACGGCGGGGTGGCGACGATCGTCTGCGCCGCGATCGTCCTCGGGCCCGGGATCTACCTGATCAGCGACGACCGCACCGCAGCCGGGGCGCCGCTGGCGGTGATCGGCTTCTACCTGCTGGCGGTGGTCGGCATCTACTTCAGCGTCGGTCTGGCGGCGGCGGCCGACATGATCTTCCGCGGCCAGGAGGCGACGGTCGGCGACGGGCTCGCCGTGTCCCGCGCCCGCTTCGGCAAGATCGCCGGCTGGGCCGCGGTCTCGACCCTGGTCGGGCTCGTGCTCAGCGCGCTGGAGAGCGAGGGCGGCATCTTCGGGCAGATCTTCGGCCGCCTGCTCGACATCGGCTGGTCGCTGATCACCTTCCTCGCGGTCCCGGTGATCGCCCTGGAGGGCACCGGTCCGATCGAGACGCTGAAGCGCTCCGCCACCCTCTTCCGCTCCCGCTGGGGACAGCAGATAACCGGCAACATCGCGATCGGCGGGGCCGTCTTCCTGCTCGGCGTCCTCCCCGGGGCGATCCTCGTGGTGGCCGGTATCGCCGTCTGGTCATCGTCGAGCTACGCGGGCGCGCTGCTGCTGGTGATCGGGGCGATAGTGATCGCAATCGCTGCGCTGGTCTCCCGCGCCCTGAGCGGGATCTTCGGCGTCGCGCTCTACCGCTACGCGACCGAGGGCGAGGCCGTCGGCGGCTTCACCACCGCCGAGCTCGAGTCCGCCGTGCGGCGGCGCAAGGGCGCCCCCGAGCCGGGCACGATCTGAATTACTTGCGGCGGCTTCGCCGCCTGACATGCCTGTGCCGGCGCTAACACCGCGCCGGCAATTCACTCTTGCGAGCGGGCTCCGAGCAGCGAGCCGCCCACGAACAGCAGCGAGACGACGAGGCCGCCGACGGCGATCGCCGCGATCACCTCGAATGCGGTGGAGACGCCGGAGACGAACGACTCGCTGACCACGTCAAGGAGCTTGGTCGCGGCGTTCGGGAACTGGTGGATCACCTGCTGGCCCGTGTCGGTGCCGGCGAGCGAGCCGTGGACCACGTCGGCCTGTCCCTCGCTCAGGTGCAGCCCCTGCTTCAACGCATCGTCTGCGACCTGGCTCTGCGAGGTGGTGGTGAAGATCGTCGTCGCCAGGCCGAGGCCGACCGCCCCGCCGGCGATCTGGAACATGTAGACGATGCCGCCGGCGAGGCTCGAGCGCGAGGGGTCGAGGGCGGTGACGGCTGCCGTGGTCACCGACGGGTAGAAGAGGCCGACCCCGAGGCCGGTGATGACGAGCCCGGGGATCAGGGCGGTGTAGCCGGAGTCCGCCCCGAACCGCGAGAGCAGGAAGGGTCCGAGGACGAGGCCGACCGAGCCGGCGGTGACCACGGCCTTGCCTCCGACCCGGTTGTAGAGCGGCCCGGCGACGAAGGAGGTGATCGCGAAGACGGCGAGCATCGGCAGCATCCCGATCCCGGACTTGAACGGTGAGTAGCCGAGGATCTTCTGCATCAACTGCGGTGCGTAGAGCACGGTGGTGAAGAAGACTGCCGACATCAGCAGGGTCGCCAGGCAGGCGGCGGTGAAGGGGCGGTTGCGGATGATGTCGCCGGGGACCAGCGCCGCCGCCTTCATTCGCGGCTCGACGAAGGCGAAGGCGAAGGCGAGGATCGCGGCGGCGACGAACAACCCCACCACCCTCGGATCGCCCCAGCCCCAGTCCGCCGCCTGGTCCATGCCGACGAGCAGGAAGACCAGGGCGAGGGAGAGGGTGGCGATGCCGCCGTAGTCGATGCGCCGCTCATCGACGTCGACCGGTGGCTGGTGGACCTTGAGGTAGGTGACGAGCATCGCCAGGGCCGCGATCGGGACGTTGAGGAAGAAGATCCATCGCCAGCTGGCGAGATCGCTGAGGGCGCCGCCGATCAACGGCCCCATCGCGTTGCCGATCCCGGCGGCACCGAGGATCAGGCCGCCGGCGAGCCCCGCCTTCGACTCCGGCAGCGCGGCGAAGGTCATGCCGAGGATGGCCGGCCACATCAGCGCCCCCCCGATCCCCATCCCCACCCGGGCGGCGATCAGCAGCCCGGTGTTGGGGGCGAGGCCGCCGGCGACCGAGAAGATGGCGAAGATCACCGAGCCGATGAAGAAGACCCGGCGGCGGCCGAACATGTCGGCCAGCTTTCCTCCGGTGACGATCGCCATGCCGAAGGTCAGGGCGTAGGCGTTGATCACCCACTGGGTGGTGCCGACGTCGGTGTCGAGGTCGTGCTCGATTGAGGGCAGGGCGACGTTCAGCGCGGTGAAGTCATTGGCGATCACCAGCACGCCCAGCCCCATCGCGACCAGCGCCATCACCGTCCCCGGGGCCATCCGGTCCTCGTTGGCGGTGGCCGCGGCACCCTCCACGGCAACCCACTCTAGGCACTGGCGCGGAGGTTCCGGGGCCGCTTCAGCCCAGTTCGGCGAATAGGCGAGGGTCGTTGCTGCAGATCCCGTCCACCCCCATCCCGGTCAGCCGCCGCATCGTCGCCAGCTCGTCGACCGTCCAGGCGATCAGCTCGACCCCGGCGGCACGGGTGGCGGCGACGAGCCTGGGCGTGATCACCGGATGGTAGACCCACATCGCCTCCACCCCCATCCGGGGCAGCTCCGCCGCGGCTAGAGCCGGGGCGCGACGCCGCATCAGCTGCAGACCCGCGTAGACGAGCAGCACCGCCCAGCGCTTCGAGGTCCAGTCGCGGGTCACCTTGGGGTAGGTCCAGCCCCGCCTCAGCCCCGGGGCGAGCCCGCGCAGGCGCTCCAGGGTGCTCAGCTCCATGGTCGAGACCATCGAGCGATCGATCAGCTCGCGCTCGCGCAGCGCCGCCGCCAGCTCCTCCTCGCGCCCCGCCAGCTTCACGTCGCAGTCGACCTCGACCCGGTCGAGCGGCGGGCGGGTGAAGGCGTCGAGCGCCTCGGTCAGGGTGAGCGGCTCGCGGCGACGGGCGTCCTGCCAGTCGTGGGCGACGACCAGCGGGGAGCGGCTCTCGGCCGGGGACCTGGGGTGCCCGTCGGGGAGCCAGAGGACATCGAGCTCGATCATGTCGACGCCGGCCTCGACCGCCGCGGCGAAGCTCTCGAGCGTGTTACCGGGGCGGATGCGGTCGGCGCCCTTGTGGCCGACCAGCCTCAGAAGAGCTGGTTCTCCCCGGCGAAGATCTCGGAGACCGAGTCGTCGGTGAAGATCCGCCTGATCGAGTCGGCGAAGGTGCCTGCCGTGGAGAGCACGGTGATGTTGTCCGGCCCGTCGGGTCGCAGCGGGATCGTGTCGGTGACGACGATCCGCTCGATCGCCGAGTCGGCGAGCCGCTCGTAGGCGGGCCCCGAGAAGACCCCGTGGGTGGCGCAGGCGATCACCCTCGCGGCCCCCTCCTCCATCACCGTCTCCGCCGCCGCGCAGAGGGTGCCGGCGGTGTCGATCATGTCGTCGACGAGTACCGCGGTCTTGCCCTTGACGTCACCAACGACGTAGCCGATCTCGGCGACCTGCTGGGCCGGGCGCTCCTTCTCCATCACCGCCCAGTGGCTGCCGACCTTGCGGGCGAAGTTCCGCGCCGACTTCACCCGGCCGGCGTCGGGCGAGACGATCACCAGCTCGTCTCCGCCCCAGTCCTGGTCGGTGAACCACTGGGTCAGCATCGGCATCGCGGTCATGTGGTCCACCGGGATGTGGAAGAAGCCCTGGACCTGCCCGGCGTGCAGGTCCATGGTCAGGACCCGGTCGACGCCGACCTGCTCGAGGCACTTGGCGACGACCCGGGCGGAGATCGGCTCGCGCGGGGCCGACTTCTTGTCCTGGCGGGCGTAGCCGTACCACGGCATCACGGCGATGATCCGGTGCGCGGAGGCGCCCTGGGCCGCGTCGGCCATCATCAGCAATTCGAAGAGGGCGTCGTTGGGGGTCATCCCGTTCTGCTGGTTCGCGCAGGTGGACTGCACCAGGAAGACGTCGGCACCGCGGATCGACTCCTCGTAGCGGCAGTAGACCTCGCCGTCGGCGAACGTCTTCAGGGTCACCTGGCCGAGGTCGAGGTCGAGCTTCCGGGCGATCTTGGAGGCCAGGTCGATCGAGCAGCGGCCGCCGAAGACCATCATCCGCTTCGAGTAGTCGTGCGGGATCGCGGTCGCCGGCCGTACCTCGGGGATCGTGCTCAAGAGTCGTCTTCTTCCTGCTTCGACTGGGCCTTGCGCTTCGAATGGTCGGCGATGTTCCGCTGATCGTTCGCCGAGACCGCCAGCGACCCCGGCGGCACATCGGAGCGGATCACAGCGCCGGCGCCAGTGTAAGCGCCTTCGCCGATGTCAACAGGGGCGACCATCATCGTGTCGACGCCGATGCGGACATGATCGCCGATCACGGTGCGGTGCTTGCGTGATCCGTCGTAGTTGGCGGTGATCGCCCCGGCGCCGAGGTTGGAGTCCGCGCCGATCGTCGTGTCGCCGACGTAGGAGAGGTGCGGAACCTTGGAGCCTTCGCCGACCTCGGAGTTCTTGATCTCGACGAAGGAGCCGGCCTTGGCGCCGTCGCGCAACCGCGTTCCCGGGCGCAGGTGGGCGAAGGGCCCGACCGTGCAGCCGTCGAGCACCTCGCACTCGACCAGGTAGGAGTGCGGCGCCGTGACCCCCTGCCCGAGGACGGTGTCGATCAGGGTCGTGTGCGGCCCCACCACCGAGCCGGCACCGATCTCGGTGCGACTCCGCAGGGAGGTGCCTGGCTCGAGCCGCACGTCGGGGCTGATCACGACGTCGGCGTCGACCCAGGTCGAGGCCGGGTCGACGACCGTGACCCCCGCGAGCATGTGGCGCTCGAGAATCCGCGCCCTCGCCTTCGCTTCGGCTATCGCCAGGTCTGCCCGGTTGTTGACTCCGAGGGTGACGGCCTCATCGGCTGCGAGGTGCGCGGCCACCTTGAGGCCCTCAGCCCGGATCAGCGGTAGCACGTCGCCGAGGTAGTACTCGTTCTGGGCATTGTCGTTGCCGATCCGCTCCAGCGCCTCGGCCAGCGGGGCGGCGGCGAACGCGTACGTGCCGGTGTTGATCTCGGTGATCGCCAGCTCCTCCGCGGTCGCGTCGCCGGGCTGCTTGGCCTCGACGATCCGCTCCAGCTCGCCGCGGTCGTCGCGAACGATCCGCCCGTAGCTGCCGGGGTCCTCGAGGACGGTGGTCATCACCGTGGCCGCGGCCCCCTCCCCCTCGTGGGCGGCGAGCAGCGAGGCGACCACCTCGGGGGAGATCAGCGGGTGATCGCCGGAGAGCACCACCACGGTCTCCGAGGAGGAGATCAGGTCTTGCGCGGCGCGGAGCGCGCCCCCGGTCCCGTCGGCCTGCGGCTGGACCACCGTCTCGGTGCCTTCGGGCAAGGCTGCCGAGATGTCGAGGCCGGGAGAGACGATCACCGCGATCCGCCCCGCCCCGGCCTCCAGGGCGGCGAGAACGGGCCAGGTCACGAGCGGCCGCCCGCAGACGGGGTGCAGGACCTTGGGCAGCGAGGAACGCATCCGCGTTCCCTCGCCGGCGGCCATGACGAGGACCGTAGGGGCCTTGCTCACCTGCGAATCGTAGACCGGACCGGCGGAGGGGGCTAGATGCGGCCCGACTTCGCCAGGTCGCGCCCGACCAGGGTGGCCCGCGCCAGGCTCCAGCCGGCGAAGATCAGGTCGATCCCGACCAGCAGGCCGATCGCCCAGTCGCCGGAGCTGGGCAGGTTGACACCGATCAGCAGGCCGACGATCAGCGAGAGGGCGCCGCTGAGGCCGATCAGGCCGGCGTTGGGCTGCCCCCGGGCGATCAGCGCGATCGCGATCCGCGAGATCCCCATGACGATGAAGTAGACGACGAGGACGAAGGTCAGGGTGACGGTGCCCTCGAGCGGCGCCGAGATCACCGCTCTCCATCGCCGCGCAGACTAGGCGCGCGGCCCGACGGCCTCAGTGCACCGCGGCCTTCAGCCCGACCATGACCAGCCCGAGGCCGGCGCTGATCGCGGTGAGGACGATCGTCCCGAGGATCCCGGCCTTGCGGCGGCGGGCGGCGATGAAGCCGAAGGCGGTGAGCAGCGCCACTCCGACCACCATCGCCAGATTGTCCGAGTTGTCCTCGGAGAGGATCCCCAGCGGCTCCGCGAGCAGCACCAGGGCGGGGGGCAGCGCTCCGAGGACCAGCGGAAGCTGGCGGATCAGCGCCTCGCGCACGGCCGGGCCGGTGATCGGCTCACGGTCCACAACCCCCGCGGCGAGGATGTGCGCATAGGCGTGGGCGAGCCAGAAGATCACGGCGCTGCCCACCACGGCGACGAAGGTCGCCACCTGGCCGACCTTCGGCTGCTCGCTGAAGGCACCGATCAGCGCCGTCGACAGGATGATCCCGTAGATGATCCCGGCAAGATCGAGGCGGGCCAGATCGCGCCGGCGCGGGCTGGTTTCCATCGTGGCGACTCTATTGGCCGCCCCCGAAGCCGAACTGCCGGTTAGAGCCCCTATTCGTCCCTAACCTTGCGTTCGGCGACGAGGGCCGGCGGTAAGGTCGGAGTCCGGTCCGGGGTGGTGTAGTCGGTAGCACACCTGGTTTTGGTCCAGGCAGCGGGCGTTCGAATCGTCCCCCCGGAATGGTCTTGCTGCGTCCCATGCAGGCGTCCACGCAGATGCGATCGGCGCTATTGTCCGCCTGGCAGGAGAGGAACGGGGCAGGGCCCACTGGGGGCGGCCCGCTCACCACCACGGAGGGCAGATGCGCAAGCTCATCGCAGTCACGGTCGTCTTCGCCGGGCTGATCTTCGCCCCCGCCGCCAACGCTGCGATCACCAGCGTCTTCAACGGCGACGTCAACTGCACGGTGCAGTCAGACGGCGTCCGTTTCTGCGGCAGCACCAGCCCCCGCAGCACGAGCAAGGCCTTCGACAACGTCCCGATCGACGTCAACGTCGCCTTTCCGCCGGAGCCCGCCTCGGGACCGGACGGCGACTTCCCGCTGATCATGATGTTCCACGGCTACGGCGGCTCCAAGCTCGGGCTTTCCGCCATGCACCGCTGGCTCGACCGCGGCTACGCGACCTTCAGCATGACCGACCGCGGCTTCCACGAGTCCTGCGGCACCGAAGACTCGGTCGATGCCGACCCGACCGGATGCGCCAAGGGCTACATCCGGCTGATGGACGACCGCTACGAGGTCCGCGATGCCCAGGACTTCGCCGGCAAGCTGGTCGACGAGGGGCTGGTCTCCCCCACCAAGATCGGCGCGAACGGCGGTTCCTACGGGGCGGAATGTCGATGGCCCTGGCGGCGCTGAAGGACCGCCAGATGCTCCCCGACGGAAGCCTCACGCCCTGGAAGAGCCCCAACGGCACTCCGATGTCGCTGGCCGCCGCGGCGCCCGAGGTCCCCTGGACGGACCTCTCCTACTCGCTGACCCCCAACGGCAGCACCCTCGACTACGTCGAGGACGCCTCCTACAGCGGCCGTCTCGGCATCTACAAGAAGTCCTTCGTCGGCGGCCTCTACCTGGTCGGATGCGGAGATCCGCCGATCGGCACCGGGATCTGCGCCGAGCCGGGCACCGACCCGGATGCCGACATCACGAACTGGAACACGCGGCTCAACGAGGGCGAGCCCTACGACGGCGACCCCGAGGTGGCGGGAATCCTCGACGAGATCAAGCAGCACCACTCCTCCTACTACATCGACCACTCCGAGCCCCCGGCGCCGCTGCTGATCTCCAACGGCTGGACCGACGACCTCTTCCCGGCCGACGAGGCGATCCGCTTCTACAACCGGACCAAGAGCGAGTACCCCGACGCGCCGGTATCGCTGTTCTTCATGGATTTCGGGCACATGCGCGGCCAGAACAAGGGCAGCGACATCGCGCTGCTGGCGGCCCGCGAGGAGAAGTGGTTCGACTACTACGTCAAGGGCAACAACACCGGAAGCGGCGGCTCGCTCCCCTACCAGGGGATCGAGACGCTGACCCAGACCTGCCCGGCCAGCAGCCCCTCCGGCGGACCCTACTTCGCCAAGGACTGGGCCCACATCTCCAAGGGCGAGGTCCGCCACGGCTCGGCTGCGGCGAAGACGATCGCGCCAACCGCGGGCGACCCGTCGATCGGCGCGATCTTCGACCCAGTGTTCGGCGGCGGCGCCTGCGCGCAGGCCTCCGCTGCCGACCAGGCCGACACGGCGACCTACCGACTGCCCGCAGCGCAGGGCGCCGGCTACACGCTGATGGGCGCGCCCACGGTCGTCGCCGACTTCAAGCTCACCGACACGAACTCTCAGGTCGCCGCCCGTCTCCTCGACGTCGACCCCACACCCACCGTGGACAACCCCGACGGCACGGAGACCCTGGTCGGCCGGGGCCTGTGGCGCCCGAAGACCGACCCCGGCTTCGTCAAGCAGGTCTTCCAGCTGCATCCCAACGGCTGGCACTTCGCCGCCGGGCACATCGCCAAGCTCGAGCTGCTTCCCGACGACGCCCCCTACGGCCGCGACTCCAACGATCAGCAGCCGGTCGAGGTGAGGAACCTGCGCCTGACCCTGCCGGTGCTGGAGAAGCCGGGCTCGTTGGGTGGCGTGGTCAAGGCGAGCTCACCCAAGCTCCTCCCGAAGGGCTCCGAGCTGGCCCCGGGCTTCAGCGTCCTCGGCAAGGTCCGAGCCCACCTCGAGGGCAAGCTCGCCGTCCGCGGTCACCGCCTCGTGGCCGAGGTCAAATGCCCGAAGAGCTTCGCCTTCTGCCACAAGGGCAAGATCACGGTCCGCGGCGTGCCCAGGTCCGGCGATGACGGCCGGGGCCTGATCGCCGAGGACTCCTTCCGCGCATCCGGCGGCAAGACCAAGACGCTGCGGATGCAGATGACCCGCAGGGGACGGCGCTACTTCAAGCGCAACGACCGTCTGCGGGTCGAGGCCAGGGTTTCCACCGCGGAGTCGGTGGGCGCCTGGACCGGGACCACCGGCGCCGGCCGGTAGGCCGGGACCCCTCCCGACCCGCCTCAGTCCTCCGGGAGGCGGGGGACCTTGCCGCGCCTCGGCCCCGGGCTCCATCGCCGGGCCCCTGGCGGTCGGTATGCCGAGGACGCGCATCGCCTTGAGGCCGAGGCCCAGCTTCTCGCGGCCGACCGTGGAGGAGACGTCATGCCCGCAGAGCTCCTTCGCCCTCTCCAGCCGGTAGCGGATCGTGTGGCGGTGCGTGAACAGCTGCTTGGCGGTGGCGGCAACGTTGCCGTCGTTGTCGAGGTAGGCCTCGACCGTCTGCACCAGCTCGGTCTCGTACTGCTCGTCGTAGGCGGCGAGCGGCTCGATCGTCTCGGCGTAGAACCGCTCCAGCTCCCCGGGGTCCTCGCTCATCGCCCCGAGCAGCAGCCTGTAGGCGCCGGTGTCCTCGAAGGCGAGAAGGGTGCGACCCTCGGCCTCGCCGACGTTGACCGCCAGCCGCGCCTCGTTGCCGGCCCGGGAGAGGTCGACGGGATCGGCGGCGCGACGGCTGCGGCCGATCGTCGAGTGGAAGGCCGGGAGGCTCTCGGCCAGCTCTCTCTCGAGCGCCGCGGCCGCACGCCCGAGCCGCTCCTCCTCGGCGGCCGGGACGATCACCGCGACCACCGCGGCCTCGGCGTCCTCGAGCGCCGCGAGCGATCCCGGCGCCGCCGAGCGCAGCGAGCGGATCGCCAGGGTCAGCACGCGCGTCCTCCATTCGTCGGTCTGCGGCGCTCGCGGCGCCGCCCGCAGCACCAGCGCGCCGGCCCCCTTCTCGAGGTCGGCGCCGAGCTCTGCGGCGCGGGCGCAGATGTCGCCGCGGTCGGTGACCTCGCGTGAGAGCACGGCGCGGACGAAGCCGGCCGCTGCCTCCTCGCTCTCCCACTCGGGCGAGCGGGCGCGCTCCAGCTCGAGGGCGAGCAGGGTCCCCACCATGCGGGCGATCACCGCATCCGGCTCGGCCTTGCTGCGATAGCGGAGCTCGCCGACCGGGCTGTCGGCGACGCGCAGGACGACCGAGACCACGCCCTCCCCGCCGGCGAGCAGCCGCCGCTCCTGGTCGGGAGAGGCGCCGGCCACCGCGAGCACGGCGCTGGAGCGGTCGATCAGGGCGATGCTCGCATCCAGCACCCTGGCAGCCGCCCGGGCGACTGCGGGCAGGCCGGCGCCGGACTCGACCGCCTCGGCCAGTGCGTCCAGCGTCGCCGCTGCCCCGGCCTTTCCCGGCTTTACAGGGGTTTTCTTCGTCTTTCCAGCTGCCACGGCAAGGCGATTATCCCCGCCATGCCCTGCCGGCGCCGGCCGCCCGGGGGGATGCCGCTCAGCCCTGGCTGAAGAGGTCGGTGATCTCGTTGTAGTTGACGACGATCAGCACGCCAAGGCCGATGCCGATCGAGACCAGGATCAGCAGCACGAAAAGCGACAGGAAGCCGGCGGCGACCTTCTCCCAGGCCCGCCCGTAGGAGCCCAGCGCGGGGACCAGGATCAGGGTGACGAAGGCGACCAGGCTGATCAGCCCGGCGGCACCGAAGATCAGGTACTCGTTGCCGATCTTCGCCAGCGCCACGTCGTCAGGGGGCCTGGGGTGTGGCTTCGGGCTTCGGTCTCACCTCGGGGGGATTCTGGCGCAACTGGGTGACGATCAGCGCGATCGCGGCGCAGAGGGCGAAGGCCGAGGCGCCAAGCGCCCAGCCGGCGCTGACGTCGCTGAGGTAATGGACGCCCAGGTAAACGCGCGAGAGCCCGACGGCGGCCGCCACGCCGACGCCGGCGAGGACGACGGCGGAAGCCCGCGCCATCGCCGGCCGCAAGCGCATCACCAGGGTCACCGCGAGCCAGACGTAGAAGGTCGAGTATGCAGCGTGGCCGCTGGGGAACGAGGACCCGGCCGCTGAGACAAGCCCACCGCCGGGACGGGGACGGTCGACGGCGTCCTTGATCAGGTGCAGGCCGGCGATCAGGAGCACCATCCCGGCGACCAGGATCCAGAACTCCCACCAGCGACGAGCGAGGGCGAGGGCGATTGCGCAGCCGAATGCCAGGGTCCAGACGAGGGCGGGCGAGCCCAGCGTGGTCACGGCCTTGGCGACGGTCGTCAGCCACGGGGTCCGGATCGTCTCGGCGACGTCCTGGGCGGTGACGTCGCCTGGCGTCGGGCCCGGGTCGTCGCCGACGATCACGGTGTAGGCGATCAGCACGAAGAGGCCGACGGCGAGAACCGCGAGAGTGCTCGTGAATTCCAGCCCGAAGGTCCCACCGGGGGTGAGTCGGTTCCAGATGAAGCGTGCCTGTGGCTGGAACCGGCGCCCGATCGGAGGAAGCCAGGCAGTCGCCCGCTGCTGCTCCATCCACTCGACCGCACGGCGGCGGTTCTCGGGGACGCGGAGGAAGCGGAAGGCGACCACCGACCCGACCGTGACCACGATCAGGGTGCCGAGGATGAATGCGCCGCGCCCCGCGTACTCGGCGGCGCTGTCGATGCTGCGGGAGAAGATGTAGCCGATCAGGATGTGGGCGGAGGCCCAGATCCCGGTGCCGAGGATGCTGTAGGGGACGAAGGCGCGGTAGCGCATCCCCGAGCTGCCGGCGACGAACGGCGCCAGCGCCCGGACCAGGCTGATGAAGCGCCCGATCAGGATCGTCTTGCCTCCGTGGCGATCGAAGTAGTCCTCGACCCGGCTGAAGCGCTCCTCGCTGATCCCGACACGGGGACCGTGGCGAAGCACGAAGCCGCGGCCGAGGCGGCGGCCGATGTAGAAGCTGGTGGTGTCGCCGAGCCAGGCGGCGAACCAGCCGATCGCGATCAGCAGGTAGATGTCGACCGCGCCCTGGCCGGCGACCGCCCCGCCGATCAGCATCACCGTCTCGCCGGGGACGACCAGCCCGACGAAAGCGCCGGTCTCGAGGAAGGCGAGCACGCCGACCAGCAGGTAGGTCCACGCCCCCAGCGCGTTGGAGACGTCCTCGAGCAGCCCCTGGAGGTTCTCGTGCGGGATCAGGCGGCTGACCAGGTAGTAGACGGTGATCACCGCGATCACCACCAGGACGAGGGCGAAGTGCTTGTTGCGCAGCGCCGCCGGGACCCTCACGGCGCCCCCCCGCCCTCGCAGACGATCGCGTCGTCGCGGCCGAGCCGCTCCGCCGCCGCCCGGGCCGAGGGAAGGTCCGCGAAGAGGCCGAAGGCGGTCGGCCCCGAGCCGCTGATCGCCGCCAGCGGGGCGCCCGCGTCGCGCAGGGCCGAGATCGCCTCGCCGATCTCGGGTCGAAGGGCGCGCGCGGCGGGCTCGAGGTCGTTGGCGAGCAGCTCTGCGTAGGCGAGCGGCGACCCTCCCGACCCGGCCGCCTCCAGCAGCTCTGACGCGAGCGCGTCCAGCTCGGCCTCGCTGCGGCCCAGTCCCTGGCGGTCCGCCTCGGCGAACACCTCGGCCGTCCGCAGGCCGCCGCCACCCGGCAGCAGGACCACCGCGTGGGGGCGCGGGTCGGGCAATCGCCTCACCCTCTCCCCCGCCCCCTCCACGAGGGCCATCGCGGGCACCAGCTGCGAGGGAACGTCCGCCCCGACCTCGGCCGCGATCTGAG
Source organism: uncultured Actinomycetes bacterium (assembly GCA_963725315.1). GTDB lineage: Bacteria > Actinomycetota > Thermoleophilia > Solirubrobacterales > 70-9 > JBBRHQ01. Next base: position 319,583 of record CAVRYA010000009.1, on the reverse strand, counting down.
CCAGCTCGGGCGCCTCGGCTCGGGCCAGCCGCAGGACCGCCGCGGCGTCGGCGCTGCCACCGCCGAGGCCCGCCGCAACCGGGATCCGCTTCTCGATCCTCACCCTGAGCGGCGGATGCTCCCAGCCGGACCGGCGCAGCGACACCAGGGCCCGGGAGGCGAGGTTCTCGCCCTCGACTCCGGGACAGAGCACTTCGTCCGCATCCGCGGCGGCCCCGATCTCGATCACGTCGGCCAGGCCGAGCGGCTCGAACAGGGAGCAGATCCGGTGCAGGCCGTCCTCGCGCCGGCCCCCGAGGAAGAGGCAGAGGTTGAGCTTGGCAGGGGCGAGCACGGTGTCGGTCATCGCGGGCTTCAGATCACCTTCGACAGGGCCTCGAACTGGGCCGGCGCCAGCGACTCGGCCCGGGCGTCCGCGGGCAGGCCCATCTCCTCGAGCGCTTCGCGGACCGCCTCGATCCGCCCCGGCCCGGCCAGCTCCAGCGACCTCGCCAGCGACTTGCGGCGGTGCGCGAAGGCCTGGCGCACCAACTGCCGGGTCGGCTCCCCGGCCCCGGGGCCCCGCCGCGACATCCGCAGCACCGCCGAGGAGACCCGCGGTCTGGGCCGGAACACGGCCGGGTCGACGGTGCGGGCGAGACGGACGTCGGCGGCTAGCTGAACAAGCACCGAGGGGGAGCCGTAGGTGCGCGACCCGGGGCCTGCCCGCAGCCGATCGGCGATCTCGCGCTGGACCATCACGGTCCACTCCCGCAGCGACGGCAGCTCGGTGACCGTGCGCAGGATCAGCGGCGTCGCCACCGCGTAGGGGAGGTTCGAGACCAGCGCGGTCGGGGCAGGGTCGAGCGCCGCGAGGTCGAGCCGCAGCGCGTCCCCCCAGTGGATCTCCACGTTGGGCTCGCTCCCGACCGCCTCCAGCGCCCCCTCCAGCCTGCGGTCCAGCTCGACCGCATGCAGGTGGCCGGCGGTGGCGGCGAGCCTGCGGGTCAGGACCCCCTCGCCGGCGCCGATCTCGAGCACGACGTCGCCGGGGCCGACCCCGGATTCGCGCACGATCGCCTCAAGCAGGTTGGTGTCCGCGAGGAAGTTCTGGCCCAGCCTGGGGGGCGGCGGAGGCGTCACGTCGTTCCCGCTCACCAGCCGAAGAGGCGCTCTGCGTTGGCCTCGACGCTGCGCTCGAGCTGCTCGGCCGAGACCCCGCGTACCTCGGCGATCCTCTCCGCGGTGGCGAGGACGTTGGCGGGCTGGTTGGGCTTGCCCCTGACGGGCTGAGGAGCGAGGTAGGGGGAATCGGTCTCGACCAGGAGCAGCTCCTCGGGAACGGCCGTCGCGGCGACCCGCAGCTGATCGGCCCGGGGGTAGGTGACGTTGCCGGCGAAGGAGCAGTACCAGCCCCGCTCGACGGCGACGTCCACCCGTTGCGGAGCGGAGAAACAATGGAGGATCACGGGGCCGCGGGCGAGCCGGTCGAGGGTCGCGAAGGCCTCGTCGACCGCCTCGGTGGAGCCCTCCTCGTCGCGGACGTGGATCACCACCGGGAGGCCCGCGTCGGCGGCGATCTCGATCTGCGCGGCGAATGCCGCCCGCTGATCGGCCCGGGGCGCACCGTCGCGGTAGAAGTCGAGCCCGGTCTCCCCGATCGCGCGCACCGAGGAATCGGCGGCCAGCCGGGAGATCTCCGAGGCGGCCGCGTCGTCGAAGCCGGCGGCTGAGTTGGGATGGCGCCCTACGCCGGCGAACACCTCGCCGAACTCCCTCGAGACCGCGACCGCGTCCCGGTTGGCGCCCTCGTCGATCCCGATCGTCAGGATCCGCCGAACGCCGGCTCCCCGCGCCGTGGCGACCAGATCCGCGTCAGGGGGCTCGCAGAGCGAGAGATGGGCGTGGGTGTCGACCACGCGGTGAAGTCTAGGAACGGCTCGGGCGCCCTGCGCGCGGCGCGGGCCGGCCCCGCCTCAGCGCTTGAAGCGGAAGGTCTTGCGGGCGACGGTGCCTGACGGCCGGTGGCCAGGTTGCGGGCGGTGACCACGATCTTCAGGCTCGCGACTTCGAAAGCTGGTCCTTGAGGTCGCGCCTCGCGGGGCCGTTGAGCGTCGAGCCTGACCCGCTTCCGGTGCCCCTGGCGGATCGTGCCACCGAGGTGCATCGGCAGGTTCGGCCCGGGAAGTCGCAGCCTTCCGCGGACCTTGACGAAGGAGTCGGCCGAGACGAAGATCGGGAACTTGAGGATCCTGCGCGCATGCAGCTTGTGCGGCCCGCCGATCCTCACCGCCGGGGCCCGGCTCGCGACGGCGCCGCCGCCGCTTGCGGCCGCCTGGCTCGCGACGAGGGAAGCCGCCACCGCCGCGACGATCAGGCCAACGCCCACACGTTTCAAACTGGACCCCTCCCTCTCAGCCTTTCGCACCCACCCGACTCTACCGCTCAGACGGGAGCCTCGACCCTCGGGAAGAGCGGCGGCAGCCGCTCGATCCGGGCCCCGCCGCCGCGGGAGCCGAGCTCGGCCAGCTCGCGGCCCGCTTCGCCAAGCGCGCCGAGGAGGCGGTCGCTCGAGGACGGCAGATAGGGCAGCAGCAGCAGGGTCACCACCCGCAGCCCCTCGGCGAGGTTGTAGAGCGCACCGTCCAGCGCCTCCGTCGCCTCCGCATCCTTGGCCAGCTCCCAGGGCTTCATCTCCTCGACGTAGCGGTTGAGCCGCCGGACCAGGATCCAGATCTCCTCCAGGGCGCCGCTGACCTGGGCCTCGTCGAGCAGCGCCCGGACCCTCTCGCCGGCCCCCTCGAAGCCGGCGGCGAGGTCGGGGTCGAGCCGGCCGGCCGGGACGACGCCGTCGCAGTAGCGCTCGAGCATCGCCAGGGTTCGGCTCGCGAGGTTGCCGAACTCGTTGGCCAGCTCGGTCTCGTAGCGGGCCTCGAACCCGGCGGTCGAGATCGATCCGTCCTGTCCGAAGCTGACCTCGCGGAAGAGGTAGAAGCGCAGGGCGTCGGCGCCGAAGCGGTCGATCACCTCGAACGGGTCGAGGACGTTGCCGAGCGACTTCGACATCTTCTTCTCGCCCATCAGCAGGTAGCCGTGGATGACCATTCGTCGGGGCGGCCCCAGCTCGGCGGCCATGCAGAGCGCGGGCCAGATCACCGCATGGAACTTGAGGATGTCCTTGGCCATCACGTGCAGGTCGGCCGGCCAGTAGCGCTCGCTCAGGTCCTCGCCCTCGCGGGCGAAGGTCAGGGCCGTGTAATAGTTGAGGAGCGCGTCGAACCAGACGTACATGCGCTGGGAGTCGTCCCAGGGCAGTTTCATCCCCCACTTCAGCTTCGGCCGCGAGAGGGAGACGTCATCGAGCCCCTGCTTGATGAACGAGACCGCCTCGTTGCGGCGAAAGTCGGGGACGACGAAGTCCGGCTGCTCCTCGTAAAGGCGCTCGAGGCGCTCCTGGAAGGCGGAGAGCTTGAAGAACCAGTTCTCCTCGCGCTCGCGCTCCAGGGGGATCTCGTGAATCGGGCAGGTATTGCCCGGGCCAAGCTCGCGCTCCGTCTTGAAGTCGGCGCAGCGCGGGCAGTACCAGCCCTCGTAGATCCCCTTGCTGACCCAGCCGTTGTCGTAGACCCGCTGCATGATCTCGGCGACCTTGGCGCCGTGGCGGGGATCGGAGGTGCGAATGAAGAAGTCGTTGGTGACCTCGATCTTCGGCATCAGCTGCCTGAACTTCTCGGTGTTGCGGTCTGCCAGCTCCTGCGGGCTGATCCCCTCGCGCTCGGCGGCGGTCTCGATCGGCTCGCCGTGCTCGTCGGTGCCGGTGAGGAAGAAGACGTCCTCGCCCCGCTGGCGCATGTGACGGGCGAGGACGTCGGCCGCCATCGTCGAGTAGGCGTGGCCGAGATGGGGCTCGGCGTTGACGTAGTAGATCGGCGTGGTGACGTAGTAGGACACGGGTTGCTGAGGGTAGTCGGCGCGAGGCGACCTACCGCCTCGCCTCCCTGCCGGTGAGCGCCCGGTAGAGCTCGTTGGCGCGGGTGCCGGTGAGGGCGGCGACGACGCTTGCCGCGGCCCGGGGGCGAGCGCCGGACTGCACCAGGTGGCGCAGGGCATCAACGGCGAAGCTGATGTCGTCTCCGTGCTCCTCCGCCTGCGCGGGGCCGATCACGAGGACGATCTCGCCCTTGACGTCGGTTCGGAAGCGGCGAGCCAGCTCCGCCAGCGTCCCCCGGGAGACCTCCTCGTGGAGCTTCGAGATCTCGCGGCAGACCGCCGCCGGGCGGTCCGGGGCGATCGCCGCCAGCGCAGCCAGGGATTCGCCCAGCCGCCGCGGCGACTCGAAGGCGATCACGGTCTCGGTCGAGCGCAGGACCCGCTCCATCTCCCCCGTCCGCTTCGGCAGGAACCCCTCGAAGCGCCAGCGATCGGTGGGCAGGCCGGAGGCGACCAGCGCGACCGGGACGACCGATGGCCCCGGCAGGACCTCGACCTCGAGATTGCGGTCGATGCAGGTCCGCAGCAGCCGGTAGCCGGGGTCGGAAATCGCCGGCATCCCGGCGTCGGAGACCAGCGCGACCCTGGCTCCGCGCTCAATCCTCTGCGCCAGCTCCTTGGCTCGCGGCGCCTCGTTGCCCTCGTGGTTCGAGACCAGATGCGGCGCCGGCCGGATCCCGATCCGCTCCAGCAGCTTCCCGGTGCGGCGGGTGTCCTCGCAGGCGACGTAGTCGGCGGAGACCAGCGCCTCCCGAACCCGCGGGGTGATGTCGCCGAGGTTGCCGATCGGCGTCGGGCAGACGATCAGGCGCCCGGCCACGGCTAGTCCTGCCGCCCGAGCTCGATCCGGGCCATCGCGGCGGCGCCGATCATCCCGGCGTCGGGGCCGAGCTCCGCGGCCAGCACCGGCGTCGCGTTCATCGGCGCGAGGGCCCGGGCGCGGACCTCCTCGCGGGCCGGGGCCAGCAGCAGCTCGCCGGCGGCGATCACCCCGCCGCCGACGACGATCACCTCCGGGTTGAAGATGTTGGCGAAGCTGGTCAGCGCCGCCCCGAGCCGGTGGCCGATCAGCGCCACCACCCCGATCGCGGTCTCGTCGCCCTCCAGGGCGGCCTCGGTCACCGCCCTGCCGTCGATCTTCGCGCCCCTTGCCGCGAGCCGGCCGAGGGCGGAATCGGCCGCCCGCTCGGCGGCCTCTTGGCCCTCGCGGCCCAGGGCGGTCCCCGAGGCCAGCGACTCGATGCAGCCGCGGCCCGGGCAGTTGCCCTGGCAGCGGGGGCCCTCCAGCTCGACGATCGTGTGGCCGAGCTCGGCAGCGGCGCCGATCGAGCCGCGATACAGCTCGCCGTCGATGATCAGGCCGCCGCCGATCCCGGTCCCGACCGTGACCATGACCGCGAAGCGGGTCCCCTTCGCGGCGCCGTAGAGGTTCTCCGCCAGGGCCGCGACGTTGGCGTCGTTGTCGACGAACACCGGCAGCCCGGTGCGCTCGGCGACCAGGTCGCGGATCGGCACCTCGGTGATCGGCAGGTTGACCGCGGTGATCGCGACGCCGCGCCGGTGGTCGATCGTCGCCGGGATCCCGAGGCCCGCGGCGCTGACCTCGGGACGCGCCCGGCGCGCCTCCTCGATCTCGTGAACCAGCATCTCGACCAGCTCGTCCTCGCTCTGGCCCGTCGATCGCTCCCTGCTCTCCCAGAGGACGTTTCGCTCCTCGTCGAGCACTCCGAGCGCCAGCTTGGTCCCGCCCAGGTCAACCCCGATCGTCTCGCTCACGCGAGTGACCGGGAGCTTTCGCCTTCAAGGAGCGGAGGCGTTGGGCAGGAATAGGTCCGCATCGGCACTATTTCTAGCCTTTCATGCCTTCCGACGGAGAACAGCAGCCCACCGGTAAGCCCGAGTACAAGGTCTACCGCTCCCGCAAGGGATTCCTCTCGCGGTTTCGCAGCCCCGACCTCGCCGGCCTTCGTGAGCGCGCCAAGCGCTCCCCGAAGGACGGCAAGGACCGCGGCCAGCGCGGGGCCGGGCAGGAGGGCCCAAAGCCCGGAATCACCCGCCGCGGGGTCCTCAAGTGGATTGGGATCGCGGCCGGCGGCTGGATCCTGCTCAGCATGCTGGCGTTCATGGTCTCGGCCCAGCTGCAGGCGTTCAAGCTCTCGGGCGACGCCAAGGACGCGCTCCACGGCAATCCGTTCCTGCTCGCCAGCCCGCAGACGATCCTCGTGCTGGGGACAGACGCGCGGCCTCCCGACAGCAAGGAGCCCGTCGGCGTTCCCTCGCAGAAGTGCTTCGACCAGCAGTCGCGCGGCGACGCCCCTCACGACGGCTGCTCGCAGGGCCAGTTCCGGGCCGACACCCTGATGCTGATCCGCGCCGGAGGCGGGGACTTCCAGAAGCTCTCGATCCCGCGCGACAGCTTCGCCGAGATCCCCGGGCAGAGCCCGCAGAAGATCAATGCCGCCTTCGCCTTCGGGGGGGCGAAGCTGCAGATCGAGACGGTCGAGAAGTTCCTCGGCATCAAGATCGACCACGTCGCGATCATCGACTTCACCGGCTTCCAGGATCTGATCGACGCCGTCGGTGGGGTCAAGGTGGACGTCCCGCACAAGCTCTGCGCCGACATCTCCGGGGGCGCCGGCGGCGGCCAGGGAGGGATCACCCTGAGGCTCGGCAAGGGCGAGAACACCCTCGACGGCCAGAAGGCCCTCGCCTACTCCCGGGTGCGCAAGCCGAGCCCCTGTCCCGGCCCCGGAAAGAGCGCCTTCGCCCTCGGCTACAGCGACTTCGATCGGGCCAAGGCGCAGCAGGCGGTGATCAGCGGCATCAAGGGCCGGCTCACCGACCCCCTGCGCATCCCCTACAACTTCATCAAGGGCCCGATCATCGGCTGGGAGGCGCCGAAGGCGTTCGTCTCCGACATGGGCTTCTTCACGATGCCTCAGATGATCCTGGCGGCCGGGATCGGCGGCGACTCGGCCGCCGACGTGCTCTGCGCGGGCGCCAGCTCGGGTTGCGGGGCCGGCCCGGGCGGCAGCGTCGAGGTGCCCGAGTCGGTCCGGCAGAAGGCCGTCGACCGGTTCCTGAACGGCTAGACCCTACGATTACCGCGCCGTGCCGATCTACGAGTACAAGTGCGCAAACGGCCACAGCTTCGAGGCGATCCAGAGGATGGCCGACGACCCGCTGACCCAGTGCGAGGAGTGCGGCGCCCCGGTCGAGCGTGTCTTCCACCCGATAGCGGTGCACTTCAAGGGCTCGGGCTTCTACACCACCGACTACGGGTCGAAGTCGAAGTCGAAGGCCTCCTCCGACGGCGAGTCGAAGCCCTCCGACGGCGAGTCGAAGCCCTCCGACGGGGGGTCGAAATCTTCGGGCGGCGAGTCGAAGTCATCCGGCGAGGGGGGCGGCAGCGGCGAGAAGAAGGCAAAGAGCTCGAGCGGCGGCGACTGAGCCCCGCCTCCCACCGCGCCCCCGTTCTCTAGCCTGCCCCCATGCCCGCCGAGCCCGCCGTCGAGGTTTCCATGGAGGAGATCGTCGCCCTCTGCAAGCGGCGCGGCTTCATCTTCCCCGCCTCCGAGATCTACGGCGGCCTCGGCTCGACCTACGACTACGGTCATTACGGCGTCCTGCTGAAGGGCAACGTCAAGGCCGAGTGGTGGCGCTCGATGCTGCAGGAGCGGGACGACATCGTCGCCCTCGACTCGGCGATCCTGCAGCACCCCCGCGTCTGGGAGGCCTCCGGGCACCTGGAGGGCTTCACCGACCCGCTGGTCGACTGCCGCACCTGCAAGCTGCGCTTCCGCGCCGACAAGCTCGAGGACGGCCGCTGCGGGCAGAAGCCATCGAAGCTCCCCGGGGAGGGCCCGGACTGCGACCTGACCGAGGCGCGGCAGTTCAACCTGATGTTCGAGACCCAGATCGGGCCGGTCGCGGGGGAGGGCGCCGAGGTCTACCTGCGCCCGGAGACGGCACAGGGGATCTTCATCAACTTCAAGAACGTGCTGCAGTTCGCGCGCAAGCGCCCGCCGTTCGGGATCGCCCAGGTCGGCAAGTCCTTCCGCAACGAGATCACCCCGGGGAACTTCGTCTTCCGCACCCGCGAGTTCGAGCAGATGGAGATGGAGTTCTTCGTCCCGCCGGCGGATGCCGGGGAGTGGTACGAGCGCTGGATCGAGATCCGGCGGCAGTGGTACCTCGACCTCGGGATCCGGCCCGACCACCTGCGGCTTCGCCCCCACGAGGCCGACGAGCTCTCCCATTACTCCTCGGGAACCAGCGACGTCGAGTACCTCTTCCCGATCGGCTGGTCCGAGCTCGAAGGGATCGCCAACCGCGGCGACTTCGACCTCAGCCGCCATGCGGAGTTCTCCGGCGAGAAGCTCGAGTACTTCGACCAGGAGACCAAGGAGCGCTACGTCCCCCACGTGATCGAGCCGGCCGCCGGCGCCGACCGCGCCACCCTCGCCTTCCTGGTCGACGCCTACGACACCGAGGAGGTCGAGGGGCGCCAGAGGACCGTGCTGCGCCTCCACCCCCGGCTCGCCCCGGTCAAGGTCGCTGTGCTGCCGCTGGTCTCGAAGGAGGGGATGCCCGAGAGGGCGCGCGAGATCTACGAGGGCCTGCGCGCCCACCTCCCTGCCGAGTTCGACGAGGGCGGCTCGATCGGCAAGCGCTACCGCCGCCAGGACGAGATCGGCACCCCCTGGGGGATCACCGTCGACGGGCAGACGATGGAGGATGAAACGGTCACCCTGCGCGACCGCGACTCCCTGGAGCAGGTGAGGGTCCCGGTCGAGGGGCTGGCCGAGGATCTGGCGCGCAGGCTCGATGCGCCCTGGTACTCGCCGAAGCTCGGCGCCGGCGCCTGACCGTCCACTCGGGGCGGTGGCTCGCCTCAGGCGCCGTGGGTGACCACAGCGGCGATCACGCCGACCAGCCCGACCATGATCCCGCCACCGACCCGCAGGATGGTCAGCCGGAAGGCGCTCAGCTCGCCCCGCAGCTCTGCGCTCAGCTCGGCCATGTCGGCTCGGACCTCGCTTCGCAACTCGAGGATGTCGGCGTGCACCGTCGCGAAGCCGGCGTCCACCCGGCGGGAGAGGTCGTCGAGCCGCTCGTCGGTCCAGGCAGTGCGCTCCATCGCCACAAAGGGTAAAGCGTTCAGGCCTCCCAGCTCTCCCCTTCGCCGAGGCGCTGCAGGCCGACCCAGGCGAAGTCCATGGCGATCGCCAGCACCTGCTCGGTGGGGACCTCGCGGTGCTCGTCCCACCAGTTGGCGAGCGACTGGGCGGCGCCGACCAGCTGCTGGGCGAGCATCTCGATCGCCAGCTCGCGCTCGATCCCGCCGGCGGAGCTGCCCGGCGGGGCGTCGGCGACCATCAGGGCGGTGATCGCCGCCGCCGCCTCCCCTCGGAGGCGCTCGAAGGAGCCGGCGAGGTCGCTCTCGGTCGCGTTTCGGACCAGCATCCGCCAGGCCTCACGGCGGCGCTCGACGAAGGCCAGGAAAGCCTCGAGGCCGGCCCGCAGGCGGTGCTCTCCCTGCTCGGCGGCGCCGGTCGCCTCGGCGACCGTGGCCAGCAGCTCGTGCACATAGGTCTCCAGCAGGGCGCCATGGAGCTCGCGCTTCGAGGAGAAGTGCTCGTAGATCAGCGCCTTCGAGACCCCCGCCCGCTCGGCGACGTCCTCGAGCGAGGTCTCGTGGTAACCGCCGGCCGCGAAGGCGTCGAGGGCGGCTTCGAGGATCGCCTCGCGGCGGTCGGCGGCCGCCATCCGCCGCCGCGGGCCGGCCTGTGTGAGGGAGCTCACAGATTTGCCTCGTAACTGACTCACGAGTCAGTTATCTTAGGGAAGCGAGCCAAAGGCAAAGACGCGGAGGAGGAGCGATGTCCGTCGCCAACGAGAAGACAACCGCAACAGCCGACATCACCTACGAGGACCTCTACCGGCGCTGGGAGCAGGGCAACTGGAGCGCCTATGAGATCGACTTCTCCGAGGACCGCGCCGGCTGGGAGAACCTCAGCGAGATCCAGGCCCGCTCCGCGCTCTGGACCTACTCGATGTTCTTCTACGGCGAGGACTCGGTCGCCGACAACCTCTCCCCCTACATCGACGCCGCCCCGCTGGAGGAGCAGAAGTACTTCCTCACCACCCAGCAGGTGGACGAGGCCCGGCACGCCGTCTTCTTCCATCGCTTCTTCAAGGAGGTGATCGGGGCCGGCGACAGCATCTCCTCGACCCTCGCCTACACGCTGCCCCAGCTCGGCTGGGGCTACCGCGGCGTCTTCGACCGCCTCGACCGGATGGCCGAGGAGCTGCGCAGGGACCGCTCGCTGCCGAAGTTCGCCCAGGCGATCGCCCTCTACCACATGGTGGTGGAGGCAACTCTGGCGCAGCCCGGGCAGCACTTCATCGAGGACTTCTTCGTCAAGGAGGGGACGATGCCCGGGTTCAGCTCCGGCATGGCCAACGTCTCCCGCGACGAGCAGCGCCACATCGGCTTCGGCGTCAAGGCCCTCTCGGAGATGTTCGCTGAGTCCGAGGAGTGCAAGGCGGCCGTGGTCGAGCTGCTGCGCGAGGTGCTGCCCTACTCACTCGCCGTATTCATCCCGCCCGGCTGGGATGAGCGCTACACGACCTCCTACGGGTTCACGCTCGAGGACATCTACGTCTTCGGCATGCGCTCAATCGAGGCGAAGTGGCGGGCGGCCGGCTACCCGCTCGAGGAGATGCCCGCCGACATCTACCCGGTCGACCGCTCCCTCTCCCACCAGGAGCGCGCCCAGACGCAGATCATGCTGCTGAAGGCCGGCATCCTCGGCGAGCCCAACCCCCATCCGGCCTCCGACCCGGAGGTGCAGCGCCTCTACTTCGAGTCGATGGGCCGCTCGGCCAACTCGGAGGCCATCAACGGCGCCGGCCTGGTCGCACAGTGGCGGTTCAGCGACGCCGATCCGTGGCACCTGGTGATCGACAACGGCTCGACCAGGGCCGAGCCCGGGGAGGCGGCCCATCCCGACCTCACCTTCGAGACCAGCTGGCCCGAGTGGATCGCGATCTCGATGCACGGCCGCAACCCTCTGCGCTCGATCCTCGGGCGCCGGCTGCGCCCGCGGGGGTCGCCGTCGGCCCTGCGCCGCTTCCGCCGCGTCTTCGCGGGCTAGAAGTCTCGCCGGCCCGCCAGGCGAGCTGCGGCCTCCGGACGGGTGAGCTCATAGAGGGCGAGTCGCTGCCCGCCCGGGGCACGGTAGGTGTGCAGGGGGCCATGAGGGATGCCGGAGCGCACCTCCGGCTTCCATCCCCGCTCGGCGAGCTGCTCGCCGGCCTGCGCCAGATTCTCGACCCGGTAGACGAGGACCGGCGCCTCGCCCTCGAGGTGCCCTGCCAGCAGGATGGCCGGGCCCTCGGCTGAGAGCTCGATCATCGCTACACGGGTGCCGAAGGCCTCGATCGCGAACACCAGGCGGCCGCCGGCGACCTCGGTGAAGTGCCGGAGGTCGGCGGCGACGTCGGCGCTCGGCATGTAGATGAAGTCGAGGCTGCCGAACATGGCGGCCGGGTCGGATCAGTCGAGCGGCGGGCGCGCCTCGGCCCAGGGGCGCTCGGCCTCGATCTGCGCCGCGAGCGAGAGCAGCGTGGCCTCGTCCCCCGCCCGCCCGATCAGCTGTACCGCCAGCGGCATCCCGTCCGCGTCGAACCCGGCCGGGACAGAGGCGGCCGGGTTGCCGAGGTGGTTCCAGATCGGGGTGAAGCAGTAGAACCGCGACTGGGAAAGCATCGTGGGCAGGGCTCCCCGGCCCTCGGCGCTGCGGACCCCGATCGCCGTCCCGCCCATCACCGGCGTCATCAGCACGTCGAAGCTCTCGAACAGCTCGCCCAGGCGGGCGGCGTCCTCGGTCGCGGCCCGCCGCGCTCGCTCCATCAGGGAGGGCGGGAAGAGGCCGCCGAGACGACCGTAGCCCCGTGTGCGCCGCTCCAGGCGATCCTTGAAGGGGACCCGCTCGACGTCGTCGTGGATGCCCCGCAGGTAGCGGGCGGCGACGTTGTTGCCCGCTTGGCCGAAGTCCGGATCGCGGGGAGCGACCTGATGGCCGAGCGAGGTGAGCAGGCTCGCGGTCTCCTCGACCGCCCGCTTGACGTCGTCGCCGACATGGGGCGGAGCGGCTGCTCGAGCCGGCTTTGTCGAGGTCGCGATCCGCAGCCGCCCGGGGGGCGTTCGCGCCGACTCGGCGAAGGGCCGCTCGGGCGCCGCCGGGGCTCCTGGCTCCCGGGAGTCGCCGGCTGTGATGTCCAGGAAGACCGCCGTGTCGAGGACGGTGCGGCTGACGCAGCCGTTGACCGACATCCCGTTCCAGTTCTCCAGATCGGGCGCCAGGGAGATCCGCCCCCGCTGTGGCTTCAGCCCGAAGAGGCCGCAGGAGGCGGCTGGGATCCGGATCGAGCCGGCGCCGTCGGACGCCGAGGCCAGCGGGACCATCCCAGCCGCGACCGCCCCGGCGCTGCCGCCACTGGAGCCGCCGGGGCTGCGCTGTGAATTCCACGGGTTGCGGCTCACCCCCCAGGTCGCCGACTCGGTGAAGCCGCAGATCGCCAGCTCGGGCAGCAGCGTCTTGCCGACCACGATCGCCCCCGCCGCGCGCAGCCGACGGACCATCTCGGAATCGGCGCGCACCGGCTGGGGAAACGCGTCGGTGCCGTGGGTGGTCAGCTCGCCGGCGAGGTCGGCAGAGTCCTTGAGCGCGATCGGGACCCCGAGCAGGGGGCGCTCCTCGCCCGCCCGCAACCTCGCCTCCGCCTGCTGGGCTTCGACCAGGGCGCGCTCGCGCAGCACCGTCCGGAACAGGTTGAGTCTGGGCTCGAGCCGCTCGATCCGGTCGAGATGGGCGCCGACCAGCTCGCTGGCCGAGAGCTCGGAGTTCCGCACCATCTCGGCCTGGCGAGCCGCTCCCGCGTAGAAGATCTCTTCGTCGGTGGCCGGCATCGCCGCGGATCCTATGCGCAGGACCGCAACTCGCAGCCTCGCACCGGTATCGGGTACTCGTAGGATGCGACCGATGCCAGGCAAGGGGATGCCGAGAACCCGAAGGCGGCGGCTCGGCAGGGTGGCCGCCCTGCTGCCGGCGGCTGCGCTCTGCCTGCTGGTGCCGCTTTCCGCGGCGCGGGGAAAGGACAGCGACGAGCACTATGCGGGAGGCGACGGGGCGGAGACGACCGCTGGGAATCCCTGCCTCGGGCCGCAGCGCGCGAACCTGCTCTGCCCGGACCTGCGCATCTCGGCGCCCGAGGACATCCACCTCGATCGCAGCACACGCCCCGGCAGGACGCTGATGCGCGCCACCAACAACATCCGCAGCCGCGGCGACGGGCCGGTCGAGATCCGCGGCATCCGCATCACCCGCGACTCGATGAGGGTCAACCAGCGGATCTACCGGCGCGGGGGCGGCAAGCTGGCGATCCGGACTCGCGGGCGGGTCGACTGGTATCCGGTCCCCGGCCAGTACTACTACTGGAAGTTCCGCGACGCGGCCCGCTTCGAGCTGTGGACCGTCGACGGCAACGGGAAGCCGCTGAAGCGGATCGAGATCGGCCCGAAGCTCCACTACTGCCTCCGGGACCTGGAGCGAACCCGCCCCGGGCCGGACTCACCGCGCAACCCCGTCTACCCGGGGTGCAGCCAGCAGCACTCAAGGCGGTCGGTGGTACTCGGCACCTCGGTCGGCTGGTCGGACATCTACCCCTCGACCTATCACCAGAACTGGATCGGCGTGACCGGTCTCCGCGGCTGCTTCGCCTTCTACCTGGTGGTCGACCCGAAGAACCACATCCGCGAGTCGAACGAGCGCAACAACCGCTCCCACGTCTTTGTGCGGCTTCCCTCAGGCCGGGTGGTCGACCGCTGCTGAGGCGGCTTCGCCGCCTGCACATGCATGTGCCGGCGTCATGTGGGCCGCGCCGGCAATTCGGGAATGACTTGCGGCGGCTTCGCCGCCTGACATGCATGTGCCGGCGTCATGTGGGCCGCGCCGGCAATTCGGGAATGACTTGCGGCGGCTTCGCCGCCTGACATGCATGTGCCGGCGCTAACACCGCGCCGGCAAAGAATCAATCGGAGACGAGCAGGTAGCGGGCCGCCGCGGTGGCCGCGGCGAGGGTGGCATCGTGATCTCGCTCGGGATCCGACAGCGTCTGCAGGGCGAAGCCGTCGCCGACCGCAAACAGGTATGAGACGACTGCCTCGGCGTCATAGCGCAGGTTGAGCACACCCTCGCGCTCCTTGGCCTTGAGGATCTCGGCGACGTGGGTGCGGGTCCGCTCGAACAGCGAACCCAGCTCCCTCTGGATGTCGGGGTTGCGCCGGCCCGCGCTGAACAGCTCGAAGAGCAGCAGGAAGAACCCGGGGTCGTTCTCGATCACGTCCTTGAGCCCGGCGAGGAGGACGTTGATGACGTCATCCACCGTGCCGGCGCTCTCCAGCGGCTGGTCGAGCCGCGCCACCCGGAACTCGGCGTCGCGGCGGACGACCTCGACCAGGAGACGCTCCTTGGTCCCGAAGTAGTAGTGCAGGAGGCCGCGGGAGACGCCGGCCTCCTTCGCCACCCGCTCGAAGGTCGAGCCGGCGGCGCCGTGCCGGGCGACGCTCTCGCGCATCGCCGCGACGATCCGCCCGGCCTTCTCCCCGGTCAGCTCCCTCTCTGTGGGCGCCGCTTCCATTCGCCCGAGTCTAGTTGCGACGGGAATACAACGCGGCCTCCCCCCGCTGCCGGGCCCCCGGACCGCGGAGCGGTACGCCCGGGAGCGACGCGCTGGTTCCGGAGGCGGCCCCCACGCCGAGCGAGGAGCCGCGTCTCTCGGCCCCCGGACGCGGAGCGAGAGCCCGCACATTTCCAGTGATTCTGAGGCGCGGGCTCTCGCGGAGCAGAGGAGGCCGCGTTAGCTATTCCGACGAGTTGCCGTCGGGCTCGGTGGCCCCGGCGGCGCTCGGAGTCGGGCTCGGAGCCGAGTTGGTCGAGCCCACCGAGGAGGTGGTGCTGGTGTACTCGAACTCCTCCTCGGCGCCGAACAGCGTGTCCATCACAGCCTTGCGGGCGTTCTCGCTGAGCGCCAGCGTGACGCCGCCGGCGACCGCGCCGAGCACCAGGATGCGCCCCAGCCGGCGCTTCTTCTTCTTCGGCTTGCGGATCTGCTCGGAGGCCTCGCGCAGCGAGTCGGCGGCGGCGCGGAGGTCGCGCTGCGCCTTCTTGTCGCTGGCGACGGCCTGCACCGGGCTCTTGCCGTTGCGCGAAACCCGTCCGTAGGCCTTGCGGGCCGAGTCATAGGCGTCCTGCAGGTTCCCTCGCAGCTCGGCGTCCTCGATCAACCGCTGCACATAGCGATTGCTGCGCGCCGACTCGTAGAGGCCGCTGGCGCGGTCCACCGCCATGTTCGCCCGTCTGCTGCTGGCCATTCGCTCAACTCCCTCGCTGGTCTTCTCGGATGTCGGCCTCAGGATATACCCGGCGGCAAAGAGAGGCGAGCCCCGGAGCGGCGAGGCTCACCCGGACGGCCCGATCCCGTCCATCAGGACCCGGTCGTTTCGGAACCCGATCGAGGCGTCCTCGAGCTTGCGCACGCGCGACCGGGGCCAGCCCCGGCGTCGCGTAGCGGGTGATCTCGAAGCGCCCCACGGTCCTCGCGCCGGCGCGGCGGAAGCTGGGCGCGAGGCCGGGCGGCCGACCGGGCGGCGCAGCCCCGTTGGAGATCAGGTCGACCTCTCCGATGAACCACCTCTCCCCCCCCGGCACGACCTGGAACGACCCGCTGGGCAGGTAGTGGCGAAGGACCCCCGCGCCGAGCATCCAGGTGACCATCGCACGGGGCTGGGTCGGCTCCCCCAGGGTCGCGGCGGCCGCGCGCCAGTCCGGTCGCTGCAGCGAAGGGTCGAAGTTGGTCCAGGCCACGAATCCGAGCGAGTAGGCGACCAGCGCGGCGCCGATCGCGAGACCGAGGCGACCGGACCGGGCCGCGGTGATCCCCAGGGCCGCGACCACCAGCAACGGCACCAGCGCCGGCAGGAGGTTGCGGTCGATGACGAAGTCCTTGCCGGCCGCCGCCAGCAGCAGCGGTGCCAGCAGCGTCGTCGCTGCCAGGGCGGCGAGGAGGCCGGCGCGGCGCCTCTCCTGCGGCAATCCGCGGACCATCAGCAGGGCGAAAGCGGCTGCCGTCAGCAGCCCCGGGACCAGGGCGAGCAGAGGGCGCACCGGCTCGGCGATCAGGTCGCCGGTCTCGCCGACCATGAAGGCAACGGCGGCCTGGCCGATCCGATAGGTCATCGCGAAGCGCTCGATCCAGTCGGTGTGGTCCACCTGGCTCATCTGCCAGAGCGCCAGCGGCGCGAGCAGGACCGCGACCGCGGCGACCCAGCCCAGCGCCCTGCCGGCATCGCGGCGGTGACGCCAGAGCAGCCAGGCGGCCTCGGCCCCGACCGGGAAGAGGGCGAAGTAGTGGGTGGCCAGGGCGAGGGCGGAGGCGAGCGCCCACCAGGCCAGATCGCGCCCCGAATCGCTGCGCAGGGCGCGCAGGAAGAAGAGCAGCGCGATCGAGGTGAGCAGGACGAGCAGCGAGTAGCAGCGGGCCTCCTGCGAGTACCAGACGAGCATCGGGTTGACGGCGACCAGCGCGGCCGCGGCGATCCCGGTGCGGCGCCCGTTCAGCTCAGCGCCGAGCAGAAAGGCGACCGGGACCACGGCGATGCCCGCCACCGCCGAGAGCGAGCGCAACCCGACCTCGGCGGTTCCGAAGACCTGGGTCCAGAGCCAGGCGAGCAGGTAATACAGCGGCGGCGCCGACTCGCTGGCCCCGACCTTCTCGACCGCATGCCAGAGGCTGCCGCGCAGGACGCGCCCCGCGGTGACGATCTCGTCGTGGTGGTAGCTCTGAAGCCCCAGGGTCGCCAGTCTCAGGGTCGCCGCCAAGACGGTGATCGCGGCGACGATCCAGAACAGGCGGGACCGCGCCTGCACTGCCTCGCGGATCGCGTCGGCCAGCTGGGCGAGGCTCCCCCTGCCCAGCGCGGTTGCTTCCATCAGCGCTTGCCGAGCGCCTCGTCGATCGCCGTCGAGACCTCGTCGACGAAGACGAAGTCGAGGTCGCCGCGCTCGTGCTCGGGGATCTCCTCGATGTCGCCCTGGTTGCGCGAGGGGACGATCACGCGCTTGATCCCGGCCCTCTGCGCGGCCAGCGACTTCTCCTTGAGGCCGCCGACCGGGAGAACCTGTCCGGTGAGCGTGATCTCGCCGGTCATCGCGACCTGGTTTGAGACCGGTCGGCCGCTTATCAGGGAGGCGAGCGCGACGACCATCGCCACCCCGGCGGAGGGTCCGTCCTTGGGCACCGCGCCGGCTGGGACGTGGATGTGGATGTCGTGCTTGGCGAACCAGTCCTCGGGCAGCTCGCCGCCCGCCGAGCGGCCGTGGCCGCGGACGAAGGAGAGGGCGGCCTGCGCAGACTCGCGCATCACCTCGCCGAGCTGCCCGGTGATCGTCAGCTGACCGGTGCCGGGCATCGCCGTCGCCTCGATGAACAGGACCTCGCCGCCGGTGGGCGTCCAGGCGAGCCCGGTGGAGACGCCCGGGACCCGGGTGCGCCGGCGCTGTTCGGCGAAGAAGCGACGCCGCCCGAGCAGCTCGCGAGCCCGCTTGCCCGAGACCGAGACCTTCTTCTTCAACCGCCCCTCGGCCACCTCGCGGGCGAGCTTGCGGCAGACGGTCCCGATCTCGCGCTCGAGGCCGCGCACCCCGGCCTCGCGCGTGTACTCCTCGATGATCGTCACCAGGGCGGCGTCGGTGAAGGTGACCTGCGACGGCTTCAGCCCGTTGGCGGCGATCTGCCTGGGGACCAGGTACTTGCGGGCGATGTGCTTCTTCTCGTCGATCGTGTAGCCGGCGAGGTCGATCACCTCCATCCTGTCGCGCAGCGGCCCGGGCACCGTGTCGAGCACGTTCGCCGTGGCGATGAAGAGGACCTCGGAGAGGTCGAAGCTGAGGTCGAGGTAGTGGTCGCGGAAGGAGTCGTTCTGGGCCGGGTCGAGGACCTCGAGCATCGCCGAGGCGGGGTCGCCGCGGAAGTCGGCCCCCATCTTGTCCACCTCGTCGATCATGAACACGGGATTGGAGGAGCCCGCGTCGCGCAGGGCGCGGACGATCGTCCCCGGCATCGCCCCGATGTAGGTGCGGCGATGGCCGCGGATCTCCGCCTCGTCGCGCACCCCGCCGACCGAGATCCGCTCGAACTTGCGGCCCAGCGCCTTCGCGATCGAGCGCCCGAGGCTCGTCTTGCCAACCCCCGGCGGGCCGACGAAGCAGAGGATCGGGCCGGGGGAGTCCGGCTTCAGCTTTCGCACCGCGAGGTACTCGAGGACCCTGTCCTTGACCTGCTCCAGGTCGTAGTGGTCCGCGTCGAGCACCTCGCGGGCATGCGCCATCTCGAGGTTGTCCTCGGTCCGCTGCGACCAGGGCAGCTCGACCAGCCATTCGAGGTAGCTGCGGATCACCCCGTACTCGGCTGCCGCCGACGGCAGCTTCTCCAGCCTGGAGAGCTCGCGCTCGGCCGCCTTCTGAGCGTGCTCGGGCAGCTCGGCCGCCTCGAGTCGCTCGCGCAGCTCGTTGATCTCAGCCTGCTGCTCGTCGCCCTCCCCGAGCTCGGCCTGGATCGCCTTCAGCTGCTCCCGCAGGAAGTACTCGCGCTGGCCCTTGTCGATCTCCGACTGGACCTGCGACTGGATCTGGGTGCCGAGCTGGATCACCTCCAGCTCCCGGGCGAGGATCTGCGAGAGCCGGCGCAGGCGCCGCCCGACGTTGAGCTCCTCCAGCAGCTCCTGCTTCTCCTCGGTGGAGATCCGCAGGGCCCCGGCGATCAGGTGCGCCAGAGCCGAGGGCTCCTCGATGTTGGCGACCGCCATCTGCAGTTCCTCGGGCAGGTAGGGGATCTGCTCGATGATCTCCGAGAAGGTGGTCTGCACGTTGCGGGTCAGGGCCTCCAGCTCGGGGCTCTCCTCGATCACGTCGGGGAGCTCCTCCACGCTGGCGACGAGGTAGGGCTCCTCGGCCAGATACGGCCCCAGCCTGACCCGCTGTGCCCCCTGGACGAGGATGCGGATCGTCCCGTCGGGGACCTTCAGCATCCGGGCGACGACGCCGACGACGCCGACCTCGTAGAGCTGCTGCGGCCCGGGCACCTCCTCCTCGGGATCCCGCGAGGCGACCATCGCCAGCATCCGGTTGGACCCGAGGACGTCGTCGACCAGCCTGATCGAGCGCTCCTGGCCGACGGCCAGCGGGGTGAGGCTCTCGGGGTAGGTGACCGTCTCGCGCAGCGGCAGCACCGGCAGCGCCTCGGGGAGCGGCTCGGAGGCGCGGATCGCCTCCTCGGCCTCACCGGACTCGACCACCTCGAGCACCGGGGCCTCCTGCAGGGCCTGCGGGTCGGCGGCGTACCCACCGATGCCGTTTCCCTCTTCGCCCGCGGTCACGATCGCCTCGCTCGCTACTCGCGGTCGATCGTCACTCGTCGGGTTTCCTCCTGATCGCGCAGCGGCAGCTCGATCCTCAGCACCCCGTCCTCGTAGGTCGCCTTGGCGCGCTCGGCGTCGACGTCCACCTGCAGCTCGACGATCCGGCGGAAGGGCCCGGTCGGGATCTCGACCTGCTGGTAGACGCGGCCCTCCGTCTCCTGCACGGGACGCTCGCCGCTGATCGCCAGCTCACGGCCGCTGATCTCGATGCCCACCCCGGCGAGCTCCACCCCGGAGAGATCGACCTTGACGATCGCCCGCTGCGGCTCGCCGCAGTAGTAGACGTCGATGTTGGGGGAGAACCCGGAGGCCCGGCGGCTGACGTAGCCGGTGCGCCCCCAGGCGTCCCCCAGGAGCTGGTCCATCTCGCGGCGCATGCGGGCGAAATTGGAGAACAGGTCGCGTTCGGACACGGGCCAACGATAGCCCCAAAGCCGGGGGCGTCCGCCTAGATCTCGAAGGCCGCGCCCTCGCGGGCGACCTCGACCGCGGCGCCGAACGCCTCCGAGGCCTCCTGCCGGGCTTGCTCGTGGTCGAGCTCGTCGGAGATGTGGGTGAGCACCACCCGCCTGGCGCCGGCGCGGCGGGCGTGCTCGCCGGCCTCGGCCGCGGTCAGATGGCCCCGCGGCCCCTCCCGCTCGGGCCGCGGCAGGGTCGCCTCGATGATCAGCAGGTCGGTGTCGCGGGCGATCTCGATCAGCGCCTCGCTGGGACCGCAGTCGGCGCCGTAGGTGATCCGCCCTCCCCCCTCAGCGGAGGTGATCTGGACCGCGAAGGTCTGGGTGAAGTGCGGGACCTCCTCGAAGGCCAGCCGCAGCGGGCCCGCCTCGACCCTGGCGCCCGGCTCGTACTCGGATAGCTCGAAGGCGCTCTCGATCAGGTCCTCGTTGCCCCAGGCGCCGACCACCCGCCGAAAGACCGCGGCGGCGCCGGGAGGGGCGACGAGACGAGGCCGGGCCGGGTCGTCGGTGCCGGGGTGCGGCGCCACCGGCACCGGCTGCTGGCGCGGGGCGTAGGTGAGCGCGTAGCTGTAGGGGACGAGGTCGAGGAAGTGGTCGGCGTGCAGGTGGGAGATCGCGACCGTGTCGACGTCGACGTAGTCGCGATGCTGCCTCAGCTTGGCGAAGACTCCGTTGCCGCAGTCGAGCAGCAGCCCATACTCACCCTCCTCGATCAGGTAGCCGCTGCATGCGCCGCCCGCGTCCTGCCAGGACGGTGATTTGCCGAGAACTGTGAGCTTCACCCCATCTGCTCCTGCCGCCACACTAACGCCGCCGGGGTGGCCGACCTCCCGCATGGCATACCTGCATTGCCTCGGCCAGGTCGCCGGTGCGGCGCCCGGCTCAGGCGATGCGGCTGAGCCCGTGGGGCTCCGCCGGGCGCGACTCCCGTGCCCAACGGGGCGCCCGCATCAGCAGCACCGGCTGGCGCGGGGGCACGAGGCCCTCGGGGCGATCGGGGCGGAAGGTCGCGCAGGGGCCGTCGAGCTCCAGGGCACAGAGGAGGTTGCGGTGGAAGTAGCAGTCCTCGCAGGACGCCGCCTTCCCCGAGCCCGAACCGCCCCCGCGCTTTGCCAAACCCTCTCCTCTCCCGATCGAAACGACTTTTTCCGGTGCCGGCCTGCCGCCGACCCGGGCCATGTAAGCACCCCCTCGGGGCGCCCGCAGGGGCCATTTCCGCAAATCGCACTTTCTTCCTCAACGGCCGTCTGCAACTTCCCCGCGCTTTGCGAGCGCCCGGTCCGGCGCCGATCCGCGGCGCTAAGATTCCGGCGATGGGAACGCATGAGCGAAGCGAGCGCCTGGCGGCCTCCCCGGAGATGTTCGACAGCGCTTTTCTCAACCACTTCTCCCGGGTTCACCCGGCCGTCCCCGCTCTCGTCTTCGTGCCGGTCGTGGTCGCGATGGAGTGGCTTGCGGCCGACCGCGGGCTGGCCGCCGGGAAACTGCTGCTGCTGACCCTGGGCGGGATCGGGATCTGGACCCTGACCGAGTACTGGCTGCACCGCCTCGTCTTCCACTGGGAGCCGGACAACGAGTTCGGCCACCGCATGCACTTCATCATCCACGGCGTCCACCACGACCACCCCAACGACAAGCTGCGGCTGGTCATGCCCCCTGCCGTAAGCATCCCTCTCGCCGCGCTCTTCTACGGCGCCTTCCACCTCGTCTTCGGCAGCCCGGAGGCGTTCCCGCTGTTCGCCGGCTTCATCGGCGGCTACCTCGTCTACGACTACACCCACTACTCCGTGCACCACTACGTGCCGAAGTCCGACCTCGGCAAGAAGCTGCGCGAGCAGCACATGCGCCACCACTTCCAGGATCACCGCTACGGCTTCGGCGTCTCCTCGCCGATCTGGGACGCGGTCTTCCGCACGATGCCGCGCCGCCGGCGCTCCTAGCGCGACCACGGGCAAACGGGCCGGCGCGCATTCGCCCCCGGCGTCAGACGACCCTGTTGGGCGGCTCGCGCCCCTCGAGCACGGCGATCACGTTCTCCGCGGCGCTCCGCGCCATCCCGTCGCGTGCCTTGACGGTGGCCGAGCCGATGTGGGGGGTGAGCGCCGTTCGCGGCGCCTCGAGGATCTCGGTCGGGACCTGCGGCTCGCCCTCGAAGACGTCGAGGCCGGCCGCTCCGAGGCGATCCTCCCGGAGCGCCGCCGCCAGGGCTCCCAGGTCCACCAACCCACCTCTGGAGGTGTTGACGAGGACCGCGGTCGGCTTGATCAGCGCCAGGGCCTGCGCGTCGATCAGGTGGTGGTTCTCGCTGCTGGCGGGCGCATGCAGGCTGATCAGGTCGGCGCGGCGCAGCAGCTCGTCCAGCCCGACCCGGGTCGCGCCGAGCTCGCGCTCCGCCTCCTCCTTGGCGCTCGGTGAGGAATACAGCAGCTCGACCCCGAAACCGCTCAACAGCTCGGCGAAGCGTCGCCCGATCCGGCCGAGGCCGACGATGCCGGCGGTCGAGCCGCTCAGCTCGAGGCCGCGGTGGGCGCCCGGGTCCCAGCCGTGCCAGCCGCCCGCCCGCAGCAGGCGCTCGGTCTCCGGAAGGTGCCGGGCCGCCGCCAGGGCGAGAGCCAGCGCCAGCTCGGCCGTCGCGTTGGTGAGGACGTCGGGCGTGTTGGTGACCGCGATCCCCCGCTCGCGGCAGGCGTCGAGATCGACATTGTCGTAGCCGACGGCGAAGTTCGCGACAACCTCGCAGCCCCGGTCCGGCGGCGTCGAGCAGAGCGTGCGTCCACGAGGACGGTCGGGTCGGCGACGATCGCCGCTTGCGCCCCGCACGAGACCTCGGCACTTCCTCCGGGCCCGCCTCGAGCCCCGCCGAAACGACCTCGAAGCGATCGTGCAGCAGCTCCACCCCGGCTGGCAGCAGAAGCCTGGCGATTGCCACCTTCGGTCGCTCATCATCGGATGTTCGATTTCATACTGTCACGATTGCACTCATATGCAACAGCGGCAGTCTTGTGTATACACTGACACCGTCAATAATGATGACCACGACCGAAGGAGTCGTCTTCATGCCAAGCGCCAGTCACCACGTACTCGATGACGTTCGCAAGCGTCTGGAAGAGCGCCGGGCGGAGTTGAACGACGAGCTGAAGCGTGTCGAAGCGGCGATATCCGGGCTGGCGGGGGGCCTCTCTGGTGGCAGGATCGGGCGCAGGGGCCCGGGACGGCCCAGGAAGTCCACCGAAACCGCCCGCAAGCCACGACGGCGCCGCCGCAACACCCGCGCCGACCAGGCGGTCAAGCTGATCTCCTCCAACCCCGGGGTCACCGCCTCCGAGATGGCCAAGCAGATGAAGATCAAGCCCAACTATCTCTACCGGGTGCTCGGCGACCTGCAGAAGGAGAAGCAGGTTCGCAAGGACGGGCGCAAGTATTACCCGACCGGCTGAGCCGCGCGAAGGGCCGCCCTAGACCAGCCCGAGGCCGCTGACCGTGTCGCGCTCGTCGCGCAGCTCGGCGACGCTTGCGTCGATGCGCTGACGGGAGAAGTCGTCAATCTCCAGGCCCTCGACGATCGAGTACTCGCCGCCGCGGCACTTGCAGGGGAAGCCGCAGATCAGGCCCTCCTCGACGCCGTAGGAGCCATCGGAGGGGACCGCCATCGAGACCCAGTCGTCGCCGGGCGTGCCCAGGACCCAGTCGCGGACGTGATCGATCGCGGCGTTCGCGGCCGAGGCGGCGCTCGAGGCGCCGCGGGCGTCGATCACCTCGGCCCCGCGCTTCGCGACCCTGGGGATGTAGGACTCGGCGATCCAGGCCTCGTCGTCGACGGCGTCCCAGGCGTCTCCGCCCTTGACCCGCGCATGGGTCAGGTCCGGGTACTGGGTCGGCGAGTGGTTGCCCCAGATGGTCATGTTGGTGACAGCGGAGACCGGCTCTCCGAGCTTGTTGGCGAGCTGGGCTATTGCCCGGTTGTGATCGAGGCGCATCATCGCGGTGAAGCGCTCGCGGGGCACGTCGGGGGCGTGTGACTGGGCGATCAGGGCGTTGGTGTTGGCCGGGTTGCCGACGACGAGGACGCGGACGTCGTCGGCCGCGCCGGCGTTGATCGCCTCGCCCTGGGGCTTGAAGATCCCGCCGTTCGCCTCGAGCAGGTCGGAGCGCTCCATCCCCGGGCCGCGCGGGCGGGCGCCCACCAGCAGGCCGACGTTGACCCCGTCGAAGGCCGCCCTGGCGTCGTCGGTGATCCCGATCTTGGCGAGCAGCGGGAAGGCGCAGTCCTCGAGCTCCATCGCGGTCCCTTCGGCCGCCTTGACCGCGTCCGGGATCTCCAGCAGGGTGAGCTCGACCGGGGTCTCCGGCCCCAGCATCTGGCCGCTGGCGATGCGAAAGAGGATCGCGTAGCCGATCTGGCCGGCCGCTCCGGTGACTGTGACCTTGACGGTGGTGCTCACTGGTTCGTTCTCCTGGTCGGTGGGTTGGGGAAGGGACGCTATGCCATCGCCCGCTGCAGGCTCTCCTCTATCGAGGCGAGAAACTCCTGGGTTGTCTGGAACCCCTGCTCTTCTCCGACGAGCAGGGCCAGGTCCTTGGTCATCCTGCCGCTCTCGACGGTCTCCACGCAGACCCGTTCGAGGGTCTCGGCGAAGCGCGAGACGTCGGGGGTCGAGTCCATCCGCCCCCGCGCGGCCAGCGCCCGGGTCCAGGCGAAGATCGAGGCGATCGGGTTGGTCGAGGTCGGGTTGCCCTTCTCGTGCTCTCGGTAGTGGCGGGTGACCGTGCCGTGTGCGGCCTCGGCCTCCACCGTCCTGCCGTCGGGGGTCATCAGCACGCTGGTCATCAGCCCCAGCGAGCCGAACCCCTGGGCGACGGTGTCGGACTGCACGTCGCCGTCGTAGTTCTTGCAGGCCCAGACGTAGCCTCCCTCCCACTTCAGCGCCGCGGCGACCATGTCGTCGATCAGCCGGTGCTCGTAGCTGAGCCCGGCCGCCTCGAAGTCCTCGCGGAACTCGCCCTCATAGACCTCGGCAAAGAGGTCCTTGAAGCGGCCGTCGTAGCGCTTGAGGATGGTGTTCTTGGTCGAGAGGTAGACCGGGAAGCCGCGGTCGAGCCCGTAGCGCATCGAGGCTCGGGCGAAGTCGCGGATCGAGTCGTCGAGGTTGTACATCGCCATCGCCACGCCGGCGCCCGGGAACTCGTAGACGTCGAGCTCGATCGGGGCCTCGCCGTCGCGGGGCGTGAAGGTCAGGGTCAGGGTGCCCTCGCCGGGCACCACCATGTCCTCGGCCCGGTATTGATCGCCGAATGCATGGCGGCCGATCACGATCGGCTTCGTCCAGCCGGGAACCAGCCGCGGGATGTTCGAGATCACGATCGGCTCGCGGAAGATCACCCCGCCGAGGATGTTGCGGATCGTCCCGTTCGGCGAGCGGTACATCTCGCTGAGGCCGAACTCCTTCACCCTGGCCTCGTCCGGGGTGATCGTCGCGCACTTCACCCCCACCCCGTGCTGCTTGATCGCGTTCGCGGCGTCGACGGTGATCTGGTCGTGGCTCGCCTCGCGGCTCTCGATCCCGAGGTCGAAATAGAGCAGCTCGACCTCGACGTGGGGCAGGATCAGCTGCTCCTTGATGAAGGCCCAGATGATCCGGGTCATCTCGTCGCCGTCGAGCTCGACGATCGGGTTCTTGACCTTGACCTTGGCCATCGGCCGGGACCCTAGATCATCGCCGCCCCTCGCCGAGACCGAGGTTGGAGGCCCAATGGGCACGCTTTGTGCAGTTCGGCGGCGGCGGCTAAGGTCAGGACGTGGCTGTGAGTTGCGGACGCTGCGGGACCGAGGCCGCCGACGGCGCCCGCTTCTGCTCGGCCTGCGGAGCGGCGCTCGAGCCACCCCCCGGATCAGAGCGAAAGGTCGCGACGATGGTCTTCGCCGACCTCGTGGGCTCGACGGAGATGGCGGCAGGGCTCGACCCGGAGGACGTGAGAGGGAGGCTGGAGCCGTTCTTCGAGGTCGCCCGCGAGACACTCTCCGAGCACGGCGGGACGCTCGAGAAGTACATCGGCGACGCCGTGCTGGCGGTTTTCGGAGTCCCGGTCTCCCACGGCGACGACCCCGATCGCGCCGTCGCCGCGGCGCTGGCCCTGCTCGAGCGGGTCGAGGCACTCGATTCCTCGCTGAAGGTGCGGATCGGGGTCGAGACGGGCGAGGTGCTGGCCGGGGACCGCGACGGCGACCTGTCGGTGACAGGCGAGGCGGTCAACATCGCCGCACGCCTGCAGCAGGCGGCGGCGCCGGGCGAGGTGCTGGTCGGCGAGCGCGCCGGTCGCTCGTGCCGCAGGGTCGTCCTCGAGCCGGCTCCCGCGGTCGAGGCTAAGGGCCTGCGGCGGCCGCTCTCCGCCCTGCGGGCGTCCGGGACGGACGGGCAACCGGACAGGACCGCGACCTCCCTGGTGGGACGCGAGAACGACATCGAGCTGCTGCGGCTGATCTACCGCAGGGCGGCGCGGGAGCGCGTGCCCGAGCTGGTGACGATCATCGGCGAGGCCGGGATCGGCAAGACCCGGCTCGCCAGCGAGCTGACCCGCGGGCTGGGAGAGGAGCCCGACCCGCCGCGGGTGCTGGTCGGACGCAATCCCCCCTACGGACGCGGGATTGCCTTCTGGGCGCTCGGCGAGGTGCTTCGCGACGCGGCCGGGACTCCGGAGGAGGCCCCGGTGGCGGAGGTCGAGCGCGAGCTGGAGTCGCTGCTCGCCCGGCTGGGCGCCGAGGACGCCGCGGAGATCGCCGCCTCGCTCGCCCGCGCCCTGGGCGGGGCCGAGGACGACGGCGAGGCCAGCGTGGAGGAAGGGCTGCGCCGCTCCTGGCGGCGGTTCGTCGGGCTGCTCGCCGCCGAGCGCCCGCTGATCATCGGCATCGACGACGCCCATTGGGCCGACGACGGCCTCCTCGACCTGCTCGAGGAGGCGGTGATCGGGCTGGGCGAGGCTCCCCTCCTTCTGCTCTGCACCAGTCGGCCGGAGCTGATGGAGCGCCGGCCCAACTTCGGGCGCGCGGTCGGCAACGTCAGCCAGGTCGAGCTGCGCCCGCTCGACGAGGCGGCGGCGACCGCGCTCGCCGAGCAGCTCCTTCCACACGAATCGAAGTCACTGGCACCGGAGGTGGCAGAGGCGTCGGGCGGCAACCCCTTCTTCGCCGAGGAGGTCTCGTGCGCGCTTCGCGAGGCCAACGGCGGAAAGGTCGTCGAGGCGCTACCGGACACGGTGCAGGCGACGATCGCCGGACGCATAGACCTGCTCCCGGCCGCCGAGAAGCGGGTGCTCCAGCACGCGGCCGTACTCGGTCATGCCTTCGGCGCCGAGCGGCTCATGGGGCTCCTCGGTGCCTCGGCCTCCGCGGAGCTGACCGAGCTGGCCCGCAAGGCGCTGGTGGAGGAGCAGGTCGAGCGGGGTGCCGGGCACTTCGCCTTCAGGCACCAGCTGATCCGCGACGTCGCCTACTCCTCCCTGCCGCGCAGCGAGCGGGTGCGCCTGCACGAGCGCGCCGCGGAGGAGATCCACGAGGATCCCGGCGGCCGCTATGCAGAGCTTGCCGAGCTCCGCGCCTTCCACCTCGCGGAGGCGGCGGCGCTGGAGCCGTCCGGCGACCGCGCCGACCGAGCCCGCGAGGCCCTGCTGGAGGCCGCCGACTTCGCGGTGCGCCGCGGAGCCGGCGGCCGCGGCAGGGAGCTCTACGAGCAGGCGGCCGGCCTGGCCGCCGTCCCGATCGAGCGGGCGGGGATCCTGAGGACCGCCTCCGAGATCGCCCTGCGCCGCTGGGAAGGGGCCGAGGCCTTACGGTTGCTGAGAGAAACGGCGGGCATCTTCGAGGAGGCCGGGGAAAGGACGAGGGCCGCGGGGATCTATGCCCGGATGGTCGAGGTGGCAACGAGGATGGGCGGCATAAGCGGCCGGGTCGCCCAGGAGGAGTCCCGCTCCATCCAGGCGAAGGCGCGGGCGCTGGCGGATCCGGCAGACCCGGTGATCCAGGCCCAGCTCCGCCTCAACGAAGCCTGGATCGCCTGGGCCCATAGCCGCGAGGACGAAATGGCCGAGCCCGCGCGGGAGGGATTGGCGATGGCCCGAGAGACCGGCGACCCGACGCTGATCTCGGCAGGCGCTAGATGCCGCCCAGGTGCCGGAATGGAACGCGGGACGCCATCAGCAGGCGGTCCAGCTCGCCCAGGAGCGACTCGAGTTGATCGACGCGAACCCAAGCTCGCCGACGCTCGACGTGGAGCGGAGCGACGCTCTGCACATGATGGTCGAGTCGCTGCTGCAGACAGGAGCGTTCCGCGAGGCGGCGGAGTTCGCCGCCGACGCCAAGCGGCTCGATCTCAACAGGGGAATCGCCTACTCAGCCTGGGAGCGCGAGATGCTCCCCGCCTTCTACCTGGGCGAGTGGGACACGGTGCTCGAAAGCGTCTCCCAGTTCCGCGAGGAGTGGACGGCTGCCGGCCAGCCGCCGCTGGCCGCGATGGCTGCCGCGCTGGCCTCGGCAGGTGCTATCCACGGGTACCGCGGCGACGAATCCGCCGCGGAGGAGTGGTTCGCTTTCGGAGAGCAGGTGGCTCCCGACATCTCGGGGCAGGTCCACGGGATCACGATCTGGCGCGCCGATGTGGACCTCCACCACGGTCGGAGCTCGGCGGCGACGGAGCGACTCTGCGATACGGCGACCAGCAGTTTCTGGTGGAGGACCATCTACCACTCCGCCCGCGCAGAGGCGTTCGCCCGCGCCGGACGTCGGGAAACCGCCGGGGCGATTGACCTGGCAAGCGGGTTCGTCGGCGACAACCGCTATGCGCAGGGCCTGCTGAAGCGGGCAGAGGGGATCCATCGCGACGACCCCGGCATGCTCCGCGCCTCCCTGGAGCAGTTCGAGGAGACCGAGTGCCCCTACCAGGCCGCCCGCAGCGGCTGGCTGCTGGGGGGCGAGGAGCGCGAGCGGGCGCGAGCGACCTTCGAGCGACTGGGTGCCGTCGAGCCGGCGGAGCTAGGAGCGCCCGCGGGCCTCGGACTCGCGCAGGTAGCCGGTCATCGCCTGCAGCAGGGGCCAGGCCAGCTCGGGGTGCTGCTGCACCAGCGGGCGGAACTCCCAGGAGCTCATCCCGCGGCAGCGCAGGTCGGTCGCCGCGACGACGGTCGCCGAGCGCGGGCCCTCGTCGATCAGGGCGATCTCCCCGAAGTGATCGCCCGGCCCCAGCGTGCGGATCGCCTCGCCGTCGATGCTGACCTGGGCGCTGCCCTGCTCGATCAGGAAGAAGCCGACGCCGCTCTGGCCCTCGGTGGCGATCGCGTCGCCCTCGGAGAAGGTGTGCTCGCTCATCTGTCCCGCCAGCCGCTTCAGGTCCTTCTTGCCGAGCCCGGCGAAGAGGGGGACGCCGGCGAGGCTCTGAGCGAGGTCCGCCATCGGCCCCGATCATAACCCCGCTTTCCGGCAGGGGCGTAGGATTTCGCCGTGGCCACGATCGAGGACCGAAGCACCCGCGCCACCCATGCGGTGGTCAACCAACCACCCCCGCTGGAGGGCTTCAACACCTTCGAGCAGGACCGCCCGCTGCGCGAGGCCCTGGAGCGCGAGGGGGCCGGCTGGGCCGAGGGCCGCGTTCGCGAGCTGGGCGAGCTGTGCGGCTCCGAGCGGGTCATCCGCCTCGGCTTCGAGGCCAACCAGAAGCGGCCCGAGCTGCGCACCCACGACCGCTTCGGCCATCGGGTCGACGAGGTCGTCTTCGACGGCTCCTGGCACGAGCTGATGTCGATCGGGGTCTCCCACGGCCTCCACGCGCTGCCCTGGCGCGAGCCCGGCCCGGGCGCCCACGTCGCCCGGGCGGCGCTGTTCATGCAGCTCGCCCAGGCCGAGGGCGGCGTCGGCTGCCCGATCTCGATGACCTACTCGTCGATCCCCGCCCTGCGATCCCAGCCCGAGCTGGCGGACGAGTGGGAGCCGCGCCTTCTCTCCCTTTCCTACGACCGGCGCTTCGTCCCGGCCGCCGGAGAAGACCGGGGCGCTCTGCGGGATGGCGATGACCGAGAAGCAGGGCGGCTCCGACGTGCGCGCCAACACCACCTCGGCTGCGCCGCTGAACGGCGGCGGGCCGGGCGGCGAGTACGAGATCACCGGCCACAAGTGGTTCTGCTCGGCGCCGATGTGCGACGCCTTCCTGGTCCTGGCCCAGACCGACTCGGGCATCTCCTGCTTCCTGCTGCCGCGCTGGACCCCCGACGGCGAGCTCAACCGGTTCGAGATCCAGCGGCTCAAGGACAAGCTCGGCAACCACTCCAACGCCTCCAGCGAGGTCGAGTTCCGCGGCGCCTGGGCGCGGATGGTCGGCGAGGAGGGTCGCGGGGTGCCGACGATCATCGAGATGGTCAACCACACCCGCCTCGACTGCACGATCGGCTCCACGGCGGGGATGCGGGCGGCGGTGGCGCAGGCGACCCACCACGCGGCCCACCGCTCCGCCTTCGGCAAGCTGCTGATCGAGCAGCCGCTGATGCAGAACGTCCTCGCCGACCTCTGCGTCGAGTCCGAGGCGGCGACGGTCTCCTCGATGCGGCTGGCGCGCACCTACGACGAGGTGGCCGACGGCGACAGGATGCGGTCGACTTCCGCCGCCTGGCCAACGCCGTGCTCAAGTACTGGATCTGCAAGCGCGCCCCTTCCCACGCGGTCGAGAGCCTCGAGTGCCTGGGCGGCAACGGCTACGTCGAGGAGTCGGGTATGCCGCGGCTGTTCCGCGAGAGCCCGCTCTCCTCGATCTGGGAGGGCTCGGGCAACGTCCAGTGCCTCGACGTGATGCGGGCGATGGTCAAGAGCCCGGCCGCGGTCGAGGCCTTCTTCGCCGAGGTCGCCGAGGGCGCAGCCGCCGAGCCGCGCCTCGCCGCCTTCGGCGAGAGCTTGCGCGAGGAGATCAGCTCCGACCCCGGCACCCTCGAGCCCCGCGCCCGCCGGGTGGTCGAGCGGATGGCGCTGGCGCTCCAGGCCTCGCTGCTCGTCCGCTACGGCGACCAGGCCGTCGCCGACGCCTTCTGCGCGACCCGGCTGGAGGGCGACTGGGGCAGGGCATTCGGCACCCTGCCCGCCGGAGTGGACTTCGCGCGGATCATCGAGCGCCACCGCCCCCAGCTCTGATCGCCCCCCACCGCCGGCCGAACTGCATGTTTCGTGCGCATAGCGCCCCTAAGGTTGCGTTCGGCGAGGTTCGGGGGGCTGGCGCCTACCATTCGGTACGTGCTGGGCGGCGGCTCGATAACCCTCTTCCACGTCCGCGGGATCCGGATCGCGGTGGACTGGTCCTGGTTCATCGTCCTCTTCCTGGTGATCGTCTGGCTCTCCG
Organism: uncultured Actinomycetes bacterium; assembly: GCA_963725315.1. Lineage (GTDB taxonomy): Bacteria > Actinomycetota > Thermoleophilia > Solirubrobacterales > 70-9 > JBBRHQ01. The sequence goes on along the minus strand of CAVRYA010000009.1, from coordinate 288,243 downwards.
GCTTCTACGGCGACGTGCTCGGCCAGCCCAGCTCCTCGACCGAGGCCTACGCGCTGGCGGTCGCCAGCGCGCTCGGGTTCTTCGGCTCGATCCTCCTGCACGAGCTGGGCCACGCCTACTTCGCCCGGCGCGAGGGGATCGGGATCTCCAGCATCCAGCTGTGGATCTTCGGCGGCGTCGCCCGGATGGAGAAGGAATCCGAGAGCCCCGCGGCCGAGTTCAAGGTGGCGATCGGCGGGCCCCTGGTCACCCTGGCAATCATCCTCGGCCTCAGCCGTCGCCGGCATTCTCGATCGGCGGCGCCGACGACTTTCAGGGACGCGATGCTGCGTCGAGGGCAACGGCGGACACTTCCGGGCGTGCTGGCCGATGGTCGCCTGGCTGGCCTCGATCAACCTCCTCGTGCTCGTCTTCAACCTGCTGCCCGCCTTCCCGATGGACGGCGGCCGGATCGCCCGCGCGATCGCCTGGTGGCGGACCGGCGACCGGGCCTCCGCGACCCGCTTCGCGGCGACCCTGGGGCAGGTCTTCGCCTACCTGTTCATCGGCGGCGGCATCTTCCTCGTCTTCACCGGGATCGACGTCTTCGGCGGCGTCTGGCTGGCGCTGATCGGGATGGTGATCAACGGCTCCGCTCGGGCGGCGAGCATGCAGACTGCGATCACCAGCCGGATCGAGGGAGTCCGCGTCTCCGACGTGATGGACCGCGAGCCGGTCGCGATCCCCGAGGAGATGAGCGTCGCCCGGGCTCTCGACGAGTACTTCCTGCGCTACCGCTGGCCCTGGTTCCCGGTGGTCGACGCGGGGCGCCGCTTCCGCGGTCTGCTCGAGCGCGACCGCGCCGACGAGGTGCCGGAGGTGAGCCGCTCGACCTCGACCGTGGCCGACCTGCTCGAGTTCGACCGCGGCACCCTGCACGTCAGCGAGGACGCACCGCTCGACTCCCTGCTCGGGAACCAGAACCTGCGGCGCTTCGGCGCCCTGATGGCGATCGACTCCAGCGGCAGGCTCTCGGGGATCATCACCGCGGAGCAGGTCGGCAGGGCCCTGCGCGACGCGACCGGTACCGGCGGCGGGTGAGTCCCCGGCCCGCCTCACCCGATATATAGGATCGGGTCCGTGCCCACCCACGACGTACTGGTCATCGGAGCCGGCCTCGCCGGACAGCGCGCCGCCCTCGCCGCCGCCGAGGAGGGCGTCTCGGTCGGGATCATCAGCAAGGTCCACCCGGTGCGCTCGCATTCCAACGCGGCGCAGGGCGGGATCAACGCGGCGCTCAATCCCGAGGACACCTGGGAGTCCCACGCCTTCGACACGGTCAAGGGGTCCGACTATCTCTCCGACCAGGACGCGGTCGAGATCATGTGCCGCGAGGCTCCGGAGGAGATCCTTCACCTCGAGCACCTCGGGGTGACCTTCCACCGCAACGCCGAGGGCAGGCTCGGCACCCGCGCCTTCGGCGGCGCCTCCGCCGCCCGCACCTACTACGTCGCCGACATCACCGGCCAGGCGATCATGCACGTGCTCTACGAGCAGCTGATGAAGCACTCCGAGTCGGTGGTCCGCTACGAGGAGTGGTTCAGCACCGCGCTGGCGATCGACGAGGCGGGTGAGTGCTGCGGCGTCGTCACCCGCAACATCGCCGACGGCTCGATGGAGCTGTTCCGAGCGAAGTCGGTGATCCTCGCCTGTGGCGGCAACGGCCAGGCCTGGAAGCCGACCACCAACGCTCTGATCTGCACCGGCGACGGGATCGCGATGGCCTACCGCGCGGGGGCCAAGCTGATGGACATGGAGATGATCCAGTACCACCCGACGACGCTCGCCGGGAAGGGCTTCCTGATCACCGAGGGCGCCCGCGGCGAGGGCGCCCACCTGCTCAACGCCAAGGGCGAGCGCTTCATGGAGCGCTACGCGCCGAACAAGATGGAGCTCGCCTCGCGCGACGTCGTCTCCCGCGCCGAGCAGACCGAGATCAACGAGGGCCGGGGCTTTCCCGACGGCACCGTGTCGCTCGACATCACCGTGGTCCCCCGCAAGCGGATCCACGAGGCGCTGCGCGAGATCGTCCTGGTCGGGCGCGACTTCGCCGGCGTCGACATCACCCGCGAGCCGATCCACATCAAGCCCGGCAACCACTACACGATGGGCGGGGTGAAGACCGACATCGAGGGCCGCACCGACATCCCCGGTCTCTACGCCGCCGGCGAGACGGCCTGCGTCTCGGTGCACGGCGGCAACCGGCTCGGCGCCAACTCGCTGCTCGACACGCTGATCTTCGGCAAGCACTCCGGCCGCGACGCCGCCGCCCGGGCGAAGGCGACCCCTCTGGCCCGCGTCTCCCCCTCGGTGCTGGCCGACGAGAGCGCCGCGATCGAGGAGATCGTCGCCCGCGAGAAGGGCTCCGGGCGGCGGGTCTCGGAGATCAAGCTCGACCTGGGCACGACCATGGACAAGCACGTCGCCGTGTTCCGCGAGGAGGCCGGGATCCAGACCGCGCTGGACACCGTCCGCCGCCTCAAGGAGGAGGCGGCAAGCGCCTACATCGACGACCGCGGCACGGTCTTCAACCAGGACGTGCTCGGCGCGATCGAGCTCGGCTACATGCTCGACAACGCCGAGTGCTGCTGCATCTCCGCGCTGGAGCGCAAGGAGAGCCGCGGGGCCCAGTACCGCACCGACTTCCCCGAGCGCAACGATGACGAGTGGCTCAAGCACATCGACGTCTCCGCCAACGGCGCCGGGCCGGAGATCAGCTTCTCAGAGGTGACGATCACCCAATGGCAGCCCCAGGAAAGGACCTACTGAGCGATGGCTTCCTACGAGCTGAAGGTGCGCCGCTACCAGCCCGAGTCGGGCAAGGGCCCCTACTGGGAGTCCTTCGAGGTCGAGCTGGACCCCACCCTGAGCGTCCTCGACGGGATCCTCCAGGCCAAGGACCGCGACGACGGCTCGCTCTCGGTCCGCTGCTCCTGCCGGGCGGCGATCTGCGGCTCCTGCGGGATGAAGATCAACGGCCAGTCCGGCCTCGCCTGCAAGACCCAGATCGGCGACGCCCAGGCGGACGCCAACAAGATGCGCGGCCGCCGGCGCCAACGGAGCGGACCAGGCGACGCCAAGCGGCCCCCGGACGCGGAAGCCGGGGCGCGAGGCTTCCGGTGATTCTGAGCGCGCCCCGGCTGGAGCAGAGGAGGCCGCGCCAATTCGGAGCAGAGGAGGCCGCGCCAATATTGGTTGAGCCGATGGGGAACATGCCGGTGATCAAGGACCTGATCACCGACATGGAGTCGACCCACTGGACGAAGATCCGCCGGGTCACGCCGTGGCTGCTCCCGGCCGGCGATCCGCCAGAGCGCGAGTACGTGGTCGAGCCGGAGTCGATGATCGACATCACCCAGTCGATGGCCTGCATCCAGTGCGGCGCCTGCGTCTCCTCCTGCCTCTCGATGGAGGCGGACCCCGATTTCATCGGCCCGGCCGCGCTGGCCAAGGCCTACCGCTTCGTCGGCGACCCGCGCGACGCCGACACCAAGGAGCGCCTCTACGACCTCGCTCAGGATCCGCACGGGATCTACGACTGCACCCACTGCTTCTCCTGCATCGACGCCTGCCCGAAGGACGTCGCGCCGATGGACCAGATCATGCGCCTGCGCCGCCGGGCCGGCGAGCAGGGGATCAAGGACCGAAACAACGGCCACAACCACGAGGACGCCTTCGTGAAGATCATCGAGAAGAAGGGGACGCTCGACGAGTCGCTGCTGCTGCAGGAGTCCTACGCGCCCGGGGTCAAGGGCAAGCTGATGCCGACCGGTGGCGCGATCAAGGGGATGATCGGCTCGATCCCGACCGCGATCCGGGGCATCCGCACCGGCAAGATGCGCTCGCTGCCGAAGCTGATCCCGGGCGTCCACCCGAAGCTGCCGGAGGGCGCCCAGGACGAGGTGAAGGCGATCTACGCCCACGCCGAGGAGCACCGCGAGGAGTTCAACCTCTACATCAAGGGCGAGGAGGAGGTCGAGCCCGAGCCCGACGAGCCCACCGACGAGGCGCTCGCCGCGGAGGCGGCGGCCGCCGCGGAAAGCGAGACCGAGTGAGCGAGAAGATCAAGGTCGCCTACTGGCCCGGCTGCGTCTCGCGGGGCTTCACCACCGAGCTGCACGGCTCGATGGCGCTGGTCGCCGAGCGGCTCGGGATCGAGCTGGTCACGCTCGACCGCGCCAACTGCTGCGGCGCCGGGGTGATCGCCGAGCACAACCAGGAGCTAGCCGACACGCTCAACGCCCGCACCTTCGCCCTCGCCCAGCAGACCGGGCTCTCGATGATGAACATCTGCTCGACCTGCCAGGGCGCCCAGTCGGAATGCCAGCAGCGCCTCGACGCCGACTCCGCCTACCGCGCCCACATCAACGAGGCGCTCGCCGGCCAGGGTCTCTCCTACGAGAAGGACAAGGGCGGCTTCACCAACAAGAACTTCCTCTGGCTGCTGGTCGAGGACTACGGGCTCGACCGCCTCGCCGAGCAGGTCAAGCGCCCGCTCTCGGGCCTGCGGGTCGGGCCCTTCTACGGCTGCTACGTGGTGCGGCCGAAGCCGCGCCTCGGCTACGACGAGTTCCCCGACCGCGACGTCTACCTGGAGAGGGTGATCTCCACCCTCGGTGGCGAAGTCGTCGCCTACGACGGGGCCCGCAAGTGCTGCGGCTTCCCGGTGATCACGATGAACCGGGAGACCTCGCTGCGCCAGGCCGGCACCCACGTCGGCGACGCCCTCGACGCCGGGGCCGACTGCCTCGTCACCCCCTGCCCGCTCTGCCACCTCAACCTCGACATGCAGCAGCCCGAGGCGGCCAAGGTCGTCAACCGCGACCTCGGCCTCGCCGTCCTGCACCTGCCGCAGCTCGTCGGGCTGGCGCTTGGCGCGGAGCCCGCCCAGCTCGGCATGGAGCGCCACATTGCCTCCACGGGCTGGGTCGAGGAGCGCCTCGCGGCGGGCGCCCCCGCGTAGCCTTTTCCGCGGGAGCGGCTAGTCCATCCCGGCCTCGCCGAGCGGGCCGGCAGGCGCCTTGTCACCCGGCCCCAGCCGGCGACGAATCCAACCGGCGCCGACGGTGTCGGTGAGCCCGTGGGCAACGATCGAGGCGAGAACCGTGAACGCGGCGACGTCGAAGATCAGCTCTCGCGAGCCGGCGTCGGAGTTGAGGACCAACAACGCGAACAGCATCGAGGCGACACCTTTGGGCCCGAACCAGGCGATGAACAGCTTCATCGGCGTTGGCATCCGCTCGCGCAGGAAGGAGAGCATCACGGCCGCGGGCCGGGCGATCAGCAGCGCCGCGATTATGAACAGCGCCAGCACCCAGATGTCGCGGTCGTAGCCGGTGGCGACGATCAGCGCCCCGAAGGCGAAGAAGGTGATCACCTGGAAAATGGCGCTGATGTTCTCGGAGAATTCGACGAAGGCCTCGGGAACCTCGCGCTCGGCGGCGCCCATTGCGATCCCGGCGACGAAGGCGGCGATCAGGCCGTTGCCGATGGTGACGTCGGCGAGACCGAAGGCGAGCAGGGCGAATCCGATCGCGTAGATGCCCTCGTAGCGCGAGGTCAGCCCGCCCCCGGGGAGATGGTGGTGAAGGCGCCCCCCGATCATCCCGACGACGACCCCGACCAGGCCTCCGAACGCCGCCTCCCCTAACAGCTGCGACCCCTCGACCGCCGCGTTTCCCCCCGGCGAGGCGAGCACGAGGAAGAAGAGGACGAAGGGGAGCGCCAGCCCGTCGTTGAGGCCCGACTCGAGGTTGAGCGTGTGGCGGACCCTGGCCGGGACCTCTGGAGAGGTGACGACCGAAGAGGTGACCACCGGATCGGTCGGCGTTAGGACGGCGGCAAGTAGAAATGCTTCCGCCCACTCGAGTGAGGGGAAGAGTACCTTCGCCGCCAGCGCCAGTAGGGCCAGGGTGATCGGCATCGCGATCACGATCGCCCGCGCCACCGGGGACCAGTGGCGGGCCAGCAGCTCGCGCTCGACGAACATCCCGTCGGAGAAGAGGGTGAGGATCAGCGCCACCTCGACCAGGTGGACGATCGCGTCGTCCTTTGCGTCAACGCTGACCACCCCGGCCTCGGCCATGGCGATGCCTAGGGCGACCGAGAGGACCGAGATCGAGAGCACCGTCCCCCGGATCAGCCCCGAGAGCCCGGCGGCAACGGCGAGCAGCCCGCCGAATACCAGCATCGCGTCGCCGAAACCGATCTCCATCCGGCTTCCCGGGCCTAGTTTCTACGGTCGGCGCCGAGCAGGCCGCGCTCGGCGAGAAGCTCGGCGACTTGCACCGCGTTGGTCGCCGCCCCCTTGCGGAGGTTGTCGCCGACGACCCAGAGATTGAGGCAGCGCTCGTGCCCGGGATCGCGGCGGACGCGCCCAACCAGGATCTCGTCGCGGCCGGTGGCGTCGATCGCCATCGGGTAGTGACCCGCGGCCGGGTCATCGACCACGACGACTCCGGGTGCCGCGCGCAGCAGCTCCCGGCACTCATCGGGGGAGAGGTCGTCGCGGGTTTGCACGTTGAGCGACTCCGAGTGGGCGCCGATCACCGGCACCCGGGCGCAGGTGGCAGAGATCCCGACCTCCTCGCCGACCTCGAGGATCTTCCGCGTCTCGGCCATCACCTTGCGCTCCTCGGTGGTGTAGTCATCGCCTTCGGCGAAGGTCTCGACCTGGGGCAGCACGTTGAAGGCGATCTGATGCGGGTAGACCTCGGCCTTCGGCGTGCGCCCTTCCAGCACGTCCGCCGTCTGGGTGCGCAGCTCCTCGACCGCGCGGCGCCCCGTCCCCGAGACCGACTGATAGCTGGAGAGGATCAGCCGCTCCAGCCCGACGGCGCGGTGGATCGGGGCGAGCGCCACCAGCGCCTGCATCGCGGTGCAGTTCGGGTTGGCGACGATCCCCCGGTGGCGGTCTAGCGCCTCGGGGTTGACCTCGGCGACGACCAGCGGAACGTCCTCGTGCATGCGCCAATGGCTGGTGTTGTCGACGACCACAGCGCCGGCCTCGACCAGCCGCGGCGCCCACTCGGCACTGACCGCGCCGCCGGCGGAGGAGAGGACGAGGTCGAGGCCGGCGATCGCCTCTTCGCTGAGCGCGCGGCACTCGAGCAGCTCGCCGTTCCACTCGATCTGCCTGCCCGCCGAGCGCTCCGAGGCGAAGGGGATCACCTCGCCGGCAGGGAAGCCCCGCTCGGCGAGCACCTCGAGGATGGTCGAACCGACCGCCCCGGTCGAGCCCAGCACCCCGACCCTGTATCCATTGGAAGACATCGTCGGATCAGTATGACTGGAGGCCTCGATGACGCTCACCGTGGGAAGCGGCCCGTTCGGCCACAACCCTGCAGGGACCTTCAACCTCGAGATCGCAGAGCGCGAGCGGCTGCTCTTCGTCGAGCCCTCGCGGCGCTGGATCCGCGGCGTCCGCGCGGAGGAGACCGTGATCGACAGCCGCGCGGCGCGCGTCGTCTACGAGCAGGGCAGGCTGCCGATCTACTACTTCGGCCGCGAGGACGTGCGAACCGACCTGCTGAGACCCAACGATCACCGCACCCGCTCCCGGATCCTCGGCGAGGCCCGCTGGTTCGACCTGCGGTCGAACGGCGAGGTGGCCGAGAACGCCGCCTGGAGCTTCGAGGAGCCCGCCCCCGGCGCCGAGGCCGTAACCGGGCTGCTCGCCTTCGACTGGGGGGCGCTCGACCGCTGGTACGAGGAGGACGAGGAGCTGATCGTCCACCTGCGCGACCCATACCACCGGATCGACGTGATCCCGACCTCCCGCCACGTGCGGGTCGCCCTCGAGGGCGAGGTACTGGCCGAGACGCGCCGCGCCAGGGTGCTCTACGAGACGGGCCTGCCGCCGCGCTGGTACATCCCCCGCGAGGACGTCAGGGAGGAGGTGCTGGGGCCCAGCGAGCATCGCACCGGCTGCGCCTACAAGGGATTCGCCTCCTACTTCAGCGCCCGGGTCGGTGACCGCGTCGAGGAGGCCCTGATCTGGACCTACCCCGAGCCGCGCCACGACGCTGCCGCGGTCGCCGGGTATCTCTGCTTCTTCGACGAGCGGGTCGACACCGAGATCGACGGCGAGCTGCAGGAGCGCCCGCTGACGCCCTGGTCGCCGGGCTGGCGCGATCCGAACCCCGAGCAGCCGAGCGTCAGCTAGATGCTAGGAGCTGACCGTGGGCCGGTGCTGGCTGCCGGTCGGGTCCTCCTCGCGGATCGCGTCGACGCCCAGGTCGAAGGCGCGGTGCAGCGCCCGCACGGCGTCGGGCACCCGCTCGGAGTCGATCACGCAGGAGATCTTGATCGGCGAGGTGGAGATCATCTCGATGTTGATCCCGTTCTCCCCCAGGGTGCCGAACACCTTGGCGGCGACGCCGGGATGGCTGCGCATCCCGGCGCCGACGATCGAGACCTTGCCGATCCTCTCGTCGCGCTCGACCCCGGCGCTGACCCCGCCGAGCCGCTCGATCGTCTCCAGCGCCGTCTCCAGGTCGCCGCGCTCGAGGGTGAACGAGAGGTCGGCGAGCGCGTCCTCGGAGACGGGCTCGTTCTGGATGATCATGTCGACGTTGACGTTGGCCTCGGCGAGGGCGCCGAAGATCCGCCCCGCGACCCCGGGCTCGTCGCGGACCCCGGAGAGCGTCACGCGCGCCTCGGCGTCCGAGTGGGTCACGGCTGTCACCAGCGGTCGCTCCATCGTCTCCTCCTCGGGAAGGACGAGGGTACCTGGGCCGTCCTCGAAGCTGCTGCGGCAGTGGATGCGGACGCCGTGGTTGCGCGCGTACTCGACCGAGCGAAGCTGCAGCACCTTTGCCCCCGAGGCCGACATCTCCAGCATCTCCTCGTAGGAGACCATCGGCAGCTTGCGCGCCTCGGGGACGATCCTCGGATCGGCGCTGAACACGCCGCGCACGTCGGTGTAGATCTGGCACTCGCGCGCCCCCAGCGCGGCCGCCAGGGCCGTCGCGGTGGTATCCGAGCCGCCGCGGCCGAGGGTGGTGACATCGTGGCTGTCGGTCGAGACCCCCTGGAAGCCGGCGACGAGGACGATCCTGTCCTGCTCGAGGGCGTCGCGGATCCGATCGGCGCGGATGTCGATGATCCGAGCCTTGGTGTGGGAGGAGTCGGTGACGATCCCCGCCTGCGAGCCGGTCAGCGAGATCGCCTCCTGGCCCATGTCGCGGATCGCCATCGCGCACAGCGCGCAGGAGATCCGCTCGCCGGTGGAGAGCAGCATGTCCATCTCGCGCGGGTCGGGACGCGCGGATATCTCCAAGGCCATCTCGGTCAGTTCGTCGGTGGTCGAGCCGCGGGCCGAGAGCACCGCGACCACCCTGCTCCCAGCCTCGCGCGCCGCGACGATCCGGCCCGCGGCGCGCTTCAGCTCCTCGGCCCCGGCGACCGAGGTGCCGCCGAACTTCATGACGATGATGTCGGTCGCTTCCTCTGCCATGGGACGCCTCAGGATAGGGCGGGCGGCGGGCGGGGCGGTCCCGCGGAACCGCCTTGGCGTCTCAATCCGGGCGACTGACGCGCTTCTGGTCTGTCGGTCCTGCTCAGCTCGGCCAAGGCCAGAGCGGCATACTGCGCAGGCGATGTCGCAGGAGAACGTGGAGATCGTTCGGGGGGCCATTGACGCGTTCAATCGCGGCGACTTCGAGGCGGCGACGGGTGCTATCCATCCCGACTTCGAGTTCGTCCGGATTGGTGACCAATCGCCGATTCGGGGCGTGGCCGCGCTGCGCGAGTGGATGCAACCAGATGCCTTCGAGGACCAACGATTCGAGCCGCTCGATTTGAGGGTCAGCGGCAACAAGGTCTTCGTCCGCCAGCATTTCACCGGCAGAGGTGCCGGAAGTGGAATGAAGCTTGACTTCACCACGTTCGCCGTCTTCACCGTGGACGACGGCCTCGTCACCCGACTGGAGGGTTTCCCTCCCCACAAAGAGGCCGAAGCCCTCGAAGCCGCCGGGCTTCAGGAGTAGGCGATGTCGCAGGAGAACGTGGAGATCGCGCTTGCCGCCGTCGACGCGTGGAATCGCGGCGACCGCGAAGCCTGGCTGGTTCTGTGGGACGAGGAAGCGGAGTTCTATCCGTTGCGCGCTCAGTTGGAGGGCGAGTCCTATTCGGGCCATGACGGGCTGACGCGATTTCTGGCCGAGATGACGCAGGACTTTGAAGAGGTCCGCTTCGAGATCGAGGAGACGCGAGACGCCGGTGAGCAGGTGGTTGGTGTTGGCCGGTTCCGGGCACGCGGGCGAGCGAGCGGCGTCGACCTCAACGTTCCGCTTGGCGTCCTCACGAGGATCCAGCGGGGCAAGATCGTCTACACGCGCCTCTTCTCGGAGCCAGCAGATGCCCTCGAAGCCGCCGGGCTGTCGGAGTAGGCGATGTCGCAGGAGAACGTGGAGATCGTCAAGGCGGTGGTAGCCGCCTTCAACCGCGGCGACTGGGATGCGGCACTGAGCTACGCGGCCCCAGACTTCAAAATCGACACTTCCCGCGATTCGAATGAGTGGCGAGGCGTCTACGAAACTCCGGAATCCGTGAGGCGTGCATTGGAAGGTTTCTTCGGATTGTGGGAGTCCTGGCGAATCGAGATCGACGAGTTCGTCCACATCAGCGAGGACGTCATCGTCACCCGTCAAACGGGCTGCTTTCGGGGCCGCGACGGAATCGAGGTGACGACGCACACCAACTGGGTTTGGGCCCTCCAGGATGGTGCTGTCCGCGAATTCGCCTCGTATCACGAGCTGGACGACGCCCTCGAAGCGGCCGGGCTGTCGGAGTAGGCCGCATCCAGGGCGCCTTCTGGCCCTTCGATAACTTCTACTTAGCTAGGCCAAGGCCAGAGCGGCATACTGCGCAGGCGATGTCGCAGGAGAACGTGGAGGCGATGCGCAGGGTCTACGAGGCGATGGAGCGCGGCAACTTCTGGGCTGCCCGCGAGGTCTTCGACCCCCAGATCGAGTGGTCGTGGTCGTCCAGCATGTCGGGTCTGACCGGGGTTGGCACCTACCACGGGATCGAGGGCGTCGAGGCTGCGACTCGTGACGTGTTCAAGGCTTGGGAGTTGTTCCGGCAGGAGGCCGAGGCGTTCATTGAAGGAGGCGATGACGTTGTGGTCCTGGTCCGCATGCACGGACGGCTGAAGGACAGCAAGCAGGAGATCGAGAACACAGCCGGCCACGTATGGACCTTCCGCGACGCCAGGGTGATCCGGTTCCAGGCCTTCGACACCCCGACCGAGGCCCTCGACGCCGCCGGGCTGTCGGAGTAGGCACGCAGAAGTTCTGCCCTTGACGTAACACCTGCTCAGCTAGGCCAGGGCCGGAGCGAGATACTGCGCGGGCGATGTCGGAGCAGAATGTGGAGATCGTGCGGCGGGCGATAACTGCCATCAACGAGCGGGACGTCGATGCGTACCTGGCGTTGTGCAACTCCGACTTCGAGCTGATCAACCCGGTGGCACTAATCGAGGGGTCCAATCGTGGAGAAGAAGGGATTCGGGCCTTCTTCGAAGGCATCAATGAGGCAGCGAGGCGATTCGAGATCGAAGTGCAGCGTCTTCAGCCCCTCGACGACAACCGCGTTCTGGCCTCCCTGGTGCTCCGGATAGAGACCGAGGGCGGTTTCGCGCTCAGCCAAGAGTTGACGAACCTCTATGAGCTGAGAGGCGGGAAGCTTTCGCGTGTGAGGGTCTTCAGGGACCATGCCGAGGCCCTCGAAGCCGCCGGGCTGTCGGAGTAGGCCAGCCGACGGCGTTCTGCCCTTTACGTAACACCTCCTCATGTACTCGGCGACCGCGGGACGCTGACGGGCTTCGGTTCGTCGCCGCCGGCCTCGTTGCCTAAATGACACACGTCACAGTTTCTGATGTATCGGGCTGATATATCCAGGTTCGATGGACCTCAGCCCGACCGCCTGCGTCATCCTGGGGATGCTCAGCCGCCAGCCGTGCTCGGGCTACGAGATCAAGTCCTACGTCGACGACTCCACCCGCTTCTTCTGGGCCGCCAGCTACGGGCAGATCTACCCGGAGCTGAAGCGCCTCGCCGAGGCCGGGTTGATCGAGGGCACCGACGCGCCGCGCGGTGAACGTCGGCGGACCGTCTACCGGCTGACCGCCGCCGGCGAGGCGGCGCTGCTCGACTGGCTCTCCAACCCCCCGGAGGTCTACGAGCTGCGCCACGAGGGGATGCTGAAGCTGTTCTTCGCCGGGGCGCTGGATCCCGATATGCAGGTCCAGCGCCTGCGCGACATCGGCGAGCAGCACCGCCGCAAGGTGGCCGCGCTGCGCGGCGTGGAGCCGCTCGCGGCGCAGGAGCCCGAGGGCTTCCCCTATCTGGTGCTGCGCTTCGGGATCGAGTTCAACGAGTGGGTCATCGAGTGGTGCGAGCGCAATGCCGGCGAGCTCGAGGCACGCCAGAAGGCCGGGAGCGGCGCCTGATGTTCGACGCCCTGGCCCGCCTGGCCGACGGCCACGCCCGCCGCACCGGGCTGATCGCGATCGCCTTCTTCGTCCTGGCCGGGGCGCTCGGCGGCAGCGTGGCCAATCATCTCGCCCCCTACGGCGACGACGATCCGGCCACCGAGAGCGTCCGCGCCAACACACTGCTCGAGGGTTCCGGCTACCGGGCGACCTCGGTCGTCGTCCTGGTCCGCGGCCAGGTCGGCCGCCCGGCGCTCAGGGCAAAGGTCGAGCGGATCGAGAAGCGGCTCAGGTCGCGCGCCGACGTGGACCGCGTCAGCGGCTACTACGACACCGGCTCGACGGCGTTCGTCTCGCGCAGGCGGGACGCCACCTACCTCGCCGTGTCCCTGCATGCGACCGACGACGGCGAGATCCAGGACTCGGCCGCCTCGATCGACGAATCGCTCGCATCGACCCCCGGGGTCACGGTCGGCGGCCGTGGGCTCGCCCAGGAGCAAGTCAACGACCAGGTCGAGCAGGATCTGCGCACCGCCGAGCTGCTCGCCTTCCCGCTGCTCCTGGTGCTCTCGCTGCTGTTCTTCCGCAGCCTGGTAGCGGCGCTGCTGCCGCTGATGGTCGGCGCGCTGGCGATCGTCGGCACCTTCCTGGCGCTGCGGATCGCCAGCGAGCTCGGCTCGATCTCGATCTTCGCGCTCAACCTGACCACCGGGCTGGGGCTCGGCCTGGCGATCGACTACAGCCTGTTCATCGTCTCGCGCTACCGCGAGGAGATCGCCAAGGACGGTCCCGGCCTGGCGGCGATGAGGCGCACCCTTGGCACCGCCGGCAGGACCGTCCTGTTCTCATCGCTGACCGTGGCGGCGGCGATCGCCTCGCTGATCGTCTTCCCGCAGCGCTTCCTCTACTCGATGGGGATCGGCGGGGCCTGCGTGGCGCTGATCGCGGCGGCGGTCGCGCTGACCGTGCTCCCGGCTGTCCTCACCCTGCTCGGCAGCCGCGTCAACGCGCTCTCGCCACGCTTCCTGAGGCGCCGGGCGGAGCGGGAGACGAGCGTCGTCACCGACGGCTTCTGGTACCGGCTCTCGCGCTTCGTGATGCGCCGGCCGGTCCCGATCGCCACGATCACGGCCGCGGCGCTGATCGCGCTGGGGCTGCCCTTCCTTGGTATCCGCTTCAACTCGGTCGATTCCAGGGTGCTGCCTCGCTCGGCCAGCGCCCGCCAGGTCGACGCAGCCCTGCGCAGCGAATTCCCGCCCTTCCGCACCTCGCCGATCGTCGTCGCCGTGGAGGGCGACCGGGCCGCGGTCCGCCACATCGAAGACCGCCTCGCGCTGGTGCCCGGGATCACCGCCGTCGACCCGCCGCAGTGGCTGCAGCCGCGGCTGGCTGCGATAGAGGCGATCGGCGACAGCCCGCGGGTCTCCGACCGCGCCCACGCCACAGCCGAGCGAATCCGCGAGCTTCCGCCGCCCACCGGCTCCCGAATCCTGGTCACCGGCGCCGCCGCCGAGTTCGTCGACCTGCAGTCGAGCCTCGCGAGCCACATCCCCGTGGCGCTGGCGATCGTGGTCATCGCCACCTTGGTGGTCCTCTTCCTGATGACCGGCTCGGTGATCCTGCCGGTGAAATCGCTGCTGATGAACGTCCTCAACCTCAGCGCCGTTTTCGGGCTGCTGGTGTTGATCTTCCAACAGGGGCGGCTCGAGAGCATCCTTGGCTACAGCAGCGACGGGGGGATCGAGCAGACGATGCCGATCCTGCTGTTCGCCGTCGCCTTCGGGCTCTCGACCGACTACGCGGTGTTCCTGCTCTCGCGGATCAAGGAGGCACGCGACGGCGGCGCCTCGGATTCCGAGTGCGTCGCGATCGGCCTCGAGCGCACCGGGAGGATCGTCACCGCCGCGGCGCTGCTGTTCGCGATCGCGATCGGGGCCTTCGCCACCTCACAGATAGTCTTCATCAAGGAGAACGGGGTCGGCACCGCGCTCGCTGTTCTGATCGACGCAACCGTGATCCGCGCCCTGCTCGTGCCGTCGCTGATGGAGATGCTCGGAAAGTGGAACTGGTGGGCGCCGGCCCCGCTGCGCCGCCTGCATCGGCGGATCGGGATCTCCGAGTCCCGGAGCGGCGAGCATCCGGCAGCCGGTGCCGGGGCGGCCCCCGGAGGGGCCCACTGATGGCCACGATCCACCCGGGTCGCCACACCGCCCGCACCGAGGGCGACTTCGTCGTCTTCCTGATCGGGATGCGGATCAACCGCCCGCTTCGCGTCCGCAAGTGGTGGCCGGTGTTCACGGCGATGCCGAAGATGGTCCGCGAGCTCGAGGCGCACCCCGAAAAGGGGATGCTGCACGCCGAGTTCGCCTTCATCCGCGGCTCCTTCGCCTACGTGCAGTACTGGCGAAGCTTCGAGCACCTGGCCCGCTTCGCCCGCAACCCGGACGACCCCCACCTGCCGGCATGGGCGAAGTTCAACCGCGCGGTGGGGGCGTCGGGCGACGTCGGCATCTGGCACGAGACCTACCGGGTCGCCGCCGGGGAGTGCGAGGCGATCTACGGCAACATGCCCGGGTGGGGGCTGGCCGAGGCCTTCGAGCGCGTGCCGGTCGGCTCCACGGTGGGGCAGTCGGCGGCGCGGCGGATCGGCGCCAGCGAGGCCGACGAGGTCGCGATCGCGCCCTACCCGAACCCGGAGGACGGCGATGGCTGAGGTCGCGGCGCGCCGGGCGCTCAACCCCTTCGACGCCGACATCGCGGTCGAGCCGCTCGCCGAGGGCCGCTTCGGAGCCGTGATCCGCGAGAACTGGTGGGTCGGGCGGGGCCCCAACGGCGGCTACGTCGCGGCGCTCCTGATCAATGCGCTGGGCGCCCTCGAGACCGAGCGCCCGCTGCGCTCGCTGAGCATCCACTACCTTCGCCCCCCTGCCGCCGGACCGGCAGAGATCGCCGTCGCGGTCGAGCGCCGGGGCCGGGCGGCGAGCTTCCTCTCCGCCCGCCTCGAGCAGCAGGGCAAGGTCTTCGTCAGTGCGATGGCGGCCTTCTCCGACCCCTGGGAGGGGCCCTCGTACGAGGCCTACGAGATGCCGGAGGTCCGCCCGCCCGAGGAGCTCAGCCGCCTGGTCCCCGAGGAGCAGGATCTACCCGCCTCCTTCGGAAACTACGAGGCCGTCCCGGCGATCGGCTCGCCGCCCTTCCTCAGCGCCGAGCAGCCGCTCACCGGCGGCTGGATCCGCAGCCGCGAGCCGCGGGAGCTCGACGCGCCGCTGGCGGCGGCGATCCTCGACGCCTGGATCCCCACCGCGTTCATCGTCCTCGACCGCGCCCACCCGGCCCCGACCCTCGACCTGACCATCCACTTCCGCGCGCCGCTGCCCCCGCCGGGCAGCGGGCCGGGCGATTGGTACCTGGGCGTCTTTCGCTCCGGCCTCGCCCGTGACGGGTTCTTCGACGAGGACGGCGAGCTGTGGAGCGCCGACGGCAGGCTGCTGGCCCAGTCCCGCCAGCTCGCGCTGCTGCTCGGCTGAGCTGCGCTGCCGTCTAGGCGAAGGCCTGCGCGGCACGGCGGCGCAGGTCGGCGTTGAGCATCCCGGTGACCTCGCTGGGAGTCTCGCCCGCCTCGGGGATGCCGTCGGCGCCGTTGCCCAGGGGGCCGGCGCGGTAGCCGTACAGGGGTGCGTCGACGCCAATCTCGCGGACCCGGCGCAGCAGCCTGACGGCGCCCGCCGGGCTCGACCCGGGGCCGCAGAGGAGGATCGCGGTCGGCTCCAGCGCCTCGACCGCACGCTCGAGCCGCTCGTCGGCGAGCTCGCTGGAGAGCATCAGCACCCGAAAGCCGGCCCGCCGCAGGGCCAGGTCGAGAGCCTGGATGTAGACCGCCTCGGCGCCCTGACCGGGGCTCGAGTCGAGCAGCAGGATCCCCGCCGGGCGCGATGCGGAGGAGGCGAGGCGGCGGGCGCCGAGCAGCCAGCCCGTCGCCCAGCGGCTGGCGAACTCGAGCTCGGCGGCGCGGTCGAAATCGGCGGCGAGCGCGTCAAGGGTCGGCAGCAGCAGCTCCTCGACCGTGCGCTCGAGCGGACGCAGCGCCAGGCTCTCCTCCATCGAGCGGTCGGCTGCGGCCTCGTCGAAGGCCTCCAGGGCGCCGGCCAGGTCAGCGGTCGTCGCCGGCGCCTCCTGGCGCTGCAGGGCAAGCTCGATCGCCGAGGAGATGTTGCCGGTCTCGGCCAGCGCGTCGCGCAGGGTCTGCAGCTCCAGCAGCTCGTACTGGCGGTGGTTGCCGGGCGAGCGCTTCGGCTGCGGGTAGCCGTAGCGGCGCTCCCAGCTGCGCAGGGTGTTGGGGCTGACGCCGAGCACCTCGGCGGCCGCGTTGGTGCGGATTCCTGGGGTCATATCTGGATCATCTTATGGTTGGTTTCGCGGCAGATCCCTTCTGCGCGGGCGGCGATTGTCCCACCGTGCCCTCGGGTTTACGGCGGTTATCGGCAGCTTTTACGGAAACTGTGAGCGATCTTGCACGCCACCGCTCGCCGCGGGCTTTCCGGTCGCCCGCGCCCTCCACATGCCGGTGTCGGCCGCCCGCAGCAGCGCCTCGGCATCGTTGCCGTGCTCGGGGCAGGAGACGACTCCGGCCGAGACGGTGATCCGCAGCCCCCCGGCGGCCTCCAGCTCGCCCAGCATCTGGGCCAGCCGCTCGCCCATCATCATCCCCTCCGCGGTGGTCTGCTCGGGGGCGAGGATGCAGAGCTCGTCGTGCTCGAGGCGGTAGGCCTCATCGACCAGGCGGACGCTCTCGCGCAGCGCCGCGGTGACGATCGCCAGCAGCGCCTCCATACCCGGGTCATCGGGCTCGCCGCGCGCCGCCGGGCCCTCGATGTCGAGCAGGACGATCGCGAACGGGTGGCCGTAGCGGCGATGGGTCTCGATCAGCTGCTCGAGCCGGTGGCGCATCTGAGCCGGTTGCTGCAGGCCCGTCACCGGGTCGCGGCCCGGCTCGCTGTGGGCGAGCAGCGCCTCCGCAGCGGTGCCGGAGATCAGCCCGAACAGGGCGGAGAGCCGCAGCGCCGCCTGGGCGAAGAGCTGGGGCTCGGAGGAGGGCAGCTCCTCGCTGAGGGTCGCCAGCAGCGCCGTCTGCAGCGAGGAGACCTCCCGGGCGAGCTGGTTCGGGGCCGAGCCGGCCTGCAGCTCGGCCAACCGCGCCGCCCTCTCCAGCCCCTTTGGCGGGAGATGTGGCGCGCCCTCCTCGCCGGCGGCGGCGAGGATGTCGCTGATCAGCTCCGGCAGGTCGCTGGTCGCCCAGACCAGAGGCATCCGCTCCACCGCCGCCAGCGGTGAGGCGAGGATGACGTCGATCAGCCAGGCCTTGGCGACCTGCTCGCGCAGCCTCTCTATCCGCGTCAGCTGCGCCCGCAGCGCCGCCGCGTTGCGACTCCCGTTCTCGATCATCGGCCGCGCGCAACTTTTGCGAAGCGGTCGGACAGCCGCGCGGGCTCAACCCAACGCTTGGCGCCCGGCCAGGGCCTTGCCCAGCGTCACCTCGTCGGCGTGCTCGAGGTCGGCCCCGACCGGCAGGCCGCTGGCCAGGCGGGTGACCTCGACCTTGCCGCGCAGTCGCTCGGCGATGTAAAGCGCCGTCGCCTCCCCGGTCGTCGTCGGGTTCGTCGCGAGCAGCACCTCGCGCACCTCTCCCGAGTCGTCGACCCTGCGCAGCAGCTCGGCGATCCGCAGGTCCTCCGGGTCGACCCCGTCGATCGGCGAGAGGGCCCCCCCGAGGACGTGGTAGAGCCCCCGGTACTCGTGGGTGCGCTCGATCGGGATCACGTCGCCGGGCTCCTCGACCACGCAGACCATGGAGCGATCACGCGTCGCGTCCTCGCAGATCCGGCAGCGCGGACCCTCGGCGAGGTTGAAGCAGACCTCGCAGAGGCCGACCTTCTCCTTCACCTCGCGGATCGCCTCCGCGAGCCGCGCCGCCTCCTCGTCGTCGGCCCGCAGGATGTGGAAGGCGAGCCGCTGCGCGGTCCGCTGGCCGATCCCCGGAAGGCGGGAGAGCTCGGCGACGAGGCGACCCAGCGGGGCCGGGCCCTCACTCAATCGGGCACCCGCTCAAAGGCCGGGGAGCCCGAGACCGCCGGGCCCGCCGCCCGCTCCGCCGAGGCCGCCGGTGATCGGGCCCATCTTCGAGGCCGCCAGCTCCTGCGCAGCGCGGATCGCCTCGTTGACCGCCGCCTGGACCATTTCCGAGAGCAGCTCGGCCTCTTCCGGATCGACCGCCTCGGGGTCGATCGCTATCTCGCGCAGCTGCAGGTCGCCGCTGATCTTCACCTTGACCATGCCGCCGCCGGCGCTGGCCTCCACCACCTCGTCGGCCAGCTGCTCCTGCGCCTTCAGCATCTGCGCCTGCATCTCCTGCGCCTGCTTGAGCAGGGCGCCCATGTCCATGCCGCCGGGTCCGCCGCCTCTGGCCATCAGC
This sequence comes from uncultured Actinomycetes bacterium, assembly GCA_963725315.1. Classification (GTDB taxonomy): domain Bacteria; phylum Actinomycetota; class Thermoleophilia; order Solirubrobacterales; family 70-9; genus JBBRHQ01. The sequence goes on along the minus strand of CAVRYA010000009.1, from coordinate 269,299 downwards.
TCACTTCCTCCGCATCGAATTCGCTCTTCAGCTTCTCCAGCAGCTCGTCCTCGTCGAGCGCCTCCTCCGCGGCCGCCGGGTGCGCCTCGCCGTCGAGCAGCACGTAGACGGGGCGAAGGTGACCGCCGACGATCGAGCGCAGGGCCTCGGCGAAGCGCTCGCGCTGCTCCACCGCCTCGGCCTTGCGCTTGTTGAAGGTCGCGGTCGAGGGGAAACCGACCCGCAGCACCGACTCCTCGTTGTCGAGGGCCACCGGCCGCGTGCCCTCGAACAGCGCCGAGAGCATCGCCGAGCCGGACTGGCGCATCTGGTCGAGCACGGCCGGCCAGAGGCGATTGAGCTTGTCGAGGTCGAGCGCGGCGCCGCCCGCGGGCCCGGCGGATGGGGGCGCCGCCGAGGCGGCCGGGGGCTCCTCAGGCCCGCCGGCCTCCGGCTCCGGCTGCCTCCTCCTCGCCGGCCTCTGCCGGCGGCGCGGCCACTTCGGCCTCGGGCCGGCGCTCGGCGGGTTCGGCCGGTGCGGCCGGCGCGCCCACTCCCTCGCTGCGCCGCTCGAGCCTCTCGACCCGGCGCGCCAGTCCCTCGGCGCCGGGATCGAGCTCGGGCCGCGCCGCCTTCAGCAGCGAGACCTCGACCGCGAGCCGGGCGTCATCGCCCTCGCGCACCGCCGCCAGCGCCTCGGCCAACTCGTCGATCGTCCGAACCAGGGTCGCCGCGCCCGCCGCCGGCGCCTGCGCGCGCAGGCGCCCGGAGTCCGCGGCGGTGAGAAGGAAGGACTCGGGGACCTCGCCGAGCGTCTGCACGACGAGAAGCTGGCGCAGGTGGGCGAGCAGGTCTCGCGCGAACTGGACCGGGTCGCGCCCGGAGGAGGCCACCTTGCCGACCGTCTCCAGCACCGCCTTCGGGTCCTCGGCCGCGACCGCATCGACGGCCTCGAAGAGCAGGTCCGCGTCGGTGGCGCCGAGCATCTCCAGGACCGCTTCGAGGCCGACCGAGCGCTCGCCGCCGAAGGAGACGAGCTGGTCGAGGGTGCCGAGGGCGTCGCGGAAGCTGCCCGAGGCCGAGCGGGCGATCATCGCCACCGCGCCGTCGTCGATCTCGATCCCCTCGGCGGCCGATACCCGGCGCAGCACCTCGGCGATCTGCTCCAGCGAGGGGCGCTGGAAGTCGAAGCGCTGGCAGCGGTCGGCGATCGTCGGCATCACCTTGTGCGCCTCGGTCGTGGCGAGCACGAAGACGGTGTGCGGCGGCGGCTCCTCGAGCGTCTTCAGGAAGGCGTTCCACGCCTCCTTGGTCAGCATGTGGGCCTCGTCGAGGATGTAGACCTTCCAGCGCCCGGCGGCGGCGGCGTAGGCGACCCGCTCGCGCAGGTCGCGGACGTCGTCGACGGAGCGGTTCGAGGCGGCGTCCATCTCGATCACGTCGAGCGAGTGACCGGCGGCGATCGCCCGGCATGACTCGCACTCCCCGCACGGGGTCGGGGTCGGCCCGCCGCGCTCGCAGTTCAGCGAGCGGGCGAGGATCTTCGCCATCGAGGTCTTGCCGGTGCCGCGCGAGCCGACGAACAGGTAGGCGTGGTGGACCTGGTCCTGGGTCGACCGCGTTGCGCAGGGTGCGGACCACGTGCTGCTGGCCGACCACCTCGTCGAAGGACCCGGGGCGGTGGCGGCGGTAGAGGGAGGTCGATTCGCTCATCGGCAGGAGAGGGCCAGTGTATCTGCGGCCCGGACGCCGCCCCGGCCGTATCGGGGGCCGCGGCGGGCGCTCTCTGTAGTTTGCGGCGATGCCTCCGGCCGCCCGCAAGCTGCTCGTTCCCGCGGCCTGGATCGCGGCGGTCGTGGCGGCGCTGCTGGCGATCTTCCCGCTCGGTTTCCCCAACTACGACACGATCTACGCGCTCGTCTGGGGGCGCGAGCTGGCGCACGGAACCGGGCTCGACTACGGCGCCGCGCTGCCCCCGACCCCCCACCCCCTCGCCGACCTCCTCGGCCTGATCACCACCCCGCTGGGGCAGGGTGCGATCACCGTGACGATGGCGATCGCCTACGCCGCGCTGGGGCTGATCGGCTACCTCGTCTACCGCCTCGGCGCGCTCTGGTTCGACCGGGCGATCGGCTTCCTCGCGGCGCTGATCGTCCTCACCCGGGCACCCTTCCTCTCCAACGGCATCCGCGCCTACGTCGACCTCCCCTACATCGCGCTCTGCCTCGGCGCGCTGGTGATCGAGAGCAGGCGGCCGCGGGCCGGCTGGCCGGTGCTGGGGCTGCTGGCGGCGGCCGGGCTGCTGCGGCCGGAGGCCTGGCTCTTCTCGGCCGCCTACTTCGCCTGGCTCGCCCTGGCGGTGGAGCGCGCGCCGCGGCTGCGCCTGCGTGCCCGCGGCGAGCGCGGCGCGGGCGAGCTGGCCTGGCTGGCGGCGCTGGCGGCCTCGGCACCGCTGGCCTGGGGGCTGTTCGACCTGATCACCGCCGGCAGCCTCACCTACTCCTTCACCGGGACGCGCGACACGGTGGAGACCCTGGAGCGCCAGACGGGGGCCGCCGACCTCGTTCTCTACGGGCCGCGCCGCCTCGGCGAGGTGTTGCAGTGGCCGGGGATGATCGGCGCCGCCGGGGGGATCGTCCTCTGCCTGGCGCTGCTGCGGCGCCGGGCGGTGATCGGAGTGGCCGCGGTCCTCCTCGCCCTCGGTGCCTTCGCGGTGCTGGCCTGCGCGGGGCTGGCGATCATCCCCCGCTACACGATGCTGGCCGCCGCGGTCCTCGCCGTCTTTGCCGCCGCCGCACTGCTCGGCTGGCGGCTGCTCGAGCCCGGGGCGGCCTGGCGGCGGGCCTGGCAGGCCTTCGCCGTCCTGGTCGCCCTGATGTTCGTCGCCTGGGGGCCGAACCAGTACGACCTGCTGAAGACGGTCCACACCGACCTCGCCAACCAGGGCCGGATCGAGCGCGACCTCGGCGACCTGGCGGACTCCGACGCGTTCGAGCCGCTCTGCCTGCCGATCTCGGTCCCCAACCACCGGGCGGTGCCGCGCCTCGCCTTCGATCTGGACGTCCGCCCCTCCCGCATCGTCAGCTCCAGCGAGCAGCGCCAGCCGCGCCGCGGCTACTTCCTCGACCCGGCCGGCCCCTTCGTGATCCACAACTTCATCCTCGATCCGAACGACACCAGCCGGTTCAGCTCGAAGGTGCCGCCGGGGTTCGTCCGGGTCGCCGCCCGCAACCGCTCCTGGAGGCTCTATCGCCGCTGCGGAGTCGAATCACGTCTAGGCTCTCGACCCGGCGATGCTGAGGCGAGCGCTGCGCACGAACCGGGGGCGGCTGGCACTGCTGCTGGTTGCGGTGGGGGCAGTGCTGCTGGCCTCCGCAGCCCTCCTGCACTACGGCTTCGACGAGTTCAACACCTTCGGCGACTCGCTCTGGTCGGCGACCGAGCACGTCCTCGACCCCTCCAGCCTGCAGGACGACGAGGGCGCCCCGCAGCGAGTGATCGGGCTGCTGCAGGTGATCGCCGGGCTGGTGCTGCTGGTCGGGCTGCTGTTCACGGTGATCGCCGAGACCCTGGGCCGCTCGATCGAGCGTCTCGCCCGCTACGAGGTGCCGGTGCGCGCGGAGGACCACTTGGTCGCGATCGGCGGCATCGACCTTGCGCCGGAAACCCCCTCGACGCTGGTGCGGGTGGGGCGGCCCGAAACCCTGCCGGCGAAGCTCGTCCTGCTCGCCCCCGAGAGCGCCCGCGACTCGCGCGAGGAGCTCCTGGAAGCGTTGCGCTCGCAGGCCGGGCCAATGCGGGTGGAGATGGTGATCGGCGACACCGCTGCGGCGTCGGGATTCGAGCTGGCCTCGGTCGAGACCGCTGGCAAGATCATCGTCTTCCCGACGACCGGCGGCCCGACCCCGGCCGACAGCGCCGATGTCGAGGTGCTGCAGACTGCCCTCGCGCTGAGAGCCTTCCTGGCGGAGCGGGCGCCGGGCCGGAACCCGAACGTCAGCCTGCTGTTCCGCCGCGGTCGGAACGTCGATGCGGCCTGGGAGATGCTGCCCCACGAGTGGGACGCGGTGGTCGGGGACCGCGTCGTCGCGGCGGTCCTGCGGCTGGCGATCGTCCGGCCAGAGCTGGCGCCGGTGCTGCCGGGCCGAGGCGGGGAGTCCGCGGTTCGCGCGATCACGCCGAACGGCCTCGCCGGCGCTCGGTTCGGGGACCTGTCGAAGCAGATCGAGGATGGGATCCCGATCGGCCTGATCAAGGGAGACGATCCCCACTACGCGCCGGATCCCGAGGAGACAGTCGGCCGGGAGGACCGGGTCATAGTGATCGGCACCGGCCGCGACCAGACCGCCCGGCACCTGCCCGAAGCCAAAGGCGGTCGAGGGCGCGGCGAGACGATCAGGATCGCGATGGTCGGCTGCGGGATAAACGCGCCGGCGCTGATGGAGGAGTTCAGCTCGGCCGGCCGCGAGGAGGTCGCCGTCACCGTGCTCGCGACCCGCCAGGCACAACGCGTCTATTTGCCCGCCGATGACTACGACGGGGTCTCGATCGATTTCCAGGAGACCCGCCCGACCGACCCGGCTGAGCTGGAGCGGGGCCTGCGAGCGGCGGAGGCCGACGTCGTCCTGGTCACCCCCAGCCCCACCAGCTACGACCTTCGCGTCTCCGACGCCGAGGCCACCCTCTCGGCCCTGCACGTGCTGCGACTGGCAGGGCCGCGGACGCCTGTGGTAGCGGAGATGTTCCTGCCCGACTCGGTCCGCCGGCTCCCTCATGACCGCCGGCTCAGCGCCGTCTCGACCCTCGACGCGATCGCCACCGCGATCGCCTTCAGCGTCCTCGACACCCGGGCCGCAGCTGCGCTCGAAGGGCTGTTCGGTGGAGGCGTGCGGATCGAGACCGAACCGCTCGGCGCCGCCGCCGGAACGAGCTTCGGCGAGATCTATGCCTCGGGGCTCGCCCGGGGGGTCGTGCCCTTCGCCGTCAGGGGGGAGGACGGAACCGTCACCATCGCCCCCCGGGAGGACGCGCGGCTCGGGCCGGGCGACGAGCTGTTGATCCTCGATCCCGGCCTGCGCGATCCCTGAGCCAACCGCCGCGGAGTGGGACACCACGCAGAGAGCAAAGCGGACCGTGCACCCGTCCCTCGATACGAAGTCCCCGAGCGTGGCCGTCGAGCTCGGCTCGGGCCAGGCTTGCCTGCGGCACCCGCGGCTCCCGCTTAAGGCTGCTTCCTTCCGGACCTGACCTGATTCACGTGCCTACGTCGCGCAGGACCTGGCCGTCAACGCCTCCCTCGGCGCACTGACCCCGAAGGCCAGCACCTCAGGACGGTAGTCGGCCCCGCTAGAGCGGATTGCGGGTTACAGGGCACCGCTGATTCCCCGCCTAGCACGGTCCACCCGGGATCCTAGACGGTTGATTCCGGATTGACGTGCCCGCGGCGCTGTCAGCCGGGGGTGCCGGCAATGAGGGATCGATCGTCTAGCGCCCGAGGCCCACCCGGCCCGAGGTCGGGACCGCGGCATCTGCCAACGTTGCGACATGCCGATCGACTCCATCGGCGCGCCCGGCAGGGCGGGGCAGCGGGCGGCGGCCGTCGTTGCCTTCCTGGCGCTGCTCGCCGCGGGGGTCGCGGTGAGCGCCTGGCGCCGGCCCTGAGGCGCGAGCCGCCGGGGGCGGGAGGCCGAGCTTCCTCGTCATCCAAACCGACGACCAGACCGCCCAGGAGCTGGACTCGACCTGGCTGACGCCGATGGGGCGGACGGCGCGGACGATGCCCCACACGATCGATCAGATCCGCCGCCGAGGGATCGAGTTCCGCCGCTACTACGTCTCCTACCCGCTCTGCTGTCCCTCGCGCGCCTCGCTTCTCACCGGCCGCTACGCACACAACACGCGCGTGCTCGGCAACCTTCCGCCAACCGGCGGCTTCTCCGCCTTCCAGCGCGGTCCCAACTACCGGCACAACATCGCCACCTGGCTGCAGCGCTCGGGCTACCGCACGATCCACCTCGGCAAGTTCCTCAACAACTACGGCTCGCACGGGGTCCCGGAGACGACCATTCCGCCGGGCTGGGACAGCTGGCAGACCCTCACACCGGCCGGCGAGTCCGCCTACTTCTACGGCTACCACCTGAACGTCAACGGCCGTATCGAGGGACCCTTCGGGGACCCCGAATACGGCCTCGGCGTCGGTGAGGACGACCGCCGCTGCCGCGCGTGGCCGGTCCCCGGGCTGACCTGCAACTTCCTGACCGATTCGCTGACCCGCCGCGCGGTCACCCAGATAAAGCGGGCGCCGGCAAGCCGCCCCTTCTACCTGCAGCTCGACTACACCGCCCCCCACGGGGATCCGAGGCCCCCGATCGGGCCCGAGCCGGCGACCCGCCACTACGACTCGGCCCTGGACACGCCGCTGCCGAAGCCACTCGGCTTCGACGAGGCCGACGTCTCCGACAAGCCCGGGTGGATCCGCAAGCTGTCCCGCTTCGATCAGACCTCGGTGCGCCGGATCAGGACCGAGTACCGCAAGAGCATCGAGGCGATGCGCGCCGTCGACGACGGAGTCGGCCGGCTGATCGGCGCCCTGCGGCGCAGCGGCCGCCTGGCCAACACCTACGTCCTCTTCACCACCGACAACGGCTTCTTCACCGGCGAGCACCGGATCGAGCGCGGCAAGTTCCTTCCCTACGAGCCGACGCTCCACCTGCCGTTGCTGGTCAGGGGCCCGGGGATAAGGCCGGGCTCGAAGTCCTCCGAGCTCGCGGCGAACGTCGACATCACCCCGACCATCCTGCGGCTCGCCGGGGTCAGCGCCGACCGCTCGCTCGACGGCCGCTCGCTGGAGCCCTACTGGCGCGACACCTCGCGGCGATCGCGGCGCCCGATCCTGCTCGAGTCGTTCCTCGACCCGGTCTCCTCGGCGCCCAAACGGCGCGGCGCGGTTCCCGTCAACCCGCCCCATCTCGCCTTCCGCGGTGTGCGCCTCGGCCCCTATTCCTACGTCGAGTACGGCTCGGGCGAGCGGGAGCTCTACGACCTCTCCCGGGACCCGGGCGAGCTCAGGAACGAGATCGGCGAGCGCCGCTACGCCCGTGTCGAGGCGTTCTTGCGGCGGCTGCTCACCCGGCTGAAGCACTGCGACGGCGCCGGCTGCAAGCGCGAATCCGGACCGCTCCCGCAGCCGAGCCGATAGCGGCCAGATGGCCGGCACCGACACCTCAGGAGACCAGCCGTTCACGACCGCCGATGAGCCGCGCCGGAAGGGGGGCGGCTCACCGGAGGCCGGCGGCCGTCGCCGGGCCGGCGTCGCCCTGCTCGCGCTGGGCGCGCTCGGGGTCGTCTTCGGCGACATCGGCACCAGTCCGCTGTACGCGCTTCAGACGGTGTTCTCGGCCGATCACCACGCCGTGAAGCCGACCGAAGTCGACGTCTACGGCGTGATCTCGCTCGTCTTCTGGTCGGTCACGCTGATCGTCTCGATCGAGTTCGTGGGGCTGATCATGCGGGCCGACAACGACGGCGAGGGCGGGATCATGGCCCTCACCGCACTGCTCGAGGGGCTCTCGTTTCGGCGTCCCCGCGCCAAGGCGCTGCTGATCGCCCTGGGAATGTTCGGGGTCGCGCTCTTCTACGGCGACGGCATGATCACGCCGGCGATCTCGGTCCTCTCAGCGGTCGAAGGAGTCAAGGTCGCGACGCCCGGTCTGAGCTCGATCGTCATTCCGGTGACGATCGCCGTGCTCACGGGGCTGTTCGCGATCCAGCGCTTCGGCACCCAGGCCATCGGCGGAGTCTTCGGGCCGGTGATGCTGGTCTGGTTCGCGGCGATCGCGGCCGCGGGCCTCGGACGGGTGCTCGCGCACCCCGCGATCGTCAAGGCGCTCTCGCCGCAATACGGCGTCGAGTTCTTCAGCGCCCATCCGGGAATCGCCTTCGTCTCGCTCTCGGCGATCGTGCTGACGATCACCGGCGCCGAGGCGCTCTACGCGGACATGGGTCACTTCGGGCGCCCGCCGATCAGCCGCGCCTGGTTTTTCGTCGTCTTCCCGGCGCTGACGCTCAACTACATGGGACAGGGCTCGCTGATCCTCGACAGCCCCAGCGCGATCGACAACCCGTTCTTCCTGCTGATCCCGCACTGGTTGCGCATCCCGATGGTGGTGCTGGCGACCGTCGCCACCGTGATCGCCTCGCAGGCCGTCATATCGGGAGCTTTCTCGGTGACCCGCCAGGCCGTCCAGCTCGGCTTCCTGCCGCGGCTCTCGATCCGACACACCTCGGCCCGCGAGATCGGCCAGGTCTATGCCCCCGCGATCAACTGGGTTCTGTTCATCGCCGTGATCGGCCTGGTGCTGGGCTTCGGCTCGTCCACCAAGCTGGCTTCGGCCTACGGCATTGCCGTCACCGGCACGATCACGGTCGACACCATTCTCTTCCTCGTCGTCGTCCGGGCCCTGTGGCGAAAGCCGACCTGGATGGTGGCGGCCGGCGCCCTGGTGTTCGGAACCGTCGACCTCGCATTTCTCGGCGCCAACGTCCCCAAGATCGGGCACGGCGCCTGGTTCCCGCTCTCCATCGGGTTGATCGTCTTCCTGATCCTCAACACCTGGAAGCGTGGCGCCGAGGCAGTGCGCGCTGTCCGGGTCGAGAAGGAGGGACCGCTGAAGGACTTCGTGGCGGAAGTTCGCGCGATGGACCCGCCCGCTGTCCGCGTGCCCGGCACCGCCGTCTATCTCAATGCCCGGAGGGAGACGACACCCCTGGCTCTGCGGGCGTCCCTTCGGCACAGCCACACCCTGCACGAAACCGTGGTGATCATCTCGATCCAGTCGACCAGGGAGCCCCACGTCGCGGAGAAAGAGCGGCTGGAGGTGGATTCGCTCGGCTACGAGGACGACGGCATCTCTCACCTGACCGCGCGAATCGGCTTTCAGGACACCCCCGACGTCCCCGGCTTCCTGCGCTTGGCGGCGGAGCTCGGCCTCGAGGCGCAGATCGACGTCGACGATGCCGTCTACTTCATCTCGCACGCCGAGATCGAACCGACCTCCGCTCGCAACATGGCTCGCTGGCGCAAGCGGCTGTTCACGGCGATGGCGCGGAATTCCGCCAGCCCGGTCGACTATTTCCGCCTGCCGCTCGACCGTACGGTCACGATCGCCTCCCCGATCGAGTTCTAGATGGGGCCTACTTCGTCCGCCGACGCGAAAGGCGGCCCGAAGACAGGACGCCCGGCGAGTCGCCTCGCCCCTCGAGGGCACCCCGCATGCGCGCGGCAAGATCGCGATAGAGCGGGGTAGACGCCCTCGCCGTCGGCCGTGGCGGAGCGCCGGGCTCCACATCTCCCAGCGATCGATCAGGGTGCGCCCCACCAGCAATCTGATCAACTCGAAGTCGAAGGCCCCAGACCGCTCGAGCGCGGCGAGCTGCTCGAAGCAGTCGAGCTCGCGATAGAGCACGTAGGCCTCAGTTCGGCGCCGTCGCGGAGATCATTCCGGCGTCCGCCCTGCGTCCGGATACGCGAAGCGCGGCTGGATCGCCAGCATCACGATCGCCGAGGCCATGGCCACCGCGCCGATCAGGATGCTGAGAAGGAGGGTGCCAACGCTGAGCACCCCGTCGGCGGAGGCCGCCGCGTAGGCCCAGACGCCGATCGGCAGGTAGACGAGCAGAGCGGTGAAGCAGCCTGGGTTGGGGCGTCGCGCCTGGACGCTCGGCAGGAAGTGGAAGAAGGCGGCGTTGATCAGCGCCAGGGCCGGGAAGGCGAGCGCAAAGGCGGGCGCCCTCCAACCGACCGCCGCAGCGGAGACGCCGAAGACGATCAGCAGCCCGTTGGTCGCCCAGAAGTCGGTCCAGGTCGGCGCCACGCCGATCCGCGGGCCAAGTGCCTGCGCGGCCCAGCCCTGCCAGCCGAGGGCATGCTCCTCGACCACGTGGAGGGCACTCCCCGCCAGCAGGACCCAGAGCACCCATTCGTGACCCATGTCCACGCAAGTTAGCCCCGCGGACAGATGCCACGCCCGGCCCGCGAGCGCGATCCCGGCCTATGATCACGATCCCGGGCGCGTAGCTCAGCGGGAGAGCGCTCGCTTCACACGCGAGAGGTCGCTGGTTCGAAACCAGCCGCGCCCATCGCCGTAAGAGCCAACCGCCAACGCTCGCCGAGCCGCTCACCCAACCCGCCGTGCCGAACGTTCTCCGAACACCACGTTCGAGGCGGGAGCCGAGGGGGACAGCGATGATAGATTTGCCCGGTTCCCGCAACGCGGGCGGAAAGCTGGGGGTAGATGTTCGTCGTTCAGGGTCTGGGTCGGGTTGGGCGTTCTGTCGGCGGTTTCGCTTGTCGCGCCCGGCGCCGCATCGGCCACGACGGCGAGGAAGACCGTCGCCTTCTCACAGGTGTTGCAAGAGCTCGGCCGTTGCAAGACTGCCCGCGAGGGACGCGGGCGACCGGTGGGGCGTTTGTGACGACCGGGAGGTGTTTCCTCCCTGGAAGTCTTCGAGTCGCGCAAGATCGGACAGCGGGGGGCGGGCCGTGCACAGGAAACAACTATCGACCGCCCGAGCGGATCAGGTTCAACCGCATGGCATCGGCACCGTCGCCGCCAAGGCGCTGAGGATGACCGTGCTCGCCTACTGTCGAAGCGCCTGCACCGCCAGCGTCTCCGGCAACGCGTCGCACTGTAGCTCCACCATCCCCGCGACGGGGAGAATCAAGCGAGCTTAGTCGCCCGTTGGCCCTTCGGGACGAAGGCGAGGCCGGCGGCTTTAGGGTGGCGCCATCCACCTTCCTGGATTGCAATGCCATGCGTCCCCTGAGATTTTACAATGCACCCAACACAGTGCCAGTGTGACCACTGGGCCAGGTTGCAGAGGGAAAAGCACGGTGGTGACCCTGCTCCCGGTTTGTGAATGAAGGAGCCATGTCTGACTGCTGAGACAGAAGGGGCTCCTCAACCTGGGCGGTGGGACTGTGCTTACCACTACTTCATGCATTCCCTGTCTGATTAGGAGCCGAGGGGTGGCCTGATCACGGGAGCCCCATCGCGGTCGCGTCTCGGACAGTGGTGAGCCCTTCCGGGATTATTACTTATCGTGGACTTGAAAGCCAACCAGCAGCGGCGCTCGACGGCTGCGCCCAGTGCGAGATGGCCTCAACTGCAACCAGACTCCACGTTGTCTGCACACTGTGTGAGTCTCACTGCCTCGGCTGCATTGCTTTGCTGGGGTGGGCTCAGGCTGATCACCTGTCTCCACACTTCTGCTTGGCTGCTGTTTGTGCCCTCCTTGACCCCTGTGACTGGCCTTGCTTCACAGTGTGAGAGGAGCCGCTGGTTCGAAACCAGCCGCGCCCATTCACGTCTCGGGCATCATCCCGATGGTAGTGAGCTGGGCTGCGTGTGAGGCGCTGCGCATCACCATCGTCGCCGCCAGGTCCTGGCGCCACCCTCGCTGTCTGCGAGCACCTTGCTCGATTCCAGCGGGCCCCGACGTGGCTGGTGATCGGAGGTACCTCGATCCACGGCTTCGCGATCGCAAAAGACCGGGCCACGGCCAGGGCGCCCGACTCAGGCGCAGCTGATTCCCTCCGAAGATGTCGCGAGGGGCTGGTCCGCGCTAGACCCTTGCGGCGGACGACCGTGCCCAAGCCCCGACGAACGGGCGAATAGACTCCTGCGATACCCGTAGGGAGGAGCCGCATGGCACACCGAAGGGAGCTTGCGGTGATCGTGATGGCGATCGCGATTGTCGCGGTCGGAGGGTTGCTCGCATTGCAGGCGGCCGGCCGGCTGATCGAGCGGACGAAATCGGTGACCGTGCCGACAGACACAGGCCCGGGCGGAACCGCGACGGCGACGGCGCGCTGCCCGAAGGGAACGCGGGTCGTGCTCGGCGGCTTCAAGGTGCCACTCGATGCGGCAGACGTGAGCACTACGCGTCTGGAACTCGGCGGAGAACGTGGTTGGCGAGCGGGCGCCGTCAATTACGACGGCGACGAGAAGTCGGTTCTGACCTCGATCGCCTACTGCGGGCAACTGAGGGGGATCAAGGCCCGTGAGCGCACCGTGAGGATCCCCGCACAGGGGCCCAATGCATCGCCCGTCACGGTCGTCGCTCACTGCCGCAAAGGGGAAAGGCTCGCGTTCGGTGGATTCGAATATGGCCAGGGCGCAGCTCCCGGCCAGTCCAATGACGCGTACCTGAGTGAGCTGCGCCGCACCGGGAAGCGCGGCTGGCGGGTAGGCGCCTTTAACTTCGCCGGCACCGCGCCGTTGACGGCGATCGCGTACTGCTCCCGGCACGCGCCGAGGACGACGACCGCCAAGGAGACGGTGACTGTCGCAGCCCCGGGCAAGGCTAGGGTGAAGGCCAGCTGCGCCCGCGGCGAGCGCCTCGCATTCGGCGGCTACAGCGCCGACGTGACCCACAGCGACGCCTTCGTGCTTCTGCATGAGCTGAAGCGCACCGATGCTCGCACCTTCGAGGCGAGCGCACGCAACGGCAACAGCGTGGGCGCCGGCGCCCTGACGGCTTACGCCTACTGCGCCAAGGGCTAGCGCCCAGCCAACGGGCCGCGCTACGTGCGCGGCCCGTTGGCGGAGAGCGAGGTCCGGCGGGTCAGCCGATCACATGGAAGACGAAGTCGAACTTCGTCCCTGCGGGGTTGTGGTACTTGAGATCCATCTTGCCACGCGCGTTCCGGTAAGCGCCCGTGCCTCCGGTGATCGCGAGGACGCTGTCACCGGTGTCGGAGAACGGACCCTCGACCGTGATCTGCCCCTTCGGCAGGAACGTGGTCCAGTTGCACTCCCACGACTCGCCCACGACGACGCGGACGCAGTACCCCTGATCGGTGCCGACCTTCTTTGCGTCGGCGGCGTTGAACACGTCGTTCGCAAACGTCAGGATGTTCCCGGCGTCGTCGCCCGCGGTTCCGTTGGTGACGGCGTCGGTGGTCGCGTGCTCGACCACCGTGATCGTGCGTCCCCCGTGATGATCGCCGCGACCTGCGCTCGCGTTCACCACGAGCACGAGTGCAACCGAGGCCGCCAAGAGCGCGAGTGCGATTACCCGCTTCATTTCGCCTCCTTGTTTGAGCCGGGCCACGACCTTCTCCTAACGAGGGCACTTCCTGGGTCCGGCGTGCGTTTAGCCGCGCAGCGGCTTGGATTTCCCCTGGGTGGAATACGGCGACGCTATCGCCTTTTGACGTCCAAAGCGGCCATTTCGGGGGAGGGAGAGGACGAGGCGAGCGATGTCTGACTAGGTGCTTCCGGCGCCGCGTGACGGTATACCCGCGCCGCGTAGCCTCCTCGGATGCTCGATGAGGCCCTGCTCGGCGCTTCCAGTGATCCGGGTCGAGGTGCTGCCCGAGCCCGAGGCGTTCTTCGCCGTCATTGCCCTCGTCCTGATTCCGCTGGGCGGATGGTTGTTGGCCGGTCGACAGACTCCCAATCAGCTCAAGCAGGGCGATCGCCATCGGCTGATCGTCGGCCTGGCAATTGCCGTGGGAACGGTCGGCGGCATCTACGGGATCGGAGGCGGCTCGATCCTGGTCGGGCTTGGGTTTCACGGTGCTCGAAGTCGCCCGGCCGCCCTCGCAGCCACTTTCCTGACCTCTCTCGCGGGAGTGGTGACCTTCGCCGCGCTTTCAATCAACGGGGGAGGAAACATCGCGCCCGACTGGGTGGTTGGCATCGGCCTGGGAATTGGCGGCCTCGGGGGCAGCTATTTCGGCGCCTCCTTCCAGGAGCGCGTTTCAGAGCGTGCACTGCGGCTTGCCCTGGGGCTGCTCGCCCTTGCTCTCGGAGTGCGGTGCGGAGTGCTCGCGCTGACCTAGCCTCCGGCCCCGGAGCGTTTCACTTGCGAGAGGTACTCGGACGCCAACCCACGGCGGGGAGCCGCCGCACGGTGCCCGACCGCCCCTCCTTCGCCTTGAACGTGACCTCAAGGGAATCCTTGGAAGCCTGACCGAGATCGTCCCTGAACGTGACGCTGATCTCCGCTTTTCCCGTCTTGCCGGCCTCTGCGGCCCGCCTGAGCGCCTTCTGGCCCTTCCTTGAGACCTTCAGCTTGATCGACCTGTGAGCCGCGGCCGGCACCTCGACCGTCACGGCGGGAATCCTGAACCTCTTCGCCTTCGCGGCTGGCGCCGGCTTGGGAGCCTTGCCCGAGCCCTTGGCGGTAACCGTGGCGTTCTCGTTGGTGCACTTCACGGTGATCCGGACTCGCATGACCGAGCTGGTTCGCGCGGCGCCCCTGACTTTGCACGACGGCGGATTGAGCGGCTGCCAACCCGGCTCGAAGTCCTGTACCGGTACCGCATTCATCGTCAACGGCGCGACGCCTTGGTTCAGTCCGCTCGAGTCGACGAGGACGACATCGGCGACCGTGAAGGCCGCGTTGTCACGCTCGAAGGCCACCCTTGCCCCGTTTGGCGCGAAGGCCGGTGAAAGGTCCAGATCGCTGGCGCCGCTGGTCAGAGCTTTCTGATGTGAGCCGTCGGCCCTCATCACGAAGAGATCGTCCTGAGTCTGGTCGAAGCGGTCGAAGACGATCCTCTTGCCATTCGGCGCATAGTCGGGCTGGAAGTCGTCCGACGCGGCTGAAGGCGTCGTCAGCGCGAGTTGCCCACTGCCGTTCGGCTTGATCACCGAGATGTCGTGGTAGCCCACAGCCCCGTCGAAGTGGGAGAAGGCGATCATCCGGCCGTCGGGTGAAAACGTGGGTCCATGAACGTGGTCGCCATCGGGGCCGGCGAACGTCAGCTGGGTCTGGTCGGTCCCATCCGCCTTCATCGTCCAGAGCTGGGTGGAGCTGCCGTCGTCGCGGGTGAACGCGATTCGCTTGCCATCTGGTGAGAATGTCGGGCTTTCCGCCGTGGGCGGCCCGTGCGTGAGCTGCTTCTTGCCGCTGCCGTCCTGGTTCATGACCCAGACTTGGCCCGCTCCTGCTCCCCCAGCGACAGAACGGCTGAAGACGATCCTCTCGCCGTCGGCCGAGTAGTTGGGAAAGGCATCGTCGCCGGTGCTCTTGGTGAGCCGGGTCCTGTGCCGGCCCTGAGCGCTCATCGTGAAAATGTCCTGACCCGAGCCCGAGGCAGGGGAGCTGTGAACGAAGGCGATCTTGCCATCTGTCCCCGGGAAATTGGCGGAGGCGCTGCCCGTCATCAGCGCTGCCCCGATCGCACCACACGTCAGGACGACACACTTGAGTGTTCTGTTCATCGTTACTCGAGCAGCCCCCCTTGGGGGGCCCTCCTCGCTAATCGAGCAGCCCCCTTTGGGCCCTCCTCGCGGCCTTCTGATTCGGAGCGCTACCTAACCGAGAGCCTTCAGCGCCTTGGCGCTGTCGCCGTGGAACTCGCCCCGCACGACCTTGCCGTCGCGGTACTCCATCACGTGCACGAAGGGGGCTTCGAAGCTGCCTCCCTTGCCGGTGCCGCGCTGCGTGCCCCTGACGATCACCTTGTCGCCGGCCTCGATGAATTCGGACGGTTCGACGCTGAAACTCGACCAGTAATTCGGAATCTGCGCGAAGTTACCCATGATCGCATCGACCCCGCTCGCCACCCCGCCGAGCGGAAGCTCATCCGAGGTAACCCATTCCGCATCGTCTGCGAATCCGGCCTTCAATGTCTCCAGATCACCGCTGCTGAAGGCGCCGTAGGCGTCCTTCGCTGCGTCCGCGTTTCCCATCTGAGCCCTCCGTTGGATAGGGGTTGTCGTGCTGGCGAGCCTATGCCCACCCCGGCGTAGAAAGCAAGGGCGTATGGAAAGCCGCCTACGCCGCGGACGTTGCCGCCGCGATCCGGTTCCCCAGCGCGCGACGGGCCCGGTCGATCGGTGTCGAATCCTGCCTGACGGCGAACTGCGCGTTGGCGAGGGACAGGTAGGCGCTGAGCTCAAAGGCGAGCTGCTCGGCGTCCTCTGAGGGATCGATCGCGCCCTCCTCCTGGGCGTCGCGAACGGCGGTCACGATCTGGCTGGAGAACTCGTCCAGGACCTGGACCGCGCCGTCACGAACCGGGCCCGGGCGCATCGCCATCTCGGCGGCGACCGACCAGAAGAAGCAGCCGCCCGGATAGAGGCCGCCTCCGACATACCGGAGGAAGTTCTCCCCGAGCTGCTGCAACCGCTCGAGCCCGCTGCGGCCGGCGAGCGCCGGGTCGATCACCTGTTCCGTGAACACCGCGCGAGCCATCTCGATCGTCGCGACCTGGAGCTCCTCCTTGGAGCCGAAATGGGCGAAGAGGCCGCTCTTGCTCATCCCAACCGCGTCGGCCAGCCGGCCGATCGAGAGCCCGCTGATGCCCTCCACGGTGGCGAGCTGCCCTGCCTCCCGCAGGATCGCGTTGCGGCTGCGCTCGCCATCACTGCGCCGCCTTCGCGCGGGGCGCTCAGGTTCGCTGCGGATATTCGTCACACTCATGTTGACAAGTTAGCACGATCGGTCGTATGTTCTTGAGCGTGAGTTTGCACGAACGGTCGTACTAACTACGGAGGAGATGCCTCATGACCAAGGCCCCCCACACCAAGGCCCCCCACACGCAAGCCGATGCAATCAGCGCCCTCGGCCCGATCGGCCGCCTCGGCCGGATGGCGGCTGAGCACCGGAGACGGGTGTTCATCGCCTGGGCGCTGGTCGCCGTCGGACTCGGCGTCCTCGCCCCCCGCGTGGAGACAGCGCTCTCCGGCGCCGGTTGGCAGGCGAACGGCTCGGAGTCAGTCGAGGCCCGCCAGCTGATCGATCGCGACTTCGCCGGCACCGGCAGCTATGCCCTCCAGGTCGCTGTCCATTCAGACGGTCTCGTGGCGACCGCGCCCGAATTCAGGCAAGCGGTGGCGCTTTCGGAACGGGTCCTGCGGCGCGATCCGGCCGTGGGTCGTGTCTCTGCGCCGCAGCCGGGTGTCTCGATCTCGCCCGACGGCCACACGGCCGTGATCCGAGCCGCCGCGGCCGCCGATCCCAACGCGATGGTCGCCGCCGCCGACCGCCTCAAGCCGAAGCTTGCCGGCGCCGCCGGCCCGGGAGTTGCCGTCAACGTGACCGGCGCCTCGGGGATGTGGTCCGATTTCAACCAGGCGAACCGCGAAGCGATGCTCAGGTCCGAGTTCATCTCCTGGCCGGTGACGATGGCGATTCTCGTTCTGGCCTTCGGCTCACTGGTGGCCGCGGGCCTCCCGCTGATGCTGACCATCGTCGGGCTGACCGCCTCTGCAGGCCTGCTCTACCTCGGAACGCTGGTCTCGCCGATCTCGATCTGGGCGATGAACTTCGCGCTGATGTTCGCGCTCGCTCTGGGCATCGATTACGCCCTGTTCATCGTCTTTCGCTACCGGGGCGCCCATTTCGGCCAGAAGCTGGATCCGGTCGAGGCGGTGGCGACCACGATGGACACGGCCGGCAAGGCCGTCCTCTTCTCCGGTCTGACCGTGCTGATCTCGCTCTCGGCGGTGATGCTGGTGCCGAGTCCGGCCTTCCGGTCGACGTCTCTCGGGATCATCGTCTCGGTCGTCTTCGTGGTGGCCGCGACGCTGACGCTGCTGCCCGCCGTGCTCGCCGGACTCGGCCCACGGGTCGATCGCCTCTCCCTTCCCTGGGTGCAAAGCGGCGAGCATCGCTCGCCCCGCTTCGCCCGCTGGGGCGAGCTGCTCTGGCGGCGGCCGTACGCATTCGGTGGCCTCGCCTTGGTGGCGCTGCTCGCACTGGCCCTTCCGGTGCTCTCGCTGCGTACCGAGATGCCGTCAATCAAGGTGGTGCCGCCAGGCGACCAGTCCCGGCAGGGATATGAGCAGATCCAGGCGGGCTTCGGCCGAGGCGCACCGGGCGCCCTGCAGATCGTTGCCCCGGCCTCGGCGGCTCGCCAGACCATGACCGCGGTGCGGGGCGACCCGAGCATCGCCCAGTCCCTGCCGCCCAGGCCAGGCGCCGGCGGCCAGACGTTGATCGAGGCGATCCCTTCCAGCGATCCCGCGAGCCCACGTCTGGGCCTGACCATCGATCGCCTGCGCTCGAAGCTCCCTCCCGGCGCACTGGTCGGGGGGCCGGCAGCCGAGAACCACGACCTCGAGGCCGCGCTGGCGGCCAAGACACCCGCGGTGATCGGGCTCGTCCTGGCGCTCGGCTTCCTGCTCCTGCTGGTTGCATTCCAAGCGCCGGTGGCGGCGGCGATCGGCGTGGTCACCAACCTGCTCTCCACCGGCGCCGCCTTCGGGATCGCCAAGTGGATCTTCCAGGACGGCCACCTTGCCGGATTGCTCGGCTTCCAGCCGCAGGGCTTCCTCGACGCCTGGGCGCCGATGTTCTTCTTCGCGATGATCTTCGCGATCTCGATGGACTACACCGTTTTCCTGCTCTCCTCGGCGAAGGAGCATTGGGACAGGGAGGGAGATGCCCGCAAGGCGATGGTCGGTGGGCTCGCCCACTCCGGGCGCGTCATCCTCGCTGCCGGTGCGGTCATGGTGTCCGTCTTCTTCACCTTCGCTCTCTCGGGTCCCCTGCCCCCCAAGGAGATGGGCGTGATCCTCGGAATCGCCGTGCTGCTCGACGCCTTCCTGGTGCGGTTGCTGCTCGTGCCGGTGCTCCTGCGCGTCGCAGGACCGGCCGCCTGGTACGTGCCGAGCTGGCTGGGTCACGTGCTGCCGGACATTCGCTTCGGCCACGGCGCGGCAACCCCCTCGAGACGCCCAGCCCTGCGGAAGGGCAGGCCGGCCCGCGCGTAGACTCGGAGGGCGGTGACGCAATCAGGGTCCTGCGCGAGAGGCATTGCCTCTCGCCGCTGATCTGGTATGCAGATCGGGGCAGCCATGGAGCAAACCGCAGATGGCCGAGAGATGGCGTCGCTGCTCGAGCGTGAGCGAGAGCTAGGAGTCCTCGAAGACGCGCGCGTCCGGCTCCATGAGGGGCAGGGATCGGCGCTGTTGATCGAGGGAGCGGCGGGGATCGGCAAGACCAGACTTCTGGCGGCGGCGACCGCGCCCGCGGAGGGAACCAGTGCCCTGGTTCGTACAGCTCGGGCGGGGGAGCTCGAGCGAGAGGTCCCGTTCGGGGTCGCCCGGCAGCTACTGGAGCCGCTGATCGAGCGGGCCGACGATTCGGAGCGCTCGCGACTGCTCTCGGGCAGTGCCGGCCTATCGCTGATCGCCTTCGGCCGGGACCAGGAGAGTCCCGCGACCGAGGTCGATCCGTTCGCCCCGGTTCACGGCCTCTACTGGCTGCTCGCGAATCTCTGCGATTCCCGGCCGGTCGTCCTAGCGATCGATGACGCCCACTGGGCGGACAGCCAGTCGCTGCGCTGGCTCGACTACGTGTCACGCAGGGTGCACGACACTCCCGTGCTTCTGGTCGTGGCGGCGCGCACCGGCGAGGCCGACGAACCCGCCGAGCTCGAGGCGCTGCGCGAAGACGCGAGCGAGGTCCTTCGGCCCTCGCCGCTGAGCTCCACCGGGGTCGAGAAACTGATCACGGCCGGGCTCGAGGACACTCCCTCGGAGGAATTCTCGGCGGCCTGCAGGGAGGTCACGGCCGGCAACCCATTCCTGCTCAGCGAGGTGCTGCGAAGCCTGCGGGGAGACTCGATCGCTCCCGACGCAGAGGGCGCAGCGGCGCTCGGCTCGTTCGGCTCGGAGCCGGTCACCCGTTCGATCCTCGCCCGGTTGCACCGCTTCGGACCCGAGGCGACCTCGCTCGCGCGCGCGATCGCGGTGCTCGGCGGTGCCCCTCAGCTCCGTCACGCCTGCAGTCTGGCCGGGGTCAGCGAAACGCGGGGGCGCGATCTCTGCGGCCGGCTTCGCGACGCCGAGATCCTCGCTCCCGGGCAGCCGATCGACTTCGTGCACCCGTTGATCCGCAATGCCGTCTATCTCGACCTCCCGGAGGAGGAGCGCTCCGAGGCTCACCGCCGCGCCGCGGAGTTGATCGGCTCGACCGGCGGCGCCGCCCGCGAGCTTGCGCCCCACCTGCTGGCCTGCTCTCCCAACGGCGATCAGTGGGTCGTGGACCGGCTTCGCGAGTCTGCCGGCGAGGCGATCGCTGCCGGGGCCCCGGCCAGCGCTCGCAGCTACCTCGAACGGGCGCTGCGGGAGCCCCCGCAAGAGGAGGTCGAGGTCACATACGAGCTCGGCCGCGCTCTCTGGGGAGCGAACCCGATCGAGGCCCCGGAGGTCCTCGTCGCCGTGGCCGAGCGCACCGATGATCCGGAGCTCCGCCTCCGGGCGGTCGAGGACGCTGCCTGGACCTACTTCGACGCCGGGAATCTCGAGCAGGCGGTGCACTGGCTCGGGCGCCTTGTCGAGGAGGTCCCCTCGGATCAGCCGGAGCGGGTGCTTCCGGCCGAAGCATCGCTCTCCTGCCTGAGGACGATGAACGCCGGCCGCAGCGAGGAGGGCTCGGCGCGGATCGCTTCTGTAGCGGCGAGCGCCGGAGCGACTACTCGCGGTGAGCTTCTCGTTCGCCAGGCGCTGTCGTTCGAGCGCTTCTTCGCCTGTGATCCGGTCGACGAGGTCGTTGTGCTGGCCTCCTCGTTCACCCCTCCCCCGTGGGCCGGCCGCGGCGCCGTGCCGGCTATCGCCTGCAAGGTGCTCGCCTGGAGCGGGAAGTGGGAGCTGGCTCACGAGGCGACTGCTCGGGGATGGGAGAGCGCTCGCTCCGAGGGCCTCCTTCACGTGGCCAGTTACCGGGAGAGCATGCTGGCCGAGATCGACCGCCTTGGAGGAAGGCTGGTCGATTCCGAGTCGGAGGCCCGCACCGCCTGGGACATCGTTCGGGATCTCTCGCCAGTCTCGCTACCCGCCTGGGCGGCAACCAGCAACCTGCTGAGCACGCTGATCGCCAGGGGTCTCCTGGAAGAGGCGAATCAGCTGGCCGGCGACTGGGATCTCTCGGCGCCATTCAGCGTCGTGCCGATGTCCCCGGTCCCGCTCGAGATCCGCGGCGTCCTCAGGCTCTCGCTGGGGGAGCTCGAGAGCGGCGCCGAGGACCTGATCGCGGTCGGCGAGGACCTCGAGCAGATGCGCATGTGCAACCCGGCGGCGGTGCCGTGGCGCCAGGAGGTCGTGCCGGCGCTCGCCGCGCTCGACCGCACCACCGAGGCGAAGCGGTTCGTCGCCGAGGGTGCGAAGCGCGCCGGCGCCTTCGGCGCGGGCCACCTGATCGGCACGATGCTGCGGGCCAGGTCCTCGATCGAACCGAAGCGGTCCGCCACGCAAACGCTGCGGGAGTCGGTCGCGATGCTCGAGAGGAGCGGCCCACCGCATGAGCTGGCGCGCTCGCAACTGGAGCTGGGGGCGGCGCTTCGTCGCGAGGGCAGCCGCAGCGAAGCGCGCGGACCGCTTCGGGAGGCCCTCGAGCTCGCCCATGTCTGTGGCGCCGGGGGGCTCGCCGCGAGGGCCCGCGACGAGCTGGCAGCTGCCGGGTCTCGCCCGCGTAGTGTGTTTCGCACGGGCGTCGACTCGCTGACCGCGAGCGAGCTGCGCACGGCGAAGCTGGCGGCGAAGGGGCTGCGAAACGTGGAGATCGCCCAGCAGCTCTTCGTGACCCGGAAAACCGTCGAAAAGCATCTCGGCAACGCCTACACCAAGCTCGAGATCAGCTCTCGCGACGAGCTGTCAGCGGCGCTCGACCCCGATCAGTAGCTGGCGCCACCACCGGCACACCAGTTCCGATAGGTGACCGTCCTGTGGCCGCGGTTGATGATCGCGCGGTAGAGGCCGCCGTCGTCTTCCCTCACCGTGATCCTGTGGGAGAAGATCACGCGGAGGCTGTTCCGGGAGGTCCTGATCACTCGGCGCACCCCCAGCTCCCTGTGTTCCGCGCGAAGCGAATGCTCATGGGCGATCGGGCCAAAGCCCCAACCGCACATGAAAACCCTGGTCTGCCCCGGCTCGATCGTGAACCGAGAAGTCTGGGCCGCAGCCTGTGGAGCGGAAGCCCCAAGCAAGACAAGTGCGGACAGAAGGGAAACGAGCCAGGCATGCGAGCGCATCCGATCACCTCCGATTTGGGTTGATTAAGCTCTCGCGGGCCAGCGTCCCATCGGCGTTCAGGCTTCGCAGTGGGGAGGCACCCCACTCTTTGCTCGCGCTCCGCTAGCGTGCGATCGGTGACCGCCGAGCGAACCCTGGAGGGCCCGCTTGGCCTGGTCGGCGCGGGCTACATCGGGCATCTGTTCGCACAGCAGTTCGCACTGGCCGGGTACGAGGTGCGGGCCTGGTCACCCGCCGGCTCGGCAGGCACGCTCCATGATCGCCTGCGACAGAGCATCTCCACGCTGGCCGAGATCGGCGCCGTGGAGGCCTCGACTGTCGACCGGGTCCTGGCCCGTGTCTCCGTACACGACGACCTCGCCACGGCCCTGGGACCGTGCGCCGCGGTGATGGAGTCGATCGTCGAGGACGCGGAGCTGAAGTCGGCCTGCTACCGGGAGATCGAGGCCGTGGTCGGCCCCGAGGTGCTGCTCTGGAGCTCGACCTCCAACTTCCCGATGACCCGGCTCGCTGCGGACATGGCCCACCCCGAGCGAGCCATCGTCGTCCATCCGGTGCAGACGCAAGTGATCATCTTCGTCGAGGTCGTCGCCGGAGAGCGGACGAGCGAGGAGACGCTCACGACCACCATGCAATTCTGCGACAACGTCGGCCTGCGGGCGGTTCACGTGCGCAAGGAGATCCCCGGTTTCCTCTGGAATCGTGTCTGGTTTGCGATGCTCCGCGAGATGCTGCACCTTGTCGACATCGGCGCCGCCGACCCGCGCGAGCTCGACTCGATGGTCCAGACCACCCTGCGCGCCTTCGTCCCGGTGTTCGGGCCGCTCCAGATGACCGATCTGATCGGCCACGACACCCTGCGGGACATCTCCAACGCGCTCTATCCGGAGCTCGCAACCGACCGGAGCGCATCGGCGACCATCGAGCAGCACGTCAAGGAGGGACGGCTCGGAGTGAAGAGCGGGCGGGGCTTCTACGACGACAACGACGAACGACTGGCCGAGCTCACCAGAAGGCTCTACGAAGCCGCCGGTCAGCTCGGCGATTCCGCCTGAGCCGGGCCGGGCCTATGCCCTCGGTTACGGGGGGGCACTGAGGTTGGATCAGATCGACGCCGTCCGCGACTCGCTAAGGGCAGCCGCCGCGCCCAGAGGGCCCACATCGGAAGCTGACGCCGTCGAGCGAGACGATCGCCCCGAAGGGGACATTCGGCGCCAGCACCTGCCCCTGCGCCGTGACGTAGAGCACGGCGGGGTTGTCGTTGTTGACGACCGGCTCGATCCGCTGGGTCCGGGGACGGTAGCCGCGGGGCAGGGTGAAGATCGGGCCGTTGGCGCCGCAGAGCGCCGCATCACCGCCGAGGTGAACGGCGCCGCTCAGATCGCGGTAGTAGCCGACCGCGCCGTTGACCGCCGGCCGGCTGCTGGTCCACGGAGGCTTTCCCGCGCAGTTGAAGGTCGGATTCCCCTCGAGGCCCGCCGAGCGCAGCCGCGGTGGCTTCGCCAGGTCACGCCCGCGCACCTGATGGTCGACGATGTTGCGGGATCGGACCGTGTTGGGGCCGAGGCTGCTGACCGCATAGGCACCGCCGCCGAGGGCGAGGAAGAGCGCCAGCGTCGCTGTCACATTGGCATAGCTGAGCCTGCTGCGCACCGTCCCGCCAAGGTACCCGCGGGCGCGGCGGCCGATCAACCGGCGTGGACGGATCGCCGTAGGCCCGGGCCCGGCTGGGAGGTGGGAGCGCCGCCCCGGGAGCGAGCCCGGCGGGCCGGGTAGCGCACCAGGCACCCGCGCTCCTCGTCCCACAGCTTCAGGGCCAGCGCGCCGATGCCGCTGCGGATGGTGACCACCGGAGTCCGCTCGAACATCGGCTGCTCCTCGTGCGCGGCGCGGAGGCGGTAGTTGGGGATCCTCGCGCTGAGGTGGTGGACGTGGTGGTAGTTCGCGTTGCCGACCACCCAGTCGAGCGCGCGCGGAAGCTTCAGGAAGGAGCTGCCCTGGAGCGCGGCGAGCTCGAACTGCCACTCCCCCGCGGCCTGGTAGTAGGTCTCCTCGTACTGGTGCTGTATGTAGAGCATCCAGGCGGCGAGGGCCCCGCCGGCCACCAGGGTCGTGATCTGGATCAGCAGGTAGGTCTGCCAGCCGACGATCGCGCTCCAGCCAATCGCCCACGCCAGGAGGGCGAGGTTGGTGACGACGACGCTCGAGAGGATCTTCGGGGTCATGCCCCTGCGCGGGAAGCGACGCTCGAAGAGGAAGACCAGGCTCGGCCCGACGAACAGCATCAGCAGCGGGTTGCGGTAGGCGCGGTAGCCGAGCCGCCGGACGCGGGAGGCGTGCTCGTACTCGGCGACCGTCATCGTGTAGATCTCACCCGGCCCGCGCTGATCGAGGTTGCCGGCATGGGCGTGGTGGAGGCTGTGCTGGCGCTGCCACCATCGGTAGGGCGTGAAGAGGAGGAAGCCGAGAAGGTGGCCCCAGCGCCCGTTCGCCGCCCGCGAGGCGAACAGCGAGTTGTGGGTGAGGTCGTGGAAGAGCGAGTACATGCGGATCAGGAACGACGCGTCGCCAGCAGGCCGAGGCCGATGGCGAGCCAGGCGCCCGGCCGGATCGACCGCGGCAAGCACCCAGACGCCGAGGTAGGGAAGGACGACGCTCGCGATCTGCCCGAGGCTGCGCCTGCGGTCGACCTCGAGGTAGGCGGCGAGGTCCTGCTTCCAGGTCCGGCGCGGGGGGATGTCTGCGGTCCTCACGGCTGAGCCTTCGGTGGTGTGTACAACGACTTCGTACGTCCCCCCGGCGGCTCCGGATCACCAGCTCGAGCTGTCGCGTTTGGGTCCCACAGGGCGGGACGGAGATGCGACAGTTCAGATATGGGCGAGGCCCCGTTGAGGCGCAACCGCCATCACGGGACCATGAAGATCGCTCTCAGGCTGCCGGGCCCGGGGAAGGCCTCCCTGCGGGTAAGGGCGTCGTGCTGGTCAAGGGATAGGCCCGTCCGCGAGACCGCGCGCGAGTCGCTGTCGATTTCCGGCCCGCTCGTTCGACGAATTGATAGAGGATCGGGTATCTCGGACTCGGGACCCGATCAGGCAATCCACCAAGGAGGAACGAGATGCGCGTGATGGTGCTGGTCAAGGCGAACGAGGAGAGCGAGGCAGGGCAGATGCCCAGCCAGGAGCTGCTGGCCCAGATGCAGGGTTTCAACGAGGAGCTGATCAAGGCCGGGGTGATGCTGGCCGGGGAGGGTCTGAAGGCGACCTCCGAGGGCGCCCGGGTGGTCTTCGCCGGAAGCGAGCGCAGGGTCGTGGACGGCCCCTTCGCCGAGACCAAGGAGCTGCTCGCCGGCTTCTGGCTGTGGCAGGTGCGCTCGATGGAGGAGGCGATCGAGTGGGCGAAGCGAATCCCCTGCGAGGAGGGCGCCCCCGAGTCGGCGGTCGAGATCCGTCCGGTGTTCGAGACCGACGACTTCAGCGAGGAGATGACCCCCGAGATGCGCGAGCGCGAGGAGCGGATGCGGCGCGAGGTCGAAGCGGAGCGTTAGCGCCACCGGCGGCCCCTGAGGCGAGGGATCGGAACGGGTGGAGAGCGGCGACGTCAACCGCACGGTCGAGGGCGTCTGGCGGATCGAGTCCGCGCGGCTGATCGCCGCGCTGGCCCGCATCGTCGGCGACCTCGGCCTCGCCGAGGACCTCGCCCAGGAGGCCCTTCTCGCCGCGCTCGAGCAGTGGCCCCGGTCAGGCGTCCCGGACAAGCCGGGAGCCTGGCTGATGGCCACCGCGCGCAACCGCGGGATCGACCGCCTGCGCCGCTCCGCGGTGCAGGACCGCAAGCTGCGCGAGCTGGGCCGCGACCTGGAGGCCGGCGGCGGCCAGGAGAAGCGCGACCTCGCCGCCGAGATCGACGACCCGTTCGACGATGACATGCTGCGCCTGATCTTCACCGCCTGCCACCCGCTGCTCTCGGTCGAGGCAAGGGTGACCCTCACCCTGCGCGTGGTCGGCGGCCTGACGACCCGAGAGATAGCCCGCGCCTACCTGGTCGCCGAGGCGACCGTGGCACAGCGGATCGTCCGCGCCAAGCGCACGCTGGCGGCGGCGGAGGTCCCGTTCGAGGTGCCCGAACGTAACGAGCTGCCGGCACGCCTCGACGCGGTCCTCGAAGTCATCTACCTGATCTTCAACGAGGGCTACGCGGCGAGCGCCGGAGAGGAGTGGATCCGCCCCGAGCTGATCGAGGAGGCGCTGAGGCTGGGGCGGATCCTGGCCGAGCTGCTCCCCGGAGAGCCGGAGGTCCAGGGTCTCGCCGCGCTGATGGAGCTGCAGGCATCGCGCTCCCGCGCCAGAACGGGGGCCTCGGGAGAGGCGATCCCGCTCGACCAGCAGGACCGCGCTCGCTGGGACTGGGTGCTGATCGCGCGCGGGAAGGCGGCGCTGGACAGCGCGCGGGCCGCCGGAGCGCTCGGCCCCTACGGCCTGCAGGCCGCGATCGCCGCCTGCCATGCGGACGCGCGCGTCCCCGCCGAGACCGACTGGGAGCGGATCGCCGCGCTCTACGACGGCCTCGCCCAGCTAACCGGCTCGCCGGTGGTGGAGCTGAACCGCGCGGTCGCGGTCGGCATGGCCTTCGGGCCCGAGGCCGGGCTGCGGATAGTCGATCGCCTGGCGGAGGAGCCGGCGTTGTCCGGCTATCACCTGCTGCCGGCTGTGCGGGGCGACCTGCTCTCGAAGCTCGGGCGCCGTGACGAGGCGAGCGAGGAGTTCGAGCGGGCCGCATCGCTGACCGGAAACGACCGCGAGCGGGAGGTCCTCCTGGCGCGGGTGACGGCGAACGGGGCGGCTCAGAGGTAGCGGCTGCGCCGGAACCAGGCGAAGAGGGCCGCGCAGGAGAGCAGAAGGCTGCCCACCCCGTAGACGGCGAACGCTCCGAAGGAGCCGATGTGGTCGACCAGCCAGGGGAAGTTCATCCCGAAGAAGCCGGTGACGAAGGTGAGCGGGAGGAAGATCGTCGCGATGATCGTCAACTGCTTGGTCGTTTCGTTCTGCTGGACGCTGATCTCGTTCTGGCGGGCGCCGAGCAGGGCGAGGTTCGCCTGGAGGATGCTGGTCAGCAGCTCGCGCTGGGAGCCGATCTCGTCGTGGACGAGCTTGACGTGGTCGTTGATGTCGCGGAAGTAGTTCTGCAACACCCCCGTCACGCGCGGGTCGACGCCGCGCTCGATCGCCGACAACGGGGCCAGCAACGGGTGGACCGAGCGGTGAAACTCAATCGCCTCGCGCTTCAGCAGGTAGATGCGCTCGGTCTGGTCGCCCTCGCCCTCGAATACGCGCACCTCGGCATCCTCGACGTCCTCTGTCAACCCTTGGACGACCGGCGCGTAGTCGTCGACCACGGTGTCGAGCACGGCCCAGACGACCGAGACCGGTCCGGCCATGACGAGATCCGGCCGCTCCTCGAGGCGTGCGCGCGCGGTCCGCAGCTGGCTCGCCGCGCCGTGGCGGACCGTGATCGCGTACCCCGGCGCCGCGAAGATGTGGATCTCTCCGAAATCGACCTGCTCCTTTTCGTCGTCATAGCGCGCGGTCCGCAGGACGACGAAGTAATGGTCCTCGTAATCCTCGAGCTTGGCCCGCTGGTGGGTGGAGCTGGCGTCCTCGATCGCAAGCTCGTGCACCGGGAAAGCATTGGAGACCTCCTGCATCTCCTCGGGCGTCGGGTCATGGATGCCGAGCCAGACGAAGCCCTCGTCCCCGGTGACGCGGGCCGCCGCCTCGGCAACGGATATCGGCCCCCCGGGCTGGCGGGTCCCGCCCTGGTAATGGGCACAGTCGACGATCACGTTCGGGCTCCAGGCTGGGCATTCGGGTCCGCCCGCCAGGTTCCTGCCGCTGCGAGTGCCGCCAGGGCCTAGCGATGCGCGTCGATGAACTCGACCAGGCTGCGGGCGTCCTTGCCGGCGAAGAAGCGCTTGTCGAGCAGTCCCATCGGGCGACCATATTTCCCGCCTCCGCGCCCCGGTCAAGCCGCCGCCTGCCTGCCGAGATGGCACCTTGTGGGAACCGATGGCGATGGCGACAGCGACAGGACTCGAGGTGTTCGTCGGCGGCAAGCCGCTGTTCTCCGACGTCTCCTTCAAGCTCGAGGCAGGAGAGCGGATGACCCTGGCGGGCCGAAACGGCGCCGGCAAGACGACCCTGCTGCGAATCCTGGCCGGTGAGCTGGCGCCCGACTCGGGCCGGCTGGCGCTGGGCAAGGGCGCGCGGGTGGCGCTCCACGATCAGCGCCCGCCCCGCAAGGAGGGGGCGACCCTCGGCGATTACGTCTTCTCGGCGCGCGCCGAGTCGATCGAGACCGAGGCGGAGCTGGCGCGGCTGGAGTCGGCGATGCAGGGTCAGGGCTCCGACCCCGAGCTGATGAGCGCCTACGCCGCCGCCCAGCAGCGGCTCGAGCTTGCCGGCGGCTACCGCTGGCGCGAGCAGGTGCTGGCGGTGCTGGGGGGGCTGGGGTTCTCCGACGCTGACGCCGAGCGAGCGCTTGCGACCTTCTCGGGCGGTGAGCTGACCAGGGCCTCGCTGGCGCGGGCGCTCGCCGGCAACCCTGACCTGCTGCTCCTCGACGAGCCCACCAACCACCTCGACATCCCCACCCTGGAGTGGCTGGAGGGCCATCTCTGCGGGCTGGAGGCGGCGATCGTCCTCGTCGCCCACGACCGCTGGTTCCTGGAGTCGGTCGGCACCTCGGTGCTCGAGCTGGAGGCCGGCCGCGGCCGCTACTTCGCCGGCCCCTGGCACGCCTGGCGCACCGAGCAGGCGGCCCGCGAGCTGGCCCTGGGGCGCACGATCGAGCGCCAGCAGGCCGAGATCGCGCGGATGGAGCGCTTCGTCGAGCGCTTCCGCTACAAGGCGACCAAGGCCAGGCAGGCGCAGTCGCGGCTGAAGCGGATCGAGAGGATCAGGCGCGACGCCGCCGGCCCCGATCCGCGTGACCGCCGCGACCTGCGCTTCGCCTTCGCGGCCCCCGAACGATCGGGGAGGGTGGTGGCCGAGCTGAAGGAGGCCCGCATCGAGGTGCCGGGACGGACCCTGCTGGAGCGGGCGAGCATGCATCTCGAGCGCGGCGAGCACGTCGTCCTGGTCGGGGCCAACGGATCCGGCAAGACCACCCTGCTGGAGACGATCGCCGGCCGCCGGCCGCCGGCAACGGGCGATGTCCGGCTCGGGCACAAGGTGCGGCTCGGCTACCTCTCCCAGCACGCCGAGACGGCCGCCGGCGAGGGCACCGTGCTCGAGGCGGCGCAGCGGCAGACCGGGCTCAGCACGCAGAAGGCCCGCGACCTGCTCGGCGCCTTCCTCTTCTCGGGCCCCGAGACGGAGAAGCCGCTGGCCGAGATCTCCGGCGGCGAGCAGCGCCGGCTCTCGCTGGCGATCCTGGTCGCCTCGGGCGCCAACCTGCTCGTCCTCGACGAGCCCACCAACCACCTCGACCTCGAGAGCCGCGAGGCGCTGGAGGACGCCCTCACCTCCTTCCCGGGGACCGTGCTGCTGGTCTCCCACGACCGAGCCCTGCTGGAGGCGGTCGGGACGAGGACGCTGGCCTGCGAGGAGGGAGAGCTGCGCCACTTCCCCGGGGCGTGGGCCGAGTACGTGCGCGACCGCGAGGAGCGCGCGGCGTCGCAGCGCCGAGCAGGCGGCGCCGGCCGAGGCGGCCGCCCTCCCAGGCGGCGGCGGGTCGGCCCGTCCAAGAACGCCCTGCGCAAGGTCGCCGAGCTGGAGCGCCGCATCGAGGAGGCCGAGGCCGAGCTGCAAGCGCTCGAGGACGAGCTGGCCGACCCGGCGATGTGGTCGAGCCCGGGCCGGGCCGAGCGGGCGACCGAGCGCCACCGTGAGGCCAAGGGGGCGGTCGAGCGGCTCTACGAGGAGTGGCAGGAGGCCGAGGCGGCAACCGGCTCGAGAGACGCCTAGTTGCAGCTACGTGGCCGACCTCGCGCACGGCATGGCGTGCATCTAGTCGGTCGGCTTGCCCCAGCGGGAGTCGCCGTGGTCCCGGTCGCGTTGGTCCTCGGTCCCGGGGACGCCGTCGGGGGCCAGGCCGGCCTCGGTCAGCATTCTCCGCAGATCGAGGACCAGGCCCTTGTCGATGTCCTTCCCATGGGGTGGGTGGATGACCTCGGTCTCGGGCCCGATGGCGACCTTGAGCTTGCCGTTGTGCTCCTCGGTGACTTCGCCGACCGCGCTGAGCAACGAGGTGACGTCGTTCCACTCGATGTTGGCGCTGGTCGGGTGGGCGAAGATCGCCTCGACGGTGCGGCGGTGGTGGTTGTTGAGGTGGATGGCCACCTGAGGCCAAGCCTAGCCCGGATCGAATGGGCGCCGCCCAACGGACCAGCTGCGGCGAGGTTCGCCGGCCCGGCCCCACGGTAGGTTCTCTCCCGTGCAGAGGCAACCGCGGATCAGCCTCGGACTCCGGGCGTCGAAGGGAATGCCTTGACCGAAGGGGGTGGGCGAAGCCCGGGCGCGACCGGGGTTGTCCTGCTGACGCTGGCTGCGGGGCAGTTCGTCATGGCCCTCGACACCACGGTTATGAACACGGCGATCGCAACGGTCGCCGACGATGTCGGGACCACCGTGACCGGGATCCAGACGGCGATCACGCTCTACACGCTGGTGATGGCCTCGTTCATGATCACAGGCGGCAAGGTCGGCGAGATAATGGGCCGCAAGCGCGCATTCGGCCTCGGCTGCATCATCTATGCCTGCGGGTCGTTCACCACTTCATTGGCGCCGAACCTGACCGTGCTGATGATCGGGTGGTCGTTTCTCGAGGGCCTGGGCGCCGTGCTGATCATGCCGGCGATCGTGGCCCTGGTCGCCTCGAACTTCGGAAAGCCCGAACGCCCGCGCGCCTACGGTCTCGTCGCCGCTGCCGGCGCGATCGCAGCGGCGCTGGGGCCGTTGGTCGGCGGCGCCTTTACAACCTACGCTTCTTGGCGGTGGGTGTTCGCGGGCGAGGTCCTGATCGTGCTGGTGATCCTTCTTCTGACCCGGCGGATGGAGGACACCCCGGCGGAGGAGGGGGTCAAGCTTGACCTGGTGGGCACCGCGCTCTCGGCGCTCGGCCTCGCCCTGATCGTGCTGGGGATCCTGCGGTCGGGAACGTGGGGTCTGGTGATGCCAAAGCCCGAGGCTCCCGAGTGGCTGGGGCTCTCACCGGTGATCTGGCTGATCTTCGTCGGCGGTGCGGTCATGGCCCTTTTCGTGGTCTGGGAGAACCGGCGCATCGAGCACGGCCAGGGCGCGCTGATCGACCCTTCCATGCTCCGCAACATCCAGCTGCGAAGCGGGGTGATCTCGTTCCTCTTCATGTTCATGGTTCAGGCTGGAACGTTCTTCGCCATTCCTCTGTTCCTATCGATCGCGCTCGGGCTGTCGGCGATCGAGACCGGTGTGCGGCTCTTACCACTCTCGCTCTCGCTGCTCCTCTTCGCCGCCGGCGTCCCCAGGCTGTTTCCAGACGCGTCACCGCGGCGCGTCGTCCGCCTCGGATTCATTTTCCTGTTCGCCGGCCTCGTCCTCTTGGTTGGACTGCTCGACATCAGTGCCGGCCCGGAGATCGTCACCTGGCCGTTGCTGCTCGCAGGGGCCGGGCTCGGCGCGATGGCCTCGCAGCTCGGAAGCGTGACCGTCTCCTCGGTGCCCGACGAGAAGAGCGGGGAGGTGGGCGGGCTTCAGAACACCGGCACACAACTAGGCGCGTCGATCGGCACCGCACTGGCCGGCGCACTGCTGATCTCGGCGTTGACCGCATCGTTCTTCACCGGGATCAAGGACAACCCCGACGTTCCCAACCGCCTCGCTACCCAGGCGCAGACGAATCTTGCGGGCGGGATCCCTTTCCTCTCCGACGACGACCTCGAGGCCGCGCTCAAAGACGCAAGGGTCCCGCCCCGGACCGCCGATGCGGTCGTCGAAACGAACTCGCAGGCCCGGATCGATGGGCTGCGCGTGGCGATCTCGATCATGGCCCTGATGGCTCTCGTCGCGCTGCTCTTCACCGGAGGCATCCCAGCGGTGCAACCGGGCGCGCAGCCGCAGCCAGGGGCCCGTGACCTCGCTGGGCTCGAGCAGAAGGCGAGCCCTCCATAGCCGGCTTCGCTGGCCCCGCACCGCGATCGGCTCACCGCTCGTCGGGCGTCGCGGTCAAGCCGGCTCACCGGCCCAGCGGATCTCAGCGAGGGGGAGGCGGCGCGCTGTTCCGCTGACCGAACTCCTGGAAGAGGCCGATCACCAGGCCGAGGGCGCCGGCGATCATCAGGATCAGCCCCACTGTGGGGATGTCGACCGCAGCCCAGCTGTCCTTGACCGCGTAGCGGGCGATCGCCCCGACGGCGAGCAGGAAGATCGAGGCCCCGATCGTCACCGCGCCATTATCCACGCCGCCGCGGCGGCGGGTCGCGCTACGGGCGCCCCTCGTAGGCGGCGGTGAGCAGCGAGGTCAGCTCGGCGATCATCGGCATCCGCGGGTTGGTCCTCACGCTCGGGTCGGCGAAGGCGGCCTTGACCAGGTCCGGCAGGGCGGCCTCGAACTCCTCGCGATCCAGTCCGGTCTCGGCCAGCGAGCGGGGCATGCCGACCGCGTCGAGCAGCTCGTCGACGCGGCCGAAGAAGCGCTCCCGCCGCTCCTCCATCCCCTTGCCGCCGAGTCCCAGCACCCAGCCCATCTGCGCGTACTTGTCGGGGGCGACGTAGGTCGCGTAGCCGGGCGCCGGCATGAACTTGGTCGGGATCGAGGCGTTGTAGCGCAGCACGTGCGGCAGGAAGATGCCGTTGGCGCGCCCGTGGGCGATGCCGAAGCGGGCGCCGACGGCGTGGGCGAGCGCGTGGTTGACGCCGACGAAGGCGTTGGAGAAGGCCAGCCCGGCGATCGTCGCTGCGTTCGACATCGCGGTGCGCGCCTCGAGGTCGCCGCCGTCGGCGCAGGCCCGCGGCAGCGCCTCCATGATCAGGTTGATCGCCTGCATGCAGAAGGCGTCGGTGTAGGGCGAGGCGAAGATCGAGACCCCGGCCTCGAGCGCGTGGGTGAGCGCGTCGATGCCGGTGTCCGCGGTCACCGCCGGCGGCATCGAGAGGGTCAGGGTCGGGTCGATGATCGCCATGTCGGGGACCAGCGAGTAGTCGACCAGCGTCACCTTGCGCCCCCCCGCGCTGACCACAGCAGCCGGCGAGACCTCCGAGCCGGTGCCGGCTGTGGTCGGCACCGCGACCATCCGCACCGTGTGCTCGACCTCGGGGTAGTGGGCGACGCGCTTGCGGGCGTCGAGGAAGGGCAGCGAGAGCTCCTTCAGCGAGACGTCGGGGCTCTCGTGGAAGAGCCGCATCGCCTTGGCGGCGTCGAGCACCGAGCCGCCGCCGACGGCGACGATGCAGTCGGCGCCGAACTCCCCCAGGACCTCGGTCCCGGCGCGGATCTGCTCCTCGGTCGGCTCCGGGGTGATCTCCGAGAAGACGTGGACGCCGGCGCCCTCCAGGTAGGGGCGCACCTCCTCGGCCACCCCGCGCGCCTCGCCGTCGAGGTCGGTGACGAGCAGCGACCTGACGGCCTTCAGCTCGCGCAGGCTGTCGATCGCGCCGGCGTTGAAGTAGGTGTCGGATGGAACCCGGAACCACTGCGGGGGCGCCTGGCGGCGCGAGACGGTCTTCACGTTGAGCAGGTTGAGGTAGTTGACGTTGTCGGTGGTGTTCGAGCCGCCCCAGGTCCCGCAGCCGAGCGAGAAGGTGGGCGTGAGGGAGTTGTAGATGCCACCCAGGGCCCCCACCGCGGTGGGGGCGTTGACGAGGATGCGGCCGGTCCTCACCCGCCCCGCGAAGAGCGCGATCACGTCCTCGTCGGACGCGTAGACGGCCGAGGTGTGCCCGAGCCCGCCGTGCTCGGTGACCAGCTCGCAGGTGGCGACCGCGTGCTCGACCGAGGGCGAGCGGACCAGCCCGAGGACCGGCATCAGCTTCTCCTGGATCAGCGGGTGCGCGGCCAGCGCCTCCGGCTCGGACGGCAGTGGCGCGAGCAGCACCTTGACGTCCTCGGCCACAGGGAAGTCGCCCATCGCGCCGAGGTTGGCGCACGACTGCCCGAGGGCGCGCACGTCGACCCGCCCGTCGGGCTCGAAGGCGAGCCCGGAGAGGCGCTCGACCTCCTCGGCGTCGAGCATCCGCCCGCCGAGGCGCTCGAACTCGGCGACCGCCTCGTCGTAGATCGTCTCGTCGATCACGCAGGTCTGCTCGGCCGGGCAGATCACCGAGGCGTCGAAGGTCTTGGAGATCAGCACGTCGACCACCGCCATGCCGATGTCGGCGCTGCGGTGCACGTAGACGGGCGCGTTGCCTGCGCCGACGCTGAGCGTCGGCTTGCCGGCCGCGTTCGCGGCGGCGACCGCCTTCGGCCCCCCGGTCGTCCAGATCAGGTCGATGCCGTCGTGGTGGAAGAGGTACTGGGAGACGTCGAGCGTCGGGTCGGGGATCACCTGCAGGGCGTCGGCGGGGAGGCCGGCGGCCTCGCCCGCCTCCTGGAGGATCTCCACGGCGCGCACGGCGCAGCCGGCAGCCCGCGCGGAGGGACGGAAGACGATCGCGTTGCGCGTCTTCGTCGCGACGATCGACTTGAACAGCGCGGTCGAGGTCGGGTTGGTGATCGGCAGCAGCGCCAGGACGACGCCGATCGGCTCGGCCACGTACTCGATCCCGCTCTTGGGGTCCTCGTCGATCACCCCGACCGAGCGCTTGTCCTTGAGGTAGTCGTAGAGGAACTCGGTGGCGATGTAGTTCTTCACCACCTTGTCCTCGAGCACGCCGAAGCCGGTCTCCTGCATCGCCAGCTCGGCCAGCTCCACCGCGCTGTCGAGCCCGGCGACGACCATCGCCCAGACGATCTCGTCGACCGCCTCCTGGTCGAGCCGCCGGAAGCGTCTCCGCCGCTGCGGCAGCTCGCTCGACGAAGCCGTCCAGGCGATCAGCCTGGGCGGCGTCGACGACCGCCTCTGCTGCTGGCTGGGTCTGCGTCGTGGCCAACTAATCGGCTCCCGCGCATACCGTAACGCCGGACGCTCAGCCGGTGGTCCCGATCGGCCGCCGCTTCAGCCGGAGCAGGGCCTCGACCTCGCGCTCGAAGGCTCGGACCACCGCGCCGGGGTCGGGGACCAGCTTCGCGTCGGCCATCACGCCGATCCTGATCTGGCCGTCATAGCTGAAGATCGAGACGGTGGTCGAGGTCCCGCCCGCCGAAGGCGCCCAGACCAGGACCCCGTCCACCTTGGACCCGGCGAGATAGACGGGCTGGCGCGGGCCGGGGACGTTCGTCACCACTGCGCTGGCGCTGGCCGTGAACGGGTCGAGCAGGCGCTGCTCGACCGCCAGCGGCGTCCTCCCGACCGCGTCGAGGACGCCGTAGGAGACGGCCCCCTCCGGTGAGTGCTTGATCTCCTCCATCCGGCGGTGCACCTCGCGCAGGCGCCGGCGGCGATCCCCGATCCCCAGCGGCAGCCGCAGCAGGACAAGGCCGAAGCGGTTGCCCAGCTCGGAGGGCAGCGGCTGATCGAGCGGTCGCAGGTTGAAGGGGACCGACGCGGTCAGCTCCTCGACCGGGCTGTCGCGGGAGCGCAGGTAGCGGCGCAGCGCACCCGCCACGGCGGTGACGACGATGTCGTTGATCGTGGTCCCGGTCTCATGCCCCATCGTCCTCACCTCCTCCAGCGCGATCGGCGCCGACCAGGCGACCCCCTTCGCCACCCCCATCTCTCCCTTCAGCGGGGACGGCGGGTCGGGCGCCGGCAGCAGCACCCTGCGCAGGGTGCCGGCGTCCTCGCGCGTGGTCGCCGCGATGTCGACGAGGTGCGAGGGATGCCGTGCCACCTCGAGCGACTCGTGTGCGATCGCGCCGGCAGCCCCGCGGGCGAGGCCGGCCGCCTCGCGGGCGGAGCCGGCGAGCGCCCCCAGGCGGCTGCGCCCCCGCCCGGCGCTTGGGGCGTCTTCGACCGCGGGCGCCAGACCGGCGTCGGGCGAGGAGTCGGTGAGCGAGAGCAGGACGCGGGCGAGCGCGATCCCATCGGCGATCGCGTGGTGGATGCGGGCGATCATCGCCGCGCCCCCCTCGTAGCCGTCCACCAGGTGGAACTGCCAGAGCGGCCTGGAGTGATCCAACGGTGTCGAGGTGAGATCAGCGACCAGGCCTGCAGAGCAGCGCGATCGCCGGGCGCCGGCAGGGCGACGCGATGGAGATGGAGGTCGAGGTCGAAGTTCGGATCCTCCTCCCAGTGCGGCCCCGAAAGCCGCGGCCCTCCCTCGACGACCCGCTGGGAGAAGCGGGGAAAGGGGGCGACCAGGCGCTCCGCGATCACCTCGCGCACCCGGTCCCAGGCAGGTACCTCACCGAACCAGAGGACACCGGTGATCACCATCAGGTTGGTCGGCTGGTCCATGTGCAGCCAGGCGACGTCCGCATTCGACATGCGCTGCGACTCCGGTCACGGTTGGGGCGCCCGGCCGCGGGCGACCATCTCGGGGACGGTGGGGAAGCGGTAGCCCTCGGCACCGAGGCCCTCGAGCGCCCGCTCGGTGGCCGCGACCGAGGCCGCCCGGTCGCCCTCGGGCACCTTGTGGTCGCCGTCGTGCAGCAGGATGATGTCCCCGCCGCGGGCCTTCAGCGCCCGCCTCGCGATCGTCTCGGCGGTCTCGCGCCGCCGCCAGTCGAAGCAGGTGATCGACCAGAGCACCGGCACGTATCCCTGCTCGCGCATGGTCCGCAGCGTGCCGGGGCGCCGCCGCCCGTAGGGCGGTCGCATCAGCGCCTCTCCGTCGATCTCCGTGAAGCTGCGCCCGGCCGCCTCCACGGCCTCGCGGCAGCGCCGCAGCTCCTCGCGGATGCTCGCCGCCGAGCGCAGCGGCATGGTCGGGTGGGTGAAGGTGTGGTTGCCGATCGCGTGACCGCGATCGACGATCTCGCGCACCATGCCCGGCTCGCGCTCGGCCCAGCAACCGACCAGGAAGAAGGTGCCCCTGGCGTCGTGGCGCTCGAGCAGGTCCATCAGCCGCACCGTGTGACGGGGATTGGGGCCGTCGTCGTAGGTGAGGGCGATCGCCTGACCGGCCTCCGGGACCCGGCAGATCGTCCGTCCGTAGAGCTGGGAGGTGGGGACCTGGCCGTTGTAGATCGCGGCGCCTGCCGCGGCGGCGCCGAGGGTGCCGAGCGCGCCGAGGGCGGCGGGCCTCACCCGCTCGCCCTCCCGCGCCGCCGCCGGCGTCGCGAGCCCCGCGAGGGCGCGGCCTCTGCCGCGGCCTCGGCGCGCTCCTCGATCGTCTTCAGGGCGACGACGTTGCCGTCCTGGCGGTAGGCCCGCAGGGCCTTTCGGAAGCTCGGAAGCTCCTCGAGGAAGCGGGCGAGCACGGTCTCCCCCGGGTCCTCGGCGCAGAGCCCGTAGCGCCGCGCCTCCAGATAGCGGGCGTTCATCAGCTGCTCGAACTGTCCTCTCAGCGGTACCGACAGCACCGGCTTGCCAAGGTACACGGCCTCGCTGAGCAGCGAGAACCCGCCTCCTGCGACGACACCTCGGCAGGTCCGCAGCGCCTCGACGAAGCCCTGGTTCGAGGGCGGCCGGAACTCCAGGTTGCCCTCGACCTCGACCTCCTCCGGCCCGCCGCGCATGCCGTAGACGAGGCAGCGCACCCCGCTGCCTCGCAGCGCCTCGAGCAGCTTGGGCTCGCCGCCCCAGTAGACGATCAGGTGCTCCCCCTCCTCGGCGCTGGCGGCGGCGATCTCGGGGCGGAGGATCGGCGGCACCAGGGTGGTCCGCTTGCGCGCCAGCGGGGGGCGGAAGAAGGTCGTGACCACGTAGGAGGCAGCCCCCGGCACCATGCCCCGGACCAGCGCCCGGGCGATCAGGTAGTCGTCCCGCTCGGCGCCGATGATCCGGCGGCCGTGACGGCAGCGGTCGATCGCGTTGATGTTGTCCACCGCGATCAGCGGGGTCCTGGCCCAGCGCGCGAAGGCGGCGGAGACCGGCTCGAAGTCGCTGATCACGACGTCGGGCCGCCACTCGTCCACCTCCTGCGCCCAGGCCTTCACCCCCTCGGGCAGCTCCTCGCGGGCGCTGCGGACGTTCTGGAGGACCGTCTGCCAGCGTCGGATCTGCCCCTCGTCGAGGGCGAAGGTCGGCCCGAAGACTTGCTCGACCGCGGGCAGCCGCTCGCTGAGGTGGCGGAAGGCGGCGCCGGAGGCGAACACCCTGACCTCGTGGCGGCCGAGCAGGGAGTCGATCACGACCTCCGAGCGGGTGGCGTGCCCCATGCCTTCGCCGTTGACTCCGTAGAGGATCCTCATCTCGGCCGGCCCACGATAGCCCGCGGGGAGCGCTCAGCCCCGGGCGCGGTGGGGGCGAAGGTCGAGCCCGGTCTCGTCGAGCCAGCGCCGCAGCTGCACGTGCATCGCCTCGACCCCGACGATCGGAGTCGGCTCGGTGCTCCACTGCGCCGGGACGAGCGCGAAGGGGTGCATCTGCCAGCCGCCGAGCGCCTCCGTGGGATCCCATGAACTCCTCGAAGGGAGCCACCTCGTTGCGCTCGGGGTCGAAGGCGCAGTTGACGAGGATGTCCGGGCAGTGCGGGAAGCCGTCGGTGCGCCGCAGGTGATCGGCGGCGTTCGGGCCGAAATGGCGCAGAGGGTCCTCGCCGGTGACGCTGTCGTCCTCGAGGTCGCGCGCCCCCGAGCCGCCGAGGACGATCGCGTGGCCCTCTCGGAGCGGACCATCACGAATCCGATCCCGGGATGGGCGCTGACCGTCTCGATCAGGCCCGGATAGAGCTCGCCGATCTCCCCCACGCTCATCCGCTCGCGGCTGGCGCTGAGGGTGATCAGCCCGAGCCCCCCCGAGGCGAGCACGACCGCAGGGCTCGCGGCGCCCTTCTCCGCGCTCATCTGCTCCATCGCTTCCCGGTTGGAGGCGAGCGCCACCTCGCCGTCCACGAGCCGGTTGCGGGTGGCGCGGGCGACGATGCGCCCGGCGACGCTCTCCTCGGCGCGGGCCTCCGTCAGCGCCCCGCCGAGCGTGGCGAAGCCCTCGTCGGGCGAGGCCGGGGCGAAGACGTCGACGCCCCCCATCGCCCCCTCGACCAATTCCTCGAGGGTGAGGCCGTAGCGCTGGCGGAAGGGCCGGCCCTGGGTCTGGCCGTGGTCGGAGAGGACCACGAGGCGGTAGGGGCGGGGCGCCAGCCGGACCGCCCGCTCCAGCCGGGCCAGCTCGGCGTCGTGGCGGCGCAGCACGGCGAAGGCGTCCGGCTCGGTGATCCCGGAGTGGTGGGCGACCTCGTCGTAGCCGACGAAGGTCGAGTAGACGACCGGGATCCCCTCGACGACGTCGCCCATCAGCAGGGCGACGTTGAGGTCGCGCATCGCGACGGTGATCGCCGCTCTCATCCATG
The DNA here is from genome assembly GCA_963725315.1 of uncultured Actinomycetes bacterium. Taxonomy (GTDB): domain Bacteria; phylum Actinomycetota; class Thermoleophilia; order Solirubrobacterales; family 70-9; genus JBBRHQ01. Next base: position 229,869 of record CAVRYA010000009.1, on the reverse strand, counting down.
GATAGGCCCCACCGCGGTTGACGTGCTCGGCTCCACTGCGGCGCTGGCGCCGCGCCGCCCGGTACTCGGAGAAGACGTCAGCGAGGTAGAGGAGCACGGTGCGGGCGAATCCGAAGGGGTCGCGCGAAGTAGGCGAAGAACTCGCCGCTGCCGGTCCGGCCCGGCGCCCGGATCGTGCTCATCGTCACCGAGCAGCGCGGCGCGTCGCCGCGGAACATGTTGCCGCGGCTGGCGCCTCCGCCGGCGAGCAGGCCACCGCCGTCGGAGCGGCGGCGCTCGATCTCGACCGCGTCCATCATCCGGTTGGAGACGATCGTGCGGCCGCTGTCCTTCTCGTGCCAGCGGAAGGCGGGCATGTCGTGGTTGCTTCCGAGCAGCAGTCCCGCCTGGCTCGCCCCGGTCTGCGAGGAGAGGTCGCACTCCCAGCCGAGGAGGCGATGGCTGCCGTCGGAGATCCAGCGGGCCATGGTCGGCGCATGCCCCTCCTCCAGCGCCCGGCGCAGCACCGGCTCGGCGAGCCCGTCGATCTCGAAGAGGATCACCCCGGGGACGTCGGTGCGGTTCTGCTTCCGTGCCTTGCGGGCGCGGCGCCGCACCACCCGCAGCGACCGCGCATCGGGGTCGATGCCGACCGCCGGGGTGAGGACCATCTCGACCAGGGCGAGGAAGAAGGCGACTGCGATCGCCCCCAGGAGGCTCGGGTCGGCGCCCTCGACGATCTCCAGCGCCAGGGTGATGATGATCCCGTTCAGCACCAGCGAGGCGAGGCCGAAGGTGAGGATCGTCAGCGGCAGCGCCACGCGGATGAGCAGCGGCCAGAGAAGCCCGTTGAGGATCGCGATCGTCGCCGTCGCCAGCAGGGCGGTCCCGTAGCGCGGGACGCCGATCCCCGGGACCACCGCGGCCAGCACGAGGAAGGCGAGCGCGGTGAGCGCCCAGAGCGCCAGGCCCCGCAGCAAGCGCGAGAGCCGCCCGTGCGCCGACCCTCCTCATGACTGGGCCGCCCACTCGAGCGCCAGCTCGACGCCAGGTTGCAGGACCTCGACCCGGACCTCGGGGGAGAGCTCCGCGGCGATCCGGGCGAACTCGTGCGGGGGATCGGTCAGCAGGCGGCCCAGCGTCCGCCTCAGCCCCGCCGGGTGATAGGTGCCCCAGTGGATCGGCACCGCGACTCGGGGCCTCAGCATCGAAAGCGCCCGGGCCGCCCCCTCGGGGTCGAGGTGCCCGGCACCCAGCTTGTGCCCCCAGCCCCATACCGGGAGCAGCGCCACCTCGAGCGGGCCGATCCCGGCCATCTCCTCGAAGAGGTCGGTGTCGCCGGCGAAGTAGATGCGGTGACCCGAGGCATCGGCGAGGACGAAGCCGAGCGGGTCGGCGGTCGCGCCCCAGGGACCGCGGCGATTGTCGTGTTCGGCGGGCACCGCGGTCACCTCGATTCCCCCGAGCGAGAACGTCTCGCCGACCCCGATCTCGATCGCCCGCTCGTGCCCGGAGCCCTGGACGAGCTCTCCCCCTCCCCGCGGCACCAGCAGCGGCGTCCCGGGCGCCAGCGCCCGCAGCGAGGGCAGGTCGAGGTGATCGCGGTGGAGGTGGGAGATCAGCACCAGGTCGAGGGAGGCGAAGGAGCTCGGCGCCACGGCCGCGGGATGGCGGCGCAGGAAGCCCGCCCGTGAGCGCAGCATCGGGTCGGTGAGGATGCGGACTCCCCCGAGGCGCAGGAGCACGGTCGAGTGACCGACGTAGGTGAGGACGTCAGGGGGCGAGGCGCTCGATCCTCCAGCCCCTGCCCTCGGGCTCATAGACGAAGCGGTCGTGCAGGCGGGCCTGCTGGCCCTGCCAGAACTCGACCCAGCGATGTCGGAGCAGGAAGCCGCCCCAGTGCCCGGGGCGGGGGATCTCCTCTTCCCCGCGCCAGCGCTCCTCCGCCTCGCCGAGCCGCCCGTCGAGGTCCTCGCGGTCGGCCAGGGGCCGGCTCTGGGGCGAGGCCCAGGCACCGAGGCGGCTGCCGCGATCCCTGGAGGCGAAGTAGGCGTCGGAGTCCTCCGCCGCAAGCCGCTCGAGCGTTCCCCTGACGCGAACCTGGCGGTCCTGCTCGCGCCAGTAGATCACCAGGGCTCCGCGCGGGTCGGCGGCGATCTGGCGGCCCTTGGCGCTCTCGTAGTTGGTGAAGAAGCGGAAGCCGTCGGGCCCGTGGCCCTTGAGCAGGACCATGCGGGCGTCGGGGCTGCCGTCGGCGCCGACGGTGGCCAGGGTCATCGCCTCCGCCAGCGGGACCTCGCTGCGGGCGCGCTCGAACCAGCGCCCGAACTGCTCGATCGGGTCCGGGGCGAGGTCGGCCCGGCGCAGCAGCGGGTGTGGGTGCCGGGTCGGCCTGCTCATCTCATGCCAGAGCCTACGAAGCGGGGCCGGACGGCGGGGGCGCCGGCTTCCGGCCGGCGTGGCTGCCGGGATAGAAGCGATCAGTTGAGCGAGGGGTCCTCGGGCATCCGCGCCAGCAGCGCGTACTCGCCGCCGCGTCGCTTCAGCACCGCCTGCCAGAGGTCCTCGTCGCAGAAGGGGTCCTCGGGACGCGCGGGCTCGATCAGCCAGGCCTCGCGCTCCAGCTCACTCTCGAGCTGCCCCGGGCTCCAGCCGGAGTGGCCCGCGTAGACGCGGACCCGCCGCAGCTCCGGCCCGGTCTCCGGGTCGACGATGCCGAGGTCGCCGCAGACCAGCTTCGGCGAGTCGCCGGGATCCTCGAACTCGCCCAGGACCACCACCGTCGCCGGCCCGACCGGCCCGCCGATCCGCACCGGCTCCTCGGCGTCGGCGAGCTCGGCGAGCTGCGGAACGGCCTCGGCGACTGTGGTCTCCGAGCAGCGGTTCAGCACCACCCCGAAGGCCCCCTCCTCACCGTGCTCGACCATCAGGATCACGGTGCGGCGGAAGAAGTCGAAGAGGCTCGGGGCGGCGATCAGCAGCTTCCCGCGCAGCGAGTCCATGCCGTCATTCTCCTCTCCCTTCGTCGAGTGGACGAAATCAGCAGATAGGGACCGGATTTCGGCCACTCGACCGTGAGATGCCGCGCGGCAGCGGGGCGGTTAGGGCCGCAGGACTATCTTCAGCGCCTCGTGGCGGTCGTAGATCTCGTAGGCCTCGGGGGCCTGGTCGAGGCTCATGTGGTGGGTGACCAGGGGCGCGGGGTCGAGCTTGCCCGAGGAGAGCGCCTCCAGCACCGGGTCGAGGTGGGCGATCACGTTGGCCTGGCCGCTTCGCAGAGTCAGCGACTTGATCCAGATCAGCCCCATGTGGACCTCGATCCGCTCGGAGTAGACGCCGATCACCGAGACGGTCCCGGCCTTGCGGACGATGCGGCAGGCGAGCTCGAGTGCGTCGGGGTGCCCGACCGCCTCGATCGCGGCGTCGACCCCGCGGCCCTCGGAGACCTCTTTGGCCGCGGCCCGCGGGTCCTCCTCGGTGAGGTGGACGGCGGTGGCCCCGAACGCCTCGGCCATCCGCAGTCGATCCGCAACGGTGTCGACCGCGATCACCGCGGCGGCGCCGGTCGCCAGCGCCGCCTGGACCGCGCAGAGGCCGACCGGCCCGAGGCCGAGGACCGCGACGCTCTGACCGGGCTCGACCTCGGCCTGGACGACGGCGTGATACCCGGTGCCCATCACGTCGCCGGCGAACAGGGCGACGTCGTCCGACATGCCCTCAGGGACACGGCGAAGGGTGAGGTCGGCTCCCGGGACCAGAAGCTGCTCGGCCTGGGCGCCCTGCAGGGAGCCCAGGGTGGAGCCGTGGCCGAAGACGCGGCCGCTGTCGCACTTGTGGAACTCGCCCAGGCGGCAGAAGAAGCACTCGCCGCAGGCGGTGAGGAACGTCCCCAGAACGCGGTCGCCCTCACTGACGCTGTGGACCTCCGCGCCGGTGGCGAGGACCGTGCCGACGTACTCGTGGCCGATCGTGAAGCCGGCCTCGATTGGGATCCGGCCGTGGAAGATGTGCAGGTCCGAGCCGCAGACGCCGGTCGCCTCGACGCGGACGATCGCCTCGTCGGGGGAGCCGATTTCGGGCTCCGGCTTCTCGGCGATCCGAACCTCGCCCGGGGACTGGAAGGTGACCGCGCGCATCGCCGGGCGAGCCTAGCGACCGCGCTCGGCCGCGGCGCCGCGGGTCAGTCGAGGACGATCAACGCCAAGGTGGCGAGGCCGAGCACGATCCCGGCGGCGGTGAGCGCCGCGATCGCCCTCCGCAGAGGCCTCGGAGTAGCGGCCCGTGTGGAGCGCCCGCATCACCTCGCGCGAGCGGGCGTTTCCGTAGACGATCAGTCCCACCCCGTAGATCGCGAAGCCGGCGCCGACCAGGGTGTAGGGCCAGCGGGTCGGGCTGCCGCCGAGCTCCGGGACCACCCGGCCGATCGCCAGCGCCACCGCCAGCGCCGTCAGTCCCGTCCGCCACCAGGCGAGCTGGGTGCGCTCGTTGGCCAGTTGGGTCCGGCGGGACGCGTCCTCGATCAGCTCGCTGCGGTCGAGTCGCGAATCTGCCGGGTTCACCATCGCCCCTGAATATATGCGCCGCGGCCCCGGATCCCGGCACGGCTGCAGGAATACTCTGGGGGCGACCAACGAGGGGAGCGCAGACATGGACGACGACACCAGGGCGATCCTGATCACGGGTTGCTCATCGGGCATCGGCGAGGAGACAGCCCGGCACCTGGCGGCCAATGGCCATCGCGTCTACGCCACCGCCCGCAGGCCGGAGACGATCGCCGGCCTCGCCCGGGCCGGCTGCGAGACGCTCGCCTGCGACGTCACCGACGAGGCCTCCATGAAGGCGTGCGTCGAGGCCGTCGAGGCGGCCGAGGGAGCGATCTATGGGTTGGTCAACAACGCCGGCTACAGCCAGTCGGGCGCGGTCGAGACGGTGCCGATGGAGAGCGTCCGCCGCCAGTTCGAGACCAACGTCTTCGGGCTGCTGCGAATGTGCCAGCTCGTCCTGCCGGGGATGCGGGGGCAGGGCCGGGGCCGGATCGTCAACGTCAGCTCGATGGGCGGCAAGCTGACCTTCCCCGGCGGCGGCATCTACCACGCGACCAAGCACGCGGTCGAGGCCCTCTCCGATGCGATGCGCTTCGAGGTGCGCGGCTTCGGCGTCGACGTCGTCGTGATCGAGCCGGGGCTGATCAAGACCGGCTTCGCCGACGCCGCGGTGGGATCAATGGCGGAGAACGAGGACGGGCCCTACGCGGAGTTCAACGCCGCGGTGAGCAAGGCGACCGCGGGCGCCTACGAGGGCGGGCTGGCGAAGCTCGGGGGCGGCCCGGACGCCGTCGCCCGCAAGATCGAGAAGGCGATCACCGCGGCGCGCCCGAGGACCCGCTACAGGGTGACGCCGTCGGCCGGCATGGCAATGGCTCAGCGCAGCCTGCTCAGCGACCGCATGTGGGACCGCTTCGTCGGCACCCAGTTCCCCCAGCCGAAGTAGGCCGGGCAGCGAAGCAGGGCTAGACGTTGCCGGTGTGGCCGACGAGGTGGGCGGCCGAGCCGGGTCGCGGTGTCGCCGTTTCCTCGATCCTCGCCTCGAGGGCCAGCTCCTCCTCGAAGTCGGCTGCCTCGCCGTGGCGGAAGGAGAGGTCCTTGCCCTCGAGCAGCTCGATGAAGATCTCGACGAACCGGCCGTCGAGCTGCTTGCCGGCGACGGTGCGCAGCTCCTGGATCGCCTCGAAGGAGGAGACCGGCGCCCGGTAGGAGTCGCGGGCGGTCATCACGTCGTAGGTGTCGGCGACCGAGATGATCCGGGCGGGCTCCGGGATGTCGTCCCCCCTGATCCCCCGCGGATAGCCCTTGCCGTCGATCCGCTCGTGGTGGGCGAGGATGATCTCGGCGACCGGGCCGTAGCCGTCCACCGAGCCGACCACCTTGGCGCCCTGCGCGGGATGGCGGCGGATCAGCATCCAGTCCTCGTCGGTGAGCGGCACGTTCGCCTTGAGGATCCGGTCGGGAAGGATGAACTTGCCGATGTCGTGCAGCAGGGCGGCGATGTGGACCAGCTCCGCGTCGCGCTTCGAGTAGCCGGCGCGCTGGGCGATCGCCCGTGAGTAGCGCGCGACCGCGGCGCTGTGGCGGGCGGTCATCTGGTCGCGCAGATCCAGCGTGCGCAGCAGCGCGCTCATCATCCCCACCTGGAAGCTGGCGAGTTGCTTGCTTCGCACCTCCAGCTCCTCGGCTCGGTCCTGGGATAGGAGCAACTGCCCGAGCAGATACTGGAAGGTGATCAGGACGACGCCGAAAAGCGCGATCGCGGCGATCCCGATCTTGTTGTAGATGAAGGCGACCGCAACGGCGAGCATGGCGCTGGCGAACTCCGAGGGAAGGACTGGGGGAAGCACCCGAAGCTTTTGCGAGAACGGCACTCGCTCGACGTAACTGCCGTAGGCGGCGATCATCAGGAAATTGATCGCGAGCGCGACCTGGAAGATCCCGAAGACGAGGCCGTAGAACCCGGGCTGGTCCTCGCTGATCGGCACGCCGACCACGATGCCGTGGAAGGCGATCCCGGTGAGCAGGGGGAAGGCCGCGTAGGTGAGCGTGTTGTTGAGCAGGTAGTGGCCGTCCTCGCGCCCGCGGACCCATCCGATCAGGATCGAGATCACCCCGATCAGCGCCGCCGGCGTCCCTCCGAGGAAGACCATCGCCAGGATCAGCGCCAGGAAGCTGCCGGAGATCCGCATCCGCGACCGCGTTTCGACAGCCGTAAGATCGCTGAAAATCGAGAAGCCCAGCAGGATGGCGAACAGCGGCAGGTCCCAGTTGGCCTCCGGCGCCTTCCAGACCGCCAGGGCGACCACGCCCGCCAAGGCGATCAGTTGGACCGCGATCACGAGGTGGCTTGGACGCTTGCTGGCCATGAAGTCGGTCTCGCGTCCTGCTTGGGAGCGCCTGGACCGTGCCTAGGGATTCCCCGGGGAGGCGGCATTCCCTCTCCACGGCAGGCTGCGCCTTGCGCTGGACGCTACTTGCGGTATCGGAGGCTAGGGCCCGTGCCTTTAGGCCGCGTGGGAGCGCGCCGGGACGGCAGAAATTTCCCAGCTCGGCGCCGGGCCCTTCCTGTTCAGCGCCGAGGCGGGCCGAAGGAGCCGGGACAAAGCCCCCGAAAAAAGGCGAAGGACGCCCCGCGCAGGACGTCCTTCGACATGGAACGAACGCGCAAGTAGCGTCCGCAAATTAGGCTGAGGATCTAGTGCTTGAAGCCCATTCTCTGTTCCTTTCTTCGAAAGCTTGGAGCTGTTTGCAAGGCTTTAGGCGTTACTCGCTGCCCAACTTGTACCACAAATTCGCCGTAAGTTGTGCAAACCACGGTAAATCCTGTGCAGAACATACCGCTCCGGGCAGACTGAATGCATAGCCCTCCACTAGGGGCGCCCCTGCGCCGCCCCGTCTTCAGGCGCCTGGCGGCCTCCTACGCGCTCAACGAGCTCGGCGACTGGATGGGGATCGTCGCCCTCTCTGTCCTCGTCTTTGACCGCACCGGCTCCGCCTACGCCACCGCAGGGCTCTTCATGGGAACGCGATTCCTCCCGGCCCTGCTGGCCCCATGGCTGGTGGCTCGCGCCGAGAAGCCGGCGCCGCGATTCTCACTGCCGGTGATCTACTGCGGCGAGGCGGCCGCGTTCGGCGCCCTGGCGGTGCTCGCTACCCACTTCTCCCTGGCGGCGGTGATCGCCGTGGCGACGATCGACGGCGCCCTGGCGCTGACCGGCCGCTCCCTCACCCGAGCGGTGGTCGCGGCGCTGCTCGAACCGGCGGGAGAGCTCCGATCCGGAAACGCGATCCTCAACGTGGCATTCACCGGCGGCGCCGCCCTCGGCCCTGCCCTGGCCGGCGTTCTCGTCGCCGGATTCGGCGTGCAGACGGCCCTCCTCCTCGACGCTGCCTCCTTCTACCTGATCGCCTGGATCCTGCTGACCGCCGGCCCCCTGCCCCGGGCCGGAGCCGAGCCCGAGAGGTCCAAGGGCAGGCTGCGGCGGGGCATCGCCTACATCCGGGAGCGAAGTCCCCTGCGGGCCCTGCTCACCGCCCAGAGCATCGCCTTCATCTTCTTCGCCGCGGTGATCCCGATCGAGGTGATCTACGCCAAGGAGACCCTCGGCGCGGGAGACACCGGCTACGGCCTGCTGCTGGCGAGCTGGGGCGCCGGGATGGTCCTCGGAAGCGTCGCTTTCGCGATCCTGCGGCGCGGCTCGCTGGCCCGCCTGCTGTTCGCGAGCACCCTGCTGGTCGGTGCCGGCTACCTCGGCATCGCGGCGGCGCCCACCCTGGCGCTGGCCTGCGGAGCAGCCGCCTTCGGCGGGCTCGGCAACGGCATCCAGTGGGTGGCGCTGGTCAGCGCGGTGCAGGAGCTGACCGCACAGCGGATGCAGGCGCGGGTGATGAGCGTCCTGGAGTCGATCGGCGCGGCGATGCCCGGCGTCGGCTTCCTGCTCGGCGGCGTGATCGCGACGGCGCTGGACCCCCGCGCGGCGTATCTGGTGGCGGGAGCCGGGGTCCTCGTCGTGGCAGTGGTCGCCGCGGCGATCCTCGGGAGCGGCTGGGAGAGGCGGCCCATGGCCCAACCGGGCTCCACCGGCTCTGACGATGACGTTATGGTTGAGCTTCGCCCGCGGGCGACCCGGCAGCCCCAGGTCGGGGTCGATGCCGAGACCCGCCCCCAGGCGAGCAGGTCGAGAGAGGAATCGATATGACCGGGAGGTCGTGACTTGAAGAAGCTAGGGACCGTTCTGAGCCTGCTCGTGTTGATCGTCGCGTCGGCACTCGCGCTCGGCGCCTGCGGCAGCAGCTCGAGCTCGGGCAAGGAGGGTGGCACGCTGAACGGTCGCTACACGTCATTCCCCGACTACATGGATCCCCAGCTCTCCTACACGGCCGAGGGCTGGACGACGATGCAGAACGTCTATATCCCGCTGCTCACCTACGCGCACGCCAGCGGCAAGGCCGGCAGCGAGGTGATCCCGGGCCTGGCGGAGGACCTGCCGAAGATCACCAACGGGGGCAAGACCTACACAATGACCCTGCGCAAGGGCCTCAAGTACTCCGACGGCACCCCTGTCAAGGCCTCCGACTTCCAGAACGCGGTCGAGCGGATGTACAAGGTCGACTCGGGCGGCAGCTTCTTCTACGACGACATCGTCGGCGCCGCCCAGTTCGCGTCGACGAAGAAGGGTCACATCTCGGGAATCAAGACCAACGATCAGACCGGCGAGATCACCATCGACCTGACCGAGCCGCGCGGCACGTTCACAAACGAGCTGGCCCTGATGTTCACCGCCCCGGTCCCCCCGGACACTCCGGACAAGAACCAGACTCCCGACCCACCAGCGGCGACCGGGCCGTACGAGATCACCCACTCCGACCCGGGTCAGGGCTGGACGCTGGAGCGCAACCCGCAGTGGCAGAAGAACAACGCGAAGATCATGCCAGACCTGCCCAGCGGCCACATCGACAAGTTCGACATCAAGGTGGTCCGCAACCAGTCCTCGCAGGTCAACGACATCGAGCAGGGCAATGCCAACTGGATGTTCGACCCGCCGCCCCCCGACCGCTACGCGGAGGTCCAGGCGAAGTACGACGGCACCCAATTCCGGGTCGAACCGGGGATCAACACCTACTACTTCTGGATGAACACCCGGAAGCCGCCGTTCGACGACCCCAAGGTCCGCCAGGCGGTCAACTACGCGGTCGACTCGTCGGCTCTGGAACGAATTTACGGCGGACGGTTGGCGTCTACGCAGCAGATCCTGCCGCCCGGGATGCCCGGCTACAAGAAGTTCGTGCTGTATCCGCACAACATGGACAAGGCGAAGCAGCTCCTCCAGGAGGCGAACCCCTCCGACATGAACATCACCGTCTGGACTGATGACACGTCTCCAAACGACGAGGCAGGCACCTATTACGAGGATGTTCTGACGAAGATGGGATTCAACACGAGCCTGAAGATTCTCAACAGCGACAACTACTTCACGATCATCGGCAACGCGAAGACGCCGGACCTCGACACGGGGTGGTCGGACTGGCTCGAGGACTACCCGCACCCGAGCGACTTCTTCGATCCGCTGCTGAACGGCGAGAACATCGCTCCGGTGAACAACAACAACTTCGCCAACTTCGACGATCCGAAGGTCAACGCGAAGATCAACGAGCTGTCCCAGCAGGAGCTCGGTCAGTCGCAGATCGACCAGTACGCGGCGCTCGACCGCCAGGTCATGGAGCAGGCTCCCTGGGCTCCCTACGGGACCCAGACCTATTCCACGTTCGTTTCGAGCGACATCAATCTCGACAAGATCATCTGGAACCCGACCTTCGAGGACGACTTCACGAGCATCCAGTTCAAGTAGGAGCGTGAGCGGCCACGGCAACGCGGGGAGGCCGGCCGGCGCCTCCCCGCGGCGCCCGTCCTCGATGGCCGGATCACCGATGCCGGGGTCGCCAGCGTCTAGGCTCCCCGGCATGGGCCCGGGAGAGCGAGCAGGCTGATGGCCTCTGAGCCCTACGCGGAGCCCGCCTTCGGTCAGGGCGCCCCAGGGGTTCCGCCGGTGCCCGGAGACGCCTCGATCGAGGGGCGAAGCCCCTGGTACCTGGCCTACCGCCGGTTGCGGCGAAACCGGGTGGCGATCGCCTTCGGGGTCCTGTTCATCCTGATCGTCGTCTTCGTGCTCGCCGCGCCGCTGTGGGCGAACGACGTCGCCCACACCAGCCCGAACTCCACGCACACGACGGAGAAGATCGTCGTCGACGGCAAGAAGCGCGACGTGGTCGACCCGACCGGCGAGCCGATCGGCCCCGTCTGGCTCGGAGCAGACGGCAAGTTCTTCCTCGGCGCCGACGGCCGCCTCGGCCGCGACGAGATGGTCCGGCTGATGTACGGCGGGCAGACGTCGCTGTTCATCGGGGTGGTGTCGGCGATCATCACCACCGTCCTCTCGGTATTCCTCGGCCTGATCGCCGGCTACCGCAGGGGCTGGGCCGACGCGGTGATCTCGCGGGCGATGGACGTGATCTGGGCCTTCCCGGTGCTGCTGCTGGGAATCTCGCTGGGCACCGCGCTCGCGGTTGGCGGCCTGAAGATCGGACCGCTCGAGGTCTCCGGCAGCTCGATCTGGATCCCGATCGTGATCATCGGCGTCGTCTACACGCCGTACATGACGCGGCCGATCCGTGGGGAGGTGCTGGGGCTGACCGAGAAGGAGTTTGTCGAGTCGGCGATCGCCCAGGGAGCCGGCCCCTGGCGGGTGATGTTCGTCGAGCTGCTCCCCAACCTGCTCTCGACGATCATCGTCTTCTTCACGCTGAACATCGCCAACAACATGCTGCTCGAGGCCGCGCTCTCCTTCCTCGGCGCCGGGGTCCAGCCCCCGAACGCGTCGTGGGGGACGATGATCGGCGACGCCCAGGACCTGATCTACACCGCGCCGCTGCTGACCCTCTGGCCCGGGCATGATGATCCTGCTCACCGTGCTCTCGCTGAACGTCTTCGGCGACGGGCTGCGCGACGCGCTCGACCCGAAATCGAAGATCGCGGTCGAGGCCCGTTCCGGGGAGAGCGCGTCCGAGGTCAAGGCCGGCTGATGGGCCGCTTCATCGTCAGGCGGCTGATCGGAATGCTGTTCGTGCTGTTCCTCGTCTCGGTGCTGGTCTTCCTGATCTTCAACGTGATCCCCAACAACGATCCCGCGGCCAGCATCGCCGGCAAGAACAAGACGCCGCAGCTGATCGCGAACATCCGCGAGGAGTTCGGCCTCGACAAGTCGCTGCCGGTCCAGTACGCGACGATGATGAAGAAGGTCTTCACCGGCGACCTGATCTCCTACAGCAGCCGGCTCAACGTCGACGAGCAGATCCGCAAGGGGATACCGGCGAGCTTCTCGCTCTGCATCGGCGCCGCCGTGCTGTGGATGGCCTTCGGACTGCTGTTCGGCTACCTCTCCGCGGTCAAGGCGGGCCGCTTCACCGACCGGGCGCTGACCATCCTCGCCCTGGTCGGGATCTCCCTGCCCGTCTTCTGGCTGGCGGCGCTGCTGCTCTACTACTTCACCTTCAAGATCCAGCTCTTTCCGAACGGCGGCTACGTCCCGTTCCTCCAGAACCCGCTCGACTGGGCCTACCACCTGTTCCTGCCCTGGATCACCCTGGCCGTCCTCTACGTCGGCTTCTACAGCCGGGTGCTGCGCTCCAACATGCTCGACGTGATGGACGAGGACTACGTCCGCGCCGCCAGGGCCAAGGGCCTCAGCGAGCGCCAGGTGCGGATGCGCCACGTCCTGCGCAACTCGCTGATCCCGATCGTCACCCTGTTCGGGCTCGACTTCGGGGCGCTGATCTTCGGCGGGGCGATCCTCGTCGAGAACATCTTCAGCATCAACGGCATCGGGCTCTACACATCCGATGCGATCTCCAACCAGGACCTGCCCCCGCTGATGGCGATCACCCTGTTCGGCGCCTTCTTCATCGTCTTCTTCAACGCGCTGGTCGACATCGCCTACGCCTACCTCGATCCGCGAATCCGCCTCGGGACGGCGGCTCCGGCGGTGAGCACCCCGAAGACAGCCACCGGCAGCGCTCCCGATCCCGGGGCGGAGACCGGCAAGCTCCTGCAGGTCCGCCACCTGCGGGTCGGCTTCACGACCGAGGACGGGCTGCTGCAGGCGGTCGACGACGTCTCCTTCGATATCGGCGCCGGAGAGGTCGTGGCGATCGTCGGCGAGTCGGGGTCGGGCAAGAGCGTCACCGCGCAGACCGTGATGGGGCTGACCCGATCGCGCAACGCCAAGATCGAGGGGTCCGTCCGCTTCCGCGGCAAGGAGCTGATCGACGCCGGCGACACCGAGATGCAGAAGATCCGGGGGCGTGAGATCGCGATGATCTTCCAGGACCCGATGACTTCCCTCAACCCCGTCTACAAGGTCGGTCGCCAGATCGTCGAGGCGATCCAGGCGCACGGCGACGTGCCCGACGACGAGGCTTCCGAGCGGGCGGTGGAGATGCTCCACGCGGTCGGCATCCCGGAGGCCGCCCGCCGCGCCGGCAACTACCCGCACGAGTTCTCGGGCGGGATGCGCCAGCGAGCGATGATCGCCATGGGCCTGACCCTCGATCCCGACCTGCTGATCGCCGACGAGCCGAGCACCGCGCTCGACGTGACGATCCAGGCCCAGATCATCCGCCTCCTGGAGAAACTCAACAAGGAGCGCGACCTGGCGCTCATCCTGATCACCCACGATCTCGGGGTAGTGGCCGAGATCGCAGACCGCGTCGTCGTCATGTACGCGGGGCGGGTGGTCGAGCAGGGGACCCTGGACGAGATCTTCTACGACCCCCAGCACCCCTACACCTGGGGACTGCTCGGCTCCCTCACGAGGCTCGACCGCGAGCGACCGCGCCGGCTGCCCCAGATAGCCGGGCTGCCGCCTTCGCTGCTGGCCACCCCCAGCGGCTGCGCCTTCCGGCCCCGCTGCCCGCACGAGTTCGGCAAGTGCCTCGAGCTCCCGGAGCTGAAGGCAAGGCTCTCCGACGCGCCGGGCCACCTCGACCGCTGCTGGAAGTCCCCGGAGGAGAAGCGCGAGCTGCGAGAGGTCGAGGGCCGGATCGGCCTGGGAGCGCCGGGATGAGCGGCGAGCCCCTGCTCGAGGTCACTGACCTCGTCAAGTACTTCCCGATCAAGGAAGGCCTGCTGATCGACCGGGAGGTGGCGCAGGTGCGCGCCGTGGACGGCGTCAGCCTCAGCGTCAACAAGGGCGAAACGCTGGGCCTCGTCGGGGAGTCCGGCTGCGGGAAATCGACCCTCTGCCGGACGATGATCCAGCTCCTCGCGCCCACCTCCGGCTCGGTGCGCTTCGAGGGTCGCGAGATCGGCGGGCTCTCCCGGCGCCAGATGCGACCGCTGCGCCGCGAGATGCAGATGATCTTCCAGGACCCCTACGCCTCGCTGAATCCCCGCAAGCGGGTCGGGCAGATCGTCGGTGACCCGCTGAAGCTGCACGGCATCGCCTCCGGGGGCCAGCTCAAGCGCCAGGTCCAGGAGCTGCTGGAGCGGGTCGGGCTCTCCTCCGAGCACTACAACCGCTACCCGCACGAGTTCTCCGGTGGGCAGCGCCAGCGGATCGGGATCGCCCGGGCCCTGGCGCTGCGACCGAAGCTGATCGTCGCCGACGAGCCGGTCTCGGCCCTCGACGTCTCGATCCAGGCGCAGATCATCAACCTCCTCGACGATCTCCAGGACGAGTTCGGCCTGACCTACATCTTCGTCGCCCACGACCTCGGGGTGGTGCGCCACGTCTCCGATCGGATCGCGGTGATGTACCTGGGAAAGGTGGTCGAGAACGCGCCCGCCGACCGTCTCTACTCCCACCCGGTCCACCCCTACACCGCGGCGCTGCTCTCTGCAGTGCCGATCCCCGACCCCCGCGAGAACCGCTCCCGCCACCAGATGATCCTCGAGGGGGACGTGCCGAGCCCGATCGACCCTCCTGCGGCCTGCCGCTTCCACACCCGCTGCCCGCGGGCGACGGAGATCTGCTCGAGCCAGGAGCCGGAGCTGAAGGCGCACGGCCCCGGCGGGCACCTGGCCGCCTGCCACCATCCGCTGGAAGGGGCCGCGCAGGCCGAGGTGGCCGGCTCCGCCTCAGCCTAGATGCACTCGCCCAGCGACGCCCGCCCGGATGGCTGAGCGGCTCGGCGAGTACCGGCGCAAGCGCGACTTCGCTCGCACCCCCGAGCCCGAGGGGAGCGAGGCAGGGGGCGCCGGCGCCGGTCGCTTCGTCGTCCAGCAACACGATGCCACCAACCTGCACTGGGACCTGCGACTCGAGCACGAGGGGGTGGCGCTCTCCTGGGCGCTACCACGCGGCGTCCCCCAGCTTCCCGATCGCAGCGCCAACCGGCTGGCGGTGCGGACCGAGGACCATCCCCTCTCCTACCTCGACTTCGAGGGCGAGATCCCGGCGGGCGAGTACGGAGGCGGGACGATGTCGGTCTGGGACTCGGGCACCTACTCTGCCGAGAAACTGCGCGAGGACGAGGTGATTGCCGAGTTCGACGGCGAGCGGATGCGGGGTCGCTACGCGCTGTTCCGGACCCGCGGCAAGAACTGGATGATCCATCGCATCGACCCGCCACTCGACCCCGGGCGCAGGCCGCTGCCCAGGGAGGCCCGGCCGATGCTCTCACGGCGCGGAGCGCTCCCGCGGGACTCCCGGAACTGGGGCTTCGAGATCGCCTGGGGCGGCCTTCGCAGCATGCTCTGGTGCGAGCCGGGGCACATCCTGCGCTCGCGAAGCCGAGGGCTCGACGCCGAGACGGTCACCGTGTTCCCGGAGCTGAGGCGGATCGCGCGGGCGCTGGGTGCGGTGGAGGCGCTGCTCGACGGCGAGATCGTCGTCCTCGGCGAGGACGGGGTGCCGGACCCCGAGCGCCTGCGGGCCCGCAAGCGCGCCGGCTCGGAGGCCGTGGCGAAGCGGCTGGGGCGCTCGGCGCCGGCGACGATGATGCTCTTCGACCTCCTCTTCTGCGACGGGCACGACCTGACGGCCGAGGCCTACAGCGCCAGGCGCTCGGCCCTGGAGGGGCTCGGGCTCGCCGCCGCCTCCTGGCAGACCCCGTCCTACCACCGCGGCGACGGGGCGGCGCTGCTCGACGCGGCTCGGGAACGCGGCCTGGTCGGGGTCGTCGCCAAGCGGCTGCGCAGCCCCTACCGGGAAGGCCGCCGCAGCCCGGACTGGATCAAGGTGGAAGCGTGAGCCTGCCGCTGAAGCCGCCGATCAAGCCACAGCTCGCGCTCACCCGCAAGCAGATGCCGCTCGGCGATGAGTGGGCGTACGAGCCGAAGCTCGACGGCTTCCGGGCGATCGTCTTCGTCGAAGGCGACGAGGCCTACATCCAGTCGCGCGGGGGCAAGGCGCTGGCGCGCTACTTCCCGGAGCTGAGCTTCCCGGAGGGTCGCTACGTGGTAGACGGTGAGCTGGTGATCCGCGACGAGCGGGGTGAGCCGGTTTTCGACGCGCTGCAGAGCCGCATCCATCCGGCCGACTCGCGGATCGGCTTGCTGGCGAAGGAGATCCCGGCGAGCTTCGTCGCCTTCGACCTGCTCGCCGACGGCGACGATGTGCTGCTCGGGACGCCGCTCTCGGAGCGCCGTGAGCGGCTAGAGCGGCTGGCGCCGAGAGAGCTCGAGCTGACGCCGCTGACCGAGGATCCCGCCGAGGCGGAGAAGTGGCTGCTCAGGGGCGAGGGGGTGGTCGCCAAGCAGCTCGACGCCCCCTACGTCCCCGGCAAGCGCAAGGGGATGGCCAAGGTGAAGCGCGAGCGCACGATCGACTGCGTGGTCCTCGGCTGGCGCCCGGGGAAGGAGGAGGGGACGGTCGGCTCGCTGATCCTCGGCCTCTATGAGGGGTCGAAGCTGCGCCCTGTCGGCCACATCTCGGGGTTCACGGCGGAGGCGAAGCGCAACCTGCGCTCGATGCTGGCGCCGCTGGAGACGGGAGAGAGCGGCACCGCCGAGCCCAGCCGCTGGACCGCGGGACGGGACCTCGAGTGGGTGGCGCTGCGCCCCGAGCTGGTGATCGAGGTCGGCTATGACCACGCCAGCGCCGGCCGCATACGCCACGGCGCTCGCTTCGTCCGCTTCCGCGACGACAAGGACCCCCGCGAGTGCCTCTTCTCAGACCTCGACCAAGGGGAATAAGCCGCCCCCGGACGCGGAGCGAGAGCCCGCAGATAACCGGTGATTCTGGGTGCGGGCTCTCGCGGAGCGGAGGAGGCGGCGCGGTTGTTCCGCCCCCGGACGCGGAGCGAGAGCCCGCAGATTGCCGGTGATTATGAGGCGGGCTCTCGCGGAGCGGAGGAGGCGGCGTTGATTTCTGCCTCGGATTCCATGAACTCCTCGAGCTGGGTGCGGGCGCGGGCCCGGACCTTGCTGCGCAGCGGCGGCACCAGGCCGATCAGCACACCCGGGGCGCCGAACGCCTGGCGCGCCCAGCGGCGGAAGTCGAACTCGTCGACGTGGTCGGCGATCAACCCGTCGTCGAAGCGGAAGCTGGCGTTCACGTTGTTGACCACGCGGCGACCGGTCGCCCCGAAGGTGTAGTGCGCGATCCAGTTTGCCGAGCCGCTCGACCCGGAGGCGTCATGGCTCGCCAGCTCGATCCGCAGGTCGGTCGCCCGCGAGGTCAGCATCCTCCACATCGCACCGACCTGAGGGCCGTTGAGGTCGCCGAAGGCGGGGTCGCGGAAGTGGGCGCCCTCGGCGTAGAGCGAACTCATCTCCTCGCCGTCACGGCGGTCGAAGGCCGCATAGAACTGCTCGATCAGCCGGCGGTGCTCCTCGGACACGCCATGACCCTAGTTCCCCGCGCCTAGAAAAGCGAGGTTTGGGTCAATTTCAGCGAGTTTCCCGTGCCGAACTGAGGCGCCTCGCTCTCCGCCGCCGCCTCGCCGTCACCCGGGCGCGATCGGGACCGGCCCCACCCCCTGACCGCTCGCGTCGCCTGCCGCCGCTCGCGGGGGGACATCTGCGCCCGTCCTCCCGCGTAGAGGCGCTCGTAGCGGGGAAGCAGGTCGGGGCGCTTCTGCTCGAGCCAGCCGAAGAAGACTTCGCGGACCTCTCCGCGCAGATGCAGGGCGACTCCGCCGAGGAAGGTCGCTCCCGCCTCGCGGGCCAGCTCGACGATCGGCTCCACCTGCTCGGGAGCGTCGTTGATCCCGGGCATCAGGGGAGCGACGAGGACGCCCGAGGGAATGCCCCGGCGGCGCAGCTCCGCGACCGCTTCGAGCCGCTTGCGCGGATGGGGCGTGTGGGGCTCGGTCGCCCGCCAGGCCTTCTCGTCGAGTGTGGGGACCGAGAGATTGACCGAGATCTCGAGCCGCTTCGCCATCCGCTCGAAGATCTCGACGTCGCGCATCACCAGCGAGGACTTGGTCAGCACCGAGACCGGGGTCGAGTGCCGCTCCAGCGCAGCGAGGATCTCCGGCATGAATCTGTAGCGGCTCTCTGCCCACTGGTAGGGGTCGGTGTTGGTCCCGATCGCGACCAGCTCGCGCTTCCAGCCGGAGCGCCCCAGCTCGGCCCGCAGCACCTCCGGGGCGTTGACCTTGACGACGATCTCGCGCTCGAAGTCCCGCCCGGCGTCGAACCCCAGGTAGGGATGGGTGCGGCGGGCGAAGCAAAAGGGCAGGCGTGCGCGCACCCCCGGAACGCGTTGATCGTCCAGTTGAAGCCGAAGCCCCCGCCGGGAACGTGGTTGAGGATCGAGCGCGCCCGGACCTCGTGGAAGTTGATCCCCATCGCCTCGGGCGCGTCGAAACTGCGAACGGCGCCGCCGTCGCCGATCCCGGGGAGCCTCCCCTCGTCCTCGCGCTCAACCTCCTGCTCTCTCCAGCGCACGAACACATGTTCGCACACGGAGCGGATAGCCAATTCCGCTATCGACGAGCTCCGATTCGTCCGGCAGCGGGCTCAGGACAGCCTGCCCTCGATCGCGTAGCGCAGCACGTCGACGACCTGCTCGGCGCTCCGGGCAACAGCCAGGGCCGAGCGGTCGACCTCCTTCAGGGCGTGGTCGAGCTCTCCGTCGTGGAGGGTGATCACGGGCTTGCCCAGGGCCGCCGCGTAGCCGGCGTCGAAGGCAGCGTTCCACTGACGGTACTTCTCGCCGAAGCGGACGACGACGACGTCGGCGCCGCCGATCAGGGTCTGGGTGCGGATCGCGTTGACCCCGGCCCCCTTGTGGTCGGCCCAGAACTTCTCGCCCTCGGGGCCGAGGGTGCCCGTGCCGGCGTCGTCGGATGCGCCGTGGTCGGTGACGGGGGCAGAGAGGGCCACCGGAAGGCCGGCGCGGTTCACCCCGTCCTCGATCTGCCGGCGCCAGTCGCTGTGGATCTCGCCGGAGAGATAGACGTTCCAGATCCGCCCGCTCACGGGCGGGATCCTAGTCGGCGCCCACCGCCCGGCGCTCGGGCTCCCGGGCCGGCACGGGCCGGGCGGCGATCGGCTCGGCCTGGCGCGCCCTCCAGCAGCGACGGCAACGCTCGTAGAAGCCCTCGCGCGGGTCGATCGCCTGGCGCCAATCGTGCCCGAAGAGGACGCACTGGACCCTGTTGCGCAGCGGCGCGTTCACCTTGGGGCTGAGATCGGCAGATCGAGGGCCGTCCTTGAGCCGGGCCGCATCGCCGGCGGAACGGTGGTATTCAATCCCCATCAGGGCGAGACGGTTGACAGCGGTTGCCGCGATCGCGCTCCTCGGAGTCGCGATCGCGCTGGTTGTGGTCGTCGTCGCAAAGCACTTCTGGGTCGGGCTGGCCATCCTCGGCTGCATCCTGCTGGCGCTCGGCGCAGCATGGTACGGGGTGCGCCGCCGCGGCGGCGCGCTCATCGCCGGGCTGGCCGTCGCCGCCCTCCTGCTGGGCGCCTCGCTGGTGATCGCGCACGAGCGCGGGCTGCTGCTCGCGGGAGCTGCCGGGATCGCGGCCCTGGCGGGGGCGATCGCCTGCGCCGGGGCAGCCTTCCGGGCCCATGTCGCGCTGCCGGCGGCGCCGTCCCCGCGCCGGGCTGTCCTCTTCTTCAACCCGAAGTCGGGCGGCGGCAAGGCGGAGCGCTTCAAGCTCGCCGCCGAGGCCCGGGCTCGCGGGATCGAGCCGATCGAGCTGAAGCGCGGCGATGACCTGGGGGCGCTCGTCGCCGGCGCGATCGAGAACGGGGCCGACGCGTTGGCGATGGCGGGCGGCGACGGATCCCAGGCGGTGGTGGCCGCCGCGGCCGCCGAGCACGATCTCCCCTACGCCTGCATCCCGGCCGGCACGCGCAACCACTTCGCCCTCGATCTCGGGGTGGACCGCGACGACGTGGTCGGCGCCCTGGACGCGTTCGTCGATGGCGGCGAGCGCCGGGTCGACCTCGGCGAGGTCAACGGCCAGGTCTTCGTCAACAACGTCTCCCTCGGCCTCTACGCGGAAGCGGTGCAGCGGAAGGGCTACCGGGAGGCAAAGCTGCGCACGATCCTCGACACCATGCCCGACGTCCTCGGCCCCGAGGGCGAGGGCCTCGATTTGCGCTGGACCGGCCCCGGCGGGAGCCGGCACGACTCGGGCGCGGTCGTGCTCGTCTCCAACAACCGCTACCGGCTCGGGCGCCCGCTCGGGTCCGGCACCCGTCCGAAGATCGACGACGGGGAGCTCGGGATCGCCGTGATGAGCGTCCCGAGCGGGCCCCAGCAGAGCGGCCTGGTCCCGCGCACGCCCTGGGAGGAATGGTCCGCGCCCTCCTTCGAGGTCGACTCCGATGCCAGGGTCCCGGCCGGCATCGACGGCGAAGCGGTCCAGCTCGACCCGCCGCTTCGCTTCTCGATCCACCCCCTGGCGCTCAGGGTCCGGATCGCCCACGCCCACCCGGGCGCCTCGCCCTCGGCGACCATGCCCGAGCGCCCCACAGAGGTGATCGCCGCACTGCTGCGGATAGCCACCACCCGCGACCCCCAGCGCCGAACGCAAGGTTAGGGCCCCAATGGGCACGGAACATTGCGTTCGGCGGGCGGGCGGCGGGCGGCGGGGTCAGGCGACGGCCACGCGGGCGATCGTGGTCAGCGACTGGTAGTAGACGTCGCGGCCGAAGCCGGGCGCGGGGAAGAGGAAGGCCTGGCTGGGGGAGCGGCACGTCCACCCGCCCCTTCTCCGCACCGCTGTCGAGGTCGAGGACGACGAGCTGGTCGCTGCCGGACGGAAGCGAGGCGCGGCGCACCCGCGCCGAGTGCGAGAGGAGCTGGAAGGCCGGCCGCAGCGCCCGTCGCAGCCCCGGCCGGCGCAGCACGGCGGAGTCGCGCCAGTCCTGGGCGACCAGCTCGCGGGTGTCCGGGTAGAGGATCAGGTGGCCGGCGTGGGCGAAGTCGTCGCGGCGCCAGAGCGGCTCCAGCTCGTCTCCCCGCAGGCGCCAGGCCCGCAGCACGGCGTTGCCGGCGTCGTAGGCGACGATCACCTGGCCCACCGGGTCCCAGCCCGGAGGATTCGACTCGGTCCCGTAGGGCAGGCCGCTGATCTCGACCGAGCGGACGGCCCCGGCGTCGTCGCGCCGCGCCCACCAGAGCCGCACAGGGTCGGCGGCCTCGCCGCTTCCCCGCATCGTGCGGTCGGTGCTGTTGCGCCCGTTGTCCATCCAGAAGACGTGGTCCTCGGTGATCACCGGGTCCCAGCCGTAGCTGCGCCCCGGCGCCGGGCCGTAGCGCGGCCGCCAGCTCTCGTCGATCAGGGTCCGCCCGGCGTCGCGGTCGAGCCGCAGGCGGAAGACGGTCTCGGTCCCGACCGCGATCACGCTCTCCCCGTCGGAGGAAAGGCGGGCGATGCAGGGCTCGGGCAGCTCCAGCGCAGGGGCGACCGGCAGCAGCGTCTGCGGGTCGAGCACGGAGACCGTCGAGGGAGCCAGGCCCGGCGGGGCGTCGCAGTCCTTGGTCACCAGCTCGCCGCCGTCGAGAACGACGAAGGAGTTGTGCGGTCGCTCGACCGGCAGACGGTGGGAGGCGAGGACCTCCAGGGCGGGGCTGAGGCGATGCGCCCAGCACCCGAAGACCATGTGCAGATCGCCGTTGCGGTGGGCGGCGATCCCGCCCGGCCAGTAGTTGCCGCCGGGCAGCCTCGGGGTCGAGGCGACGACCGCCAGGGACTCCGGGTCGAGCCGCTCGACCCATCCCTCGACCGGGCTCGACAGCGGGTCGCCGAAGGGGATGTCGTGGCGGAGCGCGTAGAGCTCGCCCGGCTCGCGGCGGATCAGCAGGTCGGTCGCGAAGGCATCGCGGACGGCGGCCAGGACGAGGCGCTCACCGGGCCGGATCCCCGGGCCGCCAGCGCCCTCGGCGCAGCCCCAGCGCCGCGGCCCGCCGTCCTCGCAGGTCCACGGTCGCGGCCAGTAGCCGCCGCGGCTCTCAGCCCCCGGGCCGACCGAACGCCTCCAGCATCGCCTCCGCGATCTCGGCGCCGCGGTCCTCCTGGAGGAAGTGCGCGGCGCCGGCGATCCGGACCTGCTCACCGGCGGTGGGGATGAGACCGGTGAACTGCTCGCCGGCCCGCGGGAACGGGAAGACCGGATCGGCGTCGGAGAAGGCGACCAGCGCCGGCTTCTGCCAGCTCCCCAGGCGGTCGCGGACGGCGGCCATCTCCGCCGCCCCGGGGTCGCCCTCGCTCAGCGGGACCAGCAACGGGAAGCGCTGCGCGCCGGCCTTGCTCTCGGGGGTTGGGAACGGGGCCTCGTAGGCGGCGACGATCTCCGGCGCAAGCTCGGTGGTCGTCGCCCCCTCGATGATCCGCCCGATCGGCAGGTCGGGAGTGCGTTCGGCGAAGTCGCGCCAGGCCATGAACCCCTTGCTCACCCTGCCGGTGAACAGTCCCGTGTTGAGGATCACCAGCCGCCCGACCCGGTCCGGGTTCTCGGTCGCCCAGCGCAGGCCGATCGGCCCTCCCCAGTCCTGGACGACCACCGTCACGTCCTCGAGGTCGAGCTGGTCGAGGTGGTCACTGACCGACTCGACGTGGCGCTCGTAGGTGTAGAAGCCCTGATCGGTCGGCTTGTCGGAGCGGCCGAACCCGACCAGGTCGGGACAGACGACGCGGTGGCCGCCCGCCACCAGGCTCTCGAGCATGTGGCGGTAGAGGTAGCTCCAGCTCGGTTCGCCGTGAAAGCAGAGGACGGTGGGCCCCTCTCCCTCGTCGACGTGGTGGAGGCGGAGCCCGCCGACCTCGACGTAGCGGGGTTGGTAGGGGTAGCCCGGGAGGTCCTCAAAGCGATCCTCGGGGGTGCGAAAGACGTCGCTCATGGGCTCGCCGCCGCTCCCTGGCCGGCACCGATCGGCCGGGAGAGGATCAGGCGGCTGTCGGCGAGCGCCGCGACCCGGTGGCGGTGAACCTCGAGGTAGCCGGGGTCGGCGGTCATCGCCAGAAACGCCTCCCGCGAGGGATAGGAGACGATCGCGACCATGTCCCACTCGGGCTGCGCCGGGCCGATCACCCCCTCCTGGCAATCGAGCGCCTCGATCAGGCGGCCTCCGACGCGCTCGAGGTGGGGCGCCACGCCAGCGGCGTAGCGCGCGTAGGCCTCCGCGCCGCTGACCCCGGCGTCGATCCCGTCCGCCTGCGGCTTGAAGCGGAGCAGGTTGACCATCACGATCGGGCCGGGGTCCGAGGAGGTGACGAGGCGCCGGATCTGCTCCGCCTCGGGCTCGAGCACCGCTGTCGTCATCGCCTCTCCTCCCTCGCGTCGTTTGCACTCATGGCCGCACCAGCGCCAGCCAGATCTCACTCAGAGTTCGCACCGCGACCTCGACCGAGACCCGTGGCTCGCGCCCGAAGGCGTCGAGCAGGTAGGCCTCGCTCATCACGGTCATCGCCTCGGCTGTCTCGGAGACGTCGGCGAGCGGCGACGCGCCGCGGCCCTGGGCATCGCTCAGGTAGCGGCGGTTGAGCTCGCTGAAGCGGCGACGCATCGCCGCCTGCCCGCGGGCCAGCTCCTCGTCGCCGGCGGCCGCCTCGGCGAGGGCGCGCAGCAGCGGGCCGTGGCGGCGGTAGACCTCGACCGCGGGCTCGAGCGCCCCGTTGATCGCCGCGATCTCATCGCCCGCGGTGACCTCCTCGAGCGGCGGCTGGGCCTCGTACAGCTCCTCGATCGCCTCCCGGCTGGTGCGGACCAGGAGGTCGCCGAGGTCGTCGAAGTGACGGTAGAAGATCGTCCGTCCGAGGCCGGCGGCGCGCATCACCTCGTCGACGCTGAGCTCCCCGTATGAGCGCCGGCGGATCAGGCCGGTGGCCGCGGCGACGATCTTGGCCCTGGCCTCCTGCCTGGCGCGCCGGGTCTGATCGCGGGTCGTCGCGGTTGCCACAGCCCGAAGCATAGACGAGTTGACACCGTGTGACACGGAGCGTTATAGTTGGGCGACAGGGAAAGCGATCGCCTCCGGCCGGGGTGGAGGCAACAACGAGGAGAGAGAAGTGAGCAAGACGATAAACCGCGTCCTGGTCGCGTGTTGCGCAATCGCAGTTCTGGCGCTGGCCGTCGAGGCCTCCCCCGCGCAGGCGCGCAAGGCGGGGACCGGGAAGCGGCCGAACATCCTCGTGGTGATGACCGATGACCAGGCTCTCGCCGATGTCGCGCACATGCCCCACGTTCGCAAGCTGATCGCCGACCGGGGCACCAGCTTCTCCAACGCGGTCGACTCCTTCCCTCTCTGCTGCCCGGCCCGGGCGACCTTCATCAGCGGCCAGTACGCCCACAACCACGGAGTCGCCGGCAACTTCTACCCGTACGGGTGGTACGGGATGAAGCACAGGCGCAACATTCTCCCGACCTGGCTGCAGAAGGCGGGCTACAGGACGGCGCTGATCGGCAAGTGGCTGAACGGCTACGGCGCCCGCGACGCCCACGGCGAGGTCCCTCATGGCTTCGACATCTGGCGCGGGCTGCTCGACGTCTCGGCCTACGACTACTTCAACTTCATCATGAACATCAACGGCAAGCTCCACAGACTGGGGCGACAAGGTCTTCGCGCGCAAGCTGGTCGAGTTCGCGAAGATCGAGGTCACCCCCGGCGACCGGACGGTCGCCGACGTCATCAGCTACGCCTTCTCGCTGTTCAGGTCCGGCTACTACGGCACCGAGAAGACCAAGGACTACTCGCCCGACGTGACCGGGGCGACGACCGAACGCATAGTCCGCCGCCAGGCCCGCTCGCGCAAGCCGTTCTTCGTCTGGTGGTCGCCCGCCGCCCCGCACCGCGAGGACGTGGCGACGACGATCCTCGGGCGACCGGGGGCCGACCCCCGACCCGCGCCTCGCTACCGCGAGCGCTCGAAGAAGTTCGTCCTGCCCCGACCCCCCTCCTTCAACCACAGCGACCCGGCCGATCCCGACAACCTCGTCGCGCAGCTTCCGAGCATGACCAATGCCCAGATCGATCAGCTCGAGCTCGACTACCAGGGCCGGCTGGGCGCCCTGCTCGCGGTCGACGACCATGTCGCCAAGCTGGTCAGGATCCTCAAACGGACCGACCAGTACCGCAACACCCTGATCGTCTTCCTCTCCGACAACGGCTGGGTCCAGGGCCAGCACCGGATCCCGGGCGACAAGTTCACGCCCTACGAAGAATCGATCCACGTGCCGTTCATCCTCAGCGGCCCGGGAATCCCGCAGGGGCACACGGTTCGCAAGCAGGTCTCCAACATCGACTTCGCCAGCACCCTCCTCGACGCCGCGGGCGCTCAGCCGGGACGCACCCAGGACGGGATCTCCCTGCTCCCGGTGGCGCGTCATCCGGGCCGCGCGCCGAAGCGCGCGATCGAGCTGGAGGCGACGGCTCCGCTGTTCGCCGGGGATGGCTTCCCGATGGCCTACGACAAGCCCTACACCGGGGTGCGGACCAACCGCTACAAGTACGTCGTCTGGAGCTACGGCGCCAAGGAGCTGTACGACCTGCGCAAGGACCCGTACGAGATCCACAACCGCATCTCCGACCCCGGCTACGCCTCGATCCGCGCCCGCATGGCGCACAAGCTCAGCCTGCTGCGCGACTGCCGCGGCAAGGCCTGCACGATCGCACCCTGAGCATGTAATGCCGGCGCGGCTCACATGACGCCGGCAGAGGCATGTAAGGCGGCGCAGCCGCCGCAAGTAATTCATGTAATGCCGGCGCGGCTCCCCGCATGACGCCGGCAGAGGCATGTCAGGCGGCGCAGCCGCCGCAGCTGGTTCCTGTGACGAAAGGCTCAAGGGTCCTCCCCGCCGCGCCGATATTTCCGGTGAGATGGAATACGGCACAGAGGCTGCGGCCAAACAACATCAGGTTCCGGCCACACATCCCCAGCGAGTGCTGATCGAGACCGCCGATCAGCGGATAACCGGCGAGGTGATGCTGCCCAGCGAGGGCTACCGAACCCGCTTCTCGGACCTGCTCAACCGCCAGGACACGCCATTCGTGCCGGTGATCAACGCGGAGATCTCATCCCTGCACGCCGAGCGCGTCGACGTGCGGCCCTTCATAGTGGTCGGCCGCAACCACATCCGCGTGGCCTACGAGCTGAGCTGAGGCGGGGCGATCAGCCCGCCAGCCAGCGGGCCGGGTTCTCGGTCAGCATCGTCTCGATCGCCGACTCGGATACGCCTGCCTGCCGCAGCTCCGGCAGCACGCCCTCCCAGAGGAAGGCCATGTGCCAGTTCGGGACGATCGAGCGCATCTCCTCCGGGAACCAGTCGAAGGCGGCGACCGAGTCCTGCGAGATCATCATCCGCTCCGCGTAGCCGCGCTCGCAGAGCTCGATCACGGTCGAGTTTCGCCTCTCGGTCGGCAGGATCACGTCGAGCCCGTAGCGGTCCATGCCGATCGAGGGGCCGCGACCCAGCAGCTCCTCGATGTAGGCGAGGTCGTCGGTGTCGCCGGTGTGCGCGATCTGCACCTTCCGGGGGTCGATCCCCTCCGAGTCGAAGACGTCCATGATCTCCAGCCCACGCCGGGTCGCGGGGTGCGAGTGCGCCATGATCGGCCGCCCCGTCCGCAGGCTGGCGCGCGCCGCCGCCCTCAGGACCTTCTCGATGTGCTCGGTGACCCCGGGCTCGTCCACCGCGCACTTCAGGAAAGCGGCCTTGACGTCGGTGCCCTGGATCCCGACCTCGATGTCGTGGACGAAGGCGTCGGTGAGGTACTCGATGTCGCGGTTGGCGAAGTGCTGGGGGAGGAAGGTGTACTGCGCGCCGTAGATCCCCGTGCACATGACGAGCTGGATCCCGGTCTCGGCGACCACCTCGCGGCAAAGCCCGACGTCGCGGCCGAGGTCCATGCAGGCGGGATCGACGATCGTCCTCACCCCGTGCTCCATCGCCCGCCGCACCGCGGCGATCGCCGCCGCCCGCTCCGCCTCGGGGTCATAGAGGTACGGGAACTGCTCCCGCACCGCCTCCGAGCTGGACCGAAGGTGCTCATGCGCCAGCGTCAGCCCCAGCTCGCTCCCCTCGACGGGCCCCGAGACGGTCTCGATCAGCATCGCCCGATCCTATTGGGCGGCGGGATTCCGGCCGGCGGGTCCTGTCATGCCCGCCGCAGGGGCGCCACCTTCCAATCAGCAGGCGGGCCGGCCGGCCGGGAGCGAATCAGTGCGGCGGCAGCGGGGAACGGCTACGGCTTGCCGTGGGTGATCCCGACGAAGCCGTACCAGGCCGGCTTCGCCTTGCCATCCATCGTGAACAAGCCTGAGCTGACGCAGTAAAAGCAGGTGCCGGGGCTGGTATCGTCGCTCCAGGTGAACCAGTAGGTCCTGCCGATCCTCCATCGGCGCTGGTGGGCGATCAGCATCCTGTAGGCGCGCGACCAGCTGCTTCCGCTGTCCCTGCGGTCCCTTGTCGTGGCCGTTCGTAAGATCGTTCCCCGAGCCCCACCCGAACTCGGTCAACCACAGCGGAGTGCGCCCATCCCGAGCCTTCTTCATGATTGAGCGGATCCCGACGACCAGAGTTCGCAAGTCCTGGAAGTTGTATGCGTAGGGATGCAGGGCAACCACGTCGAAGCTGGACTTGATGCCTTTGACCTTGTAGAGACGCTTGAGGAAGCTGACGGCGGAGAGGGTCTTGGGCAGCCACCGCTTGCCAAAGAGCCCGCCGGCGACCACGGTCGCGCCAGGATCGGCCGCCCTGATTGCCTTGCTCGAGAGCTTCAGAAGACTTGCATAGTCAGGCACGGAGACGGGCTCGGTGAACCAGATGGAGTTTTCCTCGTTCCAGATCTGCCAGGCCCGGATCGGCACGTATGGCAGAGTCGGATGGAGCTTCCAGAACCCCCCGTGCGGCCCGTACCGTTTCACCGCCTCGCGAAGGAAGGCCGACCAGGTTGCCCGCTGCGGCGCCGTGTGGATCGGCATCGTCTTGGCATCCCCCGCCAGCCAGGAAGGCGTCGAGTAGATGATCGGAAGGACGCTCATCTTGTGCTGCGCGGCGAGCGCGACCTGGTAGTCGAAGAAGCTCCAGTTGAGCGGGTCACCGAACCGCGGCCACACCGAGCTCAAGCCCAGCGGTATCCGGTAGGAGCGGATGCCTCCCTGCTCCATCCGGTCGAACGCGGCGGAGGAGGGAATGCCGCTGTTCGGGCTGATCCCGAAGAAGCGGGAGGGGAGCTTCGTGCTTCTTGGGGCGGTGCTTGTGCTGCTTGTGGTGCGGCCCGGCGAAACCGCGCTCTGGCGCGATCGCGGCTCCCCCGACGCCGACGCGAGCAGGCAGAGCGACGACGCCCAGCCCGAGAAGCCTGGGATTGCGTCTGCGCGCGGGCCCGGAGCGGCCCGATTTCCCTCCTGCCAAGAACATTCGCCCACATGCTACCCAGGTGGGCCAAAAAGGAACCTCGGCGTTCGCGCGAGCGTTAAGCGCGGTTTATGCTTCCGGCTCAGGGGTACCGGGTGCGCACGACCAGTCGGACCCGCAGTAGCCGAAACTCAGTAGCCAGTCAGCTTCGGGTCAGCTAGGGTGCCGTTAGGAATTGCGGCTTCGGATCGTTGTACAACTGAGACCCGCAGAGGACTGAGGAGGACGGCCGCCGGGAACGGCGGGCACCACCAGCCGACGACCTCGGCAGGAGACTTCCCATGGCAGAAGCGTTTCCATTCCCCAAGAGCAGCGAAGCCGCCGCGAACGCCGCTGCCGGCCTGACCGTCGTCGCCGGCGACGGGGAGTCCGAGGCGGGCGCTCGGCCGATGGGCGCCCCGGCGGTCAGCGTGATCATCCCTGCTCTGAACGAGGCCGAGAACCTCCCCCACGTCCTGCCCAGGGTCCCGGCCTGGGTGGACGAGGTGATCGTCGTCGACGACCACTCCACCGACGAGACCGTCGCCGTCGCCCAGGCGCTGCGACCGGGCGTCCGCATCGTCCCCAATCGCCGCGAACCCGGGAAGGGCAACGCACTTCGGGCGGGATGGGAAGCGGCGACCGGTGAGATCATCGTCCAGGTCGACGCCGACGGCTCGGAGGACCCGGTCGAGATCCACGCCTTCGTCGGCACCCTGCTCGCCGGCGCCGACTACGCCAAGGGCTCGCGCTTCATCCCGGGTGGCGGGACGTCCGACATGACGGGGCTGCGCAAGGCCGGCAACCGGGTATTCGTGTGGATGGTCCGGATCCTGTTCGGGGCCCGGTTCACCGACCTCTGCTACGGCTACAACGGCTTCTGGGCGCGGGTCGTGCCGAGGCTCCAGATCGACGCCGATGGCTTCGAAGTCGAGGCGATGCTAAACATCAGGGCGGTGCGAGAGGGACTGCGGATCGCCGAGGTGCCGAGCTTCGAGGCGGAGCGGATCCACGGGGAGGGGCGGCTGGTGACCTTTCCCGATGGATGGCGCGTGCTGCGCACGATCGCCAGCGAGTGGCGCACCGGCCGGCGCGAGGGAAGGACGGGCCGCTGATGGCGATCGACGGCAACGGCGCCGCGATGAACGGGAACCGGAACGGGCACGGCACCCAGCCGGGGCAGAAGCGCAAGGTCCTGGTGGTCGTCGGGACCCGGCCGGGCGCGATCAAGATGGCGCCCGTGGTCCGCGCCCTCGAGCAGCGGCCCGAGTTCGAGGTGCGCCTCTGCGCCACCGCCCAGCACCGCGAGCTGCTCGACCAGGTGATGATGACCTTCCGGCTGAAGCCCGACTACGACCTCGACATCATGGTCCACGGGCAGTCGCTGACCGGGATCGCCCGCTCGGTTATGAAGGGCATCGAGGGAGTGATCCAGCAGGAGCGCCCGGAGTGGGTCCTGGTCCAGGGCGACACCACGACCTCGATGTCGGCGAGCCTGGCCGCCTTCCACGAGGGAGTTCGCCTCGGTCACGTCGAGGCCGGCCTTCGGACGCAGCAGATCCACTCGCCGTTCCCCGAGGAGGGCAACCGCCGCATAGCCGCGGCGGTCTCCGAGATCCACTTCGCGCCGACCGAGTGGGCGGCGGAGAACCTCCGTCGCGAGGGGATCTCCGCGGAGGCGGTCGTCGTCACCGGCAACACGGTGATCGACGCGCTCCACCAGATGGCGAAGATCCCCTTCGATCATCACGCGGCGGGGCTGGCGCACCTCGCACCCAACGGCGAGCGCCTGGTGCTCGTCACGGCCCACCGCCGAGAGAACCTCGGCGCCCCGATGGACGAGGTGTGCGAGGGGCTCAGGGAGGCAGCCGAGCAGCACCCCGACACCCACTTCGCCTGCCCTGTCCATCTCAACCCGCGGGCTCGCACCCCCTTCTTCCGGACCCTCTCGGGCCTGCCGAACGTCAGCCTGCTGCCGCCGCTGGACTACCCCTCACTCGTCTGGATCCTCAACAAGAGCCATTTCGTCGTCACCGACTCCGGCGGCCTCCAGGAGGAGGCTGCGGGCCTCGGCAAGCCGGTGCTGGTGATGCGCGAGTGGACTGAGCGCCCGGAGGGGGTGCACGCGGGAATCGCCCGTCTGATCGGCACCGAGAGGGAGAGCGTGTTCAACTCGATCGACGCCCTGCTGGCCAGCGAAGGGTCCTACCAGATGATGGCCTCGGCCGACTCGATCTACGGTGACGGGAAGGCGGCCCCCCGGATTGCCGCCGCCCTCGTCGACCACTCCCCGCTGCCGCCTGACCGGGAAGTGGTCCATATGGAGTCGATGTCGGCCTCACTCGGGATGGACCTCTTGACGCGGCGGTTCCGAAGCACCAACCGCGATGATGTGCCGGCGCCCGACAGGTCCTCGCCCTGACGGGGCAGGGTGCAACGAGACAGGTGAGGCAGGTAAGGGGCGAGCCCCCGAACTCGGTCGAAGGTGAGGCCGCCGGGCCCGCAGAGCTTCGCGGCTGGCTCGGGTCGGGACCGATCCAGGCGCCCTCGGGGGCCTTCTACGCCTGGATCGACGAGCAAACCGGGGTCGGGTCGTTCGAGTACCCCGAGATCACCGGTTACGCCCTCACCTATCTCGCGGGACGCCCGGACCCCGAGCCCGAGGAGCTGCAGCGAGCGCTGGCCGCCGCCGATTGGCTATCGGACCGACTCGGCCGGGGCGAGCTGGGGGCCCGCGCCGGGTGGGACGGCGACCTCACCTACAGCTTCGACCTGGCGATGATCTCCGCCGGCCTGATCTCCTTCGGGCGCGGCCAGGAGAGCGCCCGCCACCTCGAGTCCGGGCTCGGGCTGGCCGCGATGCTGGCCCGCGAGACGGTCCGGCCGCAGGGACTGGGCCCGATCCTCGGCGAGGACGGGCAGACCTCCCGGGGCGGCTGGTCGGCCGAGGGCCGGCCCCACCTCGTCAAGGCGGTCCAGTGCCTGCTGGCGGCGGCGGAGGCCGGCTTCCCCGAGGGTCGCGAGGCGGCCTCCCGGCTGATCGAGCGCACCTGCGCCCTCCAGGAGCGCGACGGATCGTTCCGCACCCAGCCCGACAGCGACGGGGTGATGCTGCACGCTCACCTCTACGCGGCCGAGGGCCTGTGGATCTGGGCCACCTCGCAGGGCGATCCCGCAGTGGCCGAGCGGGCCCACTTGGCAACCGGCTGGGCCTGGGAGCGCCAGCTTCCTTCCGGGGGCTTCCCGCGCTCGGTCGGTTCGCCCGAGGGGGGCGGTCAGGTCGAGCAGTGCGACGTCTCGGCCCAGGCGCTGCGGATGGCGGCGACTCTGCCATCGCCTCCGCCGCGCCTCGAGGACGCGATTGGCAGGCTGGCCGCGCTTGCCCGCCCCGCGCCGGGCGGGGCGGCGGTCGTCTACCAACCCGGCTCCGAGCCCGTGCACCACAACGCCTGGACCACGATGTTCGCCGCCCAGGCGTTGGAGTGGGCCCGGTCGGGGCCGACCGACTGGAGGACCCTCGTCTGATGGGCGCCACTCTGCACACAGCGCTCGCTCGCCCCGGCCGACCCTGATGCGCGCGCTGGTCACAGGGGGTTGCGGGTTCATCGGCGCCGGCCTCTGCCGGCGGCTCTCGGAGGCCGGCGATGAGGTGATCTCGCTCGACGACCTCAGCCTCGGCTCCGAGACGGCGGTGGGGGCGGACGTCCGCGTCCTCGTCGCCGACGTCCTCGACCCGGACCTCGGCGAGGTGTTCGCCGCGATCCGGCCCGAGGTCGTCTTCCACTTGGCCGCGATCCACTTCATTCCCGCCTGCGAGGCGGATCCCGCCAGGGCGGTCGCGGTCAACGTCGAGGGGACCCAGCGCGTCCTCGACGCCAGCGCCCAGGCAGGGGCCGGGGCGGTGGTCCTCGCATCCAGCGCCGCCGTCTACGCGCCCGGCCCCGACCCCCACCGCGAGGGCGGCGAGCTCGGCCCGACCGACGTCTACGGCCACACCAAGCTGTGGGCCGAGCAGCTCGCCGGGCTATTCGGGCTTCGAACCGGCGTCCACACCGCGATCGCCCGGCTGTTCAACGTCTACGGCCCGGGCGAGACGAACCCGCACCTGATCCCGACCATCCTGCGACAGGCCGAGCTCGGCGCGGAGCTGCAACTCGGCAACCTCTCGACCCGGCGCAGCTACCTCTTCGTGGACGATGCCTCCGAGGGGCTGGCATCGCTGGGCGCTCGGGCGCTCGGCTCCCCGCAGCTGATCGCCAACATCGGCGGCAGCCGGGACTACGACGCGAGGGAGCTGGTCGACTCGGTCGCCGCGCTGCTCGGGCGCGAGCTCACCGTCCGCACCGACGAATCACGGCTGAGGCGCTCGGACCGGCCGCGCCTCGCCGCCGACTGCTCCTGGGCCAGAGAGCAGCTCGGGTGGGAGCCGCGCACCTCGCTCGAGACGGGGCTGCGCGCGGCCGCCCGGAGGCCGCTCGCCACCGGGGTCGAAGTCTCCTAGCGGCCATCGCATGCGGATCGCGATCGTCGCTCCCCTCTACCGACCCGCGATCGGCGGGGTCGAGACGCACGTCGAGCAGCTCGCGACCCGGCTCGCCGCGGCGGGCGAGGCGGTCGAGGTGATAACCCAGACCTCCGACCGCGGGCTGCCGTGGAGCGAGACCCTCGACGGCGTCCTGGTCAGGCGCTTCGGGGTGATCGCGCACAGCGACCACTACCCCTTCTCCCCGGGCCTGGCCCGCTTCCTGCGCCGGCAGGGAGCCGGGTACGACCTGATCCACGCCCACAACTACCACGCGCTCCCGGCCCTGATGGCGACGCTGGTGAGGGGGGCGCCACTCGTCTTCACCCCCCACTACCACGGCCGCAGCGACTCGGCCTTCCGCAACGCGCTCCACCGCCCATATCGGCTGTTGGGGTCGCGCATCCTCGATCGGTCCGTGAAGGTGATCGCCGTCGCCCCGGCCGAGGCGCGGCTGCTCGCCGATCACTTCCCGGGCTCGGCCGCGAAGACGGTGGTCGTGCCCAACGGCGTCGACGCCGAGCGCATCTCGGCAGCCACGCCGTTCGAGCACGGCGACTCGACCGTCGTGCTCTGCGCCGGGCGCCTCGACACCTACAAGCGCCTGGACCGGACGATCCGGGCCCTCGCCCACCTCGAGCCGCGCTTCGTGCTGCGGATCACCGGGGACGGGCCGGCCCGGATCGAGCTGGAGGACCTCGTCCGCGAGCTCGGCCTCGAGCGGCGGGTCGAGTTCCTGGGCCGCGTCGAGGTCGATCAGCTCTACCGCTGGTTTCGCACCGCGGACGTCTACGTGACGACATCGGAGATCGAGGCGATGCCGGTGACGCCGCTGGAGGCCCTCTCCGGGGGCGCCAGGGTGGTGGCGAGCGACATCCCGGCCCATCGCGGCACGGCCCGCTTCGCCGGCGAGCGCCTCAGTCTGGTGCCGCTCTCGGCCGACCCCCCGGGCCTGGCGGCGGCGATCCGCGCCGCGGCCGAGAGCGATCCCCCCGGGGGATCGATCCCGACCTGGGGGAACGTCCTCGACTCGACCACGGCGATCTACCGTGAGGCCCTCTCCTGACCCCCCGGCCGATGCGCATCCTGCAGGTCTGCGACCACTACCCGCCGGACGCCGGGGGCCTCGCCACTCACGTCCGGCGCCTCAGCCGCCACCTGGCCTCCCGCGGGCATCAGGTCCGCGTCGTCGCGGCCGGGGCAGAGGGCTCCGATCTCGGCGAGGAGGGCCTCAAGGCGACTCGGGTCGGCTCCTCGTTCTCCCGCCTCCCGGGTGTCTATGAGCCGGGGTCCCCGCCTTTCCACCCGCCGTGGCCGGACAGCGACTTCAGGCGTGGGCTGGAGGCAGTCGCCGAGGCCTTCGCCCCCGATGTCGTCCATGCCCACGGCTGGTGCGCCTTTTCGGTCGCCGGGTCATCGGGCGCCTGGTCGCGGAACCTCGTCTGCACCCTGCACGACTACGGCCTCGTCTGCCCGAAGAAGTCGCTCTTGCGCTTCGACTCCGAGTGCGTCCCCGGCCGCGGCGCCGCCTGCCTGCACTGCGACGATCTCGCCCTGCCAAAGCGAGCCGGCCTGGCGCTTGCCCTGGAGCGCGGCGTGCCCTGGCTGGGACAGAGGGTGAGGCTGATGCTCGCCGTCTCCAGCCACGTCCTGCACCGGGTCGCAGGCGCCGGCCTCGACCCCGGAGCCCTGCGGGTGGTCCCCAACTTCGTCGATATCCCCCCGGCGAGCGAATCCGCCCCGCCGCAGCAACCACCTGGCGGAGAGCCCGCCTCGATCCTCTTCGTCGGCCCTGCCGAGCCCCACAAGGGGCGCCAGGTGCTTCTGGAGGCCTTCCGCGGTCTGCGCGGCAAGGGCCTCGCGCTGAGGCTGGCCGGTGGCGACGGGACCCTGACAGAGCCCGGCATCAGCGACCTGGGCCGGCGCGACGAGGCAGAGCTGGCGGGGCTGTACCGCGACGCCCTCTTCCTGGTCGTCCCCTCGGTCTGGCCCGATCCCTGCCCGACCGTCGCGCTGGAGGCGATGGCGCATGGCACGCCCGTGATCGCCTCGGCCACCGGCGGCTTGACCGACATCGTCGAGCACGGGGTCAGCGGTCTGCTGGTCGAGCCCAGGAGCTCGGCGGCGCTGTTGAACGCGATGGAGAGCCTGGTCGAGGACGGCGAGCTTCGGCTGCGGCTCGGGCGGGGGGCGCTCCGGGCGGTCGAGCGCTTCTCCTCCGACGTCGTCCTGCCCGAGCTGGAGGAGATCTACGCCGAGCTGGCCAAATCCGGCCGGGAGCCGGCCTGATGCATCCAGAGGTCCGGTTGCGGGTGAAGGACTTCGTCGCGGAGCTGCGGCGGGAACCCTGTCGCCGGGACGTGCTCGCGGTCCTCGTCACGGGCTCCGCGGCCCGCGGGGAGGAGCGCTGGCGCGAGGGCCGGCTCCTCTCGGACATCGACGTGATGGTGATCGCGCACTCCCCCTCGTATCGCCTCGATCGCACCCGGGCCGTGGAGCGAGTCATCGCCCGCCACGCCGCCCGCGGCATCGAGGGCGGCCGGGTCCCGGTCGGGACCCTGCGCTATGCGACCCTGACCAACTACGAGGCCGGCCGGGCCGGGGTCGTCGTGGACGGCGACGCGGAGGTGCTTGGGAGGATCGCCCTGGACCGCGCCGAGGACATCCCGTCCTGGGAGGCGGTCCGCCTCCTCGCCAACCGGCTCTTCGAGCACCTCAAGCATCGGGCCGGGTCGATCGCCGCCGAGGACGCGGTGCGAAAGAGCTACGAGGCGATCGGGGAAGCGCAGCTCGTGCTCGAGGGCCGCTACAGGCCCAGCTTCCGCGATCGCGCCACCGAGATCCGCCGGCTGCCCCTGGACTCGCCGGTCGCCGGCGCGAGCGAGCGCTACCTCGAGGCCGCCGACTCCCGGCGAACCGGCGCGGAGATCGCCGGCCCGGAGGCGGACGTTGCCCTCGGCGACCTCCTCTGCGAGCTCGAGCACGCGATGCGCAGGCACAGCGCCAGGCCGGGGGACCTCGCCCGCCAGCTCGACGAGATGGCGCTGGCCGAGCGCCACCTCTCCCACCGCGCCTACTGGGCGGCCCTCGGCCTGCTCGGCGCCAGGGACGGTCTGCACGCGCCAACCCAGGACCCGATCGTCAGACTGTGGCGGGCCGCGGTCGCGTCGCTCCGCGGCAGCGACTCCCCCGCTCGAGCGGCGGAGCTCGTCCGGCTCTGGCTCCGCTGCCCGCAGATACTTCGAACGACAAGGAACGAGAGATGA
Source organism: uncultured Actinomycetes bacterium (assembly GCA_963725315.1). Lineage (GTDB taxonomy): Bacteria > Actinomycetota > Thermoleophilia > Solirubrobacterales > 70-9 > JBBRHQ01. The sequence goes on along the minus strand of CAVRYA010000009.1, from coordinate 193,761 downwards.
AGCTGATCCTCTACTTCGCCGACGGCTTCGCCTGGCAGTACGTCGGCCAGCGAAGCTTCATGCCCGGCTTCTGGGAGGCGCGGCGCCCGCTGCGGACCCTGCTCGGCTACAGCTCGACCGTGATGCCGGCGATCGTCACCGGCCATCTCCCGCGCGAGACCGGCATCTGGACCGAGTACTACCTCGACCCCCGCCGGCGCTCCGCGACCCAGCGCTTCTTCTCCCGCCCCCGCGCCGCGCCGCTGCGGCCGCTGATCGACCTCTGGCGCCTGGTCTGGTTCCGGATCACCCGCAAGCTCGGCTACTCGGCCGAGCACCGGCTGCGCCTTCCGCTGGAGATCAGCAACCTGTTCTCACGCCATGAGATCCGCTACGACGAGTTCCCGCCGCTCGATCTCCCCGTCCCCACCCTGGCGGACCTGTTCCGCGAGCGGGGCCTGCGCCACGAGTTCCGCTACATCAAGGGCGGCCTGCGGGCCGAGGAGCAGCTCCGCTACCTGAGCCAGCGGATCGACGAGGTCGACGTCTTCTTCTTGTACGACCCGGCGCTCGACAGCGGCGGACACGTGGCGGGGGCCTCGGCCGAGGCGCTGAGCGGCCAGATCGACGAGATTGAGCGCTTCCTCGGGCAGGCATGGGAGCTGGCGGCTGCGCGCTCGGGGGAGGTCGAGATGATGCTCTTCTCAGATCACGGGATGACCGACGTCAAGAGCACCTTCGACCTCTTCTCGCGCCTGGAGGGCTTCCGGCTGGGCCACGACTACGTGGTCTTCATGGACAGCACCTTCGCCCGCTTCTGGTTTCCGAGCGCCGAGAAGCGCGATGCGGTGCTGGCGGCGCTTGAGGGCGTGCCGGGACGCCTGCTCAGCGAGGAGGACCTGCGCCGCTACGGGATCGACTTCGCCGACCGCTCCACCTACGGGGAGGAGGTCCTGGTCGCTGACGAGGGAGTCGTCTTCCATCCCAACTACTTCGTCCCCGGGGTGCTGAAGCAGCGCCGCTACCCCGAGCGGGCCATGCACGGCTACCTGCCCGAGGCACCCTCGACTGACGGCGTCTTCTTCTACCGCGGCAGCCGGCTCCAGGGCGAGCTGCCGGATCCGTTCCCGGTCACCGACATCTACGGGGCGGTTGCCGAGGTCATCTCGGCTCCTGCTCAGCCCCGCAGCTCGACCGAGCGGTAGGGGGTGGCGCTCGCGCCCTTGAAGAGCTGAGCGCGGACCAGGCCCGTCCCCGGTGCAACCGGCAGCAGCAGATCGCGGTCCTCGTCGGCGTCCAACCGGATAGCCCCCGAATAGAGGCGCACGCCGGCGCCGTCGCTGACCACATAGCGGAACCGCATCGAGCGGTTCTCGTGGCTCGAGATCGAGAGCCGCACCCCGTCCTGTGCGCGGGTCAGGGAGACCGCGGTGAATTCCGTCGGGAGCGAGTCCACGTTGAGCGCGGCCACAAGCGAACCGACCGCCACCAGCGCCAGGATCCCGGTGACGATCACCACGACCGGAGCGGTGCTCGGCGGTCGCGGCAGCGAGAGCTCGACACTGCCGTCATCGCGCGCGAAGGCGATCGCGGCCGCGACGGTAAGCGCCACCCCCAGGCCGACCCCGACGGCGACGTGTGAGATGTGGTCACTGATCAGCGCCAACGCCAGGCCCAGGAAGAGGGCGATCGTGACGGAGAGGGAGACCGCCAGGACCACGCGCAACCGACCGTCGATTCGGGACGCCGGTGGCAGTGCGGCATAGCTGGCCAGCGCCCCGGGGATGACCGCGACCAGCGGCAGACCCGCTGCTGCCCGCAGCGGTGTCCAGGGTGCGACGGCGACGATTGCCGCAGCAACCCAGCCGCAGATCAGCAGCAAGGAGTACAGCAGCGGGTAGCCGCGGCCTGCCGATCCCCCCGATCGCCGTGCCCGGCCGCCCGAATGACCCCCTGTGGGGGCGGTTTCGGATGCCTCGTTTGCGTGAATATGGACGATGCTATCGTCGCCCGGCTGCCGATCTCGGCCGGGAACCCAGCTTGCAAGCCCCCGTGAAGATTCTCTACATCGTCGGCTTCCCTCGCAGCGGCAGCACGCTGCTCGATCGCCTTATCGCTGCAAACGGCGGGCTCCTCTCGGCCGGCGAGGTTCGCCGCGTCTGGGAGCGCGGCCTGCTCGGCGACGAGCTTTGCGGCTGCGGCCGGCCCTTTTCCGCCTGCCCCTTCTGGACTCGCGTGATCGAGACGGCCTTCGGGGGGCCCGGGGGTGTCGATGCGGCGTCGGTGGCCTCCGCGATCGGCGCCCTCGATGGCCGCCGTGCCCGCTGGGGCGAGGTCGCGCGCCGGGTCCTCGGACCGGCCGGCGAGGGCAGCCTCGACCGGACGTTGCTGCGCCTCTACCGGGCGATGCGCGAGGTTTCCGGCGCCCCGGCGATCGTCGATTCCTCCAAGGACTCCACCTACGGCCTGCTTCTCTCGACGATCGAGGGCATCGAGGTCGAAATCATCCATCTGGTCCGCGACAGCCGCGCCGTCGCCTTCTCCTGGCAGCGCAAGCGGCGGCGGCCCGAGATCGTCGACCGCGAGGAATACATGCCGGTGATCCGCCCGGCCGGAGCGGCCGCCGGGTGGAGCGCCCGAAACGTCTCCGCGGAGGCGCTGCGCCGCTTTTCGAGCCGCTACGTGCGGCTCCGTTACGAGGACCTCACCGCGGACCCCGACGCGGCCGTCTCGGAGGTGCTCGGCGAGCACGCGGGAGCAAGCGCAGCGAACGGGTCCGGTGGGCGCGGGGACCTTCACCACATGGTCTCCGGTAATCCGATGCGGCTGTCCGCGGGGCCGCTCGAGGTGAAGCCGGACGTCGAATGGATGTCGGCGATGAGCGGCCGCGACCTGACCGCGGTCACCGCGCTTTCGGCGCCGCTGCTGCTCCGCTACGGGTACCGCGTCATCCCCGACCGCACCCCGCTCGCCGCGAGCTGATGACCCGAAATGGTCCCGGTGGCGCCGGCCGCGCCGGCGTAATCCGCGAGAGGCTGCAAAACCGGCTGTCCGATGTCCGCCGCGCCCTGCCCGTCTCCGCCCTGGCGCGAACTGCGGGGGTCGTGCTCGCGGTCCAGGTGGCGACCGGCATCGCCCGCTACCTGGTGCAGATCATCTTTGCCCGCCGCGGCGGCACCGTGGACTACGGCATGTACTCCTTCGCCTTCGGGTGGACACAGCTGCTGATCATCCCGGCGACGCTCGGGCTGACCCTGAGCGTCCTACGGTTCGTCCCCCTCTACATCCACGAGGAACGCTGGGGACTGCTGCGGGGGCTGATCCGGCGCAGCTGCGAGGTCACGGTGATCAGCTCCGTCGCCTTCTCGGCGGTGGCGATCGGCATCGTCCTCGCCCTGAGCACCGGATCCTCGCAACCCTCGCTGATCATCGGCATGGCCCTGATCGGGGTGGTCGGGCTCGTCACTGTCCTGCGCGAGGCGACGAGGGGGACCCACAGGGTCGTCCTCGCCTACGGGATCGGCGACCTCCTGCCGATGGTCGCGATCGTCGTCGTTGCCGCCGTGCTACCGGCCGGCGTGGGAGATCTGTCGGCAGAGCAGATGCTGCTGGCAACTGCGGCCGGATTCCTGTTGGCGCTGGCCGTGCAGCCCTTCGCCCTGCGCCGCGCCGTGCCGCGCGCTTTTGCGCCCGGAATGCGTTCTTCCTACGAGATGCACGCCTGGCTGACACTCTCGGCCCCGCTCTGGCTGGTAACGATGTTCACCCTCTCGATCAATCAGTCGGACCTCCTGGTCGTGGGGATCCTCAAGAGCTCCTCGGACGTCGGCGTTTACGCCGCCGGCAGCAAGACGGCCTTCCTGGTCTCCTTCGTGTTGACCGCGGTCAGCGCGGTGCTCGCCCCGGTGTTCGTCCGCCACCACGCGGCCGGGGACGTCGCCGGCCTGCGCGATGCGATGCGCTCGGGGACCCGCCTTCTGCTGTGGCCCTCCCTGGCGATCGCCGCGGTGCTCTTCGCCTGGCCCCAGATCGTCCTCGGCGCCTTCGGCTCGGGCTTCGAGAGCGCCTCGACCGTGGTTCGCATCCTGGTGGTCGGCCAGTTTGTAAATGCGATAACCGGTCCGGCCGGATACTTGCTTCTCCTCACAGGATCCCAGGCGACGGTTGCAAGGGTGTACGGTTTTTCGGCCGTGGCGCAGATCGCTCTGCTGCTGGCTTTGGTACCCAATTTTGGGATCGACGGAGCAGCGGTCGTGACCGCGGCGACGATAACTGTGTCCAACTGCCTGCTGTACGCGTTCGCGCGGCAGCGGCTCGAGAAGGAAACGGCAGGGCAACAACCGGCGTGACCGAAGTGACCACCCGCATCGAGCCTCCCACGGCGGTGATCCCCTGGACGCTGCAGCGCCAGGAGGGCTGGGCGCGGCCCGCCACTTCAAACAGTGGTGGCCCGCAGGGCTGCTGCTCTCGGCCACGCTCTACGCGGTGACCTACCTGAAGGCGTTCTCCTCCGACGCCAGCGGCGTCCACGTCCTCTTCTGGCTGGCGTCGGCGGTGATGGTGATCACCGTCATCGGGCTCGTCGTGGCCGGGCCGAGCCGTATCTCGGGCTTCGCGGCATCGCTCTCGGTGGGCCTGCTGCTGTTCCTTCCCAAGCTCCTGCACAGCCCGCTGTTCTTCAACTTCTTCGACGAGCTCGCCCACGTCTGGACGCTGCGGCACCTCAGCGAGGGCGGCGGCCTCTTCGTCGAGAACCCGATCAACAAGGCGGTCGAGTTCTACCCAGGCCTCGAGTCCGCCGCCGGGGTACTGACCTCGGCCACAGGCCTCTCGGAGTTCGTCGCCGGCAACATCCTGATCGGCGGCCTGCATGCGCTCCTCGCCGGGGCCCTGTTCCTGTTCTACGAGCGGGTCGCCGACTCGCCACGGGTAGCCCTTCTCTCGGTGATGATCTACGCCGCCAACCCGGCCTTCGTCTTCTTCGACTCGTACTTCGCATACGAGTCCTTCGCCCTGCCGCTGGCAGCGTCGGCGATCACGGCGGCAGTGCTCTCCGAGCGAATGTCCCGGCGCACCGCCTACGGCCTCCTCGGGGTCGCCTTCGCGCTCTGCCTCGCGGTAATGCTCTCTCACCACGCCACCGCCTGGGTGCTCGCCGGCCTGCTCCTGCTGCTCGGAGCCGGGGCCGCCTGGGAACGGGGCTGGGCCTGGAGCTTCTCCAAACGACTCGTCGCCTTGGGATCCGCGACCGCCGCCGTGGTCGGCGTCTGGTTGATCTTCGTGGCGCCTTACACGCTCACCTACGTCGGGCCGACCTTCAGCGAGACGGGCGACGCGGTCGGCAACTTCGCCACTGGAAACACCCAGCATCGGCAGCTCTTCTACCGCTCGACCGAGCCGTTCTACGAGAAGTACGGCAGCTACCTGGCGGTGCTCCTGCTGGCCGGCGCCTTCGCGTTCGCGGTCCTCCTCCTCATCCGCGGCAAGGCGACCCGGCGCGAACACCTGACAACACCGCTGATGATCGTCGGCGCGCTGTATTTTCTCTCGCTTCCGGTTGCGTTCGTGGTTGCGAACAGCGCCGTCACACGTGTCTGGGAATTCGCCTTCCTCGGAGTCGCCCCGCTCGTGGCCGTGGCGCTTGCCGAGCTGCTGCGTTCCACCCGGATGCGGGCCAAGGTGCTGGCAACAGCGGCGATGTTCGTGATCTTCCTAGGCGGAGTAGTCAGCCGTCTCAGCCTCGAGCAGGGCCTGCCTGGGTCGTACGAGCCAACCGCCGACCCCCGCTCGATAACCGGCGACGTCTTGAACGCGTCGAACTGGCTGCTCGATCGCTTTGGCCCCAACAACGCCGTTCTCGGCGACCGTACGGCGTTTGCGACGTTCGGCTCCTACGGCGAACAGAACGCGCTTTCGGGGCAAAACAGCGGGACCCAGCCATGGCTGGTCTTCTTCCCACACAAGATCACGCCGAGGGTGATCGCCGAGCTCGATACCCACAAGGTCAGGTTCTTGATCGTCGACCGCCGCATCGCTTCCCAGCTTCCGCGCACCGGTTGGTACTACTCCGAGAACGAGTCGGGAGCAGGGGAACGGAAGCGGCCCGTCCCGGCTGAATCGCTGGAGAAGTTCGCGCGTAGTCCACTCTTCGAGAAGCTCTACGACAACGGCAACATCGTCATCTATCAATACCTGCCCGATCGCAGAGACCTGTCTGGCTCCTAATGCCGATGCCAGAGTCCGCTTCAATGCTGTCCGGCAGTGCCGAACCGCTGACCACGGCCGTGGTTGTCGTCGCCTACACCGACCGGCGCTGGGACCTGCTCGTCGAAGGGATCGAAGCCGTCCTGGCCCAGACCCTGCCGCCGGGGCGAGTCATACTGGTGATCGATCACAACGAGGAGCTGCTTGAACGTGCGCGGCGGCAGTTCCCCGAGAGCGTCTCGGTCGTTCCCAACAAGTCGCAACCCGGAGTCTCCAGCGCGCGCAACACGGGAATCGAAATGGCCGAGGAGGACATCGTCGTCTTCCTCGACGACGATGCCGTGCCTGAGCCCGGGTGGCTTTCGGCGCTGATCTCCGCTTATCGAGACGACGTCCTGGGGGTCGGCGGGGTGATCGAGCCCCGATGGGCTACAGCTCGCCCGCGGTGGTTCCCGGCCGAGTTCGACTGGGTAGTCGGCTGCAGCTTCCGCGGCATGCCGGAATCCCCTGAATCGGTGCGGAACCTGATCGGGGCCAACATGTCGCTGCGGCGGGAGGCGTTCGATCGAGTCGGGGGTTTCAGAGATGTATTGGCGCGTTTGGGGGGGGTGCCCTATGGCTGCGAGGAAACCGAGCTGTGCATTCGGGTGATACAAGCCATGCCCGAGGGGGTGCTCTGGTTCGAGCCCGCGGCTCGGGTCTCACACTGGGTGAGCCCGGAGCGAACGCGCTTTGCCTATTTTCGCCGGCAATGCTTCAACGAAGGTCGCGGCAAGGCGCTGATCTCGCGGTTCGTGGGTACAGAGGAGGGCCTCTCATCAGAGAGGAGTCATGCTCTTCGTGTTCTCCCCGTCGGCATCCTCCGCGGGCTCCGGACCGCGTTGCAGGATCAAGACGCGGGCGGGGCGCTGCGTGCCGGGGCGATCCTCGTCGGTCTCATCTGCGCCTGTGCCGGCTATGCCGCCGTGCTTCTGCGCGGGCATCCCACCTGATCTGCTCCGGCGCCGCTCCCAACGAATCATCACCGCTCCTCACGAATAGTCCATAGGCGGTCCGTCGAGCCGGGGCGCAATCGCGCCGCCCGCTGTCAAGCGGGGCGCGCGACCGGTCGAACCATGACCCATCCATGCGCCCGCGCCACCCCAGGAGCCTTGTCTATCTCACCTGGCTGCTCTCGCTGCTTGCCGTGGCGACGCTCGCCGTCTCCCTTGCCCCGGCCCGGGGGGAGGCAGGCCGAGGATCTCTGCACGGCTCCCTGGTCTCAGGACCTCCGCACGTGCCGGTGGGCATCACGGCCCGCCTCAGCGAGCGAAGCGACGGCGACCTCGCCAGGGTCGTCTCCCGGCTGCGTTCGGCCGGCGTCGCCTACGTCAAGGAGGACGTCTCCTGGCGCACCCTCGAGCCGAGCCGGGGCGTCTATGACTGGAGCAGCATGGATCGCTGGGTGGCGGCGGCGGCGCGCGGCGGGCTGCGGATCATCGCCCTGCCCTGCGACGCCCCCCGGTGGGCGATGCCGCGGTGGAATTACGCCCCGGTGAGAGGCAGCGGCCGGCTCGCCGACTTCTCCGACTTCGTTCGCGAGCTGGTCGAGCGCTACGGCAACCGCGGCGCCTTCTGGCAGGAGCACCCCGAGCTGGCGGCCAGGCCGATCCGCTACTACGACATCTGGAACGAGCCCTACGTGCGCCGCTTCTGGGGACGCGAGTTCCCGGACCCCGGCGGGTACGCGCGGATGTTCAAGGCGGTCGTGAAGGCGGCGAGGCCGGCGGATCCCGGGGCGCGCTTCATGCTGGAGGCCGACACGCGCGTGCTGGCGACCGGCTACCCCGGCAAGCCCTTTCTCGCCGCGATGCTGCGGGCCGTCCCCAGGCTGGGCTCCTACGCCTACGCGGTCAGCGTCCACCCCTACCAGGCCGACGGCGAATCGCCGCGGGAGTGCTCCCGCCCTCGACCCTCGCGCGGTGTGAGGAGGGACTGGAGGGCGACCGTGCTCGACTTCTGCCGCATCGCCGACATCCGCCGCATGCTCGACGCCGCCGGCGCTCGCCGGGTGAGGATCTGGATCACCGAGGTCGGCTGGTCGAGCGCGCCCCGCGCCCGCAACCGGCGTCACCAGGGCGGCCCAGGCGCGCTACGTGCGCCAGGTCTTCAGTCTGCTGCGCTCGAGATACCGGGGGATGGTCTCGGGCCTGGTCTGGTACGAGTACCAGAGTTCCCAGGACCATCCGTGGGACGAGGAGGACTACTTCGGCCTGGTGAAGCCCGGTGGGACTCCGAAGCCGGCTTGGCGCGTGTTCGCCAGGCAGGCTCGCCGCGGCCTCTGAGCCGCCGCCGCCCACGGCGCCGCGCCTTGCTGCGGCGGTGCGCGATCCAGACCGCGGCGAACAGGACGAGGGCGAGCAGATAGGTCCAGTAGGGGACCCGCACCCCTGCGGAGCTGAGCGGCCAAAGCAGTGACACCCCGCTGGCCGTCGCCAGGTCGCGGAGCAGGTGGGCGCACACCCCGACCGCGGCGCCGAGCGACACCGCGCGGAGCCTGCCCCTCGCCAGCAGCCCCACCAGGAGAAGCGCCAGGGGAGTGATCAGGCTGTGCGTGTAGGGGCGCGGCGCCCCCTCGGTGAGCCCGTGCCAGCCAAGGTATTGGGGGATGTGATCGACGTCGATCGCCGTGCTCGCCACCAGCGCCGCAGCCAGGAAGGCGGCGGTGGGCGGCGCCGGGAGGACGGCGAGGAGCAGCGCGACCACCAGCACCCCCGTCGCCAGGTGGGCGGGCTCATCCAGCGCCCCGATCTCCGGGGTCGAGCGCGATCCCGCGTGAGCGATCAGGTCCAGAAAGACGATCAGCGCGACCAGGGCGAGCGGCCAGAGCGCGCCCGCGCTGACCCGCCCGTCCGTACCGGACGGCGCTTCTGCCCGTCTCGCATCGATGCCGAGACCGTACCCGGGAGCGGCGGGTTTACCCCCGCAGCGCCCGCAGGGCGTTGATGATCACGGCCACGTCGATGCCCTCCTGAAGGAGGGCGCCTGCGACGGGCGAGATGTACCCGAAGGCCGCGAACCCCATCGCCGCGAAGCTCAGGCCGAGCCCGGCCAGCACGCTCTGGCGGGCGATCGCGAGCGAGCGCCTGCCGATGCCGATCGCATCGGCCACCCGGTCGACCCGGTCGACGGCGATCACAGCGTCGGCGGTCTCCGAGGAGACGGTCGCGCCGGCGCCCCCCATGGCGATGCCGACGTCGGCGACCGCCAGTGCCGGCGCGTCGTTGACTCCGTCGCCGACCATGACCACGGCGCCGGCACCCGGGGCGCCGCGAGCCTCGCGCACGACCTCGATCTTCTCCGCGGGTGAGCGCTCCGAGTAGACCCGGTCGACCCCGACCGAGCGGCCGACCGCCTCGCCGACGGCGGCCTGGTCCCCGGTGACGAGGGCGATGTGCTCGACCCCGGCGCTGCGCAGCGCGTCGGTCAGCTCGCCCGCGTCCTCGCGGAGCCGGTCCGCCATCAGCACGACGCCGCCCAGCTCCCCGTCGACGCCGATCATCACCCGGGCCCAGCCGGGCTCGAGCCAGTCGTCGGTCAGCGGCGCAACGCCGTCGAGCCCCGTGTAGCCGCGGCGGCGCAGCCAATCGCCGCTGCCAACCGCCACCCGGTGACCGTCCACCCTGCCCTCGATCCCCTGCCCCGGGTCCTCGACCACGTCCTCGGGGAAGGTCAGCTCGATCCGCCGCGCCTCGGCTCCGTGGACGAGCGCCTCGGCGAGGACGTGGGCGGAGAGCTGATCGACCGAGGCCGCCAGCCGCAGCAGCAGCTCGGGCGAGAGCCCGTCGGCGCTTCGCACCGCCTCGATATCGGGGCGGCCGCGGGTCAGGGTCCCGGTCTTGTCGAACAGGACGGTGCGGACGCGACCCAGGTTCTCGATCGTCCCGCCACCCTTGACGATCACCCCCAGCCTGGCGGCGCGCGAGACGCCGGAGATCAGCGCGATCGGCGCCGCCAGGATCAGTGGGCAGGGAGTGGCGACGACCAGAACCGCCAGCGCCCGCACCGCATCGCCGCTGAGGGCCCAGGCCCCCCCGGCGATGACCAGCGTGACCGGCAGCAGGACGGCCGCGTAGCGGTCGGCCATGCGGACGAAGGGCGCGCGCTGGTGCTCTGCCTCCCGCACCAGGCGCACGATCCCCGCGTAGGCGCTCTCCGAGGCGGTGCGGGTGGCGCGCAGGTCGAAGGCCTCGCCGGCGTTGACCGTGCCGCTGGAGACCGTGGTGCCGCGCGGGCGCGAGACCGGCAGGGCTTCACCGGTCAGCGTCGACTCGTCCACCACCGCGCCTTCGCTCTGCACGGCTCCGTCGACCGGCACCACCTCCCCGGCCCGCACCAGGAGGCGGTCACCGACCCCGACCTCCTCGACCGGGATCTCCTCGAACTTGCCGTCACGGCGGCGGTGCGCGATCCGCGGGGCGCGCTGGAGCAGCGCCGTCAACTCTTTGCGGGCCCGGCGCCCGGCGGCTGCCTCGAGCGCGTTCCCACCGCTCAGCATCAGGGCGATCACCGCGCCCGCCAGGTACTCGCCCAGCGCCAGCGCCCCGGCCATGGCGACCAGCGCGATCGCGTCCACCCCGACGTCGCCGCGCGCCAGGCTGCGGGCGACCGACCAGCTCAGCGGGATCAGCGCCAGCGCCGTGGCCGCCGCCCAGACCAGGTCCCCCCAGCCGCCGGAGGCGAGCAGCTCGAGCAGCCCGCCGAGGACGAGCGCGAAAAGGATCAGGCCGACCAGGAGCCGCGGCTCGGCGACGTCGAGGCTGGTCAGGCTGGCGGATCGGGACTTGGTCACGACCCAAGGATGAAGCTTCGGGCCGGCTCAGGCACGCCGGAAGGTTGCGTTCTCAACCGCGGCAGCTTCGCCAGGCGATCAACTCCGGGTCGCGGCCGCCGAAGGCCGCCGAGAGCACGCCTTCTGCGCGGTCATAGGCCCAGGCGGGCTTGCGCAGGCGGCGACCGTCCACGGTGACCGCGCAGGGTGCGAACGGCCGCCGAAGGGTTCGCATCGAGGCCTGCAGCTGGTAGCTCCGTGCGGTCGCTCCGGCGAGCCGGAGCAGCCAGCCGCTCTGCACCTCGCGGGAGCGGACTCGCCCATCCCGGAAGAAGCTGGAGGAGCTCGCTCCCCGGGGGAAGGCGAGCAGGGTGAGGCGCCGGCGGCGCTCCGACAACGAGGTGGTCTCCTCGTCGGCGTATCCGCTGAGCGTGTCGATGCCGGCCGGCAGCAGCGGCAGGACCGTGCCGGCCCGCAGCAGCAGCGGCAGCCGCGCCGGCGGGGCCGGGACCTTCAGGACCCGCCCGCCGCGGATCAGTCGCGCCCCACGGATGCCCAGCGAGCCGTCGCGCTCGCGGTAGGCAAGGGTGCGCCAGAAGTCGAGCCAGCGCCCCTGCGGCAAGTAGAGGCGTCGCTCGGTGGCGCCCGGCTCCAGGACCGGCGCCGCCAGCAGGTCGGGGCCGAGGAGGAACTCGTCCTCGCGGGCCACGGCCCTCGCGTCCCCGGGGTAGGCGAGCGAGAGCTGGCGCATCAGCGGCATGCCGCTGCGCTGGTAGGTGGCCTCGGCGGCGAGGAGGTAGGGGTAGAGCTGGGTGCGGAGCTTCGAGTAGCGGCGCCAGTTGGCGAGCTGGTCCGGGTCCCAGACCTGCGGGCGCTGCTTGGCCGGGATGTCGATGCCGTCGGCCTCGGTGCGCATCACCCCCGAGACGGCGCCGAACTGGACCCAGCGCCTCAGCAGCTCCGGGCTGAGCCGGTTCTCGAACAGGGCGAAGAAGCCGCCGATGTCCGAGCCCCAGAGGCTGACGCCGGAGAGCCCCATGCTGAGCGCCTGGCGCACGGCGGAGCGCAGGCCGTCGAACCCCCAGGAGGTGGTTGGGTCGCCTCCCCAGACCACCTGCGCGCAGGGCGCGGCCCCGGTCCAGCCCGAGCGCTGGAAGCGGACGATCGGCCGCCCGGCGGAAGCGCCCACCTCGCGAGCGGCGCAGTGGTATTGGCGCGGATAGGGGTTGTGGAGGGCGGTCCCGGGCGTGCCCCCCGCGCCGACCGAGTCCAGCGGCGTGTACTCGCCGAAGTCCTCCATCCAGCCGTCGTAGCCGTCCTCGATCGCCTCCCCGGCCACCGAGGCGAAGGCTTCTCGCCCCGCCCGGGTGCCGAAGTCGAGCTCGGCGACGTCGAACGAGGTCGTGGTCGAGTAGCGGAACAGATAGGGCTGGCCGAGGCCGTCCTCGATCAGCCCGCCGCCCGAGGCCGCCGCCCCGAACACGGGCTCATAGCCCGTGCAGAGCATCGGGTTGAGGTAGGTGGTGACGGCAAGCCCTCGATCGTGCATCGCCCCCGCCCGCTGCCTCTCGGCATCGCGCCTGCCGACCTGGGAGCCGCAGGGCAGGTAATGGGTGTAGGTCTGGGCGACGGAGAGCGGCGCGTCGGCCACCTGCAGCCTGTCGATCAATCCGGCCTGCTGCTCGGGGGATCCGGTCGGCTGGACCCAGGGCCCGAAGAGCCACGGAGCCGACGGCGCCGGCTGGCGCCCGGTGTCGCGGGTGAAGCGCCGCAGGACGTCGGCGGGAGTGGGGCCGGCGAAGAACCGCAGGCTGAGGCGGGAGGGCGGCGGGGCCGAGACCGGTGGCGACTCATCGGGCGGGGCGCTGAGGACCTCGACGCTCCAGGAGCCGCGCCGTTCGAGGTGGAAGTAGCTGGTGCCGGGGCCCTTCGCGAGGACGCCATAGCCGGCGCTCGAGAGCAGCCACGGAATCGGGTAATAGGTCGCGTCCTCTCGCGGTCGGAACCCCCATTGCGGGATGACCGCCTCCATCAGCGGGTATTCGCTCTGCTGGTAGGGACCGTCGGCGACGTAGGTCTCCACCTCCCCTCCCCGCTGGTCTACCGCGTTGGAGCGCTCGCCGAAACCGAGGTAACGCTCACGTGCCCGCGAATTGAAGCCGATCCCGAGCGCCTCGACCGGGGGACCTGCGCCCTGCACCGACCCCTCGAGGGCGATCACTCCCTCCCGGGCGGCCCGGATCCGCACCTCGATCGTGCGCCCGTCCGGGTCGGTGGTCTTCAGCTCGGCGACGTAGGTGCGGCCCTCGCGGTGCTGTCTGAGGACCCGGGTGGCGTGGCGCCATGCTCCCCCGCTGCGGAACCCGATCGTCCCCGAGGGCCCCGCGGTCGAGTGCGCGTCGGCGAGGACCACCCTCCCCCGCCCGCCCACCAGGGTCAGGCCCCAGGGCGCGCGGGTGACCCGAGCCCGCAGGGCCCCGGCGTCGGCGACGGTCGCCGCGCCGGCCGGCGCTGCTCCCGCAGCGAGTGCGATCAGCGCCATCGCAGTCGCGACGCCAACCCGAACGCTCCCGATACCGCTGCCGAGCCCCTCCAGAGTGAGGCGGATCCTAATCGGGCTGCGGCAGCCGGAGGCGCATCCGCAGCGCGACGCAGGTCGCCGATGCCAGAGCTGCTCCGACCCGCTGTCCGATTCACCGAGTGTGCCATCGCCAGCGCTGGAACCGCCTTTCGCGCGAACGCCTTCGTCGCCGAGCGGGGAGAGGAGTGCCTGATCGCCGCCCACGACCGCCGCGCGAGACTTACCTCGTCGTGCGCGGTCGGGTCCGCTTCACCGTCGGCGAGGAGACCGCGGAGGCCGGCGCGCTGTCGGTGCTGGCAGTCCGCGAACCTGCCCTCGAGCGCTCGGCCGTCGCCCTGGAGCCCGGCACGACGTTGATCGCGCTCGGCGGCGTGCCCCGTCCCGACTTCCACTCGACCTGGCGACCCGAGCACTTCGAGGGCGTCGAGCGGCTGACCTAGTCAGTCCTCGAGCTCGGCGGGGACGACCTCGACCCACTCGAGCCGGCCCCGGCGGTCGATCCGCAGGGTCACTACCCTGCCGATCCGCTCGCCGGACATCAGCGCCTGGAGATCGCCGACCTCGCCGACCGGCTCGCCGTCGGCCTCGATGATCAGGTCGCCGGGCCGCAGCCCTGCGTCGGCGGCGGGGCTGCCCTCGACCACCTCGACCACCTCGACGGCGCTGCGGCGCCCGGCCGCGGCGGCCTGGCGGGGCGGCAGCGGTCGCGATCCGCCGGTCACCCCAAGGTAAGCGCGGCGAACCCGGCCCTCCCGCATCAGATCGGAGACGATCCGCCGCGTTGTCGCGTTGATCGGCACGGCCAGCCCCAGACCTATCCCGGCCACCGCGGTGTTGACGCCGACCACCCGCCCGAGGCCGTCGGCGAGCGCCCCGCCGGAGTTGCCCGGGTTGAGAGCTGCGTCGGTCTGAATCACGTTCTCCACCAGGCGGGTCGCGGTGCGCGAGCGGGTCGGCAGCGAGCGCCCCAGCGCCGAGACGACCCCGGCGGTCACCGAGCCGCTGAAGCCCATCGGGCTGCCGATCGCGACCACGAGCTGCCCGACACGGAGCCTCTCGGCCTCGCCGAGCGGGGCCGGGAGCAGATCACGGCTCTCGGTGCGGAGCACGGCGAGGTCGGAGAGCGGGTCCGCCCCGATCACCTCCAGGGCGGTCTCGCGTCCGTCGGGGAAGGCGGCGCTCCCACGGCCGTCGCTCTCGACGACGACGTGAGCCGCGCTGAGCATGAACCCGTCCGCGCTGATCGCCACGGCGCTGCCGCTGCCGCCCCGCCCCGAGCCGCGCCGGCGGCGGCGCGTGAAGGCGACGTGGGCGACGGAGGGCCCGAGCTGCTCGGCGACCTCGGCGACGGTCCTCGAGTAGGCATCGAGGGCCTCAGCGTCCGGCAGCTCCCTGCCTCCGCCGGCATCGGCCGCAGGCTCCGGTCCGGACCTCGAGGCGATCAGTCGCAGGTTTCCCATCCCGCTCGAACTTAGCAACAGCCCGCACCTCACCGGGACGGTCGGGCTGGCGGGCGTCGAGAGCGCCTTCGAGGCGCTCGGCGACGCCGCGACGCGCGCGAAGATCTTGATCGATCCCAGGAGCCCGGCATCCGCGCCCCCCGGCTCGGCGCCGCCCGCGTAGGTTCAGGTCGTCGCCGGCGCTAGCGGCGAACCCGCAGGTACCGCGTCCCGACCAGCTTCCCCTTGACGTACCAGGTCACCTTGTGGCTGCCGGCAACGTGGCTGTAGATCCTGTTCACATTGAGGGCGCCGGCCGCGGCGAACTGCTTATGGGCGCAGAGCCGGGTTCCGTCCGGGAAGCGGACGCAGATCTTGTAGAAGACGTCCGCCGTCTTGCTGCGGAAGAAGGCGGCCTTCCTGGCGCCATTGGCGCAGCTATGGGCCGGCTTCGCGTTGCTGCTCAGCCCGCACGCTACGTACATCTGGTAGGGGCTCGGCTTGCGCTGCTGCGCGGTTGCCAGGCCCGGCGTTGCGATCAGCGACACGACCAGCATGGCCATGACGAGGGCCGCTGAACGCCCCCGACGATTCATCAACCTGAAGCTTCCCCTCTCCATGCCTCCAACCGGGATTCTAGCGGCAGTGCGGATTCCCGGTGCGGATCTCGCGCTCTCATCTGTTCTTCATCCTGCCCGACTACAACGACTCGCATGGCAGCGAAGAGAATGTCCAAGCCAAGCGCCGCGAGCTGGAGGGCCCGGACAGTCCTCGCCCTGGCGCTGAGCCTGATCGCGTCTGTCGTCCTGGCGAACGGATGCGGTTCGTCCGGGGGCACGGGCTCCTCGGCGACGGAGCCGACGTCGCCTGGCCCGTCCTCGCCGAGCCCGTCGTCCCCAAGCTCGTCGTCGAGCCCGTCGAGCCTCGCTCCGGTCCGGGGTGCCTACTCCCCGGCGATCGATCCGGCGGACTTCGTCTCGGTGATCGACAACCGGTACTTCCCGCTGAAGCCGGGGACGACGTTCCGCTACAGGGGGGTCGCCGAGGACGGAAGGACCCCCCAGACCGACGTGATGGCGGTCACCAACCACAAGAAGCGGATCCTCGGCGTCGAGTGCACGGTCGTCCGCGACACCGTCTCCTCCCGCGGCAAGGCGATCGAGAAGACCTTCGACTGGTACGCCCAGGACAGGGGCTCGAACGTCTGGTACATGGGCGAGGACACCCGCGAGCTCCAGCGCGGCAAGTTCGTCAAGGCCGCCGACTCCTGGACGGCGGGAGTGGCCGGCGCGAAGCCCGGGATCATCATGCCCGGCGCCCCGGCGCCCGGACAGCGCTATCGCCAGGAGTACTACCCGGGGCACGCGCTGGATCAGGCTCGCGTCCTCGGGCAGGGTGGCCCGGTCACGGTCCCCAACGGCTCGTTCGAGAGCACGCTGCTCACCGTGGAGACCGCTCCGAAGCTGGACCCGGGCGTCGCCGAGCGCAAGTACTACGTCGCCGGCCTCGGTGACGTCAAGGAGCAGACGGTGCGCGGCAACAGGGAGCAGATCCGGCTGGTCAGCGTCAGCCGCTGAGCCGCTCTGCGTCGCCGAGCGGCTCGATCCTGGCTGGCACGTGCTTGTGCCAGCGTGCCACCCCACCTCGCTGCAACAACGACCCTAGGTCAGAGCGATAGGGGCGTGACAACTCCAGTTTTTGCGCAGATCAGGCGGCAGCGGCCGCCGGCGCCGCGCCGTGCCGGATCAGGCTCTCGCCGGTCTCCGTGATCGTCTCCTCGATCGGGCGGGGCGCCCAGCCGAGGCTGGTTCTCGCCTTCTCCGACGAGAGCTCGGTTCGCTTCCCGAGCCCGCCGACGACCGAGCGGATCGCCGGGTCGAACAGCGCCATGACGCGGACCAGCAGGTCCGGGACCTTGCGGGTGGGCACCTTCGAGGCCGCATCCCCCAGGCGATCGCGGAGCACCTCGCCGATCTCGGCGGTCCACATGAATTGCGTGGTCGCGATGAAGCGCTCGCCGCCGGCTTCGGGCGCGGTCATCGCCCTGATCTCGAGATCGGCGACGTCCCGGACGTCGACCAGGCTGAAGCCGAGGCGGGGCATCCCAGGCATGCCGTTCAAGAGGCGTTGCACGGCCTGCAGGGAGTAGGAGAGGTCGTCGTTGAGCACCGGACCGATGATCGCGCCGGGGTTGACCACAGCCAGGCGGTCCTCCTCGCCCCGCTCGCGCACCAGGTCCCAGGCCGCCTGCTCGGCGATCGTCTTCGAGCGGACGTAGGGGGTGAGTCCCGGGGCGTCGGGGTCGGTCCAGTCCTCCTCGGTCAGCGTCCTGGCGGCCGCTTCATCGCTGAGCCTGATCGCCGCCACCGATGAGGTCACCACAACCCGCTTCACCCCGGCGTCGAGGCCGGCCCGCAGCACGCGCAGGGTCCCCTCGCGCGCCGGCACGATCAGCTCGTCCGGGTCCTTCGGCTGCTTCGGGGGGAACGGCGAGGCGACGTGGAGGACGTACTCGCAGCCCTCGATCGCCTCCGGCCACCCGTCGTCGCTGGTCAGGTCTGCGGCGAGGACGGTCAGCCGGTTGCCGGCATCCACCTCGGAGCCGACGGCATCCCGCACCTGCGGCTCCCGCGAGAGGCTGCGGACCGTCGTCCTCACGGCGTATCCGCGGCGCAGGAGCTCGATCACGCACCAACTGCCCAGGAAGCCGGAGCCGCCGGTGACCAGAACCGTCGAACCGGAATCTTCCACCATCGCCACCCATAACCCTAGCCGGCGGCGCAGTCCGGGTCGAGACGGCCGCGGGCGACCGGGGGCGGGGGGCTCTTCGTCGAGTGACCTTGAAGCCTCGAAGCTGCTTCGAGAGACTCGTTGCCAGGCGCTGGATCAGTCGATGCCCAGCAACGACGACACGAACAAGGTCGATCTCGTCCTCGAGGGTGGGGGCGTCAAGGGCATCGGGTTGGTGGGCGCCCTGGCGGTGCTCGAGGAGCGCGGCTTCCGGCCGCAGAATCTCGCAGGCACGTCGGCCGGCGCGATCGCCGCGGCGCTCACCGCGGCGGGCTATTCCGCGGCCCAGCTCCACGAAATCCTCGCGGGGCTCGACTTCAACGATTTCAAGGACGAAGGCTGGGAAGACAGGGTGCCGGTCGTCGGGGTGCCGCTCAGCGTCCTCAAGGACGAGGGCATCTTCGAGGGGCGGCACCTGCTCGAATGGATGCGGAAGCTGCTCGACCGGCGGGGCGTCTCGACGTTTCGCGACCTGATCGACGAGCGGTTCGCCGACGATCCCCGCTACCGCTACCGGCTGCAGGTGATCGCCTCGGACATCACGGCTCGCAGGCTGCTGATCTTGCCGCGAGACGCCGCCCGGTTTGGAATCGACCCCGATGACCTCGAGGTCGCCGAGGCGGTTCGGATGAGCATGAGCATCCCCGTCTTCTTCGAGCCGTGGCGTTGGGTCCCCAAGCCCGAGCTGGGCGGAGGCCAGGCCGAGGGGGAGCACCTGATCGTCGACGGCGGCGTGCTGTCGAACTTCCCCGTCTGGCTGTTCGATAGCCATGGTGAGCCGGCCTGGCCGACCTTCGGCTTGATGCTGGTCGAGCCGGAGCCGAGGCGATCGGTTGCGGACCGGCTCGAGTCAGCCGCAAATGGATCGCACCCCGACATTTTCGACTTCATCAAGGCCCTGATGCAGACGATGCTCGAAGCCCACGACCGGATGTACCTCGAGAACGACTCCTACGTCCGAACCATCGGGGTCCCGACTCTCGGCGTTCGAACAACCGAGTTCGACCTCTCTCGGGCGCGCGCCGAACAGCTCTACCAATCAGGCCGTGAAGCAGCGGAGAAGTTCCTCCAGACCTGGGATTTCGACGCCTACAAGGCTGGGTTCCGCGAGCAGGAGGCTCCGTCGCGCCGGGAGCTGGTCGAACTGGCCGAGTCGCAGAGGGACGAGCCGGCGAGCTGATGACGTGAGCGGGCAGAGGGCTTCACGCGGCAACTAAGCTGAGAGCAGCATGGCGCGCAGCTACGAGTGCCTTGACGCAGGCTGCGATGAGGTGATCGTGGCCGAAGACGAGCAGTCGCTCGTCGACGCGGTGCAGCGCCACATGTCCGAGAAGCACGGCTCCTTCGAGCTGGAAGACGTGATCATCGACATGTCGACCGACGCCGAGGAGGGGTGATGCCCGAGCAGACCACGACCGTCAATGGCGTCCCGGACCCCGAGGTTGTCCGCCGATTTCACTTCACCCGGGAGATGATCAAGGGACCCGTCTACCGCAAGTACAAGTTCGCCATCAACCGGGTTTGGAACGTCGACGATCTCGACTTCGCCCCTGACGCGGAGGACTGGAAGCGGATCACCCCGGAGCAGCAGCGCGGGCTGCTGGGAGTGACGGTGCGCTTCCTCGCCGGCGAGCAGGCGGTGACCGACGAACTGGTGCCGATGATCGCCGCCTCGCAGGCGCTCGGCCGCTTTGACTGGGTCACCTACCTCTCGACCTTCCTTATGGAGGAGGCAAAGCACGCGGAGTTCTTCATGCGCTGGCATAGCGAGGTGGTCGGGATCCTCGAGCCGGAGGAGGTCGCCAGGCACTTCCTGGTGCGCGGCGGGACGGTGGACCCGAGCGGGCGCTTCGAAGTCCGGGACGTCCTGCACGAGGCGCTGCCGAAATACGGCCGGGCCCTCCTGGAGGCGGCGATGGGCGGGAGCGAGGAGGAGATCGAGCCAGCCTTCGTGCGCTTCTCCGCCGCCTACAACGCCTTTGTCGAGGGGGTCCTGACGATGCCCTCCTACGAAATCGTGATCGACACCACGGTGCTCTGGGACGCCTTCCCGACCCTGCGCGAGGGGTTCCGCCTGATCCTCCTCGACGAGGGCCGCCACATCACCTTCGGCACTGGCGCCTGCCGGACCCTGATCGAGAAGAACCCCGACTACGAGGCGATCGTCCACGAGGTCTTCGACGCCTACCGGGGAAACGTCGTCGGCCTGGTCGAGTACCAGAAGGCGGTGCCCGGGCTGGAGATCCAGAAGTACCAGGACCAGAAGGTGCGCCACTACCGCAACCGCTGCCGCGAGATGGGCGTCACCCCCGACGACGAGCTGATCGGGCAGATCCTCGACCCCGAGATCGACTTCGTGGTCGGAGTCGAGGCGGGTTAGAGGCGGCCACCTCAAGGGGTGAGGGGGTCGACCCCCGGGAATGCCGAGGATCCCTCCTCGGTGCTCTTCCGGGCGCCGCGACGCGGATCGAGACTGGGCTCATCGGGACAAACGAACGAAAGGAGACACCCGATGAGAGAGTCGAACACTGAATCTGCCCAGCCCAAGCGTCATACACGGAAGGCCCTCGCCGGGCTGATCGCGGCCTGTCTCGTCGTCATGGCGCTCCTGCCCTCCGGGGCGGGTGCCGCGACGGTGAAGGCACCGACCGATCCGTGGCTCCAGTACCAGCCGCCGAGTCTCGGGGTCACCCCGTTCATCTTCGGGGGCTTCTCGACCCCGAAGAAGTCCTGCGAGAAGCGCACCATCGACGTCTTCCGCAGCACCGACCAGATCAACTGGGACTACGCCTGGCACAGCGAGGACGTCACCGGCCCGAACCCCGGCCTCACCAAGTACCTGGCCGACGCCGACCGTGGCTACTACTACGTGCTCAGCGTCGAGCGGAGGATCATCCCCCGGCCGCACCACAACAGGATCGTCTGCAAGCCGGCGCAAAGCGAAGCCGTCTACGCAGGCTGAGAAGAGACCAACTCATCCCCCCCGGATCGGCTACCCCCGAGCACACGCGGACGCCGCATGTGCTCGGGGGCGGGCGGCGGCCGACCCTCTCATCGCTTGGCACGGGCCGCGGCGCTAGAGTCGGCGCGATGCTCGCCGCGACGATCAGCAACGGATCGGTGGGGGTCGCCGAGCACCCGGATCCTGTTCCCGGTGCGGGCGAGCTGCTGGTCGAGGTCCGAGCCGCGGGCGTCAACGGGGCCGACCTCCTGCAACGAGCCGGGCATTACCCGGCGCCGCCGGGCTCACCGCCGGAGATACCCGGGCTGGAGTTCGCCGGCGAGATCGTTGACACAGGCGACGGCGCGGAGCGTTTCTCGGTCGGCGAGCGGGTGATGGCGATCGTCGGCGGCGGCGGCCAGGCCGAGCTCGCGGTGGTCCACGAGCGGGTTGCGATGCGGGTTCCCGATGCCATCGACTGGGAGGCGGCGGGAGCCCTGCCGGAGGTGTTCACGACCGCCCACGACGCCCTCTTCACACAGGCCGGGCTCGGGCTCGGGGAACGACTGCTCGTCCACGGCGGCGCGGGCGGCGTCGGGACCGCCGCCGTCCAGCTTGGCGCCGCGGCGGGAGCCCGGGTCAGCGCCACCGTCCGCGATGCCGAGCTGCGGGCGGGTGTCGAGGCGCTCGGGGCCGAGACGGTGCTCGATCCCGAGGGCTTCGCGGAGGCCGGCCCCTTCGACGTCATCCTCGAGCTGGTCGGCGCTCCTAACCTTCCCGGCAACCTCCAGGCGCTCGCGACCGGCGGCAGGGTGGTCGTGATCGGCGTCGGGGCAGGGGCCCGCGCGGAGGTCAACCTGCTTGCCCTGATGGCCAAGCGCGGAACCCTGCGGGCCTCGACCCTCCGTGCCCGCCCCCTCGAGGAGAAGGCGGCGACGGCGCGCGGCGTCGAGCAAGCCGTGCTGCCGCTGTTCGAGTCCGGCACGCTGACGGTCCCGATTGCCTCCGCCTACCCGTTGGAGGAGGTCGAGGGCGCCTACGAGCGCTTCTCCGCCGGCTCGAAGCTGGGGAAGATCGTCATCGTCCCGTAGGGCCTTGGGGAGGCGACAGTCGGGCCAATCTGCCGCGGGCCCGGCGTTGCGGTGAACCTTTCCTCGGTCCGTTCGTAGACCCGGCAATGACTCCCGTTGCCGCCCTTCGAGACGCACCCGGCGAGGCGCCGATCCCGCAGCGCAGCATGGCGATCGTCCACTCGGTGTATGCGACGTTCAGCGGACTCGCCCAGGGGGGTGACACGGCGGCGTACGTCACCGAGCACTTCCACCACGACTGCGAGTACTCGCCCGTGGAGGAGGCGAACACGATCCGCGGGCACGACGCGCTCACCCGCTGGATCAAGCGATGGCTCGATGCCTGGGAGGACGCCTGGGACGAGATAGACGAGATCGTCGGCAGTGGCGAGCATGTCCTCGCCGCGATCAGGGTCCACGGCCGTGGTCGACGCAGCGGAATGGAGATCAGCCAGCGGCTCTTCGACGTCTTCGAGATCTGCGACGGCAGGGTGCTGCGAATCAGGGAATACCTGGACCGCGACCAGGCCCTCGAAGCCGCCGGGCTGTCCGGGTAGCCCCCACAGGCTCAGGACGCGCCCTTCCAGGCTCCTGCGAGTTGCCTCCGCGAAGGAATCGGGCCGTTATGCTCCGCCCAGCCAGTCAGCGACACGGAGGTGGCAGATGTCAGCGTCTCGTGCCGGCAGCGACCCTTTTGCCTCCGGCCGCGGTCCCGTCGGAATAGCCGCCCGCGCTGGAGTCTGGAGCGCCCGGCATCGCAAGACAGCGATCTGGGGATGGCTGGCCTTCGTCGTGATCGCCTTCATGATCGGAGGCGCCGTCGGCACCAAGACCTTGGAGCACACCCAAACCGGGGTCGGAGAGTCAGGGCGGGCAGACCAGGCGATTTCGGATGCCGCGCCGGAGCACGCCCAGGAAATGGTGCTCATACAGAGCACGGGCGCAACGGCGAACCAGCCCGCGTTCCGCGCCGTGATCGTCGATGTGCAGCGGCGGCTTGCAGCGTTGCCGCACACCCAAGATTTCGAGAGTCCGCTGACCCCGGCGAACGCGAGCCAGATCTCGAGCGACGGACACTCGGCGCTGCTCCGCTATCAGATAGCGGGCAACGACACGGAGGTAATGGACCGGGTCAAGCCGGCCGTTCAGGCGGTCGCCGCCGCGCAGCAGGCGCATTCGGGCTTCACGCTCGGCGAGTTCGGCGACGCCAGCACCCAGCAGCAGATCAACAAGGTCGTTCAGGACGATTTCGGCAAGGCCCTGATCACGTCGCTGCCCGTCACCCTGATCATCCTGCTGATCGCCTTCGGGGCTCTCGTCGCCGCCGGAGTGCCGCTGCTCCTGGCGCTCACCGCGGTCATCGCCACGATCGGCATCATGGGCCCGCTGAGCCACGTCATCGGCGGAGTCGACAACTCGATCAACGAGGTGATCCTGCTGATCGGCCTCGCTGTGGGCGTGGATTACTCGATGTTCTATCTGCGGCGCGAGCGCGAGGAGCGGGAGGACGGCCGAAGCGAGGAGGCGGCGCTCGCCGCCGCCGCGGCGACCTCGGGCCGTGCGGTGATGGTCTCCGGCTTCACGGTGATGATCGCCATGGCCGGGATGTATCTGGCGGGGACGCCGACCTTCGAGTCGTTTGCCACCGGCACCATCCTCGTCGTCGCCGTGGCATTGGTGGGCTCGCTGACCGTGCTGCCGGCGATCCTGTCCTGGTTGGGGGACCGGGTGGAGAAAGGCGGCGTCCCGATCATCAAGCACCATTCATGGAAAGCAGACGAGAGCCGGGTGTGGTCGCCGATTCTCGACCCCGTCCTCCGTCACCCGGCGATCGCCCTGGTGCTGTCCGCGGGCCTGCTGGTCTTCCTCGCGCTGCCGGCGTTCCGCCTGCACACCGCGAACGAGAGCGTCGAGTCGCTGCCCCAGGACGTCGCCTCGATCCAGACGTACAACCGGATGCAGAAGGTCTTCCCGGGGGGTGGAATTCCCGCCGTGGTCGTGGTCAGCTCTCCGAACGGGCCTACGCCGCAGGTCAGGCGGGGGGTAGCCGCCCTGGTGGCGCGGGCGAAGGCCAGCTCGCTCTTCCAGTCTCCGATCACGCTCGACACCTTTCCCGACCGCAGCGTCGTTCAGGTGAGCATCCCGATCGTGGGCGACGGCACCGACTCGAGGTCGAATGCCGCGCTGGCCGAGCTGCGCGACAGCATCGTCCCGGCAACGATCGGGGCCGTGCCGGGTGTCAGCGCCGACGTGACCGGCTTCACGGCCGAATCGAAGGACTTCAGGGACACCACCAAGTCACACCTCCCGCTCGTCTTCGCATTCGTCCTGACGGCGGCGTTCCTCTTGCTGCTCTTCACCTTCCGCTCGATCGTCATCCCGATCAAGGCGATCATCCTCAACCTGCTGTCGGTGGGGGCCGCCTACGGGGTGATCGTCTGGATCTTCCAGGACGGCCACCTCCAGTCGTTCCTGGGCTTCCACTCGACCGGCGCGATCATCTCCTGGATGCCGCTGTTCCTCTTCGTCGTCCTCTTCGGCCTCTCGATGGACTACCACGTCTTCATCCTCACCCGTATCCGCGAGGCTTATGACCGGGGCATGTCCACGGATGAGGCCGTCTCGCACGGGATCAAGACGACGGCCGGCGTGGTGACAAGCGCCGCCGTCGTGATGGTCGCAGTCTTCGCGGTATTCGCGACCCTGTCGCTGGTCTTCTTCAAGGAGCTGGGCGTGGGGCTGGGCGTGGCGGTGTTGATCGACGCCACCCTGGTGCGCGCCGTGCTGCTGCCCGCGTCGATGAAATTGCTTGGCGACTGGAACTGGTACCTGCCCGGGTGGCTCGGGTGGCTGCCCCACGTAGGCCCCGTTGGCGCACCGTCGCTTCCTCCGCAGACCGAAGATTGGGGTGAAGCCGCGCCGGCGTTGCCTCCGAACCCCTCGGCCTAGACGCTGGAGCTTGGGGCCCTGGCCGGCCCGGCTACTTGAGCACCCGGATCAGCTTCTTGTTGACGAACTCCTCGATTCCGTAGCGGCCCAGCTCCCTTCCGAAGCCCGATCGCTTCACCCCGCCGAAGGGCAGCTCGGCACCGTCGGCGCCCACACCGTTGACGTAGACCATCCCGGTGTCGAGGCCGTCCGCCACCCGGAGCGCCTGCTCCGGATCGTCGGAGAAGACGTATGAACCGAGCCCGAACGGCGTGTCGTTGGCCACCTCGATCGCCTCTTCCTCGGAGCCCACCCGGTAGACGCTCGCAACCGGCCCGAAGAACTCCTCGCGGTAGGCGTCGTTGTCCGGACCGATTCCGACCAGCACCGTGCTCGAGAAGAAGTTGCCGTCCCGATCCCCGCCGGCGGCGATCTCGGCGCCCTGCGCGACCGCCCGATCGAGCTGATCCTGCAGGGTCTCCGCGGCGCTCGCTGACGACAGCGGGCCCATCTCGGCATCCTCGGACGTCGGGTCGCCGGGCTCGGCGGCGGTCATCGCCACCTTGAACTTCTCGAGGAACTCGTCGTAGATCTCGTCGGCGACGATGAACCGCTTCGCGGCGTTGCAGGACTGGCCGGTGTTGTCGAGTCGGCCGGCGACCGCGGCCTCGACCGCCTCGTCGAGGTCCTTGGCGCCGAGCAGGACGAACGGATCGGATCCGCCGAGCTCGAGGACGACCTTCTTCAGGTGGCGTCCGGCGATCTCGGCCACCGCGGCTCCGGCCCGCTCGGAGCCGGTCAGCGAGACTCCGCGGATTCGCGGATCGGCGATCACTTCCTCGATCTGATCGTTCGTGGCGAGGATCGTCTGGTAGGCGCCGTCTGGGAGACCGGCGTCCCGGAAGATCGCCTGCATCGCCTCCGCCGACTCCGGGCACTGGTGCGCCGGCTTGAGCAGGATCGTGTTGCCGACGACGAGGTTCGGCCCCGCGAAGCGCGCCACCTGGTAATAGGGGAAGTTCCAGGGCATGATTCCCAGCAGGGGGCCGACCGAGGTCCGCCGGATCAGAGCGGTGCCGTCCCCGGCCAGAAGCGAGATCGGCTCGTCCTTGAGGAAGTCCTCGGCGTTCCCGGCGTAGTAGCCGTAGATGTCGACGCAGAAGTCCACCTCGCCGAGGGCCTGCTCCATCGGCTTGCCCATCTCCCGCACGGCGATCTCCGCCAGCGTCTCCCTGCGCTCGGAGTGAAGATCCGCCACCCGCTGGATCAGCGAGGCCCGCTCGGAGACCGAGGTCTTCAGCGCCCAGTTGCGGTGGGCGTCATCCGCGGCTGAGATCGCCGCGGAGAGGTCTCCGTCGGAGATCTCGGGATACTCCTTGACGGTTTCGCCGGTTGCCGGGTTGACGACTGCGTACTTGCTCATCTTGATCCTCTCCTCATGCGGGTCGAAGGGCGTTGCCGCTCGTGTGCCACTCGCCTACCCCAGGCTACCCGCTGACGGCACATCCCACCCTCACGTTGGCGAACCGCCGACCAACCGCGTTGGGTAGGGTCCGCCGGGTGAAGTTCCGCAAGCTCGGGAATTCGGACATCGACGTCTCGGAGATCTCGCTCGGCTCCTGGCTCACCTACGGCGGTGGGCTGGAGCAGGAGCACACCGAGGCCTGCACCCGCGCGGCTTTCGATGCCGGGATCAACTTCTTCGACACCGCCAACGTCTACGGCGGCGGCGCGGCGGAGTCCGTCTGGGGCGAGGTGCTGAGGGACTTCGACCGCGGCTCCTACGTGCTCGCCACCAAGGTCTTCTTTCCGATGTCGGAGACCGACCGCGGCCTCTCGCGCGAGCAGATTCACAAGCAGATCGACGCGTCCCTGGAGCGCCTGCAGACCGACTACGTCGACCTCTACCAGTGCCACCGCCCCGATCCCGAGACGCCGATCGAGGAGACGATGGAGGCGCTCACCGAAGTCTGCGAAGCCGGCAAGGCGCGTGAGATCGGCTTCAGCGAATGGACCATCGAGCAGATCGAGGCCGGCCTCGCGGTCCCGAACGCGAAGAAGTTCGTCTCCTCGCAGCCGCAGTACAACATGATCTGGCGCGCGCCCGAGGCCGAGCTGATCCCCTTCTGCGAGCAGCGCGGAATCTCGCAGATCGTCTGGTCGCCGCTCGCCCAGGGAGTGCTGAGCGGCAAGTACACGCCGGGCGAGCCGCCACCCGAGGACTCGCGCGCCGCCAGCGACGAGATGAACTGGGCGATGGACCGCTACCGCTCAGACGATCTGCTCGAGGGGGTCCAGCGGCTGGCGCCGATCGCCGAGAGCGCCGGGCTCAGCATGGCGACGATGTCGCTCGCATGGATCCTGCGCCAGGAGAACGTCGCCTCGGCGATCATCGGCGCCTCCCGGCCCGAGCAGGTCTACTCGAATGCGGAGGCCTCGGGCGTGGGGCTCTCCCAGGACATCCTCGACGCGATCGACGAGGCGCTGGGTGACCTGCCGGTCACCGAGCCGCGGCGCGCGAACTTCGTGGAAGAGGGCGTAAAGCACCGCTGATCCGGTCGCTGAGCCCGGCTGCGGACCGAAGCGCTTGATGAGCAACGGGGCGTCGCGTTCAGGCTTCAGCGAGCGGACCGCATGGGTCCGCCACCTGCAGACCCCCCTGCGGGAGTTCGTTCGCACCGAGAGCAGCAGCGCGATCGTCTTGATCGGTGCGGTCGTGGTGGCCCTCGCCTGGGCGAACATCGACCACTCCGCCTACGAGGATCTCTGGCGCACACGCCTGGCGGTCAGAATCGGCGAGGAGGGCATCTCGCAGAGCCTGCGCGGATGGATCAACAACGGGCTGATGACCTTCTTCTTCCTCGTTGTCGGGCTGGAGCTTCGGCGGGAGTTCGACGTCGGGGAGCTGCGCGAGCGCAGGCGGCTGATGCTGCCGGTGCTCGCCGGGCTCGGCGGGATGATTCTCCCGGCGCTGATCTTCCTCGCCATCAACGCGGGCGAGCATGCGGCCTACGCCTGGGGCGTCGCGATCTCGACCGATACCGCCCTCGCGCTCGGGGTCCTCGGGCTGATCGGCAACCGCTTTCCCGCCCGCCTACGAGTCTTTCTGCTGACGATCACCGTCCTCGACGACTTCGTCGCGCTCGCGGTGATCGTCTTCGTCTACAGCGAGGGGGTCGACGTCGTGCCGCTTGCGATCGCGATCGGCATCTTCGCCGTGATCGGCGTGCTCCTTTCGCTTCGGATCCGCGGCGGTCCGATGTACTTCTTGCTAGGCGTCGCGGCCTGGGTGCCTTTGTATGAGTCGGGGGTTGACCCGATCGTCCTCGGGCTCGTCTCCGGGCTGATCGTCTGGGCCTACCCCATCGAGCGGGACCAACTGGAGACCGCCACCGATCGCTTCCGAAGCTTTCGCGAGCAGCCGACTCCGGAGCTGGAGCGCTCGGCACGCCGCGGGCTGCGGGCCGCGGTGCCGCCAAATGAACGGCTGCAGCGCATCTACCACCCCTGGGCCAGCTACGTGATCGTTCCCTTGTTCGCGCTCGCCAACACTGGCATCGCGATCAACAGCGACTTTCTCTCTAACGCTTACACGTCGCCGGTGACCCTTGGCATCCTCGTCGCCCTGGTGCTTGGGAAGCCGCTGGGTATCACCGCCATGTCTTGGCTGGTTTCCGCGGCGAGCCGCGTCCGCCTGCGCCCCCCGGTCGGCTGGGCCGCCGTGGCGGGGGGAGGCACGATCGCGGGGATCGGATTCACGGTCTCGATCCTCGTCGCTTCGGTCGCGCTCAAGGGCCTCGAGCTGCGCCAGGTGAAGCTGGGGGTGCTGAGCACGGTGATCGTGGCTCCTTTTCTGACCTGGCTGATCCTGCAGTCCACGCGGTTGATGTCGCGTCGAACCCGGATCCGCGCGCTGTTCGGGACAGCGCCGAGCATCGTTGACCTCGCGGTCCCCGTCGACCCCGACCGTGACCACATCCGTGGCCCGCGGGAGGCCGCGGTCACGCTGGTCGAGTACGGCGACCTGGAGTGCCCCTACTGCGGTCGCGCCGAGCCCGTGGTGCGCGAGGTCCTCTCCGATTTCACGGACGTCCGCTACGTGTGGCGCCACCTCCCCCTCTCCGACGTGCATCCCAACGCGCAGCTCGCCGCCGAGGCCTCCGAGGCGGCGGCTAACCAGGACGCATTCTGGGAGATGCACGACCTGCTGCTCTCACACCAGGATGCCCTTCACCTGCGCGATCTCGGGGGCTACGCCGAGCAACTCGGGCTCGACCTGGAGCGCTTCCACGAGGACCTTCGCCGGAGCGAGGGGGCGGGGCGGGTCGAAGAGGACGTCGATTCGGCTGACCGCAGCGGAGTGTCCGGGACGCCCACTTTCTTCATCAACGGTCGTCGCCACGCAGGCGCCTACGACATCGAGACCTTGTCGAGGGCCGTGCGGGCCGCGGGCGCGCGCTCGCTGATTGCCTGATCCGGACGCGGAGCCGGGGCCATTAAACGTCCTCGCGGACGACTTCCCGCGCAGCCTTGTCGTCGCGCAGGCCAACGAAGCTCGGATGGCGGAGCCGGCCGTCCGCTGTCCACTCGCTGAAGGCGACCTGCGCGACCAGCTCGGGTCGCACCCACGTGACGCGCAGATGCGGCGGGTCGCCCTCGCCGAACGGCGAGGAGTCCTGGCGCAGCGCCCCCAGGCGCGGGGTGAGCTCGTCCAGCAGGGCGCGGTCGAACCCGGTGCCGACCTTGCCGGCATAGACCAACGCGCCATCGCGGTAATGGCCAAGCAGAAGCGCCCCGAAACCGGTGCGGCTGCCCTGCGGCTCGGTGTAGCCGCCGATGACGAGCTCCTGCTGGTGGGTGCATTTGATCTTCAGCCAGTTGCGCGAGCGGCGCCCGACGTATGGGCTGTCGGCACGCTTGGCGATCAGCCCCTCCCAGCCGTCGCGGCAGGCGCGCTCGAACAGCGTCCGGCCATTGCCCTCGAGCCGCTTGCTCGGGTGCAGCGGTGTCTGCAGGCCGAGAGCACGTACGCGCTGCTTGCGCTCAGTCAGCGGCAGGTCGCGCAGGTCCTCGCCGGCGAGCCCGAGCGCGTCGAATACGAAGTAGGCGCGCGGCCCGCCGTGGGCCAGACCGCTGAAGCCGCGCTCCAGCGCGACCACCTCGCCATCGAGCGCGAAGTCGTCGGCGTCGAGCGTGGCCACCGCGGCAGCGATCGATGGGAAACGCTCTCCCAGGTCCAGATCGTTGCGCGAGAGCAGCCGAACGCGCCCGCCGCGCTTGATCGCCAGGCAGCGGATGCCGTCGAACTTGCGCTCGAAGATCCATCCCGGCTCGTCGAACGGCGCATCGGTCAGCACCGCCTTCATCAGGTCGCTGCCGCTGAGCTTCATGGCTTCAATGCG
Organism: uncultured Actinomycetes bacterium; assembly: GCA_963725315.1. GTDB lineage: Bacteria > Actinomycetota > Thermoleophilia > Solirubrobacterales > 70-9 > JBBRHQ01. The sequence goes on along the minus strand of CAVRYA010000009.1, from coordinate 163,617 downwards.
CTCGTCGCTCGACGGCGGCGCTGACGCCGACATCGCTGGGTCAGTCCGGGTACTCGTCCTTACGGTAGTTGAGCGGCTCGTCGGGTTGGGGCTTGGGCGCCCGATCGAGCAGAAACGAGAAGTATGGGGCTACGAAGGGGTCGGGAGCCATCACTGTGTAGGTGTGGTACACGGTGCCGTTCTCGCGCGCGAACGCGATGTAGCCGGGTCCCTCGCGCAGCCCGTCCTTGAGCTCGGCGCCGATCTGCTTCGACCAGAACTGGAGCCATTCCGGCGGGTTCTCGATCATCTCCCTGACCTCGGGGATCTGCTGCGCCTGTTCATCTCTGATCGCGAGTCCGAATTCGAAAGGGAAATCGGTCCCGTTGGTGGACACATACGGGAACTGCCACCCCATCCGGTCCCTGTAGGCGACCAGCCGATCGATCGGAGCGCGCGAGAAGCAGACGAAGGTCACGTCGCGCTTGTTCAAGTGGAGCACCACGCCGTCGAAACCATCGGCCAGGTTCGTGCACCCGGGGCAGGCTCCGAGCTCGTAGTCGGGGCCATACATGATGTTGTAGGCAAGCAGCTGAGAGCGGCCGTCGAAGACCTCGGCGAGCGTCTTCTTGCCGTCCTCGGTGTCGAACTCGTATTCCTTCTCCACCGGGACCCAGGGGAGCTCCCGCCGCTTCCGTTTGATTTCCTGGTTGCGCTGCGCTTGTTCCGCCTCGAGCTTCGCCAGCTCGTCGCGTGCCGCCTGCCATTCTTCCTGCGTTCCTATCTTGTGCTCGGCCATCGTCCTCTCCTTTCGCGCCGCGCGATGCAGAGTAAGGCGGGAGTGGCTCTGCCACTGTGCCAGCCGCTCAACTCCTTAGGACGCCTAACCGTTTTCGAGACCCGGAAACATGCCCAACCACTCCCCGACCATTGCGACCAGCCGGTTGGGCTGGTCCTCGGGGATGAACGTGCGCGAGTTCTCGATCAGCTCGAAGCGCCCCCCCGGTAGCAGTCCGGCGAGGCGGCGGCCGTGCTCGCGGGGAAAGAACCGGTCGTCGGCTCCCCATACCACGAGGGCCGGCCGATCGAAGCTTGCGATGCCCTCGGAGGCGTGTTGCATGTGGCGATGATCCGCCGCCCGCAGGAAGCGGGTGAAGTCGCGGCGCACTGCCGGATTGGTCCGCACCGCGGTCAGGTAGGAGTGCATAATTCGAGGCTCGACCGGTGCGTGCGTGGCCCAGCCATACGTGATCGGAAGGCGCTGGATCGGCCGCAGGCGCACCGCCTGCAACAGAAGCCACATCGCGGGGGGCAGGCGCGCCGTCGGCTTCAGGTATGCCACCGCCTTCGGCGGGTAGTTGCTGAACGCATCGCAGGACGTGAGCACGAGTCGGCTGATCCGTTCCGGCCGGCTGGCGACGAGCGCCTGTGAGATAGCTCCCCCCGTATCGTTCGCCACCAATGTCACTTCGCTCAGATCCAGTGCTTCGATGAAGGTCGCGAGAATCTCAGCGAGTCCGAAGAGCGAGAGGTCCGGCTCCGCTTCCAGCGGCAGGGTGTGTCCCCCGAGGGGCAGATCGGGGACGATGCAGCGGTGCTCCGTCGCCAACTCCGGCGCCACGTTGCGCCAGAGATCGCCGTTGACCGCGGCGCCGTGCACGAAGACAAGCGGAGCGCCGCTGCCTCGCTCGCGGTACTCGAGCCTGCCCGCCGGCAGCTCCAAAGTGGTGCGCTCGCCGAGTTCTTGGCTGATGGCCATCTCCGCCTGTGGGCAACCTAGTCGACGGTCAACGCCCGCGTTTCGCTCGGGATTCGCCTTTGCCCCACGATGGAGGATCCGATGAGTCGCCCTGAGCGAGCGAATCCGGCCGTAACGAATCAGCCTGAGCTTGGGGATCGAGGATCAGACTCGCTGGTGGGGCCAAATCTGCTCAGCCTCAAGGAGCTCATGGACCAGTCTGATCGCGATCGACCCCTCGCCGACAGCGGAGGCGACTCGGTTCATCGACCCGTGCCGGACATCACCCACGGCGAAGACACCGGGCATGGTGCTCTCGAGTAGGAGCGGGCTGCGCTCGAGTGGCCAGTTCTCATCCTTCTCGACGTCCGATCCCGTGAGAACGAACCCGGCGTCCGAGCGCACGATCTCGGCAGGCAGCCAGTCCGTGTTCGGATGGGAGCCGATCATCAGGAAGAGCGCGTCTGCCGCAACCGTCTCCGTCGCTCCGTTGTCCTTCCGACGGAGCACCAGGTGGTCCAGCCAGCCCTCTCCTCCACCGCCGACGACCTCGGTCCCGAGACGCACATCCAGGTTGGCAGTCCCCTCGACCTGCCGCGCAAGGTAGTGCGACATGCCGATATCGAGTGACTCCGCCCGGATCACGAGGGTCACCCGGTTCGCGTATTCCGCAAGGTGCAGCGCCGCCTGGCCCGCCGAGTTCGCGCCGCCGACCACATACACCTCTCGCTCGGCCATTGCGGGCGCCTCCGAGGCGGGGCCGCTGTAGAAGACGCCGGCACCGACCTTCGCCTCGATCTCAGCGACCCCGATTCTGCGATAGGTGGCGCCCGCCGCAAGAACGACGGCTCGAGCGTTCACCTCGCCGCCGTCTGAGAGGCGGACGTAGAGGCGCTCGCCCTCGCGCCGAACTGAGATCGCGTGGTGCATGAACGCAAACTTTGCCCCGAAGATCCAGGCCTGCTCGTAGGCACGCTCTGCAAGCAGACGGCCGCTGATGCCGCGTGGAAAGCCGAGGTAGTTGCGGATCAGCGAGCTCGAGGTGGCCTGTCCGCCGATACCGCCGTTGTCGACGACCAGCGTGCGGAACCCCTCCGAAGCGCCGTAAACCGCTGCCGAGAGTCCAGCGGGCCCGGCCCCGATGATGACCACGTCGAAATCACGGCGGTTGGGGTCGATCGTTGCGCCCGCGGCGCTCGCCAACTCTATGTTGCTCGGGTCTGAGAGAGCAGTGCCGTTGGGGAACACCACCAGGGGAAGCGCCGCCTCGTCGCCGGCCTTCGTGATCAGCTCCTTGCCTTGCGGCGAGCCGGCTGGAAGGAACGCGTGCGGGAGCGCGCAGCGGCCCAGAACCTCCCTCAGCTCATAAGCCCGACCGGTCCACGCGTCGCTGACGATCTGAACGGTATGCGGGGACAACCGACGTGCGTGAGCCCACTCGAGCAGAAAGGTCGATACAGACTGGTGGAAGAGCTCGTCCGGCGAGCTCGACGGCCGAATCACGTAGAACTCGATCTGCCGCCTCGCCATCGCCTGGTAGACGGCTTCGCCAGCTCGGTCGTCGCCCCAGCTGCGCCATTCGATCACCAGCCCACGCTGAGCTTGCGGGTGAAGAGACCGCACCTTGCCCAGCAGCTCGCCTCCGGTTGTTTCGCCGAGCTGGTGGGAGGCGAGAGCGAGCGCGACCTCCTCCCCCGCGGCTGCAAGCGCCTCGAGCTCCGCGATCGCCTCCTCCACCGAGGACACACAGACGACGCGATAGTTCCGCGAGTAGCGATCGAGCAGCTCGTGCTCGACGTCGCGAAGCGCACGCGGGTCTTCATCGACGGCGAAGAGGACGGGATGCGACATGCCCCGGGAACGTATCTTCCGGCGCGATTCGCCGGCGGACGGTGCCCTCGCTTCCTAGAACAAACTCCTGGTCAGCGCTCGCAGCGCTTCTCGGTGTCGCCGCCGGGGCCACCCTTGCAGAGGTCCGACTGTGGCCCGCCGTTGAGGCGGTCGGGGCCCTTGTTGCCGAACAGCTTGTCGCGGCCCTTGGCGCCGAAGAGGCGGTCGGCGCCCCCCAGGCCATAGAGCCTGTCGCGGCCCCCGGCGCCGATAACCCGGTCCGCTCCGCCGCCCGCCGTGGCCTTGTCGTTGCCGGCGCCGGCCTTGACCTTGTCCCTGCCACTCCCGGTGCAGATCAGGTCCTTGCCGGCGAAGGACCTGACCGTGTCCTTGCCGCCGAGCGCGACGATCACGTCGCGGCCCTGGGTTCCCTTCAGGGCGTCGTGGCCCGCGGTGCCGACCACGGTCGCGGCCTCGCCAAAGCAACTGCCGACATTGATCGTGACGGTCCCGGTGTCAGTGCCGAAGCCAAAGTCGTCGAAGCTGTTGAAGATGATCCTGTCCGTGCCCTTGAAGCCCGGGTTCGGCGTGTACTTGACGGTGGACGGGTTATCGAGCGGCGCGTGATCGCTCGTGGTTCCGTGTAGCGGACCACCATCGTTGGCGACGAAGCCGTTCGGGTCGGTGCGCTCATAGGCGGGGCCGGTGTCGGTGCACTCGAGCTCGATGGTGAGCGGCGTGCCCGGAGTCGTGCTGACGGTGCTGTCGGGGCAGTCGGGGCTGCCGTCGGGTGCCCAGTCGGGGTTGCCGTCGAAGTGGCCGGCGACGTCCTCGAGTGGAACGGGGGAAAGGCTGGTGTCGTCGGCTCGCTTCATCACCAGCGCGCCGGAGGTGAAGGTGCCGCTGACGTAGGCGATGTACTGCCCGTCGGGCGACCAGGTGCAGTTGATGTCGCCCTGCGCGGGGTCATCCGAGATGTTGGTGAGGCCCGTCCCGGTCGCGAGGTTGACCGTGTAGATCTCAGCCGTCGACGTGTTCCCCGGAGTGGTTTGCAACGTGAAGCACATCTTTGACCCGTCGGGTGAGATCGAGGGTTGATACTCGTCGATGCCGCTGGCCGCCTGCGCGGGTGTCTCTGCCCCGCCCCCTGCCGGCCGCTTGACGATGTCGAGGTATTGCGGGCTCGAGTTCTCCTTCGCGTAGTAGATCGTGCTCGAGTCGGGGCTCCAGGCCGGCTTGAATTCCCTTATGGAGCTGGTGGTCAGGGGCACCGCCGCAGCCGAGGTTCCGACGGTCTTGACCATGATGTTGCGGTCGGCGCTGTTGTCGGCGGGTTGCTGCTCGTATGCGATCCGAGTCCCGTCCGGAGACCAGGCGGGATGGTCCGAGCTGAGGCTGTCCCCGACCTGGGTGGCGTCGAGCGCGGTGAGCGTGTTGGAGACCAGATCTCGCACGAACAGGTCGTAATCCTCGGTGGCCGGCGTCCCGGGGGTGCCGTTGGCGAGGACGATCTTCGTCCGGTCGGGCGACCAGCTTCCATGACGGCTCTGCCCGCCGAGCGGGGTGATCGGAGCCGAGACGGTTCCCACGCCGGTACTGCCTATGACGGGGCGCAGGTAGAGACGGGCGGTCGAGTCGTCGCCCGCGGTTGCGCCGCGCCCGCTCGTGAAAACGATCCTCCCATTCCTTCCCGAAAGCACGGCCTCGGCTGGCAGCCGCGAGGACCACCGATCCGGCGATCACGAGCCCGAAGACCAGGAGTCGTCGCACCACGAGCCTGACCGTATCACCAGGTGCTCAACCCGCGGGAAAATTCAACGGGTATTCGGCGCCGGGCGAGGAGGCCTCGATAGGCTCGTCCGATGTCGCAGGCGGAGCGAGCCGAGACGTTCCGCGCACTGCATGAGGGCGACCCGTTCGTTATCCCGAACCCCTGGGACGCGGGCTCGGCCAAAGTCCTTCAGCACCTCGGCTTCAAGGCGCTGGCGACCACCAGCGGGGGCATGGCCTTCACCCTCGGCCAGCTCGACGGGAACGTCACCCTCGATCAGGTGATCGAACACACCCGGGCGATCGCCGAAGCGAGCGAGTTGCCGGTTTCGGTTGACCTCGAGAACGGCCACGGCCACGCTCCCGAGGATGTGGCCCAAGCGATCACGCGGGCAGCGGAGGCGGGTGCGGTCGGTGGCTCGATTGAGGACTGGGACCGGGAGGGAGAGATCTACGAGATGAGCCACGCCTCTGAGCGAATCGCGGCGGCCCGTGAGGCCGCGGACGCGATCGGCTTTCCGTTCACCCTCACCGCCCGCGCCGAGAACTTTCTCCATGACACCCCCGACCTCGACAACACCATCGCTCGTCTCCAGGCCTACGAGGAGGCCGGCGCCGACGTCCTCTACGCGCCCGGCCTGGAAGGCACAGACCAGATCCGCGCGATCTCCGACGCGACGAGCAAGCCGCTCAACGTGCTCGCCCGTTCGAGCCTCTCGATGAGCGAGATGGCGCAGGCGGGGGCGCAGCGGGTCAGCGTCGGCTCGCGCCTCGCCTGGGTGGCGGTGGCGGCGATGGTCGAGGCGGCGGAGGCGATCCGCGACTCGGGCGACTTCTCGCAGCTAGCCGTGCGCGTCTTCCCCGACGACTGGTTGGGCTAGCCCGCGCGCCGACCTGCTCGCCCTCGGAAGGCGAAACGCCGCGATCCCCAGCTGCTTATGATCGCGGTAGACGCTCACGTCCAGACGGATGGGCCGGATGCAGATCGACGCGAACGGGACGCGATTGTGGTTCGACACGGACGGGCCGGCACTCGTGCCCGACGAGAACGAGATGCGGCAACGGCCGACGGTGGTGCTGGTCCACGGCGGCCCTGGGGTCTATGACCACTCCTACTTCAAGCCGGACTTCGCTCGGCTCGCCGAGCATGCCCAGGTTGTGTACCTCGATCTGCGTGGGCACGGACGATCGGAGTGGGGCGACGCAGCCACGTGGAGCTTCGAGGCGTGCGCGGACGACGTCCGTGCCTTCTGCGACACGCTCGGGATAGACAGGCCGATCGTCTTCGGACACTCGATGGGCGCACCGATCGTGTTGCTCTATGGCGCCCGGCATTCCGGACATGCGGCCGGGCTCATCGTCCAGTCGGGATTTGCGCGGTGGGACCCGGCTCGGGTGGTCGATGGCTTCCGCCGTGTCGCAGGCGACGAGGTCGCGGAGATCGCTGGGCGCAGCTACGCCGGCGAGGAGCTGCCCGATGATGAGGAGGCTCGCGTCTTTGCCGCCTTCGGCCCGAACATTCCGGACGATCAGCAAGAGGCCCGCCCACCAAAGAATCTCGAGCTCAATTCGCTCGGGATGGAGGTCATGCGCCGACTCGACATCGTCGATCAGCTCAGCGGTATCGACTCTCCGACCCTCGTATCGGTCGGCGACCTCGATCCCGTCACGCCGGTCGCTGCCGCCGAAGAGATCGTCCGCGCGCTGCCCGAAGGCGTCGCGAAGCTCGAGGTCATCGACGGAGCGGGCCACTTCACGTGGATGGACGCTCCGGATCGATTCTGGTCGCTGATCATCGCATTCATCCACAGCACGACCGAGCGTGAACCCGTCGCCACGTAAGAGCTTTGATCGCGATGCTTGACCCACCGGCCGCCCGCCGCTTCGCCGTCGTCCAGGCGCCCTCGAGCCTCGGCCTGCGAGCGGCAGGCGTGGAGCGCCTAGGCGACGCGCTGCTGGAGCACGGTCTGGCGCGAGCTCTCGGCGCAGTCCACGCCACAACCGTCACGCCTCCGACCGCGTCTGGGGTCCGCGATCCGGAGAGTGGCGTGCTCAACGGGCCCGAGGTTGCCGCATACGCCCTCGCCCTCGCGAACGCAATAGGGGAAGTGCTCGACGGCAATGACGTACCCCTGGTCCTCGGCGGCGATTGCAGCGTTCTCCTCGGCGGGGCGCTGGCGCTGCGCCGCCGCGGGCGCGCCGGGCTCCTCTTCCTCGACGGACATGCTGACTTCTACCAGCCCTCGGCCGAGGCCTCGGGTGAGGCTGCGTCGATGGACCTCGCCCTGGCCACGGGCCACGGGCCACCAGCCGTCGGCGACCTCGAGGGACGCTCGCCGCTGGTTCGGGCAGGGGACGCCGTCATCGTCGGCTTCCGCGATGCTGAGGAGCAGGCGCGCGACGGTTGCCAGCCGCTTCCCAGTGAGCTCCTCGCGCTTGATCTCAGAGCAGTCCGCGCGGCTGGGGCGTCAGCGGCTGCGGAGCGTGTCCTCGCACACCTGGCGCGCGAGGGTGCCCCCGACCAGTTCTGGGTCCACATTGACGCGGACATCCTTGACGACACGGTGATGCCCGCTGTCGACTATCGGCAGCCCGGCGGCCTCTCCCCCGACGAGCTTGCGACCCTCCTCGCCGCGGCGATGGCGACCGGCCGCGTCGCGGGCGTCGAGGTCACGATCTACAACCCGCTGCTCGACCCCGATGGAATCGCCGGCGCTGTGCTCACCGGCGTGCTCGCCCGGGGGCTCAGCTCTTCATGAGAGTCGGGCGACCCGCGACCTCCCCGCGGGCCGCTCGCGGTCGGTCGCCAGGATCGTCACGCGTTGTCTCTCCAAGCTGCCGGAGCCGGAGACCTCAGGCGTCGCCAATCTTCCACGTGCTCGGCCACGGCCTCGGCGCCGCCGCGGCCTCGACCCGAATCCGCGCGTCGACTGCCAGTGTCCCCTGGGGCCCAGCCATCACCGGGTTGAGGTCGAGCTCGACGATCTCATGATGGGCGTCCACCATGGCGCCGATTCGGAGCAACAGTCCCTGAAGCGCTCCGAGGTCGGCCTCGGGCCCTCCGCGAAAGCCGGTCAGCAGGGGATAGATCGCCAGCGAACGGATCATCTCGTCAGCCTCGCGGGCGGTCAGGGGGCAGATTCTCACGGTGATGTCCTTGAGCAACTCGGCCTGCGTCCCGCCCGCCCCGCAGGCGAGCACCGGCCCGAACACGGGATCGCTGACCACGCCGACCAACAGCTCCGTGCCCACCTCGACCATGCTCTGGACGATGAAGCTGTCGCGCTCGACGCCGGCGCCGCCGAGCGCCTCGTCCATCTCAACAGCGGCCCATGAGACCTCGGCCGCGCCGTCAAGTCCCACCCGAACGGCGTCGAGATCGGTCTTGTGCACGATCGCCGGCCCGGCCGCCTTGAGCGCCACGCGACCCCCCAGTTCTTCCGCGGCGTGACCGGCGGCGACCGAGTCCGTGACCGAGCGCCATTCGGGCATCGCGACGCCGTAGCAATCCAACAGCTCGGTGATCTCCGCCAGGCCGATCCATCCTCCACCATGAGCGAGAGCCTGAGCGATCACCGCTGTGGCGCGGTCCGCATCGGCGCCGGCGATCACCGCCGGCTCCTCGTCGGGCTGTGCTCGCCACTCGACGTGGCGCATCACCCGACCGAGCGCCCGAACTGCGTCCTCGGGATAGAGGTGCGCGGGCACGCCCCCGGCATCGGCCATCGCTGCGTGATCTTGAGCCGACATGAAGACGGCTTGCACGGGTATCGGCCGGCTCAGCCCCGCGCAGGCGTCCCGCACCGCCTCGGCGACGTCCTCGGCACGCGTCAGCAGGGGCCGGATGAAGATCACGATCAGCGCCTCGATCCCCTCCCACTCGGCGATCGTGGCAATCGTCCTCCGGTAATGCTCGGCGCTCGCCGTGGCGATCATGTCGACCGGGTTGGCGAGTGAAGCCTCGGGTGCCAACCCCTCTCCCAGTGAGGCCTGCACCCGGTCGGGCAGCGTCGGCACTTCGAGGCCAGCCGCCTCGCAGGCGTCGGCGCACATGATCCCGGGCCCACCGGCGTTGGTGACGATCCCCACCCGTCGGCCAGCCGGAAGCGGTTGGTTGGCGACCAACGACGCCACATCGAGCAGCTCCGCGAGGCTATCGGTGCGGATCACCCCAACCTGGTCGAAGAGCGCGTCGACCGTCACGTCGGAGGCCGAGATCAGCGCCCCGGTGTGGGATCCGGTCGCCCGCGCGCCGGCAGGCGATCGGCCGCTCTTGACGACCACGATCGGCTTCTGGCGCCCGATCCGCCGAGCCACCTTGGAGAAGCGGCGCGGATTGCTGAACGACTCGATGTAGAGCAGGGCGACTCCAGTGCTCTCGTCGCCCTCCCAGTATTCGAGCAGGTCATTGGCCGTGATGTCGGCCCGGTTCCCAATTGAGGCAAACGAGGAGACACCGAGGCTGCGATCCGCGGCGAGGTCGATCAGCGCCAGGCCAAGGGCACCGCTCTGCGTCACGAAGCCGACGTTGCCGGGAGGCGGCATCGACGGCGCGAAAGTGGCGTTGAGCCTGCCTTCGGGAGCGGTGTTGAGAATCCCCAGGCAGTTCGGGCCGATCAGCCGCATCCCCGCCTCACGGCAGATCTCGAGCAGCTGGCGCTGGCGGTCGGCTCCCTCCTCGCCCACTTCTGCGAATCCCGCCGAGATCACCACGATCGCCGGCACCCCCTTCTCGGCACACCCTCGGGCCGCCTCGGCGACAGCCTCGGCAGGGACGGCGATCACCGCCAAGTCGACCTCGCCGGGAACATCGCTGATGCTGGGATAGGCCCGCACGGACTGGACGACCTCTGCCGAGGGGTTGACCGGATAGACGACACCACTGAAACCGGCCTCCAGCATGTTGTGAAAGATCTCGCCACCGACGCTGCCGCGCCGACGCGAGGCGCCGACGACAGCGACCGCGCGGGGCTCGAGGAAGCGGCGCACCGCGGCGGCGGCGGCGAGCCGATCTCGCTGCTCAAAGCGCTCCACCGCCTCAGGGGAGAACGAGGTTGGAAGTTCGATGTGGATCGCGCCGGGAACCGAGGATGTCTCGACCGGGAACCCGCTCTCGCGGAACACCTCGACCATGCGCCGGTTCCCCAGCTGCACCTCTGCCTCGAAAATGGAGATGTCGTGCTCGGATGCGACTTCGGCCAGGTGGGCGAGCATGATCGTCCCCACGCCCTGTCCCTTGAGTTCCTCGGAGATCGCGAAGGCGACTTCCGCCCGGCTCGGTCCGGTCGCCACGTAGGTGCCTTGCCCGACCAGGTGGTCGCCGTCGCCGCGCGTGGCGACCATCCCGTAGCGTGACTCGTAGTTGACGTCGACCGTGAGGCGGGCGGCGCCCTCCAGGCTCGCGCCGGCCGTGAAGAAACGGAAAGCGCGGGACTCCGGACTGAGGGCGCCGAAGAACTCGATCAGGGACGGTTCGTCGCCAGGCCGCACAGGCCGAACGTGGACGGTGGAGCCGTCGCGTAGCGCAACATCGGCTGCCCGGTGGGCGGGATAGACGGCTGTCACAGGTCGATGGTATTCCCCCGCGATTGCGCATAGCCGCGTCCTCTTGAAGCCACGAAACTGGCCTCTCCGATAGAACGACCATGTGTTCACGGGCCTCGGCCTCATCCCGCTCGTTCTGATATTTGCGGTCGCAGCCTTGGTCGTTTGGATCGCGGGAATCCAGCTGTCGATCTCGACCGATTCGCTCGACTTTCGGCTGGGTCTTGGCGAGGCGCTTGGGGGAGCGATCCTCCTCGCGATCGCCACCAATCTGCCTGAGATTGCGATCACCTCTTCGGCGGCCCTCGCGCACCACCTCGGGATCGCGATCGGCAACATTCTCGGCGGAATCGCGATTCAGACTGTCGTCCTCGTGGCGCTTGACGTGGCGATGGGCCCCGAGTCAGCGCTCACCACTCGGGCGGCCTCCCTCGTACTTGGGCTCGAGAGCATGCTCGTCGTCACGGTGCTCGCGATTTCGGTGATGGGCGCGCAGCTGCCATCGTCACAGGGAGGATTGGAGCCGGCCGCCGTACTCATCGCGGCCACCTGGCTTGTCGGGATCTGGCTCATTGGCCGAGCCCGCCGCGGTCTGCCCTGGCATGACTCTTCGGGTAACGCACCCGGTGCCCAGGGGAAGCCGTCGGGCCACTCCAAGGCGGTGATGGCGGAGAAGATGGGGCTCGTCCGCGCCATCACCGTGTTTGCGTTGGCTGGAGTGGTCACCCTGGGCGCGGGGGTCGTTCTGGAAAGGACCGGTGAAACTATTGCTACCCACGTGGGGCTCTCGGGCGTCGTCTTCGGCGCGACGATCCTCGCCGCCGCGACAGCATTGCCCGAACTCTCGACCGGGATCAGGTCCGTCAGACTCGGCGACTACCAGCTTGCGGTTTCCGACATCTTCGGTGGCAATGCCTTCCTACCAGTGCTCTTTCTGGTGGCGAGCCTGCTCTCAGGCTCGGCCGTCCTGCCCCAGGCGCAGCCGACCGACGTCTACCTCACAGGTCTGGCAATTGTGCTGACCGTGGTCTACGCGTGGGGCCTCATCATGCGCCCGCAACAGCAGGCCTTGCGCATGGGTGTCGCTTCGCTCGTCGTGCTGGTGCTCTACGTCATCGGCATCGCCGGGCTCATTGGAGTGACTAATCGTTGAACCGAGGTAGCGCACCGCAACCCCGAGGAAGGCCGGCCGGCGCGACGGAATGCGTTCCGCCCTCACGATTGGCCCCGCCACCCCCAGAGAGGGCAACGGCTATCCTGGGTTGGAAGGGTCCGTCCGTCCGCGGTATGCGGATTGGAGACCCGAAACGAGGCGGAACCGATTGCGCCGCACGCGCACTTGCCATCCGCCTCCGAAAGGACACCAATGACTGATCCGAAAGTTGACGAGGCCAAGGGCCGCGTCAAGGAAGCAGCTGGCAGCTTGACCGACGATAAGAAGCTCAAGAACGAGGGCAAGGCCGATCGGGCCGCCTCATCGGTCAAGGAAAAGGTCGACCACGCGGTGGACGCGGTCAGGGCCAAGTTCCCCGGCGGCGGCAAGAAGTAGCAATTCGCAATCGGGGCCGGCGTATTACTCGTCGGGCTTGGAGGCGGGTTCTTTCTGAACGGCCTCGGACTCAGAGACGACCTCCGCCTCCGGGGGCTCGGTCACCTCCTCGTCTTCCTTTCCTTCGAGGGCATCCCTGAACCCTCGAAAGCTCTTGCCCAGCGAAGCGCCCAGGTCGGGAAGGCGTTTGGGACCAAGGACCAGGAGCGCGACGATCAGGACGACGACCAATTCGAGGGGTCCGACCTGGGGAGTCACCGGTCCAGATCGTAGCTCCGGGAGCTAAAGGCCCCCGAGAGTTTCGCCTACTCCGACAGCCCGGCGGATCGGCATTTGAGAGTCTTGAGAGCCCTACGCGAGGTTCATGAGAGCCGCGCGCGCCATGGCTTTGACGCTCTTGGCTTCGAGGAAGAGCGGCGCGCATGAAGGGTCGGCCTCACGCCGGTGACCGTGCCGCCCCGGCGCCATCTGATCGAAGCGGATGGGGGCTCGTCGATTCGCGGCTACCCGGCGCGACCGCGACCGGCCGCCCGCAGGCGGAGCGCCAATGTGGGGCAGGCCTCAACGGCTCGCTTGGCGTGCTCGAGCTCGCCCGAGCCGATCGGCCATTCGGCGATCAGCGGGTAGCCCCAGTCATCGAGGGTGATCGCCTCAGGGAACAGCTCCGCGCACAGTCCGTGCGCCTCGCAGGCGATCGGGTTGATCTCGAGCGCGACCCTCTCGCTCATGCGCCCACCGGCTTCGGGACCCGGGGATCGGGGACCGGCATCAGGTCGCGCAGGGCCGGATCGGTCCTGCACGGCTGCCCCTGCAGGTGGTCGTGGAAATCCGACGAGAAGACAGCGATCGCGCTCGAGACCAGCCGCGCCGTGCCGTCGGGATGGCGGCAGGCGCCGCGGCCGAACACCTGCGAGCACCAGCGATTCACCGACTGCAGGCCGGCCGGGCCACCGGCGCCGTCCGCGATTCGCGAAAGGCCGTCGGCTATTGCGTCGAGGCCGTAGTAGCAGGGACCGCACTGGCCGGCGGACTCGGAGGCCAGATAGTGCACGATCCTGGCAGTCTCGGAGACGCCACAGGCGCCCTCACGCAGGCCGATGATGACGCCGGGTCCGAGGCTTCCTCCCGCGTTGCGCAGGGCGGCGACGCCGAGACGGATGCTGTCTGCGTCCGCAGCCCTGAACCAGGTCCCTCCATATCCCCCGACCAGGATCGCCTGCGGGGTCTCGTTCCAGCCGCCTGCGGCCTGGGCTAGCTTGCCGAGGGTTGTGCCTCCGGCGACCTCGTAGACGCCGGGTCGGGCGATGCAGCCGGAGATCGTGATCAGGTGGGTGCCGGGATCCTCGGTCGTCCCCAGTTCGCGGAACCAATCGCCGCCGAAGCGTGCGATCAGACCGAGGTGAGCGAGGGTTTCGACGTTCTGGATCAGCGTCGGCTTGCCGCCAACGCCCCGCTCGAAAGGAAGGGGTGGCTTGAAGGTCGGCTTCGGTGGCCCGCCGTCGAGATAGCTGACCAGCGCGGTCTCCTCGCCGGCCACGTAACCGGGGGGAGTGGGGACGACGCTCAGCTTGATCAGGTCGACTCCCGCCCGCAGGCGCTCCTCGATAGCCTCGGACGCCCGCTCGCAGGCGACCGGGTCAGCCTGCTCGACGCAGACCAGCACCTCCCAGGCCCCGACCGCCATCGCCGCCGCCGCGGCGCCGTCGAGGACCAGATGGGGATTGGACTTGAGCAGCAGCGTGTCCTTCCTGCTGGCCGGTTCCCCCTCGGTCCCGTTGACGACCACGATCGGCCGGGTGCGGCCCGCAACCGATCGAAGCTTCGCTGCGACCGGGAAGGCCCCGCCGCCGCGGCCGAGCAGTCCGCTGTGCTCGACCTCGGCGATGAGATTGCCGGCGATCGCGTCCGAGTCGAGCTGGCCCAATCGGGTCAGGTGGTCCTCCAGTCGCAGCGGGCCCCTGGAGGGCAGATCGCGCAGGAGCCTGGCCGCCGTCACGCTCATACGTTCGACCCCTGAACAGCGCCGGAGACGGTCTGGGTGGCCTGGTCGATCGAGATATCGACCTGCAGGCTCACCGCAGCCCCAGCTGCCCGTCTCACCGATGCGGTCAGATGGGTTCCCTGGAGGCTGGTGACGCGCCCGGTGTAGAGGGTGGGTCGCCCGGGGGGGCCGAGGGTCACCGTGCTCTGAGCCATCGAGACCCCGCCGTCGCCCAAGGGCTGGCCGACGATGCGGATGCCCAACGTGCCGCCCTGGGCCCCGCTCAGCTTCATCGGAATATCGATCCCGATCAGGCCGCTGGCGGACACGGGACTCTGAAGCAGGGGGCCCTTGAGCTTGGCCGAGAAGGGAACGCTCAGCTGGGGGGACTTCGGTTGCCGGGCAGCGATCTGGACCGGGTGGGCAGCGCGTATCAGGGATTGAGGAGTGCCCGCTCGCAGTGCCCAGCCACCGGCAAGCGGTCCTGCGATCACCCAGGCGGCGAGGGCGACCGGGGCCGCGGCAATCGTCAACAGCGCCACGCTGCGGTGGCGGTCCTCGATGCCGCTGGCGGAGGCGGTCCGCCAGGCGGCGGCGCCCAGAACGGCGCCGACGCAGGCGGCGGTCAGGGCCAGCATCCAGAGATGGGATCCGTCGCTTCCGGTGCCGATGCCATGGACTATTGCCAGTGGCCAGCACGCGTAGGCGGCCCAGTGGACGGCCCGCCAGGCTCGATATCCGAGGCGGGCGCGGACGATGCTGGTGACCGTCACCGCCAGCAGCAGGTCGAACGCGATCGCACCGAGTCCGAGCCAGAGCGGCCGGTATGCGGAGGCGAAGGGGACGATCGAGTCCTTGATCGCGATCGGGGCGAAGCCGTCGGCGAGCGTGGTGACGATGTGGAGGATCAGTACGACAAGCGCCAGCAGGGAGACGTTTCGGTGCAGGCGGTCGATCACGAACCTCGGCCAGCGCTCGCTGCGGATGCGCTTGACGTCGAGGATGCCGAGCACCATCGTCGTGCTGAGAAGGACCAGCGTGATCGCTCCGGCCCCCCGGGTCAGGAACCAGTACGAGCTCGGGGTGACTGCGAGAACCAGGGAGCTCACAGGGAAACGCTCACCCCGTCTCCGGCGGGCCACCCGGCGATCAGCCTCACCTCGCCCGAGGAGCCGACGAGGCGGGCCGGAAGTCGGCGGGACCCGAGCCAGCCCGGCGCCGTCTCGGGGCGCACGATGGCCGCGGTACTCGCGGAGTTGGCGTCCACACAGGAGGCCGCGGCAACGCTCGCGGTGCGCCACCCGGCGCGGGCGCTGCGGCCGAGCCGGGGGTCGATGATGTGGTGTCGCTCCTCGCCGTCGGGCCCAGCCCAGCGCCGGACCTGCGTACTCGAAGTTGCCAGGGCACCACAGCTGAGGCTCACCGTCTGCCCCTCGACGGAATTGGGACCGGCGGCGCCGTCGTCGCAGACCCCGATGCTCCAGCCGCCCATCGGCGCCTCCCCGGCGGTCGAGATATCGCCGCCGAGGCTGACAAGGACCCCGCACCCGAGGTCTTCGTGTATCCGGGTGGCGGCGCGGTCGGCGGCGAGCGCCTTCGCTGTGGCGCCGAGGTCGAGGACGACTCCACTCGGGATCCGCACCGTGCGCACCGCTTTGTCGACCTCGACCACGCGCCAGCCGGGCACGACCGCACCAGATGCCTGAATCGACGTACCGTCTTGCACGGCGTCGAAGTCGCGGTCATACCCGATCGCCCGCAGTGCCGCACCCACGGTCGGGTCCACGGCGCCGTCCGTGAGCTGGGCGGCACGCAGCGCCGAGCCGACCGCGGTCGCGAACAGATCGCTGACCGCGATTGCCCTGCCCTTGGCCCGGTTCAGCCGGCTCAACTCGGAGTCCTCGCGGAAGCGGCTGCAGGCGCGATCGATCCGATCCAACTCGTCCTCGAGGATCCTCCGCGCCGGACCGAGTTGACTGGGGCCGGACAGGACGAGCTCTGCGCCGGTTCCGAGAGCCCTGAAGGACACTTTGGCGATCACCGCTACGAACCGCTGGAGACGACAACCGGAGGGGCTGCCGTCGAAACCGGCGGCGCCGGCGGCGGCGCCAGCGCCACGCTCGCAGAGCCGTCAAGTCCTGCCGAGGGAGCCGGGAGGCCGGCTCTCGGCGGGACCTTGCCGTTCGGGGGCGGCGTGGCGCCGCTGGGCGCCTTTGCCAGCGCGGTCGAGGAGCTCGGCTTGGCCGCCTGGGAGATCATTCCGGCGATCGCCGCAACGGCTGCAATCGCCATGACGATCAGGCCCTTCGAGAGTGCGGAAACCCTGCGAAGACCCCGGTCGCGGGCCAAGATGAGAGGGTCGGACCGACGCGAATGGGGCCGTGGTTTGTCGATCGAATCCATGGGCTCGCCCGCCAAACCTAGGAGTCGTGGCTAAGCCACCGATAAGAGACGCATGAGAAAGCTCTCACGTTCGAGCTCGCGCCGAGCGCGAGCGTAGTCGCACTCGAATATCCGAGATCCTGCCCACCTCTCCCGAATCTCAATCACCGGTTCTTTAGGCATGCGGCCTACCCTTTTGAGCGAGTCAGCCGACTTGCGCCGGCCGAAAGTATCTAGATGAAGTTCTTGCGCCGCATCTCAACCCGTCAGCTCCTCGCCCTCGTCGCGGCCGTCGCCGCGGCCTTCGCCGGCGCCGTGGCGATTGCAATGGCCACGACCGCGGAGGGACCGAAGCCGGCGCCCGCGTCGCTTCCGGTTGCCGTCCACGACGCGCTGACGGCGACTGCGCCAAACGGGGTGAGCGCCCGCATCCGCTTCACCAACAACCTGATCGACGGGAGCGGCGGCCAGGGGTCCGATCCCCTGCTGGCCGGCGCCTCCGGACGGCTTTGGGCGAGCGCCGACGGGAGGCTGCGGATCGAGCTTCAAAGCGACCTCTCCGGCAATGGGGCTACCGCTGACTCCCAGATCATCGTTGACCGCAACCGCTTCACCGTCTTCGATGCCGCCAGCAACACGGCGTACGAGGGGACGCTGCCGAGAGGCGAGGGCGAAGTCGGAGCAAATCAGGGGCCGCCGACGGTGGATCAGGTCAAGCGGGAAATCTCGGACCTGATGCGCAGGGCAGCTGTAAGCAGGGCGACTCCATCCGACGTTGCCGGCAGGGCCGCCTACACGGTCCGTGTCTCCCCGAAGGGGAACGGTGGCCTTCTCGGTGGGGCTGAGCTCGCTTGGGACGCTGCGAACGGCACACCGCTGCGGGCGGCGCTGTACGCCAGGGGCGACAGCAGCCCGGTGCTCGAGCTGACGGCCACCGATATCTCATTCGGCAAAGTCTCCGACTCCGTCTTCGACGTCGCTCCCCCGTCCGGGGCGAAGGTCACGAACCTGAGCCTGGAACGGGTTTCGGCTGCGCGGACCGGCGGCCGGTCAGGTTTCAGCGTCGGCGTGGCCGGCCGCGCCGCGGTCGCGAAGCGGCTCGCCTTTCCGCTCTCGGCGCCCACCAGGCTGGCGGGCCTGCCTCGCAACGAGGTGCGGCTGATCAAGAAGGGTAACGACGCAGGGGCGCTGGTCACCTACGGGCAGGGGCTGGATGGCATCGCCGTGCTCGAACTTCCCGCCACGGCGAGCGGGCCGGGCAATCACCCCGCCAACCCTGTCGCGGGCGAGCTGAGCCTGCCCACTGTGTCGGTCAATGGCACCAACGCCCGGGAGATGTCGACCCCACTCGGCACGGCCCTGGTCCTCCACCGCGGCGGCGTCCAGTACATCGTCGTCGCCTCGGCCACACCGGCCACGGTCGAGAGCGCCGCCCGCGGCCTCTAGCCAATGGGCGACGCCCCGCCGATCGAGATCCGCGGTCTGGTCAAGCGTTACGGCGAGATCACCGCGGTCGACGATGTCGACCTCACGGTCGAGGCTGGCGACGTGTTCGGCTACCTGGGGCCGAACGGCGCCGGCAAGACGACCTCGCTGCGAATGATGCTCGGGCTGATCAGACCGACCACCGGGACGGTGCGACTGTTCGGCCGTGATCCGCAGCTTGGCGTCGCCGCCCTCGAAGGGGTGGCCGGCTTCGTCGAGGCGCCCTGCTTCTACCCGTACTTGAGCGGGCGCGTGAACCTCGAGCTCTGCGCCGCGCTCGACGGCGGCGAGGCCGCGCGGCGGATCGACGAGGTGCTCGACGTCGTCGAACTCGGCGGCCGCGCCAAGGACCGGGTCGGGGGCTACTCGCACGGTATGCGACAGCGCCTCGGCATCGCCTCCGCTCTGCTGCGACGCCCGCGACTGCTGCTGCTCGACGAACCGGCCACCGGGCTCGACCCGGGCGGGATGCGCGACATGCGTGAGCTGATCAGAGCGCTGAGCGAACGCGGCATCACCGTTCTGCTGTCTAGCCACCTGCTCGCCGAGGTCGAGGAGCTGTGCAATCGAGTCGCGATCATCCGCGACGGGCGGGTCGCCTACGAGGGCCTTCTGGCGGACCTGCGCCAGGCCGCCGGGGTCAGCTACAGGCTTCGTACGACCGACAACGAGCGGGCCCGACGCGTTTGCCAGGCTCAGCCGGGTATCGACGAGGTCGGCGACGCCCCCTACGGCGACCTCCATTTCAGCGCCACGCGCGAAGCCGTCGTTGGCGAGCTCTCACTCGCGCTGGCGGAGTCCGGAGCTCTGGTGCTGGAGCTCTCTCCCCGACAGGCGACCCTTGAGGACCTTTTCTTCGAGCTGACCGAGGCGGACACGCACAGCGACGGTCATGCGGCGGCGGCGGCGCTGGGTCCGGCCTGATGCCCGGGGTCTTCACCGTCTACCGCTGGGAGCTTCGCAAGCTGCGCTCACAGAAGCGCACCTACCTCGGCCTCGGCGCCGCGGCGGCCGTGCCGATCATCTTCGTCGTCGCGCTCGCCACCCGCGGCGAGGGTCCAAATGAGGTGGCCTTCGGTCGCTACGTCCACGACACCGGGCTTGCGATCCCTCTGGTGCTGCTCCTGTTCGGATCCGTCTGGATGTTTCCCCTGATAACGGCGCTCGTCGCTGGCGACATCATCGCTACCGAGGATCGGCACGGAACGCTGAAAACGATCCTCACCCGCTCAGTCGAGCGCCACCAGGTCTTTGCGGGCAAGACCTTGGCGACAATCACCTACGCGGTGGCCGCGATCGCAATCAGCGGCGCCGTCGCGCTGGGGGCGGGCATTCTTGCCTCCGGCTTCAACCCGATAACGACGCTCTCGGGCACCCGCGTCTCCGCCCCCCGCGGCCTCGGTCTGGTCGGAGCCAGCCTGCTCGTCTACCTGCTGCCGATCTTCGCAATCGCCTGCGTAGGCCTGCTCTTCTCGACGCTGTTCCGCAACAGCGGCGCGGCGGTGGTCGCGACGCTGATGTTCTCGCTGCTCCTGCAGCTGGTGGGTATCCTCCCGGGCCTCGGCGCGCTACACCCATACCTGCTCAGCACCCAATTCGAGGCCTGGCAGGGTCTCTTGCGCACGCCGATTGACTGGGTCCCGATCGTTCGTGCGATCTGGGTCTGCGCCCTCTACGGGTTGCCGGCGCTGGCGGCGGCGGCGCTCGTCTTCCTGCGGCGCGACGTCGCAGGCGAGTAATTGCCGAAGGCACCTGGCCTCGTCCGCATTTGTTCTTGCCGTGACCGGATGCCCGGTTGCGCGCATTAAGAGAATTCTTCTGCTTCCTTTGGGTCGGCTTTCAGCTTCAGTGCTGAACTCCGCTCAAGTAAGGCAACCGAAAGGCACGCCATGCAGACAATCAGAGCAGCCACTCCGACGCCGCCCACCAGAACCCGGCGCGGCACCAGGGCCCGGCGCCGCACCAGACCGATGGTTTCCACCGAACCGGCGCAGAGACTTCGCCCGCCGGCGGGGACCAGCTACGTGGCCAAACGAACCCCCTTTGGCCTCGCAGTCTTCGTCGAACGAGCCAACTTCGGCCGCCCCCTGCGCCTGCGCAGACCGGAGCTGGTCTGCGGCTCGGGCTGGAATGACTCCGAGGAGGCGTCTCGCGACCTCGCGACGGCGATCCTGCTCGACGCAGGGGGCGACCAGACGCTGGCCGAGCGTCTCGGCGCGAACTTCAGCTCGGAGGTGATCGCATCCCTGCCGGTCGTCGGTTTCCGCCTGACGCGGGATCAGGTCGTCGAGTGGATCGAGGCCCACAACGACACACGGTATTCCGGCCGTTCCGGCCGGGTGGGGCTCCAACCGCTGGGGTGACGGAATAGGGCGCGGCCGCAGCTCGCCGATCTCAGGTGGGCATCACGTAAGCGTCGGCAAGTTCCCGCACTTCCGGGTAGACCCGGTCCTCGCGAAGCGCATCGATCACCGGCTTGCGGATGCTGTCG
This sequence comes from uncultured Actinomycetes bacterium, assembly GCA_963725315.1. Lineage (GTDB taxonomy): Bacteria > Actinomycetota > Thermoleophilia > Solirubrobacterales > 70-9 > JBBRHQ01. Next base: position 142,868 of record CAVRYA010000009.1, on the reverse strand, counting down.
AGCGCCCAGCGCTGTTGGGCTTCCGTCGACGACGCCTTGCCGTGGAGGTCGATCGCGTAGGCGGTGAAGTCACGGACGAGCCACTCGAAGATCAGGTCGACGATGTCGTGATGCGTGTCGGCAAGTTCCGCCTGCTCGAGGATCAGCTGCCCGTAGGGCAGGAGCGTGAACAGCTCGGCAAGCGACAGCTGGAAGTCGAGGTCCTCGCCGATCTGCTCAGGCGTCAACGGCGCCGCCTCAACGAGCGCGATGAGCGCTTCGGCCTGTTCGCGGAAAAGCGCGACATTCGGGACTTCCGCGAACCGGTCGAATACCGGGCGCCAGTCCGGAAACTTGACCTTGCCAAGCCCGCGGGTCGGGCCCTGAGCGAAGAGGAATGCGTCGTCGTCAGCCTCGTAGCGAGCCGGAGCGGGTTCCAGGGCCTCGTTCCCGAACAGGTAGTTGGGCAGGAACTTGAGGACCAGTGCAAGGTTGACGTGGACCGTCCCCTCGAGCTTGGGCAGCCCGCCGATGATGTTCTTCGCCGCCTCGAAGTACGAGTCACGCTCGAATCCCTTGGCGGAGATCACCTCGCCGAGGAGGCTGACGATCCGCTCCCCCTCCGTCGTCACGCGCATCTTGTTGATCGGCGTGTAGAGGAGATAGCGGCGGTCCTCCAGGTTCGCGCTGCGGACGTAATCGACCGCGCGTGCGGCGTAGAGCTTCGTCGCGAGCAGTCGCGCGTAGGCTTCCGTGAGGATCCTTCGTATCTGCGGGAACTCGGTCACGCGCTTGCCGAACAGAACCCGGTTCTCGGCCTGGGTGACCGTCTCGTAGAAGCAGTGCTCGCTCATGCCGATCGCGCAGAAGCCGAGATTGAACTTGCCGACGTTGATCGTGTTGAGCGCGGCCTCGAACGCGGCGGGGCCGCGGTGCAGGACGTCCTCGGGCGCGACGGGGTAGTCCTCGAGGTCGAAGGCGCTCACGTACATCTGAGCGTGGACCACGTTCTTGCGCAGCTTGTAGGCGGGGTGGTGGCTGTCAACGGCGAAGAACACGTAGCCGTCGGGTCCCTCGACATCCGCGAGCCGTCCGAAGACCGAGACCATCCCGGCGACGTTGCCGTTGCCGATGTAGTACTTGCCGCCGCTGGCGCGCAACCCCTCACCGTCGGGCGTGAGGATCATGTCGGTCTCGTAGATGTCGGCCCCGTGCTCGCGCTCGGAGAGGCCGAACGCGAAAACGGCTCCGTCGTCGAGGAGTCGGGCGGCACGCTGACGGGCGGCGGGGTTGTCGGATTGCCAGATCGGCCCGAGCCCGAGGATCGTGACCTGCCACGCGTACCAGTAGGGGAGCCCGTAGAAGCCGAGGATCTCGTTGAAGACGGCGTTGCGCCGCGTGTCCCAGCGCTTCTCGGCGTCACCGCCCGCGTCGCGCGCCGGGGTGAGCAAGGTTGCGAACGCACGCTCGCGCTTGAGGAATTTGATGAAATCTCCGTACCACTGGTCGCTGCGTGTCTCGGCCATGACCGCGACCTTGCCCTTGGCCTCGAACCAGTCGATTGTCGTGCGGAACAATCGCCGCGTCGCATCGTCGAACTCTGCGGCATCGTAGGTCGCCGGATTGAGCAGACGGCCCGTGGCCGTTGAGGTTGTCGTGGTCATGCGGTGCAGCCTGCCAGAGTCCGGCGCCGGATGCCGGCGCCAAACGGAGCCAATGATTAGGTGTGGGCGATTACGGCCCTGGAACCACTCGGGCCGGAGCGAGTGCCGCGCGAATGATCAGCGCTAAAGGGCTACGACCAGAACTCGTCCCAGGCGTAGAGGTCGTGAAAGTGCTCCCGACCGTCTGTAACCCGGCCGTCCTTGAGCTCGAAGACGATGCAGTTGCCGGCATCCAGATGCTTGCCGTCTCGCTCTGCGGTGCTGCGTTGGATGCCGACCACGCGACCCTCATCGTCTGCAAGCAAGTGCTGCAACTCGGCCTGGAAGGTGCCCCCAGTCTCCTGCCCTATCTGGCCGAAGTAGGCGAGGATCGCATCGCGGCCTTGGTAGTCGCGGGCCATCGAGCTCCGCCCCGGCAGGTGCCATACGGCGCTCTCGTCGAAGATTTCGATGAGCGTGTCCATGTCTCCCGCGTTGAAGGCCTCGTAGGCGCGCCGCATGATCGCCGCGTTCTCATCTGCTCCCATCGTTCCTCCTGTTCGCTGGTCTGTTGCGCACAAGGCAGACAATCTCACGTTTTCCATCAATGGCAACAAGCCGAGTTCGACTCGGCGTCGGTGAGAATGGTGCGGATCCGCATCCCGCCGATAAGGCGGGACACACTTGGTGTCGGGATCAGCCCCGATCAGCGTCCTGAGGCGACTCGGCCGCCGTGTCAGCGTCGGCCTCGGCGCGCTTTGATGCATCTCGCATCTCGAAGATCTCCGTCGCGAAGCCGCCGAGCTCACGGGTCACCTCGCGCACGGCGTTGGTCACGATGTTGGCGATCCGGCCGACGTGTGCGGCGCCCGATTCGACCACGACCTGAGCCGTGTCCTTGCGGGTTTCTGACTTGCTAAGCGGCGGCATGTGGCGGCTCGTCTGGAGGCACGTCTGGGTGAGCGAAGCGGGACCAGCCTAGGCTAGCGTCAGGGCGCGCTCGGTGGGCTCGGGCTCGCTGGTCTCGCGGCGGGAAGCGGGAGGCACCGACCCCTCCGCTCTCTCGCCGCCCCAGAGTCGGTCCGGCAGCGCCAGCCTGGCGATCTTGCGGACGACGCTGCCGAACTGCTTGGTCAGCGGGCCCGAGTTGTAGGGGATCCCGTAGCGCGCGCAGATCTCCTGGACTTCGACCGAGATCTCTGCGTAGCGATGGGCCGGAATATCGGGGAACAGGTGGTGCTCGATCTGGTGGCTGAGGTTGCCCGACATGATGTGGAAGAGCTTGCTGCCGGTCAGGTTGGCCGAGCCGAGCAGCTGGCGGAAGTACCAGCGGCCGTGTGTCTCACCCTCGACCTCATCCTCGGTGAACTCCTGGGTCCCGTCCGGGAAGTGCCCGCAGAAGATGATCATGAACGACCACAGGTTGCGGGTCAGGTTGGCGGTCGCGTTGCCGGCCAGGACCAGCGGGAAGGACGGGCCCGAGAGGGCCGGGAACAGCACGTAGTCCTTGAGCCACTGGCCGCGGACCTTCTGCCAGATCTCTCCGGCCATCCTGCGTTTCTCGGCCAGGGTCGTTTCGCCGGCGACGATCCGCTCCGTCTCGAGGTCGTGCAGCGCGACGCCGTACTGGAAGAACGCGGCCAGCAGCGTCGCGTAGAGCGGGTTGCCCAGGTAATAGGGACGCCAGGGCTGATCCTCCGACATCCGCAGGACCCCGTAGCCGATGTCGCGATCCTTTCCCTGGACGTTGGTGTGGGTGTGGTGCATGTAGTTGTGAGAATGGCGCCACTGGTCGCCTGGGCAGGCGGTGTCCCACTCGAAGGTCTTGCCGTTCAGGCGAGGATCCCTCATCCAGTCGTATTGGCCGTGCATCACGTTGTGGCCGATCTCCATGTTGTCGAGGATCTTCGAGACCGAGAGGGCGGCGGTCCCGGCCATCCAGGCCGGCGGCAGGAAGCCGACCATCAAGAGGCCGCGGCCGGCGACCTCGAGCCCGCGCTGGGCGCGGATCACCCGGTTGATGTAGTCGGCGTCGCGTGCGCCCAGGTCGGCAACGGCGCGGGCCCGGATTGCGTCGAGCTCGGCGCCGAAGGCCTCGAATTGCTCATCGGTCAGCGTGGGGTGTGGCTTGGGCATGCTTGTTCTCCTCAGGTAGTGATTGGAGTGAAGCGGAGGGTCGAAGGGTTCAAAGAGCGATCTCGACGTCGCCGACGGGGACCGAGACGCAGATCCGGACCGGCTCGTCCTCCCTGGTGGAGGTCTCGCCGGTAAGCAGATTGCGCACCGCCCCGCTCGTCTTGCGGCAGGAACAGGTGTTGCAGATGCCCATCCGGCAGCCGTGCGGTGGCGATAGGCCGGCGTCCTCCGCCTGCTCGAGGAGCGGCAGGCCGGAGTTCTCGGCCTCGCGGCCACTGGTGCCGAAGCGAACCGTGCCCTCAGCCGAGTCAGGGTCGAGCGCGACGGTGGGTGGGGCGAAGGTCTCGACCGTGGGGGTCGGCAGTCCGTCTGCCGCCCAGGTCGACCGCACGGTGTCGATCAGCGCCGGCGGGCCGCACACGAATGTCGCAGCGTCGCGATGGTCGGAGATCACGGAGCCGAGGTGCTCTCGATCGAATCGGCCCTGGAGCGGGCCACCGGATGCCTGGGTGAAGCCGCGCGCGACGCGCACCCCTCGGTGGGAGCCGGCGAGCATCTGGAGCTCGGTCTCATACAGCGCCAGATCGGGCGAGCGGGCGTAGTTGAGAAAGCCGACCTCGCCGGCGTAGCCCTCATCGCAGAGCGTGCGCAGCATCGCCATCACCGGGGTGATGCCGCTGCCGCCGCTGATCAGCAGTATGCGGTCGGGCCGCGGGTCCGGCAGGACGAACTCGCCGGCCGCCGACTCGAGGTGAACCAGCATCCCGGGGCGGGCCTGCTCCCGCAGGTAGCGGGATACGAGGCCGTCGGGATGAGTGGAGACCGTGAACTCGAGCAGGCCCCCTGGGCTGTGCTCGGAACTCGTCGGTGAGTACGGGCGGGTCTCACGGCGACCATCGATCTCGACGCTCAGCCCGACGAACTGCCCGGCCCGGGCACCGGCCCAGTTCTCGTTCGGGGCGAGCGTCAGAGTGACGCTCTTCGGGGTCTGGCGGTGAACGGCGGTGATCTCGGCTCTGGCATCGTCGCGGGAGGCGAGCGGATCGACCAACTCGACGTAGCGCTCGGCGCCGTGCGGGAAGGTGAGGGCGTTGAGAAGCCGTGAGCGAAGCAGGCGGGTTGCGGTCTTGGTGGGCGGCATCGATGGTCCTTGTTGAGTGAACGACTGTGCACAGAATAACCCGGTGCCGAGAAAGAGGAACGCCTGCGTCCGTGAAGTTCGTCACACTCAGCCCGTGAACACCCGTTCCTCAGAGAGTCGCCAGGAGGGCAAGGAGCGGACCCGCCGGGAGCTGATGCAGGCGACGCTGATATTGCTCGAAGACCAGAGCTTCTCTAGCGTCAGCCTGCGCGAGGTCACGCGCGAGGCCGGCGTGGTGCCGACGGCCTTCTACCGCCATTTCGACAGCATGGAACAGCTCGGGCTCGCTCTGATCGACGAGTCATTCCGAACCCTGCGGGAGGTGATTCGCGAAGTTCGAGCCGAGTCGGCGAAGTTCGAGCATGTGATCCGCGACTCGGTTGACATCCTCATCAGCCACGTCCACGAGCATCGGCTCCAGTTTCAGTTCATCGCCCGGGAGCGGTTCAGCGGCGTCGCAGTCCTCCGACATGCGATCCGTGCCGAGATCCGACTTTTCGCCAGCGAGCTGGCAACCGACCTCGTTCGCGTCCCGGAGATGAGTAGCTGGAGCGCTGAAGATCTTCGGGTCATGGCCGACCTGATCGTCAACGCCATGATCTCGATCATCGAGGACATCCTGGACACGCCGACTTCAAGCTCCATGGGAAACGAGGAAATCCGGCGAACCGCGCAGAAGCGGATGCGGATGATCGTCCTGGCCGCGGGCCAGTGGCGATCTGTGCCCTCCGGCTAGCCCGGGTTCCTCTCCGCTCCTACTCTGAGCTCAAGTGCCCTGCGATCACCTCTCCGGTCATACGAGCCGTTCACTGACTCGGACCAGGCGCGAACTGCGGGAATATCTCGGGCGGGCAGGCGGTCTTCGTCCCCGCGTGCAGTGCCGCTTGCAACGCGGGGTAGTCGCCGGCGATCTGCGCCCGGGGGAGGCCGTCGAGAGCGAGGATGGAATCACCGGCGGCAAGCACCTGAGAGCGCATCTGGCCGAAATCGATCGCCTTTCGTCCGAACACCGGGTCATAGAGAGACCACGGCCCCGAGATCATCGCCAGCGTCGGGACCAGCTTCGGGTGAAATGCGTTGCCGAGGCCGCCCATCGAGCAGATGGGTGGCGCTTGGTTCGGGTTCGGAACTCCGAGTCCCTTGAGGACCGCGGTCCGGGGGAGGTGCCGCCTCTTGGTCGCCGCGACCGCCGTCTCGCGAAGAGCATCGCTGTCGCCGGCGGCAAACAGAGCCGGATCGGCGATGCCGGTGAACTCCAGATGCTTGGCGGCGCCGTCGCCGGTCGGCAGGATCTCGCGCGTACCGAGGTGCTCGATCGCAAACGCAAACGCGATCCTTTTCTTGTTCAGGTGGTAGTGGTCTGGGTTCGTGCCGTCGTTGCGGAACCCGTCGTGAGCACTTGAGAACAACAACTCCAGCGTGCGGGGGTGGCAGGCCTTCGGCAGCTTCGCGTAGTAGCGAGCGAACGCCAGCATGCCGATGACGCCGTCTTCCTGGACCCACGAGTTACCGTCGGTATTGGCCACTAGGACGATCTTCTCCGGGCTTTGCCCGGGAAGCCTTGCGATCAGGTTCCGGGTCCTCTTTCGAGCGACCTTGGCACGGACCGTCACCCGGGCGGAGCTGCCCTGTGCCGCGAGAGCCTTGAGCCGCGTGGCCTGGGCGCTGCCGACGAAGACCGCCGGCACCTTGTAGAGCGTCCCCACGTGCGGGTCGTAGTAACCGCGAACCTGCTTGCCCGGAACGTCGAAGGTATAGATGACCCCCGCCGCCCCGGCCAGGCTCGCGTCCATCAGGTCGGTGTGGGCATTCGGACTGAGGTAGGGCCGGGTGTAGTCGGTGTAGCCCTCGAGGTCGGGCGTCAAGTAGAGCCCGAGGAGCGGACCTACAGCGCCGAAGGGAAGCGAACCGATCTGGAAGTCGCGGATGACAACCTTGCCGGCAGAGTTCTCAGCGGTGATCGGCTGATCGGCCGGAAGGTAGACAAGCTTGCCCTTGGCCCCGCCCTTCTTTGAGGTCGGCTTGGACCAGTGAACGGCCCCTGCGTCGGGGACGTTCACCCTCGATCCATCGGGTTTGGTGACGCTGAGCCCGCCGGCGGCGCCGATGTCGAGACCGGGTCGGTGCTTGAAATGCGTGCGGGGCAGCCAGGTGTAGGGCCGGAACGGTTCCGAGTGGATCCGGAGTCCAATCCCGCGGGCCCTGTCCTCAAGCCAATCGATCGCCTTGTTGTGGGCCGGGCTGCCCAGGTTGCGCGGGCCAAAGCTGTTGAACTTCGCGGTCAGCTCGTGCAGCTGAGCCTTGCTTGCGAAGTGGGCGGGATTGACGACCTGGGGGCAGGACGCAGCGCCGGCTGCCGGCGCACAGGCGAACCAGATGGCTATCGCTCCAGCGCCGGCCAGCAGACTCGTCATCCGAACCCGCCCCACCTTGCGCTCGCGCCCCCGGGCGCTCCTCGGCCTCAACCTGTTCGACAGCATGTTCTCCGTCTCTCCTCCTCGGTATCTCGTCGCCATGACCGCAGCTTCGCAGTCTTCTCGAGGCGGAGGGGGGTGAGATTCGAACCCACGAGGCGCCTTACGACGCCCGACGGTTTTCGAGTGCGAGCGAAGCTCTCCCGACCGCTGTGTGTGCCGGCCTCGGGGCTCGGCTCGTTTTCGCGCCATTCGATCTCATCGTCCAAGAGGCCGAGGACCACAGAAAGGTCCCCTCGGTTGAGGGCGTCATAGCCCTTGAGAAGAAGATCGACCTCAGTCTTACCCACAAGCGGAGTATGCCGGGGGACAGGCAATGCATAGCTGGGCAAGATCGGCCGCCAGCGCTCCGGCGCCGCCCCGCGTTGCGGCGAGTGGCTGGCTGGCTGCGGCGGCTTACCGATCGACGAGGTGAGGATCGCCCGGGTCGCCAACCAGGGCGGGCGCTTCGACCGCTCTCGTCCATCACTACTTCTCCACCCGTGAGGAGCTGCTCGCCCAGGCGGCCCTCCAGTCCTTCGAGCTGGCAGCGGACGAGCGCCGGGGCGGGTCCGGCGGCGGCACGTTCGGCCACGGAGGGACTCGCGATCGCCATCGACGAGTGCCTGCCGACCACCTGGGAGTGGGTGGGGCGGGTGATCCGCCGCGGTGTGGAAAGCGGCGAGTTCCGCCAGGTGGACCCCGACCAGGTCGCCGACCTAGCGATGGCACTGTTCGACGGACTGGGCGTACGCGCTCTGATCCGCGACCCGGCGATGGACCTGGAGAACGCGCGCCGGCTCGCAGCCAAGCGCCTCGGCGCCGAATTGGGGGTTGATCCCGCGGCGCTCACCGCATAAGCTGAACCGACGTTCAGCTTTCAAGGAGAAGAGCGCTGGCGAGGTGAGCCCTCGGCCTCAGATCGATCACGTCAGGCGACCCCAGATCCTCGCCGCAGCGGCCGAGGTGATCGCCGAGCGCGGGCTCGTCAAGACGCGGATCGCGGACGTCGCCGAACGAGCGGGCACCAGCCCACCGGCGGTGCTCTATTGGTTCCGGTCGAAGGACGAGTTGCTCGCCGAGGCGCTGACGGTCGACGAGGAGCGCTTCTACGTCGAGATGCGCGAACGCATTCACCTGCTGGAGCGCCCGCGCGACCAGTTGCGGTTCATGATCGAGGCTTCAGCCGAGGAGTACGACTGGACCCTCTGGATCGAGCTTTGGGCCCGCGCTCTTCGTGAACCCGCATCGCGACAAGCTCGTCAGCGACTGGACAACCGCTGGCGCCAGGAGATCGCGGCCGTGATCCGAGCCGGGCAGGGGGCGGGTGAGTTCGGTGACGCCGATGCCGACGAGGTGGCTCTGCTGCTCGGCTCGCTCCTCGACGGACTCGCCGTCCAGGCGACGCTGCGTGACCCAGATGTAGCTCGCGAGCGGATGCTTCGCTGTGCGCTCGAGATGGCCGAATCGCTCCTCGACTGTGAGTTGGGGGCGGCGGCCCACGAGACCGCGGCGGGAGATGGATCGGGCGCAGCAAAATACGCTGTCCGTGAGACCGTGCCCCACCTCGCGGACACCGAACTCAGGAGGGAACTCGAATGACGCACCACCCGAAGGAACGGCCGAACCCCCTGAGCAGGCGCAGCTTCTTGCTACGAGGCGCAGGTGCCGCCGTGGCCCTCTCCGGTGCTGGCCCTCTGCTCGCCGCCTGCGGCAACTCGACCAACGTCCCCGAGAGCACCGGCAAAAGCGGCGAACTCCTGGGGCCGGGAGGCCTGCCGCTCGCGAGGCCCGACAGGCGCGTGACCCTGCCGCGTTGGGAGGATCCCATCAAGTCGGGGCTCGCGCCGGAGACAGGCGGGACGTTCACCGTCTACAACTATCCCTCCTACCTCTACAAGAAGGTCCTCACGGAGTTCGGGGCCAAGTACAACGTCGACGTCCAGTACACGCCGTTCGACAACGTCAACTCCGGAATCCAGCGGCTCGCCTCCGGAGCGGTCACGCCCGACGTGATGGAGATCACGCCGGACACGCTCGATATCGGCGTTGCCGGCAAGCTGATCAAGCCGCTCAACCTCGACTACATCCCGAACCTCAAGAAGAACGTCTGGCCGCAGCTCGTCGACCCGTTCTACGACGGTGGGTCGCGCTACACCGTTCCCTACACCGTCTACGCCACCGGCATCGCCTGGCGGACGGACAAGATCAAAGCGGACATCGCCGGCATGAAGCAGCCGTGGGACATCTTCTGGGAGTCTCAGCCGTACAAGGGCAAGGTGGGGCTCCTCTCCGAGAACCGGGAGACGATCGGCATGGCGCTCCTGCGCAAGGGGATCACGGACATCAACACCGAGGATCCCGCCCTCGTGAACCAGGCAGTCTCCGACCTCAAGCAGCTCTACGGCATCTGCAACGTCAAGGTGGACGACCTCCAGTACCAGACAGTCCCGGAGGGGTCGAGTTGGCTCCACCAGGCGTGGTCGGGGGACATGATCGCGGGCTACATCTACTACCTGCCGAAGGGAACGCCAGCGAGCGCCCTCGCCTACTGGAAGCCACCCAAGGGCAAGGTGCCGATCCAGAGCGACTGCTTCGCGATTTGCTCGACCACGAAGAAGCCGGTGCTTTCGCATCTCTTCCTCAACTACCTCCTCGACAACGGCGTCGCCTATCAGAACTTCGTCGACTTCAACGGGTATCAGCCCCCCCTGAACGAAATCGACCCGAGCACCCTGGTGAAGAAGGGAGTCGTGCCCGAGAACCTCGCGAACAGCGTTCTGACGAACGATGATCTCGGGCCCGACTCGCTGCAGTACGGGACGCTCACCTCTAAGGGACAGCAGCTGTGGGAGAACGGCTACTCGGACTTCCTCGCAGGAGGAGGGAGTTGACGGGTCCGGGGCGCGAGCGTTAGGGCATCGTGTACCGGCGCTGGTTGTGGCCCGCTCTTGCGCTCCCGGGCGTTATCTGGCTAGTACTCCTCTTCATCGTTCCGTTCTATGCGGTCCTCGGGGTCGCGTTTGGATCGGTCGACCCGGTCCTCTTCCAACCGGTCCCCACCTGGAACCCGCTCGAATGGAACGTGGGTTGGCTCAACGAGGTCCTCGGTCGGCTCGCCCCGGGAGGAATCTGGTTCGACGTCGAGGTCAGGACGCTCGTCTACGTCCTCATCTCCCTGGCCCTCTGCCTGCTGATCGGGTATCCGGTCGCCTACTACACGGCTCGGCACGCGGGGCGGTGGAAAGGCCTCATTCTCATCCTGCTCATCCTTCCCCTCTGGATCAGCTACATGATGCGAATGCTCGCCTGGGTGAATCTCCTGCAGGAGGACGGCTACGTGAACAAATTCCTGACGTTCACCCACGTGCTCAGCCAGCCGCGGGACTGGCTCGGCGGGAGCGCCTCGACTGTCATCTTCGCCCTCGTCTACGGCTACATCCCGTACCTGATCCTGCCACTCTTTGCCGCGCTCGATCGCATCGACCGCAGCCACCTGGAAGCGGCACGTGATCTCGGTGCGAGCCCCTGGACCGCGTTTCGCTCGGTCACCCTCCCGCTCTCGAAGACCGGGATCCTGGGGGGCGCCGTCCTCATCACGCTACCGATGTTCGGCGACTACTACACGCCGAACATCGTCTCGGGCTCGCCGACGACGTCGCTGATCGGCAACCAGATCGACCTCTACTTCCACGGCGGCCCGCAGCCGACGATCGGCGCCGCGCTCACGATCGTGCTTGCCGCCTTCCTGACGATCCTCATGCTCTACTACATGCGGAGCATCCATCGCGCCCAACGCGAGGCCGGGACGGTGGGCGCGGTATGACGGCCGTTGCCGAGCAGCGAGCGAGGCCGCAGCGAGCGAGGCCGCAGCCCTCGAGCTCGACCCGCTTGCGCGGCTGGTTCCGCAACCCATGGGGAAAGCCGCGCTTCCTGGTGGCAGTCACCTGGGCCTACATCGTGTGGTCGATCGTGCCGGTGCTGATCGCGGTGCAGTTCTCCTTCAATGCGACCCGCTCGCGCACGGTCTTCGACTCCTTCTCGACACGCTGGTACTGGGGGGATCCAGTGGACTCGGTCTGGCACGACCCGACCCTTCGGCATTCTCTTGTTCAGAGCTTCAAGCTGGCGGGAGCGGACGTTCTCATCGCTGTCCCGATCGGGGTTTTGCTCGCCCTCGGCCTCGCCCGCTGGCGCGGTCGCGGCTCCGGCACCTCCAACTTCATCATGCTTTTTCCGTTGGTCACGCCCGAGATCGTCATGGGCGTATCGCTCCTCCTCGTCTTCAGCCACATCTTCACCTTCGTTCACACCGGAACGTTCGCCCAGATCCTCGGCCACGTGACCTTCTCGATCTCCTTCGTGGTCGTGATCGTGCGCGGTCGGCTGTTCTCGATCGGCAGGCAGTACGAGGAGGCCGCCGCCGATCTCGGGGCCTCGCCGTTCGTCGCGTTGAGGAGCGTCCTCCTGCCCTTGCTCACCCCGGCGATCGTCGCCTCGGCCGCCGTGGTGTTCGCCATCTCGGCCGACGACTTCGTCATCAGCCAGTGGCTGTCAAGCGGCGGACCCACGGACACCGTCCCGATCCAGATCTACGCAGCGACGCGCGCCGCGCCGTTACCGTCTGTGAACGCGATCGCAACGATCATGATGGTGTCAACCCTCCTCATTGTCACGGCCGGCTTCCTCCTCTGGCGCGCCTTCACCCGCGGAGAGCGTCAGAGGGGCAAAGCGGCGGAGGACTTCGGCAGCGCCTTCAACCTCAACTAGTTTCGGGAGACCAATGGCACGCGGCGAAATCGAATTGGACAAGCTGACCAAGCAGTTCCCCGGGCTGACCGCGGTGGACGGCATCGATCTCCACATCCCGGATGGTGAGTTCTTCTCGCTCCTCGGGCCTTCCGGCTGCGGTAAGACGACCACTCTGCGAATGATCGCCGGCTTCGAGCAACCGACTTCCGGTGAGATCCTCCTGGACGGCACAGACGTTGCCTACACGCCGCCTCACCAGCGCAACGTCAACACAGTGTTCCAGAACTACGCGCTCTTCCCGCACCTGAACGTCTACGACAACATCGCCTACGGGCTGAAGCGGGCGAAGCGGCCGAAAGCCGAGATCAGCGAGCGCGTCGGCAAGGCGCTTGAACTCGTCCAGCTTCCGGGCTACGGGAGTCGCAAGTCGTCCCAGCTCTCGGGCGGGCAGCAGCAGCGCGTTGCCTTAGCGCGCGCTCTCGTCCTCAACCCGGCCGTGCTCCTTCTGGACGAGCCGCTCGGCGCCCTCGATGCGAAGCTCCGCAAGGCCCTCCAGATCGAGCTCAAGTCGCTCCAGCAGGAGGTCGGCATCACGTTCCTCTACGTCACCCACGACCAGGAGGAGGCGCTCACGATGAGCGACCGCCTCGCGGTCATGAAAGACGGGCACATCGAGCAGGTCGGGGCGCCTCAGGACGTCTACGAGGATCCCGAGACGCTCTACGTCGCCGATTTCCTCGGCGTGTCGAACCTCATGCAGGCCACCATCGTCAGTGCCGGCACGAGCGCCTGCCGCGTCGCGCTGGACGGCTACGAGCTCGAGACGCGCGGAACGGACCGCGACGTCACGGGGGAGGCGAAGATCGTCATCCGACCGGAGCGCATCGAGCTCGAAGACCACGGGTCTCCGTCGGGGCCGAACCGCATCCCGGCGATGGTGGAGCGCGTCGTCTACGTCGGCTCGGTGATCCAGGTGATCGTCCGGGCCGCCACCGGGGAAGCGCTCCAGGCGCTCGTTCAGAACACCGGCGGCGGAATCCCTTACGAGCAGGGCACCCCGGTGCAGCTCCACCTACCCGTGGACGCGCTGCGCCCCCTCCCTTCGGGCAACGGCGATGCGCCTTCCCTCAAGGGTGAGGAGCCGGATTCGGAGACTGTCGCCGCCGGCTGAGCTCAGCGCGGCGCCTTGCCGAGCGCGGGCCGGCGCTCGCCGAGCTGCTCAATCGCGTCGGGTCCGGCTAAGAGCGCCGGGCACCCGGGCGCCGACGGATCCGGCCGCCGTACATCGGCAGCTCCGGTCCTGCGCCGTCCAGTGAGTCGAGCTGCTCCCACATGCGCGACACGCCGGCGACGCCGAAGCTCCGCACCCGCTCCACGGCATCGAGATCGAGCACGTCGGTGAGCAGCTCCTCCCCCTCCCCGGCCTGGACTCGCACCAGTCCCTCGGGGTCCACGACCAGGCTTCGTCCCAGCGCCACCGGCTGCGCGGCATTGACGTTGACGACGTAGAGCTGGTTGAAGATCGCGTTGGCCCGAGCCGCGATCAGCTCGGCCTCGCGGTCGGAGGTCGGCGTGAGCGTGGGCTGGATCACGACCTCCGCTCCGAGCCAGGCGAGCTGGCGGATCACCTCGGGAAACGAGCCGTCGTAACAGATCGCCAGACCGAGCCGGCCGACGCCCGGAATGTCGAAGGTCACGAACCCGTCGCCCGGAACGGAGCGCTCGGTCGGACGCCAGGGGAAGACCTTGCGGTAGCGAGCGGCGAGCTCGCCCTTCGGAGAGACGACGACCGCGGTGTTGTGGATGTTGCCCTCGTCGGAGCGCTCGTAGACCGAGCCGGCGGCGATCCAGAGCTTCGAGGCGCGAGCGATCTCGCCGAGCCGCTCGGTGAGGGGGCCGGGCAGGGACACTGCGACCGAATCGGCGTAGTCGTCGGACTCGTCGAGCTGATCCGGCAGGGCCGAGAGGTGAAGCTCCGGCAGCACGAGGAGCTGGGCGTGAGGCACGACGGCCTTGACGGCGGGGGCCCGCTTGGCGAGAAGGTCCAGGGTTGCGTCGGGATCGCGCGCGATCGGCGCCGTCTGCATCGCGGCGATCGAGAGCGTCCTCATCCGGGCCTCAGCGGGTCATGGTTGTGTTGGGTTCTCGGCTTGGAGCTGAATCGCGTCGCCCCACCAGGCTACGCGAGAGATCAGTCGCGACCCAGCCCGAAGGCGCTAGCTCCTGCATCCGGGATACTCCAACGATGCCCGTGGGAGGACGGATTTCCGGGTCTTCGGCGAGCTGTGTGATGCGTTCAATAGCCTCGAAAAGGGCGACCTCGATGACCCGTCTGCGGCCAAGCCGTTTCCGTATCTCCACGAGGATGTCGACCGGCATCGGACGGACGGGGATCGGTCATCCAGTGCGCGCCCGGTCGACTAAAGCAGCCGCCATCGCACCGTCTGAGCGGTAGGCGTCGACCCGTGCGCCGTCTCCTGTCACTCGCTGCCGTTGTCGTCCTCGTCGACACCATGTTCTACGCGGCGATCGCCCCACTGCTGCCCCATTACGCGTCGGACTTGGATCTGTCGAAGGCCGCGGCGGGGCTGCTCGCCGCTTCCTATGCGGCCGGAACTCTGGTCGGATCGTTCCCAGCCGGGTGGTTCGCCGCCAGGTATGGCCCCAAGCGTGCGACCACTACGGGGCTCGTTCTGCTCAGTGTCTCCGGCCTGTTCTTCGGCTTCGGCGAGCACATAGCGGTTCTGGATGCCGCCCGCTTCCTGCAGGGGGTGGGGGGAGCGTTCAGCTGGACGGGAGTGCTCAGCTGGCTGGTCGCTGAATCTTCGGAGGGCCGCGGAAGGCTGATCGGCTCGGCGATCGCCTCGGCGATCGTCGGGGTGATCCTCGGTCCGGCCCTCGGGGGTGTGGCCGTCGTGCTCAGCCCCGAAGTCGTTTTCAGCGGTGTCGCGCTCCTCGGCGTGGGTCTCTGCTGGTGGGCCTCCACCATCGCGGCGCCGCCCGCCGCTGAAAGGCACGGGTCGCTGAAACCGGGGCTCATGGTCAAGCCCTCGGTGCTGATCGCGTTCTGTCTCGTCCTGCTTCCGTCTCAGTACGCCGGGGTCATGGAGGTCCTGGTGCCGTTGCGCCTCGACGACCTCGGGGCGAGTGGTCTGGCCATCGGAGGCGCATTCGTCGTGGCGGGAATCGGCGAGGCGATCACCACTCGCTTCATGGGCGGGTTCTCGGATCGTCGAGGAAGGATGCTGCCGATCAGCGTCGGGCTGTTGCTCGCGGCGGTTACCGCCGTGTTGCTTCCCTTGCCGGAAACCGTTGGTCTGCTGGCGGCCGCGCTCTTCCTTGCGGTGATCGGGACCGGATTCCTGTGGGCGCCGGCGACCGCCTTGCTCAGCGAATCGGCCGAGCGGGAGGGACTCGACCAGGGCTATGCGTTCGCGCTGGTCAACATCGCGTGGGCCGGGGGCCAGATTCTCGGTGGAGCGGGCGGGTCCGGCGCGGCCCAGCTAGCCGGGGATGCGCTCCCGTATCTGGTCTGTTCCGTGATGTTCCTGATCGCGCTGCTGACCCTGCGCCTGGGCGCCGGTGAGCGGGTTCCGCAGTTCAGCTAGCCGCGGTCCGACCGGACCTGCCTCGACACACGAAGGGCCCTCGCGATGAGGGCCCTTGGGGAGTAGCGGGGGCCCGATTCGTCTCTCGCGACCACCCGCGGATCGTGGAGGCGCTTCGCGAGCGCAGCCGCTCTTAGGCCTCACGCGCTTACCTCGATCCGGTTCGCCTCGCTGCCTGCGAGCGGCGACTGCGCCGGAACCTAACCGATCCCCACGCCGGACAGGGTCCGGTCGGTGGGTTGCTTCGGGTGCCCTACTTCTTGGCGGGCTCGAAGTAGGGGTTGGTGCCGACGGCGTGGTCGGTGACGTCGACCACGCGGGCGATCTCCGGAACCGCCTCGGTGATCGCGACCTCGATCCCCTGGCCGAGGGTGACGGTGGCCATCCCGCAGCCCTGGCAGCCGCCACCCAGGCGCAGGTAGGCGGTGTCCTCCTCGACCGCGACCAGCTCCGCATGCCCGCCGTGCGCGGCGATGGCCGGGTTGACCTGCTGCTCGATCACCTGGATGACCCGCTGGGCGACATCGCCGCTGAGGTCGGCCGGCGGAGGAGCGTCGATGGGCGGGCTCGCGGGTGGCGCCATCGGCGGGCTCATCATCGGGAGGTCCGCCGGGGCCGGCGGCCTGTTCGGGTTCACGACGGCGAGGCCGCTCTGCGCGAGACCTTCCAACCAGTCGATGGTGGCGCCTCGCAGCTTCTCGAAGCTCGACTCGGGCACCACGATCGCCAGGTCGCCGTGGCGCTGCACCACGTCGTCCTGGCGGGCAACATGCAATGCGTTGAGGGAGATTTTGTAGAGGTACTCGCCGTTCGAGACACCGCTCACCTCCACCCACAGCGCCTGGCTCTCGGAGTCCTCGGATTGCGCGCGGAACCCCCTGACCTTCTCGATCGCCTGCTCGGTGATCGCGAGCGTCGGCTCAGCTGTGTCTTCGGCGGTCATCTCGTATCCCGTATGGCTGGTCGTTCGCCGGTGGCGCCGGCCCGCCGCTACCTACGATACGCCCATGCCCCGCGTTCTTCTGCTGCTGCCCACAGCCACCTACCGCGCGAGCGATTTCCTCGCCGCGTCGCGGGCGCTGGACGCCGAGGTGGTGGTCGCCTCCGAGCGCCGGCAGGCGATGTCGGGGACGTTGGGAGACCGGGCGCTGGTCGTGGACCTGAGGCGGCCCGAGGCCGCCGCCGAGGCCATCGTCGCCCGGGCGGAGGATAAGCCGCTCGACGCGGTGGTTGGCACAGACGAGCAGGGGGTGCTTGTGGCCGCGCTGGCCGCTGCGCGCTTGGGGCTTGCGCACAACCCGCCCGAGGCGGTGGCAGCGACCAGGGACAAGACCGCGATGCGTGGAGCCTTCGCGGCCGCCGGCCTGCGCCAGCCCGACTACCGGGTCGCCGGGCCCGACGCGGACGTGGCGCAGCTGGCCGGCGAGGTCGGTCTTCCCTGCGTGGTCAAGGCGGTTTCGCTGTCGGCTAGCCGCGGCGTGATCCGCGCCGACGATCCGGCGGCGGCCGGCGCCGCGGCCGAGCGGGTCAGGGCGATCCTCGCCGAGGCCGGCGAGGACCCGGACGCGCCGCTGCTGATCGAGCGCTACGTCCCGGGCGTGGAGGTGGCTGTCGAGGGCCTCTTGCGCGGCGGCGCCCTTGAGATCCTGGCGGTGTTCGACAAGCCGGATCCCCTCGAGGGCCCTTACTTCGAGGAGACCATCTACGTGACCCCGTCGCGCCTGCCCGCGGAGACCCTCTCGGCGGTCAGCCTGCTGACGGCCGAGGCGGCCGCCGCGCTCGGCCTGGTCGAGGGGCCGATACACGCCGAGCTGCGGATCGACGGGGGTAGGGTGTGGATTCTCGAGCTCGCCGCCCGTTCGATCGGTGGGCTGTGCTCGCGCTCGCTGCGCTTTGGGATGGGCGTGAGCCTCGAGGAGCTCATTCTGCGCCACGCCCTCGGGCTGCCGCTCGACGACCTGGGCCGCGAGGCCACCGCCTCCGGGGTGATGATGCTCCCGATCCCGAAGGCGGGCGTGCTGAAGGAGGTGCGCGGGCAGGCCGAGGCCCGAGCGGTGCCCGGCGTGACCGGCCTCGAGATCTCGATCGCGCGCGGCAAGGCTGTGCGGGCGCTGCCCGAGGCCGACCGGTATCTCGGCTTCCTCTTCGCCCGGGGCGAGACGCCCGGGCAAGTCGAGCGGACGCTGCGCACCGCCCACGGCCAGCTCGAGATCGTGATCGGCGAGCCGTCGGAGTGAAGCGAAGCGAAGGCTATCCTGGCGCTGTGCGGGTCCTGCTGATCTCCACCTACGAGCTTGGTCATC
Organism: uncultured Actinomycetes bacterium; assembly: GCA_963725315.1. Classification (GTDB taxonomy): domain Bacteria; phylum Actinomycetota; class Thermoleophilia; order Solirubrobacterales; family 70-9; genus JBBRHQ01. Next base: position 124,853 of record CAVRYA010000009.1, on the reverse strand, counting down.
AGCCGTTGCACCTGGCCTCGCCGGCGGCCGCCCTGGAGGCCGCTGGGCATCGGGTTCGGTGCATCGATCTCTCCGTCGAGCAGCTCGATCGAGACAAGATCGACTGGGCCGAGACCGTTGGCGTCTCCGTTCCAATGCACACCGCGATGCGACTGGCGATTGGCGCCGCCGAGAAAATTCGAGCGATCCGGCCGCGGTTGCCGATCTGTTTCTACGGTCTCTACGCCGCGGTCAGTGACGACCCGACGATCGGTGGACTGGTCGACCGGCTGATCGCCGGCGAGTACGAGTCGGACCTGGTGGATTGGGTTGAGGCGCTCGGCGACTCGCCGGCGCTGCGACCGGCAACCAGCTCGATTGACCTGGGGCGCCACGAGTTTCACACCCCGAGCCGAGGGCAGCTGCCGCCCCTCAAGCGCTATGCGCGGCTGGAGCGCGATGGCGAGGAGCAGCTCGCGGGGTACGTCGAGGCCAGCCACGGCTGCGTGCACAAGTGCCGGCACTGCCCGGTGCCCGTCGCCTACGACGGCCGGATCCGGATCATCGGGAGCTCCGTGGTGATGGCGGATATCGCCCAGTTGGTGGCGGCGGGGGCGCGCCATATCACCTTCGGCGACCCGGACTTCCTAAACGGCGTCAAGCATTCCCTGCAAGTGGCGCGCGAGCTTCACCGCCATTTTCCCGAGGTCACCTTCGACTGCACGACCAAGGTCGAGCACATCCTCGAGCATCGTCAGGTCTGGCCCGAGCTCAGCGAGTACGGGTGCCTCTTCGTGATCTCGGCGTTCGAGTCGCTCAACGCCGAGATCCTCAGCTACCTCGACAAGGGTCACACCGCCGACGAGGCCGCCCAGGCGGTGGCCTTGCTGCGCGAGCATGGGATCGAGATCCGCCCCTCGTGGTTGCCGTTTACGCCCTGGGCGACACCGCAGGACATCCTCGAGATCCTCGATTTCGTGATTGCCAACGAGATGGTGGGGAACGTGGATCCGATCCAGTACACGATCCGTCTGCTCGTGCCCAAGGGCTCGCTGCTGCTCGATCGCCCCGAGATCACACCGCACCTGCAGGACTACGATCGCGACCGCCTCACGTATGACTGGCAAGCCGGGGATCCGCGGTTGGATCGCCTCCATGCCGAGCTCGCCGGAATCGTCGAGGCCGATGTCGCGGCGGAGGTCGACAGCGTGTCGACGTTTCGGACCCTGTATCGGGCGGTGGCCGATGCCGCGGGACATTCAGCCGACCCCGCCGACTTTGGCGACATCGAGCCGCGCCCGCGGCTCACCGAGGCCTGGTTCTGCTGCGCCGAGCCCACCGACATCCAGCTCGCCTCGGTGGCCGGCATCGAGCCGGTCGCCTAGCGGGCTCGACCGAGCCCTGAGGCCGGCCAGCGCTTCGCAGCTACAGCGTGATCACTTGGTCCGGCGGGTTTCCCGACAGCGCCCCGTAGAGGTCCGGAAAGCAGCCGACCCGCACTCCCGCGACCGTGCCGCTGGGACGGCAGTCGCCCGGCTCGCCCTCCGCGAGCGAGCGTTCGATCGCGCACCGGTCGCAGAGCATCAGCATGATCCCCTGCTCCTCGGCAACCTCGGCGAGGCGCTCGCCGAGCGGATCGCCCGCGCGCAGCACGTAGGTGTTGTCGTCGAAGAAGAACATCCCGACGACCTCCACCCCGTGGTTTCCCTGCTCGAGCTGCGGCAGGATCATCTTGCCGAGCTTGTAGCTCGCCGTGTGCCCGGAGGTGGAGAAGATGTAGGCGACCTTCACGCCCCGCAGCCTAGCTTCCACGCCGCGTCTGCTGCGGCCGGTCACGCAAGAGGCCGAGGGCGGCGACCCCCGGCTCGGCAGCGTGGCATCAGCGGCGGGACATCGTCTGTGGCCATGAAGAAGGTGCCGTGGTGGCCCTCGCCGAGCGCAAGCGTGTTCAGGACGGCGGACAGCGCGTCACTCAGAACCTCGGCCCCTACGAGTGCTGAGATGTATGGGTGGGGGCGTTCCCATGCGCCGAGCCGCCTGACCATCTCGAAGCGCATGTCATGGTGAGCCGGGAAGTGCCTGTCATCCGCGCCCTGTTCGTTGATGTGCGCCTGTGCGTGCACATCTGCACAGAAACCGCCGTCTAGAAGCGTTCGATTTGCAGGCATCTTTAGGGTGGTCGCGACGGCGAATACGGGGCGGGATTCGAACCCGCGACCTTCGGGTCACTGGTGTCCCGGAGCCCGGGTTGGGAGGATCCCGTTCGTGACGGCTGAGCAAGGCGGAGATGGATGAAGCGCGTCGCCGTCATCGGCGCCGGCTTTGCCGGCCTCGCCGCGGCCGACGCCCTGCGCGCCGGCGGAGCGGAAGTGACCGTGCTCGAGGCGCGCGACAGGGTGGGGGGACGCGTGTGGTCGGTGCCATTCGGGGAGGGAGCGGTGGTCGAGCGCGGCGCCGAGTTCATTCTGCCCGGTTATGACTCGATGAATGCCCTGGCTGCGCGTTTCGGCATCCCGCTGGTGCTCAAGGGGACGCCCTACGGGCGCCGCGTCCCGATCGGCGAAGAGGCTGGTCCGCACGCCGCCCTCGAGGCCGCATTCGACCGCATCGCCGCCGGCCCGACCACGGACGCCGATAGCGCCGGCGAGGTGATCGCCGGCCTCCACTTGGACCCGTCCCTCTCGAAGCTGATTCGGACGCGGGTCGCGATCTCGAATGGCCATCCCGTCGACGACCTCGCTGCCTCTGTGCTCGACGAGGGCGCATCCACCTTCGGCGATTTCGACAACCACACCCTGGAGGGCGGCAACATGCGGCTCGCCGAGGCCCTTGCAGCCGAGCTCGGCGAAGCCCTGCACCTCTCCTCCCCGGTGCGGCGGGTGCACTGGTCGCGGGACGCGGTGAACGTCGCCACCGATGCCTCGGAGATCGAGACTGACGCGGTCGTGGTCGCGACCCCCACCGCGCCCTTGGCCGAGATCGAGTTCGATCCTCCGCTCGAGGGTGCGACGGCGGACGCGCTGCGTGCGGTCACCTACGGTCAGAACTCGAAGCTCTTCCTGCACATGCGATCACCCGCACCGCCCAGCGCGATCATGTCCGTCGCCGGGCACTTCTGGACCTACACGCAGCTGGGCCCGGACGGCGAGCCGGCTCCGTTCGTGACCGGATACACGGGCACGATGTCCTCGATCGATGCTCTTGGTGGCTCAGACGGGTTCGAGCGCTGGGTAGCCGCCTTGGTCGCGCTCCGCGAAGACCTCGATCTGGAGCCCGAGAGCGCCATGCTGTCGAGTTGGAACGATGACCCCTGGGTGCGGGGCTCCTACTCGGCCCGCACCCTCTCCTCGCCTCTTCGCGACAACGACCTGGTAAAGCCGATCGGCCCCCTGTTCTTCGCCGGGGAGCACACGGCCGGCGAGTGGCACGGCCTGATGGAAGGGGCGCTGCGGAGCGGACATCGCGCGGCTCAACAGGTCCTCTCGTCCACGTAGGAGACACACCAGGGGGCCCTCGGTATGAGGGCCCTTGGCCAGTAGCGGGGGCGCGATTCGTTTCTCGCTACCACCCTCGGATAGTTGAGCGAGTGGCCGCCTGGAGCGGTGCCTGGTAGACGTATCGGACCGGCATTCAGCTCGCCCGGCGGTAGCGGATGTGCGTGTTCAGCGGCGAATGCAACACCTCGATGGGCTCCAACCCGAGGGACTCGACGCCGTCGAAGATCCGCTCGCCGGACCCGAGCAGGACTGGTGCGATGTCGAGCGTAAGCTCGTCGACGACCCCGGCGACGAGCGCCTGCCGCACGGTCGAGGCGCCGCCCGCGATGTCTACGCCGTCGTCGCCAGCCGTCTCACGCGCCTGTGCGTAGGCGGCGTCGAAGCCGTCGGTGACGAAGTGGAAGGTCGTCCCGCCCTCCATCTCGATCGGCTCGCGAGCGTGATGGGTGAGCACGAACACCGGCGCGTGGTAAGGCGGCTCAGGCCCCCACCACCCGCGCCAGTCCTCCTCCCACTCGCCGCGGATCGGCCCGAACATGTTGCGGCCCATGAGGTAGGCGCCGCGCGGGCGCATGAGCCAGCCGGTCGCCGTCTCGTCGGCCTCGTTGGCGCGCTCGTCGCCGAGGTGCCAGCCGTGGAGCTCCCTTCCGCGCTTCCCGAGCGGGTGCTCGCGACTCTGGTCCGGCCCGGCGACGAAGCCGTCGAGCGAGATCGACATGTGGCAGGTGGTGTCCATCCGCGACCCTTCGAAGGTGATTGCGATCTGCAATTCACCCTTCTGCCTGCAATTGCGCTCTTCGCGATTCTCGTGCGCCCCGAATTGCGCCAGTTTTCGAGCAACTGCTCATTGACCAACCAGTCCGATTTCGGACGGAGGTCATGCCTTGCAATGCTTTCAGTCCAGGAGGCGTTCGGACGCTGGGAATGGCGTCCAGCGCGACTGCAATTGCCGTGCGGAGGGCCACACGGTCTCGGCCGCGCGCCCCATGACCCCAGACAGGTCATCGAACGTGGCGCGAACGAGGTCCTCGGCACGCGCATCGGACCCGATCACCATTCGGGCCATAGCATCGAGCAGTTCCTCCTGCGTCAAAGCGACTGCGGTGCGATCTTTCGCCGGGATCGCCGCCATCGCAAGCGGCGCGCCGTCGACGCAGAAGGCACCCAGGCGGCTGACGAAGGCGAAGATGTCCTCCACCTCTATGTTGGCCTCGTCCATCTCGAAGCGCGCGTCCTCCAAGCGCCCGAGGCGGTAGGTCATCTCCGACCAGGCCAACTGCGTGGCCTGCGCGGGGGTGACCCAAACCACGGCCGCACGTACCGCCGTCCCGGGACTGGCAAATAACGTGGCGGGCAGATAGCCGAGGAGCCCAGGCGCGGCGACGGCGCCGACGTCGAGGTCGTGCAGATCGCCGATCAGCACAAGCACCTCCCGGTCCACTTCGCTGGGAAAGTGCGCGAACTTCATTGCCAGCCGGGAGGGTGCTGCGTTGGCGCCGAATGACAGGATCGGATGGCGGTCCTCGGTGAGGGCGTTGACGATGGATGTCCGATTCGCCGGGCCGGCGTCATCCAACAGCGATACGTCGTCGTCGCGCAGGAGATACGACCCCGGGGGGCGCTCCCACGGGTAGCCGAGCGCCCGCTCCATCGCCGCCGGATCGAATTCGCGTCGAGGCCACGCGCCGAGCAGTTCGTTGAAGAACGCGACGAATCCCTCGTCGTCGAGCGCCAAGCGTTCGAGCAGCTCCCGCTCGGTGATTGGCGGCCAGTCGCGCATCGAGGAGAACTTACACCGGAGCTTGCTGCCGTCTACGTCGGGTTTCCGCGGTCACTCGGTCCGTTGCTTCTGCCTCCCGGCACGAAGGGAGCCCGGAACCAAGCGGACGTCTAGATCCAGCCAGGCGGTTATCCACGAGCGGAGGGGGTGGGATTCGAACCCACGGTAGACCCTAAGGCCCACAACGGTTTTCGAGACCGACGCGGTTACATGCTTTCCTCCTGTAAATCGGCGCTTTCGAGATTCTCTTGCGCCTCGATTTGCGCCAGTTTCGCGCGACTCGAGAGATAGCGTCCTGTTCTCCCGCAATTGGCGGCCAGGCGAGCCCCTCCTGTCAGGTGCGGTAGGGCGGGATCTGGCTCCTGAGGCATGCTGGAGGTATGCGGGCCCGCATACGCCTGGCCTGCCGACTGTTTCTCTGCCGCCTCGGGCTCGCTACCGTTTGGCCTATGAGCAGCCAGCGAGTCCCCGGTGGGGTAGTGCACAAGTTGCCTGCAGACCTGCGCAAGGCGCTGATCGCCAACACCACGGCACTCGAGGCGTGGAAGGACATCACGCCCTTGGCCCGCAACGAGTTCATCTGCTGGGTCGAGGACGCCAAGCAGGAGAAGACCCGAGAGCGCCGCATTCGCCGGACCCAGGAGGAGCTCGAGGAAGGCCAGCGTCGGCCCTGCTGCTGGCCTGGATGCAAGCACCGCGAGCGCACCGGCAGGTAGCGGCCGACGCGAGAGGCGCCCATCAACCCTGGTCCGGCAGGTGCGCGGCGGATCGTGGCGCGTGCGTCACTGCTCGGTGCCGAACGCCCGACTCCCCCCTGGCGATGGTGGAGCACCTCATGGCTCACCCGGTCGAGCGGACGGCGGTGATCCCGGCCAACCCATGACCTGTGGCGCGCGCGGGACCGTTCACACCGAAGAGCGCCCCTCGCACGCAGGCCTAAAGCGGAGGGGGTGGGATTCGAACCCACGGTAGACCCTAAGGCTCACAACGGTTTTCGAGATCGGCACGGAATAAGTCTTCATTCCTGCAAACCCCGACTTTCCGAATATTCGTGCGCCCCAATTTGCGCCATTCTTGGGCAACTCGCCATTCGACGGGCACGTACGCTAAGAACGCTCCCGCAAGTCAAGTTCATTGCCCGAGAGAGCACCGGTCACCTGCGCGCGGATGATTGCGTCGAGCTGCGCCCCGAAAAGAAACACGGTGGTCGAAATGTAGAGGTAGGCCATCACGACGATCACCGCAGCCAGACTCCCGAACACTGATTCATACGACGCGATCGTCGTCAGATAGAAGTAGAAAACGAGCGACACGATCACCCACAACCCGACCACGATCGCCGCTCCGAGACTGACCCACGGCAGCGGTTGAGCTGACGACGGAGCGTGGCGAAGCAGCAAGCCGACGGCGAGCAATAGAAGACCCGCGGCCAGCGCCCAGCGCAACGACAAATGCGAACACCCCCCACGCCACGCCCTGATGTGCCACCGAGAAAAACGGCGCAAGCAGTAGGCACAGTGCGGCCAGGATGAAGCACGCCCCCACCGCGATTGAGAGCACGAATGAGATCGCGTAGCGCTTGAAAAACGGTCGCTCAAGCGGTGCCCCGTAGATGTGGCCGAGCGCGCCCATCACCGCCCGCACCGCCCCGGACACCTGCCACAGTGCCAGGGCGCCGCCGACGGTGGCCCACAGCCATTGGCTGCCAGTAAAGATCTTGTTGACCGCGTCTGATATCACCGCGAACACGGCGGCCGAAACGTTCCCCTGAATCTGGGGCTCGAGGTGGTCTCGCCAAACGCTGTCGAAATTGAGCAACCCGGCCACCGCGAGCACGAACAGAGCAAATGGAATGATCGCCGTGAGGATCTGGAACGAGATCGCGCTCGCATAGGTCAGTAGGTCATGCCGCTTGAAACCGTCCAGGAGCGCCCGCGCCAACTCGCGCCCCCGCGCCCCGAGCTGCAGGCCTCCGCCAAGCGACCGAGCCGCCCCACTGGTAGGCGGGTGCGCCGATGCGATCCTCCGCGACTTCGCCATCTCTCAACCGTACGCCTGCCGGGACTCGCCTATTCCGAAAGCTCGGCGGCTTCGAGGGCGTGGCCGCGGTCGGTTTCTCGGGGACCGGCGTGATCAGAGTGTAACAGGCTTGTCACACCCTCAACGCCTGACCCACCTAACGTCCCTGGTCTGCCGGACTCGGACACAGATCTGCCTGGCTTCGTCGAGGGATCGCCGCTGCTTGAGGGCGCCTATCGGATGGCGCGCTCTGCGCATGGCAGGCCTGGGCACGGCGAGACCGGCATCGACCATCCGGTGGCCGTTGCCGAGCTGCTGAGCAAGCGGGGATTTGACGAGACAGTTATCGCCGCCGCCCTCCTCCACGACACGGTCGAGGACACGCCCCTGTCGACAAACGAGATCTCCGAAGCCTTCGGGACCGAAGTCGCGACCCTGGTGGCCGAGATGACCGAGAACCCCGGAATCGGCTCTTATCCGGCCCGCAAGGCCGAGGCCCGGAGCCGAGTCATGCGCCATCGCCGCGCAGCGGCAATCTATGCGGCTGACAAGCTCGCCAACACCCGCGAGCTGCTCGCCAGCCACGAACGCGTTCGCGGCGAGAAGCTCGATCACTACATCAAGACCCTTCGCCTTCTGTCCGACGGTCGTCCGGACCTTCCCTTCCTCTCGGAGCTGTCGGAGGAGTTGACAAAGCTGGTCGACCGGGAGGCAAGCGGGCCGCGAACCAACTCCTTTACATGAGGGATATCGGTATTGGCTAGACAGGTGCCGTGACCGAGTCCCCAGTATGAGCGTTCATCCGTGGCCCAAGAGATTGAGCGAAAGTTTCGCCTCGCCGAGCCCCCCGGGTGGCTTCCCCGCTACGAAGCAAGCCAGATTCGTCAGGGATACCTGGCGGTTTCCGAAGACACCGAGGTCAGGCTGCGGGAGACCGAGGGCAGGCGCCTTCTGACCGTCAAGCAGGGACATGGCGAAGTCCGCAGAGAAGTCGAGGTTGAGCTCGAACGCGCTCAGTTCGACGCGCTTTGGCCGCTGACCGAGTCCCGGCGGGTTCTGAAGACTCGTCAGCGCGTGCCGCTGAACCACGAACGCACAGCAGAGGTTGACGTCTATGCCGGTGACCTGGAGGGACTCGTAGTCGCTGAGGTGGAATTTCGTTCACAATCGGAGGCCGACCGATTCGAGGCTCCAGATTGGCTCGGCGAGGAAGTCACCGGCGATCGGCGATTCGAAAACCAGTTTCTTGCCGCCGGAGAAGATGCCGCGACCGGAGCCGCAGCCATCGCCGGCAAGGCAGGGATGGACCGGCGGCAAGATTCAGGAGATGATTCCGGCCATACCTCGCGTGCCTACCGGCTGAAGAAGGGTGAAGGGGCGCGGAAGGGGATTCGCCGGATCGCCCTCGGGCGCCTGGATCATGCGCTCGAGCAGCTTTCGTGTGCGGGGGACGGCGAGTTGCCGGCCGCCATTCATGCCGCACGCAAGGATCTGAAGAAGCTCCGCGCGGTGCTGCGCCTGGTGCGCGTGTCAATCGGGGAAGCCACCTATAGGGCCGAGAACGAGCGCTATCGCGAAGCGGGCCGGATGCTTTCAACGGCCCGCGACGCCGAGGTCAAGTTGCAGACCCTCTCATTGCTCGAGGAGCGGTACGAGGGCGAGCTGCCAGCGATCGCGCGATTCCGCTCGCAGCTGCACACTGAACGGCGAGAGCGGAAGGCCGACATGGATGCTGCGGTCACCGCGATCGAGAGCGGTCGCCCGGCTATCGAGAACCTGCGAATGAAGCGGCGAGGCTGGAAGCTGGTCGAGCCCGGCCTCAGCCGCTCCTACCGGGCAGGCCGAGAGGCGATGCGCAGCGCGAAAGCCGACTCAAAGCCGGAAAACGTTCACGAATGGCGCAAACGCAGCAAGGACCTCTGGTACCACCTTCGAATCGTGCAGCGAGCCTGGCCCGAGCTGATCGGGGAGACGTCCAACCGCGCCCACGTGTTGGCCGACCTCCTAGGCGACTACCACGACCTATCGGTCCTCGCGGAGGACGCGACCGAGCGGTCGTTCCTCTCCGAAACGCCAGAGCAGAGGGCGATCCTATTCGCGCTGATCAGAAAGCGCCAGGAGGAGTTGCTCAAATCTGCCTTCGCACTCGGCAATCGGCTCTACGCCGAGAAGCCAAAGGCCTTCTCGCGCCGATATGCAGCGTACTGGCGGGCGCCGGCTGCCTGAAAGCGGCCACCAAGCCGCTTGTCTTTGGAACCCCGACTCAGACCGACGCAAGCATTGTAGACGTGGAGGCGAACCCGGCTCAACGCTGCATCGAGCACCCGCACCCGCTTCGCCTCGCCTCTCCAGCAGGCTCCACCCACCCGCGCCCTCACCCTGCAGAGCCCCGCACGATGCCGTCGGGGGCGGCGGGCGTTTTCGGGCGCTGACATCGCCAACACATCTAGCTCTGTGGGCCAATAGTCCCGCAGGGCGCTCGCGCGATCGGTGCGCGATCCCCAGATTCCGCGAAGCAGCGCGAGATGGCGGAAACGCAGCAGAAAACCAGCCTCCATAGCCGAGCATCCGTCGCTAACTATGGCCTGGCTTCGATAGCCGCTTTCCAGGGACTTTCGAGCGAAACAGCGGAGGGGGTGGGATTCGAACCCACGGTAGACCCTAAGGCCCACAACGGTTTTCGAGACCGCCTCGCATTCACGCTTTCTCCCTGTAAATCGCCGCTTTCGGCATTCCCGTGCGCCTCGATTTGCGCCAGTTTTCGGGCAACTCGCCATTCAATGGGCAACGCATCGACTGATAGATGCAACCGCCGGCAACATGCAGCTCGCCGCGCAGGCGGCGCTGCTCCTTTTCGCGCGGAGGGGGCGCCGCTTCGCATGGAAGCCGGAACCTTGAAAGCGGCCCGTTGGCTCTCGTGTGACCGTGGCCCGCGAACGCCCATCCAGCGTTCGCCTTTGTCGGTTCTCCGAGAAACACCTGCGCTACGAGGCGGAATGTTTGCGAGGTCAGGGAAAAGCTCGCATCAACCGGGCCATGATCGAGGTTATGCTTGGCGGCGCAGGTTGTGCCCAGGCATCAAGGAGACCGAGTTCCACTCATGGATGGGCCAACGACGCGGCATGAGGTCGTGGTGGTCGGCGCCGGGCAGGCCGGCCTAGCGATCGGCTATTTCCTATCCGAGCAACATCGTGAGTTCGTGATCCTCGAAGCCGCCGAGGAGCCGGGACCGGCATGGCGCAGTCGCTGGGATTCTCTGAGGCTCTTCACCCCTGCGCGCTACAGCGCGCTCCCGGGCTTGGCGTTCCCAGGTGACCCAGATCACTACCCGAGTCGCAATGAGGTCGCCGGCTATCTGGCTGACTACGTTCGCCGTTTCGACCTACCCGTAGAGCCCAGCAGCCGGGTTCGTCGGGTCGCCAAGGCCAACGGTGCGTATTCGATCGAGCTCGATGACCGCACGATCGAGGCGGATCAGGTGGTGATCGCCACCGGCCCATTCCAGGTGCCCTTCGTCCCGGCGATCGCCAATGGGCTGGGCGAGGAGGTCAAACAGCTCCACACCAGCGCCTACCGGCGCCCCGAGGACATCCCAGAGGGTCGGGTCCTCGTCGTTGGCGGGGGCAACAGCGGCTATCAGATCGCCGCCGAGCTCGCCGCCTCACACGAGGTCCACCTATCGATCGGGTCGCCGCAAAAGCCGCTGCCCCAGCGACTGCTGGGTCGCGATCTCTTCTGGTACCTCGACTCGACCGGAATCATTCGCAAGACCCGGGACTCGAGGCTGTGGCAACGGCTCGAGGGCGACACCCTGATCGGCTCGAGCCCGCGGTCGATTCGCCGACGCGGCGTCGAGCTCCACGGACGAGCTATCAAGGCCGAAGGCTCCACCGTGAGATTCGAGGACGGAAGCGAGCTCGATGTCCGAGCCGTGATCTGGGCTACCGGCTTTCGCCTTGACCACTCGTGGATCGAACTGCCGGTCTTCGACGCCGAAGGGCGCCTCGAGCACAGGCGTGGAGTCACGAGCGCCCCCGGCCTGTACTTCCTTGGCCTTGCCGGGCAGCACACCCGCGGTTCGTCGCTGATCGGCTTCGTCAAGGACGACGCCGCCCACATCGCTGAGCAGGTCAGCGCCTACCGGCCAGCGCATGCGACTTCAGAGCCCGAGCCGATCGACTCGATCGTCGCCAAACCATCGCCACCGCGACCTCGCCAGGAGAAGATATGAGCACTGAAGCTGAGCACTTTCCCACCGATACCGACGGCCTCGACGAAGCCCGCGCGCCCGAGGTCATCGAACTCGTCGATGGTGACGAGTTCGATCTCAAGATCGCTCCCGTGGTCAAGCAGATTGGTGAGGCGCGGGTGCGGATGCTGGCCTACAACGGGTCGATTCCGGGGCCGATTCTGAGAGTCAAGGAGGGCTCGGAGATCGTCGTCAACGTCGTCAACGAGGGCGACATGGAGGGGACCGTCCACTGGCACGGGCTGCGGCTTGATAACCGCTACGACGGGACGCATGAGACCCAAACGCCGATGCCGGTCGGCGGGAGCTTCACGGCCCGCGTCGCCTTTCCCGATCCCGGTGCCTACTGGTACCACCCGCACGTTCGCGAAGACCACGCCAAGGAGATGGGCTTGTATGGCAACGTCATTGTCGAGCCCTCCGATCCCGACTACTGGCCGCCGGTCAATCGCGAGCTTGCCTTGACGCTCGACGACATCTTGCTCGAAGACGGCAAGGTTGCCCCTTTCAGTCGCGCCGAAACCACCCATTCGGCGATGGGGCGCTTCGGCGACGTGCTGCTGGTCGGCGGCGAGACCGACCTCGAGCTCACCGCCACGCGAGGTGAGGTGGTCCGCTTCTACCTCACCAACACCGCCAACACCCGGGTCTTCAGGGTCAAGCTCCCAGGGGCCGGGATGAAGCTCGTCGGCGGCGACAGCGGCCACGTCGAGCACGAGCAGATCGTCGATGAGGTAATCCTCGCTCCCTCGGAGCGCGTCGTGGTCGACGTCTGTTTCGAGGCGCCTGGCGAGGTGGCGCTTGAGCATCACACGCCCGGCCGCGTCTACCGGTTGGCCAGTATCAAAGTTGCCACCGAGATGGCCGAGCCCCCGCTAGAAGCTGAATTCGAAAACCTACGAACGAACGCCGACCTCGCCGCCGAGCGCGAGCGCATTGCCTCAGATCTCGACCGTGAACCCGACAAGACCCTCGCATTCATCGCCGAAATGGACCTTGGTGCCCCCGAGGGCGAGGGCCCGGTGATCTATGCCTGCCCGATGCACCCGGAGGTGGTAAGCGAGGAGCCGAGCAACTGCCCGGAGTGCGGGATGAAGCTCCTTGCGGTCGAGGCCTCCTACACCTGTCCGATGCATCCCGAGGTCACAAGCAAGGAAGCCGGCAAGTGTCCCGAGTGCGGCATGAAGCTGCTGCCAACGCAGCTAGTGGGCGAGGCCGGCGACACCAACGGTCATGAACACGGCGGTAACGAGGGCCACGCGCATTCGACCGAGGGGGGCATCGAGTGGGAGGACGACATGGTCGAGATCAACAAGTTGACCACGCCGGCGAACATGCGCTGGAAGCTGATCGACCGAGATGCCGATGCTGAAAACCAGGAAATCAACTGGCAGTTCCGGGTTGGTGATCGAGTGAAGATCCGCCTCCTCAACGAGATGGCCGGTGATCACCCGATGCACCATCCGTTCCACATCCACGGCGCCGGTCGCTTCCTCACCCTGGCCCGCGACGGCGTCGTCGAGTCCAATCTCGTTTGGACTGACACAGTCCTGATTCCCGCCGGGCAGACGGTCGACATCCTGCTTGATGTCACGAACCCGGGCCGGTGGATGGCCCACTGCCATATCGCCGAGCACCATGAGAGCGGAATGATGTTCAGCTTCGACGTCGCTGAGTGAGACGAAGATCGAGGCGCTGGCCGAGGAAGCCGATGTCGCAGTGGGTACCGTCTGCGCCCAGCGAGGCGCTTAGTCACGAGCGCGTCTCAACCAGACCAAACTAGGAGGCAGCATGCAGACCACAAGCACGTACATCGAGCAGCTCGCGGAGCGCTACGGCGCGGCCTGGAATGCTCATGAGCTCGACGAGATCATGCAGATGCACGCCGAAGACAGCGTCTTCGAGCTCAACATGGACGGCGCCGAGGTCAAGGGAGTCGAAGCGATCCGTCAAGCGTTCGCCGGCATCTTCGCCCTCTGGCCCGACATCCACTTCGAAACGCGGCGACTGTACGCCCTTGAGAACCTCTTCGTCCACGAGTACACGATCACCGCCACGCTGGCCCAGCCGCTTCCGCTTGGGGGCATGGTGGTTCAGCCAAACGGTGAGGCCGTGCGATTTAACGGCGTCGATGTCATTCCCGTCGAGGACGGATTGGTGCAGCGCAAGGACACCTACCTGGATCTGGTCACTGCCCAACGCCAGTTCGGCTTGCTCAGTGGCTAACAGGGAGATGGCGATCGGCACCCTGCGCTGGGCCGAGAGCACCGGCGGGCGCTTGTCGCGTTCCGAGCTGGTGCGGTTCCTAACGGTGGGAATGCGAAGCCAGCTAGGCATGCTCCCCGCTCGGGCTGCCGCAGCGCTCGGACTTCGCCGGGCGCAACTGGCGAGCCTCGACTTCGAGCGCCTGCGACTGCCCGATTCAAAGGCGGCTCAAGAAGCTGAAGCGATCTGTTCGGAGCTTCCGACCTATCTGGCCAGCCACTCCCAGCGGACCTACCTCTGGGGCAGCGCCCTCGGAACCCACGACGGCCTCGACTACGACGAGGAGCTGCTCTACATCTCCTGCCTGCTCCACGACAGCGGGTTGCCACCGGCCGTCGAGCGCCGCGACGAGACGTGCTTCACCCTAGCCAGCGCCAGTGTGGCCGACGAGCATGTTCGTCGGTCTGGCTGGTCCAAAGAGCGCGCAGCTTCCCTTTCTGAGGCGATTACGCTGCACCTCAATCCCTGGGTTTCGCCGGCCCAGGGCACTGAAGCGCACCTGCTCAACGCCGGCGCCGCGGTCGATGTGGCCGGGCTGCGGCGCTGGGAGCTGGACCCCGAGACAGTCGCCGCCGTGGTCCGCCGCCACCCGCGGTTGGACTTCAAGCGCCAGTTCTGGGCGACGCTCGGCGCCCATGCCGAAGCGGCACCGAGGTGCCGCGTCCATACCCTGCTGCGCTATGTGCTTTTCGGCCCAATGATCCGCCACGCGCCGTTCGACGAGTGAGTCGGAAGCCCAAGCAGCGGCGTTCGTCGAGTGGTTCCGCCAGGCGTGGGCCAAGCCAGACCTCGGCCTCCATGAGGGCCTCTGGGCCGATGACGTCCGCGTAAGCCAGCCGAAGATGTCGTGGCCGGTCGCAGGGCCTGCCGGGCGGCCTTCGCCCAGCTCTTCGAACTCATCCCCGACCTCGATGGCCCCTCGACCTCAGAGTTGCCGCTTTCGCGCAAAACGGCGAGCGACGGCCGATCCGGGCTTAGACGGCGATCACGATCTTTCCTTGGGAGTGTCCTTCTCCCTGGTATCGGAGAGCTTCCGGAACCTCGCTCAGCTGGTAGCGCCGATCGATGATCGGCGTGACCTTTCCGGCCTCGACGAGCTCCCTCAGGACAACCAGATCCTGCCTGGTATGCCTCGTAATGAAGATGCGCATCTGTTGGCGCACGAACGGTGACGACGAGAGCACCTTGATCTGACGAGCGAGTCCCAGCCAGCGGCCCATATCCGATACCCCAATCAGCACGTAGGTCCCCTGGGGGGTTAGCGACCGACGGCAGTCCGACAACGAACGGCTCCCGACCAGATCGAGCAACACGTCGTACTGGTGTCGATCTTGCGTGAAGTCCTCCTGCGTGTAATCGATGACCTGCTCCGCGCCGATCGATCGGACCATGTCGACGTTCCTCGTGCTGCACACACCGGTCACGTCCGCTCCGAACGATTTGGCGATCTGGACGGCGAACGTGCCGACGCCTCCCGACGCGCCGTTGATCACCACCTTCTGCCTCGGCTGGACCCTCCCTTGATCGCGAACGGCGTTGAGGGCAGTGAAGGCCGAGTCTCCAACGGCCGCGGATTGCTCCAACGTGAGGTTGGCCGGCTTCGCCAGCAGGTTGTCCTCTTCAGCACAGGCGTATTCGGCAAAGGCGCCGTCGCACCAGCCGAAAACCTCGTCACCTGGTTGAAACTGCTTCACGCTCGCGCCGACCGCTTCAACCTGCCCTGCCAGATCGAGTCCCGGTATCTGGTGCTTCGGCTTGAACAGCCCGATCGCCGGACGCATCGCGTAAGGGATGCCCCTGAGGAGGTGCCAGTTGCCGATATTGACGGCCGCGGCGCGGACTCGCACCAGGACCTCATCTTCCTTCGCGACAGGCTTGTCGACGTTCTTGAGCTCCAGGACATCGGGTGAGCCGTATTTGTTTTGGACGATCGCCTTGATCACGTCATCCTGAGCCATCTACCGGTTTCCTGCATTCGAAGCCGGGCGGACCCAGTCCCTCGTCGTCCGGGCAACGGGAGACGACGACGGAATCTCGGGTTCGGAACGGAAGCGTCCCGACTTACTGTTGCTCTCCCTTTTGCGTGAAGCGGCACACGGCGGCATGCTCCGGAACGTGCCGATCTTGCGGACCGCCACGCCGTCGCCATTCCCCTGCAATTCGAGCTGTTTCGTTAGGCCGTGCGCCAGTGGATGCGCCAGTCGGCGCCGGCCAGCAGCCGCCTCCTGCGGTTTCTTGCGGAAGTTCGGCCCGGATCGCCCCGCGCCTTAATATCGACGGTAGGCCTCGGATTTGGCTCTAGAAAGCGGAGGGGGTGGGATTCGAACCCACGGTAGACCCTAAGGCCCACAACGGTTTTCGAGACCGCCCCGTTCAACCACTCCGGCACCCCTCCGGGGCAGGCGCCAGAGGCTAGATGATCGCGAGGGCCCGGCGCAGGTCCGCGACGACGGCTTCCGGCTGCTCGATTACCTGCTGCCAGGTGTAGCGGCGGACCTCGTAGCCGGCGGCGCGCAGGGCGAGGTCGCGGTCCCGGTCTCGCTGCATCGCCGCCGCGGTGGCGTGGGCGCGGGCGCCGTCGAGCTCGACCACCACCCGCTCCCGGCGCCAGAGGGCGTCCACCAAGAGGCCGGCTACGGTGACGTTCACCTCGGGCAGCGGTACCTCATGGTCCTCGCAGAGCGCGAAGAATCGTTCCTCGAGGGCGCTCAGGGTGCGGGCCAGCCGCGGCGTGTGCAGCGCCAGGGCTCGCCGCAGGGCGGCGCTGCCGTGGCGGCCGCGGCCGAGCTGGGCGCCGAGGGCTGCGTGATTCAGGCGCCGCCGGTAGTCGGCCTCGGCGACCATGCGACGCAGACGGGAGAAGGGAAGGTGAGGGGCGACGTCGAGAAGGGTCCGGGCGATGGTGGTCACCGGTAGGCCGTCGTAGCGGACGGCGTCGAGCCGGCGGGGGTGGTGGACACGGACGCCGGGGATGCTTCCTGCCCGGCCGTGGGCGCTGATCTCGACCGGTGAGCCCCGGTCCTCGGTCAGGCCCCACCAGGAAGCGGCGCTGAGGTGGCTGAGCGCGACCAAGGGAGCGGGCTCGAGTGATGCTGGGTGGGGGAGCGCGTAGAGGAGAGCGGCGATCAGCTGACCTCGGCCGGTAATCGACCTGTGTCCCACCGCGTAGACGCGAGGATGGATCCGATGCAGCCGTCCGGTTTCGAGCCAGCGGGTGATGGCGCCCGGTACCAGGCCGCACTGCTCCAGCTGCCACCGTCCGACCACCCCTCCCTGTCGCTCCGCCAGCGCCACCACCCGAACTGTCGCGTCTGACGATCGAGGGGTGGTCGGGAAACGCGACAGTTCGGGCATCGCGGGCAGGGTGGCGGCCTGAAGCGCGCGGGGAGCGCGCGGGAGATGACCTCATTGGGTCATCTCCGCGCTTCACGTGTGACGTTGGCGCCGGGCCGGCTGCCGGTTGGTGCCGGGTCCTCAGCGGAGAGGGTGGGATTCGAACCCACGAGGCAGGAAATCCCGCCCACGCGATTTCCAGTCGCGCTCCTTAAGCCACTCGGACACCTCTCCGGGGCCACAAGGGTAGCCGCAATTCGGCGGTTCGCTGGGCGACTGAGCAAGTCGCATCTGGCCCATTCAAAGGCCGAATGCGGCGCTCTCGATATCAATTCGGTGCCGGGCTCAGCGGCGCTCGGCGAAGAAGCGCTCGAGCAGGCCGGCGCACTCCTCGGCGAGGACGCCGCCGCTCACCACGGGGCGGTGGTTGAGCGCCGGCTCGCCGAGGACGTTGAGGACGCTGCCCGCCGCTCCGGCCTTCGGATCCCAGGCCCCGAAGACGACCTCGGGCACGCGTGCCAGGACGATCGCCCCGGCGCACATCGCGCAGGGCTCCAGGGTGACGTAGAGGGTGGTCAGCGGCAGCCGCCAGCCGCCCAGCACCTCGGAGGCCGCGCGGATCGCCAGCAGCTCGGCGTGGGCCGTGGGGTCGCCGCGCAGCTCGCGCTCATTTCCCGCCAGGGCGATCGGCTCTCCCTCGGCGACGATCACCGCGCCAATCGGGACGTCGCCGTGGCGCTGGGCGGAGATCGCCTGGCCGATCGCCAGCCGCATCATCTCCTCGTGGGGAACGCGCGGGGGCTTGGCTGCGGCTTCCACGGGATGAGACTATGCCGGTCGCAGCAGCGGACCATCGCGCAGCGTGGAGCCCGGCTGGCCGGCCGGGCAACTTCGTCACGACCGGGGTGTTAGGTAAGAAGCCTGGCTGGCCCGGCGACGGCGAGCAGGGGTCCACCTGGGGGCAAGCTCTGATGAGACGACTAGTGATCACTATGGCGCTGATGGTGCCGACCGCCGCCGCAGCCCTCGCTGCCCCGGCCGGCGCGAAGCCCACCGAGCCCGCGTCGCCGGCCTTTGCTCCCGGCCAGGTCGTGGTCAAGTTCGACGCGGATCGGGTCGGGCGGGCCGTGAGGCTGCCGGCAGGCCTCGGCGTCGGCGCCGCCACGGCCGCGCTGCGCCGCAACCGACACGTCGACTACGCCGTCCCCAACTACGTCGCGACCGCCTCGGCCTTCATCCCCAACGACCCCGGCACGGCTCCGGGCACCCACGGGCCTCGCGGCGGATGGGTGCGCAAGCAGTGGAACTTCCTGCCCTGCGGGTCGCTCTGCGATCCGCAGGCCGCGAGGAGCGATCAGGAGTCGCTGGGAGGGATCGACGCACTCGGCGCCTGGCGCAACCTGCGAAACGCCGGCCGGGGAGGCGCCGCCGGGGTGCGAATCGCGATCCTCGACACCGGCATCGCCTACCGCTCATACCGCTCGGGGAAGACCAGGTTCCGCCGCAGCCCGGACTTCGCCGCCAATCAGTTCGCGAGCGGCTACGACTTCGTCAAGAACGACCCGATCGCCCTCGACGAGAACGGGCACGGGACCCACATCGCCGGGACGATCGCCGAGCGGACCAACAACGGCATCGGCCTCACCGGCCTCGCCTCGAAGGCGAAGCTGATCCCGGTGCGGGTGCTCAACGGGCTGGGCCGGGGTCAATCCGACGACATCGCCCGCGGGATCAGGTTCGCGGCGGACCACCATGCCGAGGTGATCAACATGAGCTTCAACTTCGCCTGCCACGCGAAGGTCAAGCCGGTCACCGCGGCGCTCCGTTACGCGCACCGAAAGGGCGCCGTGCTGGTTGCCTCGGTGGGCAACCGCGGCTCGGAGGCCTGCGTCTCGGCGCCGGCCACCCTGCCGAACGTGATCGGGGTCGCCGGGACGACCGAGGGCGCCTGCCTCGGCTCCTACTCGCTGACCGGCGACGACATCGATCTGGCCGCGCCCGGCGGCGGCGCCCCGGCGGCCGGCTGCAAGCCGCGCGCCGCGCGGCCGATCTTCCAGGTCACCCTGCGCGCCGGCAACCCGCTCTCCTTCGGGGTGCCGAACGCCTACGTCGGCACTTCGATGGCCGCGGCCCACGTCAGCGGAGTCGCGGCGATGGTGCTGGCCAGCGGCATCCTCGGCCCCGACCCGGCACCCTGGGAGATCGCCGAGAGGCTGAAGGCGACCGTCCGCGACCTCGGTCCGGCAGGGTGGGATTCGGGCTTCGGCGCCGGCCTGATCGACGCCGCCGCGGCCACCGACCCAGAGATCCCGACCGGCTAGATCGGAGCCGGATCAACTCGGCCGTGCGGCGGACGGCCCCGCGCCGCGGGTGGCATGGATGGGAGGACCCATCCCCGAGCACCCGCCGTGGAGCGCAGGGGATGGTGGGTCCCATCCATGACAGGACCCGCGGCCCAGTACCGCTTGCAGCGCGGTCAGGTGGTTCGGACGATGATCACGCTGCAGGGCGCGTGATGGGAGACCTTGTTCGGCACGCTGCCGAGCAGGAAGCGGCGGGCGCCGGTCATCCCCTTGTTGCCGACGACGATCAGATCGGCCTTGACCTCCTCGGCGACGTCGAGGATCGCGTCGGCGGGATCTCCCTCGCGGGCATGGGTGGAGACCTCCCCCACCCCATCGTTCTTGGCGGTGCCGGCGGCGGCGTCGAGGATGATGTTGACGTCCTCGCGCTCGTGGAACTCGTGCTGGACGTCGCCGGGAGCGCCGCCCTGCTCCTCCTCGACCCGGCGCCGCGGCACGGGCTCGAAGGCGCTGACGACGTCGAGCCGGCCCCCCGTCAGCTTCGCCAGCTCGGTCGCTTGCCGGACAGCCTCGGTGGCGGTTTCGGAGCCATCGGTTCCAACCACGATGCGGTCGAACACTTCGCCGGATCCCTCCTTGGTGGGTGCCTCGAGCCGGGCGGATACTAACGGGGGAAACGAGTCCCGTGCCAGCCCTTGAAGCCGGCGCCGAGGATCTCCGTCGGAGTGGTGGCAAGGCGCACGGTGCCAATCACGATCGAGGCGAGCAGGCAGGCCACCAGGACCGCCATCGCCACTTTCCAGATCGTCGGCATGGCGCAAGCCTAGAGAGGGCGGGGTCGCCACCCGCGGAATAGACTGGCCGCGCTCGGCAGGCCCGCCGAAAGGAAGCGATGTCAGAAGAGAGACTGCTCGGCAGAGCGCCCTGGCGACCGACTCTGGAGAAGGTCGCCGACGACGTCTGGCTCCTGCGCGGCGACATCCGCCACGGGATGAACATCTACTTCCTCGAGGAGGACGGCGGGATCGTCCAGTTCGACGCGGGAACCAGGGGGATGGTAAGGGCCAACCGGGCCGCCGCGGAGCGGCTGGGACCGATCAAGCGGATCGTCCTCGGGCACGCCCACGCCGACCACCGCGGCACGGCCTCGGCGATGGGACTGCCGGTCTTCTGCCATCCCGACGAGGTCGCCGACGCCGAGAGCGACGCCGCGATCCCCGCCTACATGGACCTGTCCCTGGTCGAGGTCGCCCCGGTGCGCCGAATCTACCCGACCCTCCTGAAGCGCTGGGACGGCGGCGCGGTGCAGATCGACGGCATCCTCTCCGAGGGTGACGAGGTGGCGGGCTTCAAGGTGATCGACTTCCCCGGCCATGCCCCGGGCCTGATCGGCCTCTGGCGCGAGTCCGACCGCCTGGCGATCGTCAGCGACACCGTCTACTTCGTCGACTCGGCCCGGCTGCGGCCGCTGCCCCCCGGCGAGGCGACCATCCCCCACCCCGCCTTCGCCTGGAACCACCAGCGGGCCAAGGACTCTTTGCGCAAGCTTGCGGCGCTCGACCCGGCGACGGTCTGCGCCGGGCACGCCGAGCCGCTGCGGGGCGCCAGCCTCCGGGCGACCCTCGAGGCGGCCGCCGAGAAGTACTGATCACCTGCGCGGATCGCCGAGGAAACGCACCGCGATCAAAGCCTCCGTGTCCGCCGTCGGTACGAACGGCAGGCCGACGACGATCCGGCCGTTGTGCTGCAGGACGACCGATGCCAGGGCGAAAACCGAGCCCCCGAGGAGGAAGAGGCGCGAGCCGCGATGGGCAAAGCGCCTGTCGATCCGCCCGTCGGGCCGGAAGCGTCCGACCAGGGTTCCCCCGACGAGTCCGGGAACGTCACCGCCGAGGCCGCTGACGACGATCTTGCGATTCCGCTGAATCGCAAGGTCGGTGAACACCGTGAATTTCAGTCCACCCGGGCCCCTGGCGACTCCGTCGCCGCCACCGAAGCTGTGATCACGCCTTCCGCGGGAGGTGAGGCGGACCAGGACTCCGGACCCGAGCCCGGATCCCCCCGAGCCGGCGATCACGATCCGGCGGCGGGAGTCGAACGCGAGAGCGAGGGCGATCGAAGACTTGCCGACCTTCAGCTTCGCCACCCCGCCGGAGCCGAAGGACGGGTCGAGTGTCCCGTTGGCCCGGAAACGGACGACGGCGATCGTCCCGGTGCCGGAGCCGTCCAGGGTGACGCCGGCGAGGACGATCCTGCCGTTCCTCTGGATCGCGACGTCAAACGCCTGCGCGCTTGCGCCAAGCGTCTTCGTCGCGATCCCGTCGCCGCCGCCGAAGGCGGGGTCGGGTGAGCCGCCGGGCAGGTATCGAACCACCGCAAAGGTGAACTTGCCCCCGACATATCCCCTGCCGGCGACGACGATCTTGCCGCCCTTGCCGATCGCGACGGCCTGAGCGGCAGCGCCAACCCCGATCGTCGTCGTCTGGCGACCGTCGCCGCTGAACCCGCTGTCGAGGGAGCCGCCAGGCCCCAGCTTGGCGACCCCGAAGCGGTCGATCACGTTGTGGCTCCCGGCGACGACGAAGGTGCGACCGTTGGAGGTGACGGCGATGTCGTTGACGTCATCGTCGCCGGAGATGTCGCCGACCGAGACATGGTTCACCGGGTCGCCGTAGGAGGTGTCGAACAATCCGTTGCGACGCAGCCTGCCGAGCGCGAAATCATTGCTGCCCGCGACAGCGGTATCCCCCGCGAGGATGATCTTCCCGCCCGGCGTCAACCCGAGGGCGGCGAATTCGTTGAGGCCAGCGGGAAAGGCGTTGGCGCCGAGCGCACCGAATCCGAACGGGTCAGCCCCGAAGCTCGGATCGAGCTGGCCCGGCTTCGCCGCTGAGATGCCCGGGAGCAAGTGCCAGCGAAAGCAGCGCCACCCCGACTGCGCTCGAGACTGAACGAAGAGACACGACCCGAGCCTAGACCCGCCAACTGCGCAAGTCGAGCCCGAACGGAGCGGCTACCTGCGCACCGGGTCGCCGAACAGCCTCGCGGCGAAGAAGCCCGTGGTCTCGGGGAAGATGCCCAGCTTGCCGGCGACGAGGATCTTTCCGTTGCGCAGGATCTGAAGCCGCGGGAAGGCACTGGCGGTTCCGCCGAGGAGGAAGAGGCGGGCTCCGCGATTGGCGAAGCCCCTGTCGAGGGCGCCGCTGGGGCGCAGCCGTGCGATCACGGTCCCGCCGACGATCCCGGGAACGTCGCCGCCGAACCCCGCGAGGACGATCTTGCCGTTGCGCTGCAGGGCGAGGTCGGTGAGGAAGGCGAAACGCTGGTGGAAATTGGAGCGCACCAGGCCGTCGCCCCCGCCGAAGCTGTGGTCACGCCTCCCCGCCGGCGTCAGCCTGGCCACGAAGCCAGGTGCCTTCCCCACGGAGACCCCAGCCAGCACGACCTTGCCCCGGGCGCCGACCTCGCAGGCGAACGCCGCAGAGGCGCTGCCGACCCGCACCCTGGCGATGCCCCCTGCCCCGAAGCTCGGGTCGAGCGCTCCGTTCGAGCGGTAGCGGAGGACCACTGCGTCACCGCTGCCAGACCCACCGGAGCCGGCGACCACGACCTTGCCGCCCTTCGCAGCCTCGACGTCCCGTGCCAAGGCTCCGGCCCCGACCTTGGTCGTCACCACACCGTCACCGCCCCCGAAGTCCGGATCGGGGAGACCGCTTGGCAGGTAGCGGACCAGCGCTATCTGCTGGACCCCGCCGACGTCCGCCTCGCCTGTGACGAGCACCTTGCCGTCCCTCTGAACCGCGATCGCGTCCGGCTCGGCACCGGCGCCGATCGTCGTGGTCGTGGTTCCGCCGCCGAAACCGGGGTCGAGGGCGCCGGTGGAGGTGAACCTGGCGATCCCGAATCGGGACTGCCCGGAGAAGCTCTCGGCGGCAATGTAGAAGCGACCGCCCGGCGCGGCTGCCGCCGCGTTGACATGATCGTCACCCGAGATCCCGTCAACGACCACGTGATCCGGAGGGGGACCGAAACCTGCGTCGAATCTTCCGTTGGCGCGCAGGGCGCCGAGGGCATACTCGAGGTTGCCCGGAGTCCGGGTGCTGCCGGCGAGGACGATCCGACCGCCGCTGCTCAGCGCCATGCCCCCGAAATCCTCAACTCCGTCGACGAAGGTGCTGCCCACGATCGCGCCGATCCCCGGGATGCCCTTTTCCCCGAAGCTCGGGTCCAGGGCCCCCGGCCGGTGCCGCTTGGCCTCGGCCAGCGGCGAGAGCAGCGCGGTGGCGAGCAGCAGTCCGGCCAGCACCGTGAGGGCTCGCCGCGCCACGCTAGCCGTATAGCCTCGCGGCGAGGAAGCCACCCGTACCAAAGACCGAGAACGCACCGCCCAGGACGATCCGCCCGCTGGGCTGGATCGCCACCCGGACCAGGGCGAAATCCGTCGCCCCGAGCAGGAACAGCCGCGAGCCGCGGCTGCCGAAGCCACGGTCGAGCTTCCCCTTCGGCGTCAACCTGACCGCCAGCATCCCGCCCGGGACGCCGAAGATGTCGCCGCCGAACCCGGCGAGGACGATCTTGCCGTTGCGCTGCACGGCGACGTCGGTGACGTAGGCGAAGCCCTGGTGGAAGTTGGAGCGCACCAAGCCGTCGCCGCCGCCAAGCTGCGATCGCGCTTCCCCGCCCTGGTCAGCCGGGCGGCGAAGCCGCTCAGGTTCGCCTCCGAGACGCCGCCGACGACGATCTTGCCCCGCGAGCCGAGAGCCAGGGCGAAGGCGACTGCGAACTTGCCGACCTTCAAGCCGCACGACTCCCCCGCTGCCGAATCCCGGGTCCAGGGTGCCGTTCGGCCGGTAGCGGACCACCGCGACCCTGGCCGAACCGGGCCCGCCGACCTGCGTTCCCCCCGCGACGACGATCCTGCCGTCCTTCTGCACCTCGACGTCGAAGGCGATGAAGCCCTGGTCGAGCGGCGTGGTGACGATTCCGTCGCCCCGCCGAAGGAGGGGTCGGGGGTGCCGTTCGGCAGGTAGCGGACCAGGGCGAGCCTCTCCTTGCCGCCGACGGTTGCCTGCCCCGCGACCACCGGCCGCCCGTTGCGCTGGACCGCGATCGCCCCCGGCGCGGCATTGGTTCCGATCGTCGTCGTCGTCCGGCCGTCCCCGTCGAAGCCGTTGTCGAAGAACCCGCTGGCGCTGACTCGCGAGACCCCGAAGCGGTTCACCCCACCCGAGCTGGTGTCGGTCGCGACGTAGGTGGTGGCATCGGGGCCGGCCGCGACGTCCTTGGCGTCATCGTCGCTTCCGGCGGCGACATCACCGACCGCGAGATGGGTCGCGGGACTGCCGAAGCCCTGATCGAACCGGCCGTTCTTGCTGAGCCGGCCGAGGACGAAGTCGTTGCCGGCCGGGGTGTTGGTGTCACCTGCGAGCAGAATCCTGCCGTTGCTATCGAAGGCCATCCCGCCGAAGTTGTCGAAGCCGTCGGGCAGCAGGCTGCCGGGGATCGCCCCGGCGTGAAAGCTGCTGCCCTTGGGCCCGAAGCTCGGGTCCAGCGTCCCGGGGCGGTGCTTGGCGGCGGCGAGCGCCGGGAGCGACCCGAAGCAGACGAAAGCGATCCCTGCCAAGAAAAGCAAACGACGAGACACGCGAACGATCCTACGGACGCGGGCGCCCTTTGTCGAGTCGGCCGGCGAGTCGAGCCGGCTCAGACCCCGCTCATCGCCGCGCCGCGGCGCTGCCATTCCGCCCGGAAGACCGTGTGGGTCCCTGCCAGCCCCTTGAGCTCCAGCTCGCGGGACTCGCCGAAGGCGATCCCCTCCTCCCCGCACTGCTCGTGCAGCGCCTCGGAGACGAGGATCTCCCCGCCGCGCGCCTGGGCGGCGATCCGCGCCGCGAGGATCACGTTGCGGCCGAAGAAGTCGCCCTCCTCGGCGATCGCCTCGCCGGTGTGCAGGCCGATGCGGACGCGGATCCGCTCGTCGGGGCGCTCGGCGGCGCGCTCCTCGAAGGCGCGCTGGACCTCGATCGCGCAGCGCAGAGCGCCCACCGGGCTGGGGAAGACGAGCATGAAGCCGTCGCCCTGGTTCTTCACCTCGTAGCCGTCGAAGGCCTTCAGCTGCTCGCGGAAGACGGCGTTGTGGTCACGCAGGACGCCGAGCCAGCGCTCGTCGCCGAGGCGCTCGGTCATCGCCGTCGAGCTCTCGATGTCGCTGAAGAGGATCGTCACGCTGCCGTCCGGAGCGGCGTAGGAGCGGACGTCGGGGCGCTCCTGCTCGACCGCGCCGATCACGTCGTCGATCGTGTCCTCGACGTCGATCCCGCTCAGCCCCTGCGCCTCGAGCTTCAGCGCCAGGGCCCGCTTCGAGGTTCCCGCCATCCGCAGCCTCTGAGCGGCGTCGAGGGAGCGGTCGAGGAGATCCGCGGCGCGCTCCGGGTCGCCGGGCGCCCCGCGGCCGAGCAGCACCCGCGCCAGCTCGATCGCCGACTCGGCTGTGAAGGGCCTGTCGCCCATGCGGCGCGACATCGCGATCGCCTCCTCGTAGTCGGCGATCGCGGCCTCGGTGTCGCCTGCGGTCTCGGCGGCGAGGCCGAGGTAGCGGGCGACCGGGCCGCGGGCGGCGGCCGAGCGACCGGCCACGACCACCAGCCCACGGTACGGGGCGAGGCGTTCGCGCAGGAAGCGGGCGCGCTCGCCGTCGCCGAGCGCGAAGGCGGCGTCTATCAACAGCGCGTTCGAGATCGCCCACTGCGCGTCCTGGGGAATACCCGCGAACTCGCCCTCGACGAGCCGTTCGAACTCGATCCCGGCCTCCTCGAGGCGCCCGAGATCGCCGAGGACGGCGGCCTTGGCGACGCTCCAGGCCCGCACGGCCGGGTAACGCCCGGCCAGGTCGGCGACGCTCTCGGCGATTTCCGGCAAGCGGCCCTGCTGGCGGTAGATGGTCAGCGCCTGGATCGCGAAGAACTGCTGGGCCAGGGGCTCGCCGGCGCGCTCTCCGCCGGCGCGGGCCTCGAGCGCCAGCTCCTCGGCCTCCTCGAAGCGCCCGTCGATCATCGCTCGCATCCCGCGCAGGAGCGGGATGTGCCAGAGGAAGGTGGGCTGGCGCAGCTCGGTCGCCAGCCGCACGTAGGTGTCGAGATCGCGGTCGACCGCGGGGATCTCGCCGAGGGCGAGGTGGTTGTTGAGCCGCAGCACGTGCGAGCGCACCTCGAGCTCGCGGTCGCCCAGCTTTCGCGCCAGGCCGATCACCTCGGTGTTCGTCTCGACCCCCTTGCGGGCCGCCTCCGGGGTCGGGTCGACGAAGTTGGCCCGGCTGAGCGCATGCGCGAGGGTGCCCTCGTCGCCCAACCGCCGCGCCATCGCGATCGCCTCGTTGTGGAGATCGGCGCAGCGGCCCTGGGGGTCGATCCAGTAGTAGTCCTGGGCCAGCCAGGAGAGGAGGATCGCCCGCGGCGGGCTGTCGCCGGGCCCGACCGCCTCCAGCGCCGCCTCGAGCACCTCGGCCATCTTCTCGTCGAAGCCTCCGACCTCGGCGGTGAAGGAGACCCCAACCGCGGCCCGGGTCATCAGCTCTGGATCGCCAAGCCGGGCCGCCTCCTCCGCGGCGCTCTCCATCGTCTGCCTCGCCTCACCCAGGTGCCCTCCCCTCATCCTGGCCTCGCCGAGCTGGAGCAGGAGCAGGCAACGCCGGCGGCGGTCGATGCCGGCGATCTCCCCCGCCTCCAGGGCGCGGCGGTAGTGGTCGGCGGCCTCCTCGTAGCCGAGCTGCCCGCTGGCCTGATCGCCCGCCCGCTCGGCGTAGTCGACGGCCTTCTGCGGGTCGCCGGCTCCGGCCGCCTCGTTGAAGTGGTGGGCGAGCTCGGCGAGGCGGCGGGAGGTCCTCCCCGGCTCGGCGGCGTAGAGCTCCTCCAGCGTGGTCGCGATCCGGCTGTGGAGCGCCGGGCGCTGGGCGGCGCTCAGCTCCTCATACAGCGTCTCCCGGACCAGCGCGTGTGCGAAGCGGTAGCGACCGTCATCGCGCCGGGGGTCGAGGAACTGGGCGCTGACGGCCTCCTGTAGCGCGGCTTCCAGCGCAGGGAGCTCGAGGTCGGCGATCCTCGCCAGGGCCTCTTCGTCGAAGTCGCGCCCGATCGCCGCGGCGCTGCGAAGCGCCTCGTTGGCCTCCCCGGAGAGGCGGTCGAGTCGGCGGCCGACGACGTCACGAACGCCCTGCGGGATCAGCAGCCGGTCGCCGGCGCCGTCGAGCGCGCCCTCGCTGGCCAGCAGGCGCACCACCTCGCCGACGAAGAACGGGTTTCCCTCGGTCTGGCGGTGCACCTCGGCGACCAGGGTGGGCGGGGCCGCGGTCCCGGCAGAGCGCTCGACGTAGGTGGCGATCTCCGCCTCCCCCAACCCGCGCAGCAGCACCCGGCAGCAGCGCTCCAGCCCGGAGAGCTCGCCGAGCACGCGCGAGAGCGGGTGGTGGCGGCCCAGCTCGACGTCGCGGTAGGTGCCGATCAGCAGCAGCGAGGAGGAGGAGAGCCCGCGGGCGATGAACTCGAGCAGCAGCAGCGAGGGCTCGTCCGCCCAGTGCAGGTCGTCGAGGACGACGACCAGCGGGCGCGATGCGGAGGCGTTGGCGAGGAAGGTCGCGATCGCGTCGAAGAACCGGAAGCGCGACTGCTCGTCCTCTCCCAGCTCCGAAGTCGCCTCGCCGACCCTCTCCGCCACCTCGGGGACGACCCGGGCGATCTCGGCCGCCCCCGCGCCCATCTCCCAGGCGAGCGCGACGGGGTCGGCCTCGCGGGCGTAGGAGCGGATCGCCTGCACCCAGGGCCAGTAGGGAGGCGCGCCCTCGCTCTCCAGGCAGCGCCCCCAGTGGACGTTCGCCCCCCGAACCCGGGCGAAGGTCGCAACCTCCTCCGCCGTCCGCGTCTTGCCGATCCCCGGCTCGCCCGCCAGCAGGACCAGCTGGGCGCGGCCCCCGAGAGCTTCGTCGGCCGCCGCGCAGAGCTCGGAGAGCTCCGCCTCGCGACCGACGAAGACGCCGCCGGCGAGGCTCTCGAGCGGGTTCTCGGCGCGGGCGGCCCGTATCGGCGGCCGGGGCCGGCGCGTCGCGGATCTGCTCGAGGCGCTCCCGCACGGCCGCCGCCGACTCGGGTCGATCCTTGGGCGACTTGGCCAGCAGCTCGGCGATCAGCAGGTCGAGCTCGTGTGGCACCGCCGGGTTGTGGCGAGACGGCGCGACCGGCTCCGTGCTGAGGTGCTGGCCGATGACCGCCACCGCCTCGCCTCCGGTGAAGGGGGGCTGTCCGCAGACCATCTCGTAGAGCATCACTCCGAGGGAGTAGAGGTCCGCCCGCGGTCCGGTGGTGCGCCCCAGGGCCTGCTCGGGCGGGAGGTAGGCGACCGTGCCGACCATCCCTCCCCCGCGCCCCGGCCCGGTGGCGGCGAGGCCGAAGTCGCCGAGCCGGGCGCGGCCATCGGTGTCGAGCCAGACGTTCCCCGGCTTCAGGTCCCGGTGGACGATCCCGCAGGCGTGGGCGTGCTCGAGCGCCCGGCAGACGTCGATCCCGATGCCCAGCGCCCGCTCCACCTCCAGCCTGCCCTCGGGCGCAGCCGCGAGCAGGCCCTTGACGTCCCCCCCCGCCATGTAGTCGCTGACGATGAAGGCCCGACCGTCCTGCTCACCGGTCTCAAAGACGGGGACGAGATGAGGATGCTCGCCGAGCCGCTCCATCGCCTGCATCTCGCGCCGCGCCCTCGCCAGCGCCGTTTCGCCGAGTCCCGCCGTGTTGAACAACGCCACCGCGACCTCCTTGCCCGGCTCGGAGAGGTCGCGGGCCAGGAAGACGTCCTTGCGCCCGGCGCGGCCGATGAAGCCGACCATCTCCAGATGCCCGGCGACCTGGGGCGGGACACCCTCGGGAAGCGGGACCGGGACAGACGAGGCGGGCTCGGGGGCGGGCGCGCCGTCGGCCTGCGGTTGCGCGAGCCGCGTCCCGCAGGCGTCGCAGAACGTCGCCTCCGGCCGGTTCTCGTTGCCACATGAGGGGCACTTCATCGCCTCCCATTCTGGCGGGCCGACGGCGCGAGCGTGCCGTCCGTGGCGGCAGGGCCGCTGCCATAGTTTGCGCGCTGATGATCGGGACCTACGCCTCGGCGGCGCTGATCTGCGCCGCTTCGCTTCTGCTTGGCCGCTCGATCCTCGCGGTGAGCGGCCGGGGAAGCTGGTCCTGGCTGGAGCCGGCCGTCGGGTTCGGGGCGATGATCGCGGTCGCCGGCTTGCTGGTCAGGCTGCCCGGTCATCGGTCGACTGCGATCATCGGCCTGCTCGTACTGGGCGCGATCGGCCTGGCCGGGCTGCGGATTCCCTACCGCCTCGGCGGCGCCGTGGCTTCCGGCGCGGCCGTTGCCCTCCTGCTGGCGCTGGTCGTCTCGATCCCGTTCGCGATCAGCGGCCGCTGGGGGCTGATCGGGGTCGGCTTCAACAACGACCTCGGGCTTCACCTCGCCTGGAGCGAGTGGCTGAGCAGCGGCTTCGGGGTCAAGCCCGATGCCGGTTACCCGCTCGGCCCCCACGGGGTCGCGATCGCGACAGCAGCCGTTCCCGGCATCGGGCTCGGCCAGGCGTTCATCGGCGAGCTGCAGGCGATCACCATCCTCACCGGGCTGACCGCGCTCGGCGCGCTGCGCGGCCTGGGTGGCCTCCGACGGATGCTGGCGGCGACGCTGGTCGCCGTTCCCTACCTGGCAGCGTCCTACTTCGCCCAGGCCGCCTTCAAGGAGACGGCCGAGGCTCTGTTCGTGCTCGCCTTCGCGATCGCCCTGCCCGCCATCCGGCCGCTTCCGGCCCGGGGAGGCGAGCGCCTGCGCGCCCTCGCCCCCCTCGGCGTCCTCCTCGCCGGGATCTTCTTCTCCTACAGCTTCGCCGGGCTGGCCTGGCCGCTCGCGATCGCGGCGCTCTGGAGCCTCACCCTGCCCGAGGCACGCCGAGCCCTGGCCCCGCGCTCGCTGCTTGGCCACCTCGCCCGCCCGGCGACCCTGGCCTGGATCGCGGGCCTCGCGCTCGCCGGGGCGGTGCTCGCCTTCATCGGCCCGTTCGGGTTCGCGAGCGGCTTCGGCAAGGTCGCCGGGACCGAGACCTTCGGCCCGGTCTCACCGGCCGAGGCACTCGGGGTGTGGCCCGCCGCCAACTACCGGCTCGACGCTGCCGGGGGCGCCCCGCTCGCCGGCCTCGGGGTCGCCCTGGCGCTTGTGGCGGTCGCCGCCGGGGTCGTCTGGTGGGTGAGGCGCGGCGAGACGGCGGTGCCGGTCGCCCTCGGCGCCTGCGCCCTGATCTACCTGGTCTCGCTCCCCTTCAGCGGCGACTACTCGCAGGCGAAGGCGCTGATGATCGGCTCGCCGCTGGCGATGCTGATCGCCTCCCGGGCGCTGCTCTCGGGCCCCGGCGCCGGCTGGCGCGGCTCCCTGAGGCTGGGGCGGCCGGGCCGGCTCGGATGGGCAGCCCTCGCCGCGGCCTTCCTCGCCGGGGCCGCCTACTCGAGCTTCCTGGCGCTGCGCGAAGCCCCGGTCGGGCCACCGGGGCACGGGGCCGAGCTGAGCGCCCTCGCCACGGAGCTGCATGGCGATTCGGTGCTCTTCGCCGGCCAGGACCGGTTTGCCGCCTACGAGCTGTCGGGCACCAACGTCGACGTGCCGCTGGTCGAGTTCCCGGCTCCGGACGTCGTCCAGAGCCCCACCAAGCCGTTCGACACCGGCGACGCCTACAGCCCGATCGACTTCGACTCGTTCACCTACGGGACGCTCAACCACCACAGCTACGTGATCACCGGCTCGGCAGCCTGGAACAGCGCCGCGCCCCACAACTTCAGGGTGATCGGCAGGACCCCGTCGTTCATCCTCTGGAAGCGGGAGGGAAGGACGCCGCAGGACCGCAAGACCCTGCTCGAGGGCACCGAGCCCGCGGCGCTGGTCGATTGCGCCGCTCCCGAGACCAGGGTCTTCGTAGCCCAACGGGGGCGCGCCACGATCTTCCCCACCTCGGTGATCGGCCCGAAGGATGGCTGGGAGGAGGGTCCGACTTTGAAGACGGGCCAGAGCACCTCGCAGGCGCTGAGGCTCCCGGCCGGGCGCTGGCGGCTCTCCCTGCAGTACTTCTCGTCGGTCGGCCTCACCCTCAGCGCCCCCGGCTTCAGCCGGACCCTGGTGCCCGCCCTCGACGGTCAGCGGCCCAACACGATCAGCCTCTCCAACGACGGCCAGTACTGGCCGGCGGGCGAGATCACCACGCGAAAGGCCGCCGCGGTCCGCTTCACAGTCAGGGCTGCCGCGGCCAGCACCCTGCAGGCCCTGAGCGGCTACGACGGCCGCTCCTACCTGGGGCGGCTGGTGGCGGTGGCGGCGGGGCCGCACCGGACGATGCCGCTGGCCAGGTCATGCGGCCGCTGGCTCGACTTCTACGAGGGCCCGGGCGCCCCCTGAGCCCGACCCTCAACGCCTCTTCACCCGGCGTGCGGTCGATCTCTCAGCTCGGCAGGCCTGCCCCCAGGTCCTCGACCGCCCAGTCGGCGCCCGCATCGCGCAGCTGATCGACGCTGTAGCTGCCGGTGGCGACGCCGATCACCCTGATCCCCGCACCGTGCCCCGCATCGACGTCGCGCGGGGTGTCGCCGATCGCGATCGCGGAAGAGATATCGACCGTGTCGCCGGAGACCGTCTCGGCGCGCTGCAGTGCCCGTTTGGTCAGCTCGGTACGCGAGCGCGAGTCGGAGCCGTATCCGCCGAAGCTGAAGAAGCGGTTGAGCCCGGCCCGGGAGAGCTTGATGTGGGCGGCGGCCTCGAGGTTGCCGGTGACGATCCCGCACAGGGTTCCGTCGTCGATCAACCCGGTGAGCGTCTGCTCGATCCCCGGCATCACCCGGTAGCCCTCCGCCTCGCGCACCGTGTCGTGGAGGTGGTAGAGGTAGCCGGCGACCACCCTGGCCCGCTCCGCCGTGGTGCCCTCGCGCCCGATCACCTCCTTGAAGATGATCTCGGTGATCTCCGGGTCGGTCATCCCGGCGTCGGTGTGCTCGGCGACGTCGGCGTCGATCCCGTGCTGCTCGCGGAAGGCCCGCTGCCAGGCAGCGGCCCCCGCCCCCCCGGTGACCAGGATGGTGCCGTCGATGTCGAAGAGGACCGCGCCCGGCTCACACCGACGGTGTGATCCCCGCTCGACGATGTCGCGCTGGCTGAGGACGTAGAGAAGGGCGAGCGAGGGAAGCACGACCACGGCTGCTATCAGGAAGACGACCAGCACCGTGGTCAGGGTCGGACCGGGGCGCCGCGGCTCGCCGATCTTGAGGCTGGTCGGCAGCAGGTACGGGAACTGGGCGACGCCCCAGCCCCAGATCACCGCGACCACGGTCGCACCGGCGAGCGGGCGGATGCCACCGGTGACTCGCGCTCGAACCAGCAGGACGAGCACGGCGAGGCCGCAGACGGCCGAGAGGATCACCAGCGGCAGCGCGTCGGCTTGTCAGCCCGTCGTAGTACGTAGCGGCCGTTGGCGTGGAGCGTCGACCAGTCCGCGCGCAGCCGCGACGCCTGCGCCAACCGTGCCCCGATCGCGCGGCGGGCGAAGTATCGCTCCAGGTCCCTGTCGTCCCGGCCGCGCAGGCGTCACCGATCAGCAGCACCGCCGCCAGGTAGGCGCAGGTGGCGACGAACACGACGCCGAAGAAGAGCGGCGCCGGGTTGCCAGCCAGCTCGAGATCGGGTCGCCGTCACCCGAAGCCGGGACGCTGCCGGTCGCGATCGCGCCGCCACGGTCCCCATGAAGAACGGCGTCAGCACCGACGAGAGGGCGAAGGTGGCGCCGGCGGCCCGGCGGCCGCCAAGGCCCTCGATCTCCTTGCGGAAGGCGAAGCCGGCGCCGCGCAGGACTATCCCCACCGCGGCCAGCGCCAGCGGGATGTAGAGAGTGGTCATGATCGCCGCGAAGGCCTTCGGGAACGCCGTCCAGAGGACGACGAGGATGAAGATCAGCCAGACGTGGTTGGCCTCCCAGACCGGGGTCAGCGAGTGCTGGATCAGCGCCCGCGGCCGCTCGCCCCTCTCGGCGTCGCCGGCGAACAGGTCCCAGACGCCGCCGCCGAAGTCGGCGCCGCCGAAGAGCGCGTAGGCGGTCACGCCGAACCAGAGGATGCCGGCGGCGATGTCCGCCTTGCTCATCTGCCCGCCTCCGCGACCTCTGCCGGCGGCCCGTAGGGGGAGCCGCCCTCATCGTCCTCGGTCCCCCTCACGCCAGCGTCTCGCCATCCGGCGCAGGACCAGGATCGCAATCGTCCCGAGCGCCGCGTAGAGCACCAGCACCGCCGCGAGGCTGTACCAGAGCCCGTTGGCGGGGGTGACCGCGTCGGAGGTGCGCATGAAGCCCTGGACGATCCACGGCTGGCGCCCGACCTCGGTGACGATCCAGCCGGCCCAGAGGGTCAGCACGGCGGCGACGCCGCAAATCGAGACGATGCGCAGGAACCAGACGGTCCCGGGGATGTCGCGCTTTCGCCACCAGGACGAAGGCGAGCCAGGCGCCGAGGGCGATGAAGGCCGAGCCGATCCCGACCATGAAGTCGAAGGAGAGGTGCAGCAGGGTGTTGGCGGGTGGGCGGTTCTTCGGCGGGAAGGCGTCGAGCCCGGTCACCTTCGTGTTGGTGCTGAAGCCGACCAGGAAGGAGTCGAGGCCCGGAATGCCGATGCCGCCCTTGACCCCGTTCGAGGTGCAGCGGCCGCCGATGTACTCGGTCTGGTCGCGCCCCGTCTTCTGGATGCATTCCATCCCGGCGAACTTGGCCGGCTGGTTGTCGGCGACCTCCCTCGCCGCGGTGTCGCCGACCAGGAACTGGACCGGCGACAAGGCGAGGGCGACGGTCAGCGGGATCAGCAGGCCGAGCCGGTGGTGGCGGTCGCGCCGGCCCTTCAGCATCCCGACCGCGTAGACGGAGGCGACCAGCATCCCGGTGACGATGTAGGCGGCGAGGATCATGTGCGGGACCTCGTAGCCGGTCGCCGGGTTGAGGAGGATCTTCACCGGATCGGTGTCGATCACCTTGCCGGCGGCGTCGAGGGTGAAGCCCTGCGGCTGGTTCATCCAGGAGTTGACGGCGACGACCGAGAAGGCCCCGCCGATCCCGGTCACGAACAGCGGCACCCCGGTCCAGAAGTGCGCCTTCGGCGCTGAGCCGCTTCCAGCCGTAGATGTAGATCGCGAGGAAGATCGCCTCGGTGAAGAAGAAGATCCCCTCGATCGCGAAGGCGACCCCGATGACGCTGCCGAAGCGCTTCATGAAGCTCCGGCCAGAGCAGGCCGAACTCAAAGAGTCAGGACGGTTCCGGTGACCGCCCCGACGGCGAAGGTCACCGCCATCACCTTCGACCAGCGCCGCGCCAGCTCCATCGCGTCGGCGTCGTCGCGGCGCCAGCCCTTGTAGTTGGCGATCAGGATGATCGCCGGGAAGGCGACCCCGAGGCAGGAGAGGACGATGTGGAAGGCGAGCGTGAACGCCATTTGCTCGCGCGCCGCCAACAGGTTCGACGCTTCGGCGAGTGGCAGGGCGTTGAGCGCGAAGCTCATCCCCTAAATCTTGCTCCCCGGCAGGGACGGATCTGCAGGTTGTGAATTGCCGCCTCCGCCTGAGGCGGGAAGCTCCCCCTCGATCACCCGCTCGTCGAGATTGCCCGAACGGGCGCTGATCCACCTCCCGAGCACGCCGAGACGGTGACCGGGCGCGCCGCCCAGGTAGTAGAGATGAACGCTGAGGTACATGTAGAAGGCGATGCGACCCGATATCTGCCGGCCACGGACCTCGCAGACCGCCTTGCCGCGCCCGATCACCGCCAGGGCGCCCTTGTCGAGATAGTGGAACGGGGTCGAGGCCCCCGGATCGCCGGACTTGATCGCCTTGGCAACGTGGCGCGCCTGCTGGATCGCGACCGTCGCCAGGCCGGGAAGCGGCTTGCCATCCGGCCCTGGGTGACTCGCCATGTCGCCGATCACCGAGATCTCCGGCCTGCCGGGCAGCGCGCAGTCCTCCCCCACCTCGATTCGGCCCGCCCGGTCGGCCTTGGCCCCGGTGGCGTCAACCAGTATCCCCGCAAGTCCGGTGGCGCGGACCCCCGCTGCCCAGATCACGGTTCGGGCGGGGATCCGCTCGGTCGATCCGCCCAGCTCGATTTCGATCCCGCGCTCGTCGATCGACGTCGCCTTCGCCCCCTCTCGGACGGTCACGCCGAGCGCGGCGAGGCCCTTCGCCGCCTTAGCCGAGAGCGACTCGCTGAAGGCGGTGAGCACGCGGTCGCCCGCGTCGACGAGGATCACCCTGGCCCGGCTGGTGTCGATTCGCCTGAAGTCGCGCTCCAGCGTGTGACGGGCGAGGATCCCAAGCTGGCCGCTGATCTCGACTCCGGTGGCCCCGCCGCCGACGATCACGAATGTCAGCCACTCGTCTCGCTGCAGCCTGAGTTGTGGCCCGCTCGGCCTGCTCGAAGGCGCCGAAGACCCGGTCACGGAGGGCGACCGCATCATCGAGCGTCTTCAGCCCGAAGGTGACCTCCGCCCATTCGTCGCGGCCGAAGTAGGAGGTCTCGGCCCCGCCGGCGAGGATCAGGCTGTCGTAGTCGAGGCGCTCCCCGGTGTCGAGCGCGATCTGGCGGCGCTCCGCGTCGATGCCGGTGACCTCGGCCATCAGCACCGTTGT
The DNA here is from genome assembly GCA_963725315.1 of uncultured Actinomycetes bacterium. Lineage (GTDB taxonomy): Bacteria > Actinomycetota > Thermoleophilia > Solirubrobacterales > 70-9 > JBBRHQ01. The sequence goes on along the minus strand of CAVRYA010000009.1, from coordinate 88,713 downwards.
ATTCGCCTGGCGCCTCAACATCGTCCGGACCGGCGTCGCGCACTCTCCCTCCGAGAGCGCGCCGAGTGCGACCTGATAGAGCAGCGGCTGGAACAGCTGGTGGTTGGTGCGGTCCACCAGGGTCAGATCGCAATCGGCGCTCCCCAGCTTGCGAGCCGCGGCGAGGCCGCCGAACCCGCCACCGACGATTACGACCTTGCGCCGTCCGCCGCCGTCGCGCTCAGGCGGCACCGTCTCGCCTCGTGGGAAGCCGATGCGCCGAGTCGCTCGAGCAGATGGTCGCCGACCCGCAACCCGTTCGCCATCGCTGTCAGAGCCGGGTTCACGGCGCCGATGCTGGGGAAGAAGCTGGTGTCGACGACGTAGAGGTTGTCCAGATCGTGGGCCTTGCAGTCGGGGTCGAGCGCCGAGCTTGCCGGATCCGCGCCGAAGCGGCAGGTGCCAGCCTGGTGGGCGACGCCCGCCACCGGGATGTCGGTCTTCAGGTAGGCGTTGCGCGGAATCAGGTGGTGCTGCATGCCGAGGCTGCCAAGCATCGACTTGAGCTGCTCGAACAGCCGCCGCTTGGGCTCATCATTGGTTGGTGTGTAGGAGAGCTTTACCTTGCCGTCGCTGTTCAGCGTCACGCGGTTTTCGGGGATAGGCAGGTCCTCGGTCGAAAGCCAGAAGTCGACCGCGTGTTTCGCCACGTCCCCCAGAGCAAATTCAGGCGCCAGCGCGGTCTCGACCGGCTTCTCTCCCCGGAACATCTCGGCCTGCGACTTGCCGACCATCTGGATGTTGCCCATCGGGAACTCGAAGTCCTCGGAGCCGAAATAGAAGTCGTTGACGCCCAACGTCTTCTGAAAGACGGTCGGGTTTTCCTCCTTGGAGATCGCCAGCACCGCCCGGCTGGCGTGGAACATGTAGTTGCGGCCGACCTGGTCCGAGGAGTTGGCGAGCCCATTGGGGTGCTTTTCGCTTGCCGAGGCGAGGAGCAGCTTTGCCGAGTTCGCCGCGCCGCATGAAACGACCACAATGTCGGCCGAATGCGTCTCGCGCTCGGCGCCCCGCTCCACCTCGACCCCTGTGACCGTCTTGCCCGAGGCGTCCGTGTTCAGCTTCACGGCCTCGGCACCGGTCAGCAGGGTCACGTTCGGATGCTCCAGCGCCGGTCGTACCGCGAGGACCTCGGCATCTGACTTGGCGTGGACCAGGCAGGGAAAGCCGTCGCAGGTGGCGCAACGCACGCATGAGCTGTAGGGCATGTTCCCCTCGTTCAGCATCACCCCGCAGGGTGCGTGGAAGGGGTGCAGGCCCTTGGCGGCAAAGTCGTCGGCCAGCTGCTGGATCCGGGGCTCGTGGGAGACGGCGGGAAACGGATATTCGGCGCTTGCGGGTGGCTCGGTCGGATCCTCGCCGCGGGCGCCATGAACCCGGTAGAGCTGCTCGGCCTGGGTGTAGTAGGGCTCGAACTCTTCGTAGGAGACCGGCCAGAAAGGGGAGGTGCCATCGTGATGGCGGAGCTCGCCGAAATCCTCCTTGCGAAGCCGATAGAGCGCGGCGCCGTAGAGCTTCGTCGCCCCGCCGACGAAATAGTGGACCTGCGGCTGGAACGGCTCGCCCTCGGCGTCGTACCAGGTGTCCTCTGAGATGTAGCGATTGTCGGCGAAGACGGACTCGGCGGACCAGTTCTGCGGCTCCCGGGTGAGCCAGTCACCGCGCTCGAGCAGGAGGATTCGCTTGCCCGAGGGGGCGAGCCGGTTGACCAACGTCCCGCCGCCGGCGCCGCTGCCGATGACGATCACGTCGTAGGAGCTCAGCGGAACTCCTCCAGTCGCTCGGCGAGGATGATCCGCGCCGCCGCCTCGATCAGGGCCAGATGCGAGAAGGCCTGGGGGAAGTTGCCGAGGTGGCGCCCCGTGTCGGTGTCGAACTCCTCCGCGTAAAGGCCGAGGGGCGAGTCGACGCTGAGCAGGCGCTCCATCAGGTCCCGGGCCCGCTGCTCTTCGCCGACGATCGCCAGCGCCGAAACGAGCCAGAACGAGCAGATCAGGAAGCTGCCCTCCTTGCCCGACATGCCGTCGTCGGTCTCGCCGGTGCGGTAGCGCAGGACGAAGCCGTCCTCGGTCAGGTCGTCGGCGATCGCCTGGACCCTCTTGCGCAGCCGCTCGTCGTCGCCGGGCAGGAAGCCGAAGAGCGCCGCCAGCAGGGTCGAGGCGTCGAGCGCGTCGGTGTAGTAGTGCTGGCGCAGCACCCCGTCCTTGACGCCGTGCGCGAGGATGTCCTCCTTGATCTCCTCGGCGGTCGCGCGCCAGGCTCCGGCCGGCTTCGGGTCGCCGCGGATCTCCGCCAGCTTCGCGGCCCGGTCGAGCGCGACCCAGCACATCAGCTTCGACGAGACGTAGTGCTGCGGTTCGCCGCGCGCCTCCCAGATGCCCTGGTCGGGGTGCGCCAGACGTCGGTCGCGCACTTGGCCTGCGCCTGGACGATCGGCCAGAGGCGCCGCGGCAGTCGCTCGCTGCGGCGCGTGTGCAGCAGGATCGAGTCGAGCACGGCGCCGAAGACGTCGTTCTGGCGCTGGTCGAAGGCGCCGTTGCCGACCCGCACCGGGCTCGCCCCGGCGTAGCCGGAGAGGTGGTCGAGCGTCGACTCGGTGAGGTCGCGGCGCCCGTCGATCCCGTACATGATCTGCAGTGCGCCGTCCTCGTTCGCCTCCAGATCGGCGACGAACTGCATGAACTCGTCGGCCTCCCAGTCGAGGTTGAGGAAGTGCAGCGCCTGCAGGGTGAAGGTCGAGTCGCGCATCCAGGTGAAGCGGTAATCCCAGTTGCGCTCGCCGCCCGGGGTCTCGGGCAGCGACGTGGTCAGCGCGGCCACGGTGGCGCCGGTCGGCATGTAGGTGAGGCCCTTGATCGCCAGCGCCGAGCGCTGGATCGGCTCGCGCCAGCGGTGGTCGGGAAGCCGTGCCCGGCCGAGCCAGCCCCGCCAGAAGCGCGTCGTCGCCGCGATTCGCGCGGTGGCCTCATCGACGTCGCCGGGGAGTCGAGCTCCTCGGCCCAGGAGAGCGAGCAGAACGCCTGCTCGCCCTGCTTGAGCTCGTGCCGTGCCCCGCACCCAGTCGCCCTCGATGCCCATCGGGATGTCGCTTCGCAACCTGACCGTGAGACCCGCCCCGCTGGCATCCGCGGTGTGGTCGTCGCCATCGACCAGCGCTCCACTCGGCCGGGGTGCTGCCGTAGTCGAAGAGCGGCTCGCAGATCAACTCGATCTCGACGCTGCCGTCGAGGCAGAGGACGGTGCGGACCAGTAGGTGATCGGCATCCTCATCGACCGGCGGACGGGTGTGCGGGGTGATCTGGTCCTCACACCGAATCGGGCCCATCGTCAGCGCATCACGCACCAGGACCCAACCGGTCGGAGTCTTCCAGGTGGTCAGGAGCGATGTTCGTCCCCGGCTCGTAGATCCTCGCCGATGGGACGTTGGTGCCGAACGGGCCCGAACCGGAAGGAACCCGCCTCGCGGTCGAGCAGGTTGCCGAAGATGCTCGGTGAGTCGAAGCTCGGAACGCAGAGCCAGTCGACCGACCCGTCGGGCGCGATCAGGGCGCCGGTGTGGCAGTTGGAGAGGAAGGCGTAGTCGGCGATCGGAGGAAATGGCGAGGGCGCGGCTGCGCTCTGCTGCGGGGCGTTCTCGCCGCTCACGACGCGATCCAGGGCTCGTGCCAGCGGCCGTGGCCGGCGACCAGCTTCTCGGCCGCCTCGGGCCCCCAGGAGCCCTTCGGGTAGGGGTGCACTGGAGGCGGTGCGTCGAGCAGCGGCTGCAGAATTCGCCAGGTCTCATCGATGCAGTCCTGACGGGTGAAGCGCGTGTTCACCCCGTCCATCGCCGCCTTCAGCAGGACCTCGTACGGCGTCGGACCCTCCCCACCCTCCTCGGCGAACTCCATGTCAAGGTTGATCTGCTCAGGCGCCGCGGCGCCGCTCCGCTGGGCATCGACCAGCAGCCGCACGCCGGTGCTGGGGTCGAGCTTCATCACCAGTTGGTCGGCATCCGGGCGACGCGGGAAGAAGCCGAGCTTCGGTGGGTGCTTGAAGACAAGCCGCAACTCCGTCTGGGTCACCGGCAGGCACTTGCCGGTGCGGATGAAGAACGGCACCCCCGCCCAGCGCCAGTTCTCGATCTCCAGCCGAAGCGCCGCGTAGGTCTCGGTTTCGGAGTCGCTGGCGACGCCGTCGATGTCCAGGTAGCCCTCGTACTGACCTCGGACATAGTGTGCGGGGTCGGCTTCGGGCATCGACCTGAAGACGTTGTAGAGGCCGTCCTTCAGCGTGCTGGGATCACCGCCCGACGGCGGCTCCATCGCCGCGGCGCCGACCACCTGCATCAGGTGGTTGACGACGACGTCTCGAAGGGCGCCGACCGGGTCATAGAAATGGCCTCGGTCCTCGACCCCGAAGCTCTCGGCCATGGTGATCTGCACCGAGGCGATGTAGTTGCGATTCCAGATCGGCTCGAGGACTGAATTGGCGAATCGCAGGAAGAGGATCTCGGTCAGACCCATCTTGCCGAGGAAGTGATCGATCCTGAACAGTTGGGACTCGTCGATGTATTTGTGGATCTCCTCGCCAAGGGCCCGGGCCGAGGCGAGGTCGTGCCCGAAGGGCTTCTCGACCACGACCCTGGCGTCCTTCGTCAGCCCGGCGTCGGAAAGGCCCTTGATCACCGGCCCGAACAGGAAGGGCGGGATCTCGAGGTAGAAGACAGGGCTGGCGGCTCCCTTGATCGCTTCTCCCACCCGACCGAAGGTGGCCGTGTCTGCGAAGTCCCCCGCGACGTACGAGAACCGGCCGGCAAGGCGGTCGAAGATCTTCGGGTCGATCGTCTCGCCGCAGGCCTCGATCGAGCTGCGGGCGCGCTCGCGCAGGTCGTCGACCGTCCAGTCATCGACGGCGACGCCGACAATCGGGCAATCGAGCAGGCCCCGCTTCTCGAGCCGGTAGAGCGAGTGAAAGGTCATCACCTTGGCGAGGTCGCCGCTGATCCCGAAGATGACGAGGACGTCGGCGGACTCAGTCACGGCTGTGATCCTGCCTGGGGGCTCACGCTCGGAACACTATCTGGGCGTCCTCCCCGGTACGTCCCCCAGAACGGATGATCTTCTCCCGGCCGGAGTCGTGAATGATGGTCTCGATCAGAAGACCGCGATCGGGTTCAAAGGTGATCCCGTGCCGCCGACGATCCGCAGCGGCGCGGCCGCGACGAGGAACTCCCAGCGGCCGCACTGTTCACAGAGGGCGACCGCGTCCTCGAGCTGCAGGTAGTCGAGCAGATGAACACCCATCGAGTTGAGCGTCAGCACATGAACGGGGAAGCCGATTCCCTCGACTGCGCTGGGCGCGGTGTCGTTGTTGCCATCAGAGCCCAGGGCGACGACTCCACGCTCCGCGAGAAATGTCGCGCAGGTCGGATGCAGGCCGGCCTTTGCCTGGGCCATGTCCCACGGTCCGTGCTCGGCCAGTCGCCGGCCGTGACCGACGCGCACGAGCAGGATGTCGCCTATGGAGACGGTCAGCCCCAGGCTCCGCTCGCACCGCTCGAGGTCCTCCGGGAAGACGTGGTCGCCAGGCTCCAGCCAGCGCACGCCGCGGAGCTTCGGGATGTCGAGGAGGACGCCGCGCCCGACGAGGCCGTTCTCGAGAGCTGCAATCGCGTCCGCCGAAGCGCCCGCGCGGGTAACCGACGAGCTCGGCCGACCGTTGTAGAGGGCGCCATCGAAGTCGACGTGGCAGAGGGCATCGATGTGGCTGTGCGACTCGTTGTGGTAGTCAGCGCCGACGTAGTCCTTTGAGAACCCCATCTCCCCCGACCCCACCTCGGCGTGGCCGAGCGTCGTCATCCGGTGCTCGGCGGGCGCCGGGTTGTCGAGCCCCGGACTGGTGTTGAGGGGAAGGCTGAGGGTGACGGTCTCGCCGCTGCTGACCAGCCGGACCGCAGCCAGAACCCGGTCAGGGGAGAGCAGGTTGAGCGCCCCGCGCTCGTCCCCCTCGCCCCAGCGCCCCCAGTTGCAGACGGCATCGAACAGCGCCCTGAACTCGGCCGCGCCCATCTCGGCTCTCTGCGTTTGCACAGTGGGGGAGTATCGCGGGAGCCCGGCCGCCCCGGGCTCCCGCGACTCGGCTCAGACCGTGCGCTCGGGCTCGCCGAGTACGACGAGGCCGTGGATGCAAATCAGGCAGATCGCGAAGACGCCGACCGCCCAGAACGGATGGGGTCCGCCGATCGCAAACAGCGAGCCGATGGCGCCGATCGACGCGGCGAAAATCCCGATCACCCGTCCGTAGGCCCCGCCACCAAACAGCGAAAAGCCCGCGGTCAGCTGGATGACCCCGAGGAGGACGGTTATCCACCCCCACGTGTGGAGGCTCGAGAACGCGTACTGGGTTCCGTCGTAGAAGTTGGCATTGCCGATCGCGGCGATCCCGTAGACGATGTTGAGGACCCCCGCGATCAGCAGCAGGATGGCTACGAAGATGGCACTGCCAGCGCCTCTCAAGATGTGTCTCCTTCCGGTAGCCGGCCGTCATATGTGACGGCCAGGGTGATGCGAACAAGCTCAGGACATTGCGGCTGCCCTATTCGCCGGAGCAGCGGCGATTCCTGCGGCTCAAGCTCAGCCCTGGGAGCGAGCCTCGCGGTAACGCCTGATCAGCGCATTCGTCGAGCTGTCGTGGGCGAGATCGCCACTCGCCCTGCAGCTCGGGGATGATCGCCTTGGCCAGCGCCTTGCCCAGCTCCACCCCCCACTGGTCGAAGGAGTCGATCCCCCAGATCGCCCCTTGGGTGAAGACGCTGTGCTCATAGAGCGCCACCAGCCGGCCGAGGACCCCAGGGGTCAGCCGCTCGGCGAGGATCGTGTTGGTCGGGCGGTTGCCCTCGAAGGTGCGGTGCGGGATCAGCCAGTCGGGCGTCCCCTCGGCGGCGACCTGCTCGGGGGTCTTGCCGAAGGCGAGCGCCTCGGTCTGGGCGAAGACGTTGGAGAGGAGCAGGTCGTGGTGCTCGCCGAGCGGGTTCAGCGAGTGCATGAAGCCGATGAAGTCGCAGGGGATCAGCTCCGTCCCCTGGTGGATCAGCTGGTAGAAGGAGTGCTGGCCGTTGGTCCCCGGCTCGCCCCAGTAGATCGCCCCGGTCTGGTAGTCGACACGCTCCCCCTCGAGGGTGACGTGCTTGCCGTTGGATTCCATCGTGAGCTGCTGCAGATAGGCGGGGAAGCGGTGCAGGTACTGCTCGTAGGGCAGCACCGCGACCGTCTGGGCGCCGAACAGCTCCCCGTACCAGACGGCGAGCATGCCGAGCAGAGCCGGCAGGTTGCGCTCCAGCGGCGCCTCGCGGAAGTGCTCGTCGATCGCGTGGAACCCGGCGAGCATCTCGGCGAAGGCCTCGGGGCCGACCGCCAGCATGGTCGAGAGGCCGATCGCCGAGTCCATCGAGTAGCGGCCCCCGACCCACTCCCAGAAGCCGAACATGTTCTCGGTGTCGATGCCGAACTCCGAGACCCCCTCGGCGTTGGTCGAGACCGCGACGAAGTGGCTGGCGATCGCCTCCTGCTCGCCGCCGAGGCCTTCGAGCACCCAGCGCCGGGCGGTGTGGGCGTTGGTCATCGTCTCCAGGGTCGTGAAGGTCTTCGAGGAGACGATGAACAGGGTCTCGGCCGGGTCGAGGTCGCGGGTCGACTCGGCGAAATCGGTGCCGTCGACGTTGGAGACGAAGCGGAAGGCCATCTCGCGCCGGCTGTAGTGGCGAAGCGCCTCATACGCCATCACCGGGCCGAGGTCGGAGCCGCCGATACCGATGTTGACGACGTTTCGGATCGGCTTGCCGGTGTGCCCCTTCCACTCGCCGGAGCGGACCCGATCGCAGAAGGCGCCCATCCGGTCGAGGACCTCGTGGACCTCCTTGACCACGTCGGTTCCCTCGACGATCAGCGAGCGCCCGCGCGGCATCCGCAGGGCCACGTGCAGGACGGAGCGGTCCTCGGAGACGTTGATCCGCTCGCCGGCGAACATCGCCTCGCGTCGCGCCGGCATCCCGCGCTCGGTGGCGAGCGCCGCGAGCAGGCCGACCGTCTCGGCGGTGATCCGGTTCTTCGAGTAGTCGAGGAAGAGCCCCGCCGCCTCGGCGGTCATCGCCTCGCCGCGCTGCGGGTCCTGCGCGAACAGATCGCGCAGGTGCAGCTCGGAGACCTCCCGGTGGTGCGACTCGAGGGCGCCCCAGGCCGCCCCCTCGCGGAGCGCGCTCACCCGCTAGGCGACCTTCTGGCGCTCGATCGAGGCCAGCAGGTCCTTCCAGGAGGCGACGAAGGTCTCCTTGCCCTCCTCCTGGAGCTGCGCCGCGAGCTCCTTGGGCTCCATCCCGGCCTCGCGGTGCGCCGCCAGGACCTCGTCGGCGTCGCCCCCGTCGGCGGGGAGCGGCTCGCCCACCGTGCCGTGGTCGGCGAACGCCGCGAGCGTCGTCTCGGGCATCGTGTTGACGGTCAGCGGCGAGGCGAGGCCCTCGACGTAGAGCACGTCGGAGAGGGTGTCGTCCTTGGTGCCGGTGCTTGCCCAGAGCAGGCGCTGCGGCCGGGCGCCCTCGTTCTGGAGGCGCTGCATGCGGGTCGAAGCGAGCAGCTCGCGGTAGCTGCGGTAGGCGTCCTTGCCGATCGCGATCCCCAGCTTGCCGTAGAGCTCCGCGGGAGAGCGCTCGGCCACCTTGACGTCCCAGCGGCTCATGAACAGCGAGGCGACCGAGGGCACCGCGGGGTCGAGCCCCTCGGCGACCCGCCGCTCGATGCCCTTCAGGTAGGCGTCGGCCGCGGCCAGGTACTGATCGCCCGAGAACAGCAGGGTGACGTTGACCGGGATGCCGGCGTAGATCGAGTCCTCGATCGACTTGAGGCCGGCCTGGGTCCCGGGGATCTTGATGAAGACGTTGTCGCGGTCGGCCTGAGCGTGGAGCTTCGCCGCCTGCGCCGTGGTCGCCTCCGTGTCGTCAGCCAGCAGCGGCGAGACCTCCAGGGAGACGTAGCCGTCGACGCCGTCCGTGCGGCTGTGGATCGGCGCGAAGAGCTCCGCGGCGTCGGTCAGGTCGGTTATCGCCAACTCGAAGAAGCGCTCCTCGGTGGTGGGGGCGGTGGAGGCCTCGATCTGCTCGTCGTAGTCCTCCCCTTGGCTGATCGCCTTGTCGAAGATCGTCGGGTTCGAGGTCAGCCCGGTCAGGTTGAAGTCGTCGATGTAGCCCTGGAGGATGCCGTCAGCCAGCATCGAGCGCGTGATGTTGTCGACCCAGAGGCTCTGCCCCAGGTCGTGCAGCTTGCGGGTCGAGTCGCTCATTGCTTCCTCTCGATCATTTCTCGGGCGGCTTCGGCGACCTTCTCGGGCGTGAAGCCGAACTTGTTCTCGACGTCTCGGAGCGGCGCCGAGGCGCCGAACGTGTGCATGCCGACGATCCTGCCCTCCGGGCCGACATAGCGGTCCCAGCCGAGGGTGGAGGCCTGCTCGACCGCGACCCGGGCGCCGACCGCGGCGGGCAGGACGCTCTCGCGGTAGGCCTCATCCTGGCGGTCGAAGAGCTGCCAGGAGGGAAGACTGACCACCCGGGCGCGAACCCCGTCGGCGCTGAGCTCCTCGTAGGCACTCACCGCGAGGTGGACCTCACTGCCGGTCCCGATCAGGATCACCTCGGGCTCACCCTCGCAGTCCCCCAGCACGTAGCCGCCGCGCGCCAGGCCCTCGGCCGGTGCGTAGCGGGAGCGGTCGAGCACCGGCAGGTTCTGGCGGCTCAGCACCAGGGCCGCCGGCTCGTGGCGCAGCGGCATGATCACCCGCCAGGCCGCGGCCGCCTCGTTCGCGTCGCAGGGCCGGATCACGTTGAGGTTGGGGATCGCCCGCAGCGAGGCGAGCTGCTCGACCGGCTGGTGGGTGGGCCCGTCCTCGCCGAGGCCGATCGAGTCGTGGCTGAACCAGTGGATCACCGGCAGCTCCATCAGGGCGGAGAGGCGGATCGCCGGGCGGGCGTAGTCGGAGAAGATCAGGTAGGTGGACCAGACCGGCCGCAGCTTGGAGAGCGAGAGGCCGTTGGAGATCGCCGCCGACTCGTGCTCGCGGATCCCGTAGTGAAGGGTGCGCCCGGCGCGGTCTGAGGGCTGGAAGTCGGCGGCGCCCTCGTAGTCGAGTCCGCTCGCCGCCGAGCCGGTCAGGTCGGCAGAGCCGCTGAGCAGCCACGGCACCCGGGGGGCGATCGAGTTGAGCACCTGATGGGCGGCCTTGCGGGTCGCGACGCCCTTCTCGTCCGCCTCGAAGCTCGGGATCTCGGAGTCCCAGCCCTCGGGCAGCTCACGCCGCTGCATCTGGTCGATCTGCACCGAGAGCGCCGGCGTCCGCGGCGTCGACCCGCTGCCTCCACTCGGCGTGAAGGCGCGCTCCGCGCTCGCCGATCCCGGCGGTGAAGTGCTCGTAGACGCCGTCGGGGACGAGGAACTGTGCGTCCTCGGGCCAGCCGTAGGCGCGCTTGGTCTCGCGCACCTCCTCGGCGCCGAGCGGCTCCCCGTGCGCCTCGGGGGTGTCCTGCTTGTGCGGGGAGCCGTAGCCGATGTGGCTGTCGAGGATGATCAGGGTCGGGCGGTCGCGCTCCTCCCGGAAGCGCTCCAGGGCGCGCGTGATCAGCTCGACGTCGTTGGCGTCGCCGACCCTGGTCACCGCCCAGCCGTAGCCCATGAAGCGGGCGGCGACGTCGTCCTCGTAGGTGATCTCGGTGTGGCCGTCGATCGTGATGTGGTTGTTGTCGTAGATCCAGCAGAGGTTGTCGAGCCCCTGGTGGCCGGCGATCGAGGCGGCCTCGCTCGAGACCCCCTCCATCAGGCAGCCGTCGCCGCAGACCGCGTAGACATCGAAGTCGAAGAGGTCGTCGCCGAAGTGCTCGCGATCCCACTTGCCGGCGATTGCCATCCCGACCGAGGTCGCGACCCCCTGGCCGAGCGGCCCGGTGGTCGTCTCGATCCCGGAGGCGAGCCGGTACTCAGGGTGCCCGGCAGCCTTCGAGCCGAGCTGGCGGAAGCTCTCGATGTCGGCGAGGCTGATCGCCGGCTCCCCCTGGGTCTCGTACTCGGAGTCGACCGACTTCACCTGAGCCAGGTGCAGGAGCGAGTAGAGCAGCATCGAGGCGTGGCCGGCGGAGAGCACGAAGCGGTCGCGGTTCGGCCAGATCGGGTCGGCGGGGTCGAAGCGCAGGAAGCGCTGCCAGAGCGTGTAGGCGAGCGGGGCGAGCGCCATCGGCGTCCCCGGATGCCCCGACTGGGCCTTCTCGATTGCGTCGATCGAGAGGGTCCGGATCGTGTTGATGCAGAGCTGGTCGATATCGACGGCGCGGGGTGTGGTGGCAGCCTCCATCTGCTCCCCCGATCCTACCCGTGGTGGCTGCCGTGCTTTCGACTCCCCCGCCCCATACAGTGCCGGGCGGTTTGCCGGAGCTGAGCCCAGCCGAGCTGGAGAAGCGGGCGGCCGCGCGGGCCGGCGGCGGCCGTGGTCGAGGACGGAATGAGGGTCGGCCTGGGCACCGGCTCCACCGTCGCCCACCTGCTGCCGGCGCTGGCCGAACGCGGACTCTCCGGGATCCGCTGCGTAGCCACCTCGCCGGCGACCGAGGATGCGGCCCGCGGGCTGGGGATCGAGGTCGAGCCCTTCGAGCGCCTCGAGCGCCTCGACATCGCGATCGACGGCGCCGACCAGGTGACCCCGGACGGCTGGCTCATCAAGGGCGGTGGCGGGGCGCATTTGCGCGAGAAGATCGTCGCCGGGGCCGCGGAGCGCTTCGTGGTGATCGTCGACTCGAGCAAGCCGGTGGCGGAGCTGGGCCCGCCGGTGCCCTTGGAGCTGTTCGCCTTCGGGCTCGCCTCGACCCTTGCCCGGCTGGGTGAGGTCGAGCTGCGCGACGCACCGCCCAGCCCCGACGGCGGCGTGATCGCCGACTACCGGGGCGACGCCGGCAACCCCGCGGCGCTCGCGGCCTGGCTGGACGCCGACCCGGGCGTCGCCGCCCACGGCCTCTTCCCGCCCGCGATGGTCGCCGAGGTCCTCATCGGCCGCGGCGAGAACGCGGAGCGGATCGAGCTGGGTAGGGGCTAGCGGCCCTCCACAGGGGTCGAGTGGACGAAATCCGCAGCATGAGAGATGAAGCCTCGTCCTCGGCAGACTCCGCCAGCCGCTACGAAGCTTCGCCCCGCGGCGGCGCGGTCGGCGATCAGCAGCATCTCGTCGTTCTCCACCCTGCCGGCCGGGACGCTCGGGTCGGAGGCAAGGAGCTTCTTCATCGCCTCCTGCTTGTCGGCGCCGGTGACGAGCCAGAGGATGCGGCGGGCCGCGGCCAGGGCCGGATAGGTGAGGGTCATTCGGCGGTGGCCCTGGTAGGCGCCCGAGGTGATCGCGACGCGGCGGTCGGTGACCTCGAGCACGTCGTCCCCGGGGACGAGCGAGGCGGTGTGGCCGTCGGGGCCGAGGCCGAGGTGGACGAGGTCGAGCCCCTCGGGAAGCCCCGCCTCGTATTCCGCCGCGGCGGCGGCGAGGTCGGTGCTGGTCACCGGCATCGGGCGGATCGAGGCATGGCGCTCCAGCGGCAGGGCCAGCAGCAGGTGGGTGAGGTTGCGATCGTCGCTGCCGGGCTCGGCGACCCGCTCGTCGACCTGGAAGACCTGGGTCTCCTCCCAGGGCAGCGCCATCTCGGCCAGCAGCGCCAGCATCCGCCAGGGCGAGCGGCCGCCGCTGACCGCGAGCGAGAAGGAGCCGCGGTCGCTGCCCGCCTCGCGCGCCGGCCTCTGCGATCACCTCGGCCGCCCTCGCCGCCGCGGCCTCGGCGTCGGCGAGGACCTCGACCTCCACCGCTACGCCTTCTTCTCGTCGTGGCCGCCGAACTGCTTGCGCATCGCAGAGAGCACCTTGTCGCCGAACTCGTCGAGGTCGCGCGAGGAGAAGCGCTCGTTGAGCGCCGCGGTCAGCACCGGCGCCGGCACCCCCTCCTCGATCGCGGCGATCGAGGTCCAGCGCCCCTCGCCCGAGTCCGAGACGCGGCCGGAGAAATCGGCCAGGTCGCCGGACTCCTGCAGCGCCGCGGCGGTCAGGTCGAGCAGCCAGGAGCCGACCACGCTGCCCCGCCGCCAGACCTCGGCGACCTCGGGGATGTCGATGTCGTACTGGTAGTACTCGGGATGCTCGAGCGGGGCGGTCTCGGCGTCGGCGGTCGCGCTCGGCCTTGCCGGCGTTGGCGTTGCGCAGCACGTTCAGCCCCTCGGCGTAGGCGGCCATGATCCCGTACTCGATCCCGTTGTGGACCATCTTCACGAAGTGGCCGGCGCCGCTCGGGCCGCAGTGCAGGTAGCCGTTCTCGGCCGGCCCCGGCTCGCCGCTGCGGCCCGGGGTGCGCTCGGCGGAGTCGACCCCGGGGGCCACCGTGGCGAAGATCGGGTCGAGCCGCTCGACCGCGGCGTCGGGGCCGCCGATCATCAGGCAGTAGCCGCGCTCCAGCCCGAAGACGCCGCCGCTGGTGCCGCAGTCGATGAAGTCGATGCCGCGCTCGGCCAGCTCGGACGAGTGGCGCATGTCGTCGCGGTAGTAGGAGTTGCCGCCGTCGATGATCGCGTCGCCCTTCTCCAGCACGTCGGCGACCGCGTGGATCGTCTTGTCGGTGATCTCGCCGGCCGGGACCATCACCCAGACGGCGCGCGGGGCGCGTCATCTTCGAGGCGAGCTCCTCGAGCGAGGAGGCCCCCTCGGCGCCCTCGCCGGCCAGCGTCTCGACCGCCTCGGGATTGACGTCGTAGACGACGCAGGTGTGCCCGTCGCGCATCAGGCGGCGGACGATGTTGGCGCCCATCCGTCCCAGCCCGACCATTCCAAGCTCCATGCACGACCCCTTCCTCGGTTGCGGGTCCTGATCCTATGCCCGAACGGATAGCCTCCGCGGCGATGGCTGCGAAGAAGAAGCGCCCGCCCGGCGCGGCCGACGTGCTCGTCATCTTCGGGATCACCGGCGACCTGGCCAAGAAGATGACCTTCCGGGCGCTCTACCGCCTCGAGGCCCGCGGCGAGCTCAACTTCACGATCGTCGGCGTGGCCCGCAACGACTGGACCCACGACGACCTCGTCAACCACGTCCGCGAGTCGGTCTCGACCAGCGTCGAGGATCCCGACGGGGACGTCTTCGCCCGCCTTGCCGGGCGGCTGCGCTACGTCGGCGGCGACTACTCCGACCCCCAGACGTTCGAGCGCGTCAAGGAGGCGGTCTCCGACCACGAGCAGCCGGTCTTCTACCTCGAGATCCCACCCTTCCTCTTCGCCGACGTGGTCCGCGCCCTGGGCAAGGCCGGGGTGACGGAGAACGCCCGGGTGGTGATCGAGAAGCCCTTCGGCCACGACCTCGCCTCGGCCGCGGCGCTGGAGGCCGAGCTGCTCGAGATCCTCCGCGAGGACCAGATCTACCGGATCGACCATTACCTCGGCAAGGAGCCGGTGATGGACATCACCTACCTGCGCTTCGCCAACTCGATCCTCGAGCCGGTCTGGAACCGCCAGTTCGTCTCCCACGTGCAGATGACCCTGGCGGAGAGCTTCGGGGTCGAGGACCGCGGCCGCTTCTACGACCCGGTCGGGACCCTGCGCGACGTGATCCAGAACCACGCCCTGCAGATGCTCGGGCTGATCGCGATGGAGCCGCCGGCGGGCAACCAGAAGGACTCGATCCGCGACAAGAAGCTGGAGCTGTTCAAGGCGATCCGCGACGCCGACCCGAAGCGCTACGTACGCGGCCAGTACGACGGCTACCTGGGCATCGACGGGGTGGCGAAGGACTCGACCACCGAGACCTTCGTAGCGCTCGAGCTGGAGATCGACAACTGGCGCTGGAGCGGGATCCCCTTCTTCATCCGGGCCGGCAAGAAGCTGCCGGTCAAGGCGACCGAGATCCAGGTCGTCTTCAAGCGGCCGCCCCGCCTCGGGGTCGGCACCGGGAGGATCCCCGAGCCAAACCAGCTGGCGATCCGCATCGACCCGACCCCCGGGGCGCGGATCCGCTTCCTGATGAAGCAGGCCGGCAAGGAGGCGTTCGAGGCGGCCGACCTCGAGGTCCTCTTCGAGAAGACTCCGGGCGAGGACCCCGAGCCCTACGAGCGCCTGCTCGACGACGCGATCCGCGGCCGCGTCCGACCTGTTCACCCGCAGCGACGGCATCGAGGAGACCTGGCGGGTGGTGCAGCCGCTGCTCGACGACCCGGGCTCAGTGATCCCCTATGAGCCCGGCTCGTGGGGGCCGCCGGAAGCATCGAAGCTGACCCGCGGCGTCTGCGACTGGCACGAGCCCTGGATGCCCGACCGGGCAGAGGGCTGAGGTGGAGCCCGGCCGCAGCCGCTTCGAGCGGGCGATCATCGCGGCGGCCTCCTCGAAGCCCGGATCCTGGTTCTACGTCAACCTCGCCCCGCACCTCGACCGGCCCCTGCTGCGCCTCAGCCGCGGCCGCTTCAGCACCGCCGGCGTCGGGCGGGTCGGGGTGCTGCGGGTGCGCGGGGCGAAGAGCGGGATCGAGCGGGAGACGCCGCTCGTCCACACGGTCGACGGCGAGAGCATCCTGATCGTCGCCTCCCGCGGCGGCGACGTGCGCCACCCCGCCTGGTATCGCAACCTCCGGGCCAACCCCGACGTCAGCTTCATGCAGAACGGCCGGGAGCGCCGCTACCTGGCCCGCGAGCTGAGCGGAGAGGAGCGGGAGCGCGCCTGGCGCCTCGTCAACCGCACCTACCCCGGGTTCAGCGTCTACGAGAAGCGCGCCGGCAGCCCGCCTGATCCCGGTGATCGCGCTCGAGCCGCGCGCGGCGGGGTCCGGCCCGGGATCCTAACCGGCCGCGGTGCCGGCGAGCTGCCCGCAGGCGGCGTCGATGTCGCGGCCGCGGGTGAGGCGCACCGTGGCGGGCATTCCCTCCCCGCCGCAGCACGCCCCGGAAGGCGTCTATCGCCTCCGGGCTCGAGCCCTCGAAACCGGTCCCGGTCGGGTTGTAGGGGATCAGGTTGATCTTGAAGGCCCGCGCCGGACGCAGTACCGACGCCAGGGCAGCGGCCTGCTCGGGAGCGTCGTTGACGCCCGCCAGCATCAGGTACTCGACGAACACCTTGCGCCTGCGGGTGCGATGCCAGGCGAGGCAGGCATCCAGCACCTCTGCCAGCGGATAGCGCTCGTTGACCGGCATCAGCTCGCTGCGCAGCGCGTCCTCGGCTGCGTGCAGCGAGAGCGCCAGGCGCACCGCGGACCCCTCGCTCGCCATCCTCTCGATGCCCGGGACCCAGCCGACCGTCGAGACCGTGGTGTGGGCGTTTGAGATCCCGGTCTCTGGAAGCCGCTCGCAGGCGGCGAGGACGGCGTCGAGGTTCATCATCGGCTCTCCCATCCCCATGAAGACGGCGTGGTTGAGATCGCGGCGACGGCGGAAGTGAAGTGCCTGGTCGAGGATCTCCGACTCGCTCAGGTTGCGGCCGAAGCTCATCTGGCCGGTGGCGCAGAAGCTGCAGGTGAGCGGGCACCCCGACTGGCTCGAGAGGCAGACCGAGCGGCGACCGTCCCGGTAGCTGATCAGCACCGCCTCCAGCGGGCGACCGTCGGCGGTCTCGAACAGGGCCTTGACGGTGCCGTCCGCAGAACGCGCCTCGCGCAACATCGAGAGCGAGGAGATCGGCAGCTCGGCGGCGAGCCGGCGGCGCAGGGCAAGCGAGAGGTCGGTCATCTCCTCGAAGGAGCCGGCGCCGCGGGCGAGCCATTGCCAGACCTGGCGGGCGCGGTAGCGCGGCTCGCCGGCCTCGTCCATGGCCCTCTGGAGTGCGGGGAGGTCCACCGGCCAAGTCTGCCAAGCCAAGCGAGGGGCGGGCGGGCCGCCGAGCAAGGCCCACGATCAACCGTCCGAATCTGATCCCCCGCAATCCCAAGCGCCGTGCTACGGTTTCGGCTCGCCTAATTAGGGACCCCTAACTCCGATTCCCCCGAATGACCCCAACCGTGACCGCCGCCAAGTGATCCCGACCCTCGTCATCGGCCTTCGCGAGGGCGTCGAGGCGGCCCTGATCGTCGGCATCATCGCCGCCTTCCTGGTCAAGGAGGGGCGCAGCGACGCGCTCCGGCAGATGTGGCTTGGGGTCGCGATCGCGATCGCGCTCTGCGTCGCGGCAGCGATCACGTTGAGGGTCGTCGGCCAGGAGCTTCCCCAGCGCGAGCAGGAGGCGCTGGAGACCGTGATCGGAGTGCTCGCCGTGGGCGCCGTCACCTACATGATCGTCTGGATGCGCCGCCACGCGCGCAGCATCCGCAGCTCTCTCGAGGGCAGCGCCGCCGAGGCGCTGATCGCGGGCTCGACCCTGGCCCTGGTCGGAATGGCCTTCCTCGCGGTCCTCCGCGAGGGCCTCGAGACCTCGGTGTTCCTGCTCGCCGCCTTCCAGGACGCCACCGACACCACCGCGGCCGGCGCCGGCGCGGTGATCGGCGTCCTGCTCGCGGTGGCGATCGGCATCGGTCTCTACCGGGGCGGCGTGCGGATCAACCTCTCGCGCTTCTTCAGGGTCACCGGCCTCGTCCTCGTCTTCGTCGCCGCCGGACTGCTCTCGGTCTCGCTGCACACCGCCCATGAGGCGGGCTGGTTCAACCAGCTCCAGGGACAGGCGGTCGACCTCTCCTGGCTGGTGCAGCCGGGAACGATCTCCGGCTCGCTGCTCACCGGGATGCTCGGGCTGCAGCCGAAGCCGACGGTCGGCGAGGCCCTGATCTACCTGTTCTACGCGGTGCCGATGGCGGTCTACGTGCTGTGGCCGGACCGACTGCGGCTGCGAAGGAGCCCCGCCCGCCCGCCGGCCCAGGTACCGGCGGAGAACCCGGCTTGAGCGCTCCACTCCGCTTCCTGACCCTGCTGATGCTGGGGGGCGGCGGAGCGTCGCGATCCAGCGGCGGCTGGGCCGAAACGACGCGCTGAACGAGTACATCCGCCATGTCGGCAGCGCGGTGTTCGCGATCCCATCCGGCACCCGCCCCGGCGGCTACGTCGGCGAGCCGCTGCTGCGCGCGGCCTAGGTGTAGTTGCCAGGCGACGTTGTTCATCCGGTCAACTCCCCGGAGCCGGGCGTGTCGGCGGTCGGCCGATCCCAGAGGGCGCCGTGATCGTCGCCGGTACGCTGTAGCGCTCGACCCTCGGCCCGAAGGGCGGCCGCCCTCTCTGGCGATGAGGTGCTGTAAGACGGCCGCGTAGCCCACTCAGGCGGCCAGCGTCGCGCGGAGTGAAGCGCTCGGCCTTGCCGTTTGGTTGGGTGCGCGCTACCGTGAGGGGGCGGGTGCGGATGTGGCCGATTCCGAGCTCGGCGGCGAGGCGAGTCCGCATCGCGCGCCCGATGAACGTAAGTCAGGGCCGATTGCCGGTCATCAGCCGCTCGGATCCTGATCCCGTGTGAGCGGTAGAACGTCGAAGGCCCGCCGCAGGAAGGCCGACTCGCCGTCTCGGTCGGTTCTCGTCGGGCAGCACCCCCACGTCGGCGAGGCGGGTGCCGCCGTCGACGCCGACGTGGACGCGTCATCCGCCAGCCAATCCGGCGACGCTTCGCGCCTTCGGCGTCTGGTTCTCGTCGTCGTTCGCCGCACCTTTCGACCAGTGATCCTGTCCCCATGGCGCCATGGGCACCGATCCTGGCCCCAGGTGCTTGACGTCGATGTGGATCGCTCCCCGGGCGCGGAGCGCTCCGATTGGCTGGGAACGCGGCTCCGTCGGCGCTCCACGGCGCCGCCCGCCTCGCCCGAGGCCGATCCTCCCCAGGTACCGCCGAGGACCGTGACGGCGAGTCGCCATCTCCAGCAGTTGGGCCTGACCCTCTCTGCCCCCGGGATCAGGATCCGCAGCCGCCGCAGGGCCGGCAATCGGCCCTGCGTACGCGGTCATCGGCTGTGCGGTGCGGGATTCGCCTCGGCGCCGAGCTCCGAATCCGCCAACCCAGCCTCGCCCCTCCGTCCCCGGTAAGCGGCGCGCCCACTTGCCGGCGGTCCGCACGCTCGCTCCGGCGGCCTCGGCCTCCGCGGCCGTCCAGCACCCTCCTCGCCATCAGCGCCCTGCCCTTCGGCTGCGAGCGCGGCGAGTTACCGTGCAGCTTCATCGGCGTCCTCCTTGGATCTCCGGCCGCTTCGACACCCCCGGCCTGCGGGAGTTGACCGGATGAACAACGTGCTTAGGCAACTACACCTAGGAGTCCTCGCTGGAGACCGGCTCCTGCTCCTCGCCCGCCGCCTTCAGCGGGCTCGGCAGGTGGGGCGTGCCACCAATCCGGTCCTGCCAGCGCCGGTAGCGCGCCTCGGAGCGCTTCGCCCGGCGGCGCGCCTTCTCCATCCTCTTGCTGTCCGGCTTATAGAAGCGCCGCGCCCAGGGCGAGCCCGGCTTGGCGCACCTGATCGCGCCCACCGTCGAGAAGAACGGTACGAAGAAGCCGATCAGCCCGGTCCATAGCTTCCCCTTGAACAGGCAGATGAAGCAGAGCGCGAGGTCGATGGCGACCGTCACCACGACGACGATGATCGAGCCGGTGGGGTTGTCCTCCCCGGTGCCGAGGGGCGCGAACCCGAGGACGACTGCCCCGCCGATGATCGCCGCGACGATCGTCGCGTCGATCGAGCGCCTTCCCTCCTCGGACCAGTAGACGTCCTCGAGGTGCAGCCAGAGCGCGAACTCGTCGAGCGTGAGGCCGCAGCCGACGCCGAAGGCCACGGCGAAGATCTCCAGCCAGGGGCTGTCGGGCCGCAGGGCGAACTGGAGGAACCCGGCGAGCATGATCAGGACGATCCCGAAGACGAGGTGGTGGATGTGGAGACCGCCCGGCTTGACGCTGCCCGGCCACCAGGGCACCTTTGGGCTGCGCATCAGCCGGGTGCTCATCCGGATGAAGCCGAAGGAGAGCAGGAAGCCGAGCAGGAGCAGCAGACCGGCCCGCTGGCCGGCGCCGCCGAGGTTGCCCTTGCCGGCGTCGAGCTTGATCGAGACCTCGGCGACAAGTGCTGTGGCGGACGCAACCATCGAACTCGCCGCACCTTACCCCGATCCGGGCCCGGCGCCCGGCCCACCGCGCAGGAAGCCGGCCACCAGGGTCAATGCGCAGAGCCCGCCGAGGAGCAGGTATGGGACGGCATCGCTGCTCGCCTCGGCGAGGCCGGCACCCCCGGCCGAACCGATCGCCTGCCCGCCGCCCCAGGCGAGGTTCCAGAGCCCGAAGGCGACCCCCTGCCCGAGCTCGTAGTAGGCGGCGCCGGCGGAGAGCATGGCGCTGGCCGGGACCCAGGGCCAGCCGAAGGCCACGCAGGCCGCGACCAGGGCGATCGCGTAGGGGACGAGCGAGCCGGGGAGCGGTAGCAGGATCGCCATCACGGCGCATGCCGCGAGGCCGAGCCGGGCCACCGGGAAGGCACCGCGGCGGTCGGCGAGGCGCCCGACCAGGGGGCTCATCGCAGCCTCGGCGACGGTGCAGACGAGGAAGATGGCCGCGATCGCCGCCGTGCTCGCCCCGAGGAAGCTGAGCCGGAGCGGCGCCAGCACCTCGAAGACGCCGAACAGGACGGAGGGCAGGAAGGTGAAGAGGATGCCGGCCCGCAGGCGGGGCTCCTCCCTGGCGGCGGTGAGCAGGTCGGCGATCGTGTCGGGGTGCCCCGGAGGCGGAGCTGGCGTGGTGAGGGCGAGCAGCCCGAGGCCGGCGATCAGGGCGGCGATCATCGTGAAGACCAGCTCCGGACTGGTCAGGGTGGCGGCGCCGCCCAGCACAGGCCCGAGGAGTGCGCCGCCGATGCCGATGCCGACGGCCGAACCGATCACCGTGCCGCGCCTCTCCTCGGGAGCGCTGGAGACCAGCCAGGTGAGCCCGGCGGCCCAGAGGCAGGAACCGCCCACTCCCTGGACGAAGCGGGCCGCGTCGAGCACGACCAGCTCGCGGGCGAAGCCAAATGCCACCGAGGAGACGGCGAGCAGGGCGACTCCGGTGAGCACGGTCCGGCGGGCGCCGATCCGGGCGACCAGGAACCCCGCCGGAACGGCGAAGGCGATCGCGCCGAAGGCGTAGAAGGCCGAGAGGGTCCCGGCCGCCGTCTTGGTCAGCCCGAGGTGCTCGACGTAGTAGGGAAGCAGCGGCGCCAGCACCGAGTAGAACATCGTCTCGACCAGCACCAGCGAGCCGACCAGGGCGAAGAGCCGCCGGTCGACCCCGGCGGCCGCGGACGCGGGGCGCTGCACTAGGCGATCTCAGCTGCCTCGCCGACGCCGACGCCGAGCAGGTCGTCGAGGCCGCGCTTGCGCGCCTCGTTGGCGATCACCAGCCGCTGGATCTCCGAGGTGCCCTCCCAGATGCGGTCGACGCGGATGTCGCGGTAGAGGCGCTCGACCGGGTTCTCGCGCATGTAGCCGCGGCCGCCGAAGATCTGCACGGCGCGATCCACCACCCGCCCGGCCGCCTCGGATGCGGCGAGCTTGGTCATCGCCGCCTTGGCGTGCAGGAGCTTGCGGGGCAGGCCGGCGTCGGCTTCCCAGGCGACCTGGTAGACGAGGGCGCGGTTGAGCGCGATCTCGGTGGCGCTGTCGGCGATCATCGCCGCGATCAGCTGGTGCTCGGCGATCGGCTTGCCGCCCTGCACCCGCCCGTCGGCCCACTCGGAGGCGAGGCGCAGCGCCCGTTCGGCGGCGCCCGTCGCGCGGGCGGCGATCATCAGCCGCTCCTCGACGAACCAGTCGCGGGTCAGCTCATAGCCCTCGCCGATCTCGCCGAGCACGGTCTCCGGCCCGAGCCTGACCCGGTCGAAGACGAACTCCGGGTGCTCGAAGACGAAGGTGTGCATGTAGGCGGGGGTGCGCTTCACCGCGACTCCGGGCAGGTCCTTGTCGACCAGGAACATGGTCGGCTCGTCCTCGGGCATCACCCTGGCGAGCACGATCAGGAAGTCGGCGACGTCGCCGACCGTGACGAACCACTTCTCGCCGCTGAGCAGGAAGTCCTCGCCGTCGCGCTCGGCGACGCTGGCCAGGGCCGTCGGGTCCGAGCCGGCCTCGGCCTCGGTGACCGCGACGCAGTCGCGGCGCTCGCCGCGGATCGCCGGCTCCAGCCAGCGCGCCCGCTGCTCCGCGTCGCAGGCCCGCAGCGCGTTGGCCGGACGCCAGACGGCGTCCCAGAGCGCGTTGGTGATCTGGCCGAGCTGCTCCTGGACGATCACCTGGTCGAAGATCGAGAGGCCCGCCCCACCCCACTCGGACGGCATGTTGATCGCGTTCAGTCCGTGCTCGATCGTCTTCGCCGAGATCTCGGCCAGCGCCTCGGGGCCGAGCCCGCGGTCGCGCTCGCAGTCCTCCTCGAAGGCGATGATCTCGGCGGCGAGCGAGGCGGCCCTCTCCCGCAGCTCCCGCTGCTCGGTGGTCAGGTTGAAGTCCATTTGGTGCTCCTTGGTTTGCTCGTGGTTCGTTGTCGGTGAAAGCGGTCAGGTGGCCGCCGGCCCGGCGCGGACGATCCGCGCGTCGAGCCCGATCACTCCCTGCTCGAGCACGAGCAGGGGGTTGACCTCGATCTCCGAGATCTCCGGATGGGCAGCGGCCAGGGTCGAAAGGTCGGCGGCGGCGCGGGCGGCGGCACCCAGGTCGAGCGGCGGGCGCCCGCGGGCGCCGAGCAGCAGCGGCGCGCCGCGGAGCGATCGCAGCAGCCGCTCGGCCTCCCCGGCGTCCATCGGCGCGAGCCCGATCGCGAAGTCCTCGAGAAGCTCCGTGTAGACGCCGCCGAGGCCGATCGCGACGACCGGGCCGAAGCGCGGGTCGCGCCGGCTTCCGAGCAGCAGCTCGACGCCGTCTGCGAGGGGCGCCATCGGCTCGACCGCATGCGAGGCGCTGCCGAGGTGGGCCATCGAGTCGAAGGCCCGGCCGAGGTCGGCTTCGTCGGCGAGCCCCAGCGCCACCCCGCCGAGGTCGGACTTGTGGAGGATGTCGGTCGCCTTCAACGCCACCGGGTAGCCGACCTCGGCCGCCGCGGCCAGCGCCTCCTCGCGGCTGCGGACCCGGAGCGAGTCGGCCAGCGGCACGCCCGCGCCGGCGATCGCCTCCCGCGCCACCCAGTAGCCCTCGCCCTCGATCTCCGGCGCGGGCGGCGGCAGCGGCAGGATCGCGCCGGTGCTCTCCGCGGCGGCCTGCACGACCCGGCCGAGCGAACCGATCGCGTCCTCGACCCTGGCGAACAGCGGCACGCCGGAATCGCGCAGGGCGAGGGCCGGGCCGGAACTCCAGAACATGGTCTGGGCAAGCAGCGGGGTGCCGCTCCTCGCGGCGGCGCCGGCCATCCGCCTGGCGACCTCGGCCTCGCGCTCCCCCGCGTTGGCGGCCTCGCCGGCGTCCACGCTGTAGCCGCCGAAGTAACCGGTGAGCAGAACCGAGTCGACCTCCTCGGAGGCGCCCAGCTCCTCGATCACCCTCGCGTAGCTGTCGAGGTCCTGCTCGCCGGCGCCCGCGAGATCGATCGGATTCTCGGCCACCGGCCGCCCGGGTAGCTGCTCGACGATCCGCCGCTGCAGCCCCTCGCTGAGCCGCGGCAGCTCCAGGCCGGCGGCGGTCGCCAGGTCGGCGGCGATCACCCCGTGCCCGCCGCCGTCGGTGACGATCGCGACGCGCGCTCCCGAGGGGCGGTTGGGGTGAAGGAGGACCTTGGACACCTCGATCGTCTCGGCCAGCGATGAGACACGGATCGCCCCGGCCTCGCGGCAGGCTGCATCCACAGCCGCCCCCTCGCTGACCATCGCCCCGGTGTGCGAGGCGGCGGCGCGGGCGCCGGCGTCGCTGGCGCCGGCTGCGAGCACGATCACCGGCTTGCCCGACTCGACGATCGCCTCGGCAAGCGCCCGCCCGCCGCGGAAGTCCTCGACGTAGAGCGCGATGACCTCAGTCGCGCCGTGGCGGCCGAGGTCGGCGACGAGCTCGGCAACCTCGATGTCGGCCTGGTTCCCGATCGAAGCGACCCGGGTGAAGCCGAGGCCCGACTCGGCGGCGAGGAGGGCAAGCTCCGCGGCGACGTTGCCGCTCTGCGCGATCAGCCCGATCGGGCCCAGGGTGAGGCCGCCGACCCCGAGACGGAGCTCGGCCGCCGTGTCCGCGAGGCCGCCGCAGTTGGGTCCGAGCATCACCGCGCCGGCCTCGCGCACCCGCTCGACCACCGCGCGCTCGCGGGCGCGGCCCTCCTCGCCGCCCTCGGCGAAGCCGGCGGTGATCGCGAGCAGCGCCCTCGCCCCCACCTGCAGCGAGTCGTCCACCGCCTCCTCGAAGCGGCTCTCGGGGACCGTCAGCACGACCAGGTCGGGGCTCTCCGGCAGCTCGCGCACCGACGGGTAGGCCCGCTGGCCGAGGATCTCGCCTCCCCGGGCGTTGACCAGGTGCACCCTTCGCCGCCCGGCGCCGGCGAGGGCGTCACGGGCCATCCAGTGCCCCCACTTCATCGGGTCGGCGGAGGCCCCGACCACCGCGATCGAGCGCGGCTCGTAGAGGCTCCCCAGCTGCCGCCGGGGGGACTTCGCGGCGGTGGTCTCCACTATCTGGCTCCTGCCGCCGGCTCGAGCGATTCCAGCAATTGCCGCGAGGATCTGATCCCGCTCTCGACCGCCCCCTCCATGAACCCGGGCCAGCGCTGCGCGGTCTCGGATCCGGCGAAGAGCAGCGGCGCCTCGGAGGCAAGGAGCTCCGGCAGCCCGGCGTTCGCCCAGCCCGGCCGCCAACCTCCCCAGGTGCCTCCCGCGTAGGGATCGCTCGCCCAGTCGTGCCAGGTCGAGGCGGTCAGCTCCAGCTCGGGAAGGTAGTGGCGCAGGGACGCTTCGACCGCGGCGGTGTCGTCCCCGTCGAGGCTCGACGCGTCACGTCCGAAGCCGACGATCAAGACGCCCTCTCCGACCCGCTTCCAGCTCGAGGCGACGTCGATCCCCGGCGCCTCGCCGAGGGCGTGGAAGTCCTCGGGGGCGTCCTTTGCCAGCGCCCAGTACTTGGCCCCGAGATTGGCGCTGCCGGCCTCGATCCCGGCCATGGTCGCCGGCGAGAGCCCGGGGCGGAGATCGATCCGCCGTAGCGCGTTGAGCGGGACGGTGAGGATCACCGACCGCGCGCGGATCGGCTCCCCGCCGCCGTGAACGAGGGCGCCGTCGCCGCCGTGCTCGACCGCCTCGACCTCGGTGCCGAGGATCACCTCGGCCTCGACGTCGCCGGCGATCGCCCCGGAGATCGCGCTGGTCCCGCCTTCGACCCCGGCGTAGTCGACGCTGAGGAAGGACCAGAGGCCCCCGGCCGCGGCCAGGTGGCGCGCCATCAGCAGCATCGAGGATTCCGCGGCCTCGCCCGACATCAGCGAGCTGCCGAAGACCGAGCCCAGCTCCTCGGTGGCGGGGGCGAGGCCGAGTCTCTCGACCCACTCGGTGATCGGGATGTCGAGGTCGGCGATGTCCTGCTCGGAGCACGGGGCGTCGGCGTCGACCCGGCGCCCGGCGAAGTGGACCTCCGCCAGCAGGCGTTCGAGATCGGCCAGCTCGGAGACCGGCACCGGCATCCCGGGGCCCAGCCGCTCGCCGCGCAGCCGCCAGACATTCGGTGGCTCGAATGGGAGCTCCTCCCCGGTTGCGAGGCCGTAGCGGGCGACCTCCGCCGTGATCAGCGGCTGGCGCGAGTCAACCGATTGGGCCCCCATGTCGAGCGTTATCCCGGGCAAAGCGTCGGCCTTGGTCCAGGTGCGACCGCCGATCCGCTCGCGCGCCTCGAGCACGACGACCTCGAGCCCGGAGCCGGAGAGCTCGCGGGCCGCGGTCAGCCCGGCGAGGCCGGCCCCGACCACGATCACGTCGACGTCGGCGCGGCTCATCCGGCCACTTCGGCGTCGGGGGTCGGGGTCTCGGTGGTCACGGTGGCGGCGGTGCCGCCGGGATCGCCGCCCAGCACCCGCAGGGCCTCGGGCGGCAGGTGGACGAGGACCGGGTCCCCCTGGCTGTGCATCCCTCAGGCTGCCCTCGCCGCGAGCGCCGGATCGGGGTCGTATCCCAGCTCCGCCGCGATGAAGGACCAGACCAGCTCCCGCATCCGCTCCAGGTCCATCCCGGGGTCGCCGATCATCGCCCGCACCCCGCAGCCGTCGATCAGCGCCAGCAGGTGGTCGGCGAACTCGTCGGCATCGAGGCCGGCCTCGGCCGCGTCGGCGGCGATCGCCCCGCGGACCCACTCGTGCATGTCGGCGTAGAGCCGGGCGGAGATCGGCGCCAGCTCGGGGTGGCGGATCGCCCGCAGCCATAGCTCGACCCAGAGCATCCAGTCCTGGCGCTGCTCGCCGGGCAGCGGCAGGTAGTTGTCGAGCATCCGCCGCATCCGCTCCTCGGTCGAGAGGTCTGGCGTCTCGCGCTCGGGGATGCGGACGTTGCCGATGCGGTGATAGGAGTAGGTCAGCGCCTCGGCCAGCAGGGTCTCGCGGGAGTCGAAGTGGTAGTGGACGAGCGCCGGCGAGACCCCGGCGTCGACCGCGATCCGGGCGATGCGGACGTCGTCTATCCCCTCGCTGGCGATCCGCGAGACGGCCGCGGCGAGGATCCGCTCGCGCGCGTCCGAGGCCCGCTCCCCGGAGCCGGCGCCGTTCTCCCCGTTCGAGGAGGCGGGGGAGATCCCGGAGGGATCGCTCAACGGCGCTCTCCGGCGGCGGCGAGGTCGGCGCGGACCTTGGAGGCGAGCCAGCCGACCGCAGCCTCGCGCTCGTTCAGCGGGCCGCAGCGGTAGCCGGTGGTCTTCAGGCCGCTCTGCACGGCCTCGACCAGCTCGACGTCCTCGTCGCTGACCAGGTCGTTGACGCGGTCGTTGAGCCCGCGGATGAGGCGGTCGCGCAGGCCCTCCTCGCGGGGGCGGAGGAGCGCGAACGCGTCGCGGGTGCGCTCGGGGCCGTGCGGGTTGATCTGCCAGTAGCCGACCTGGTCGGGGTAGAGGTCGATCGCCGTGTTCGGGTAGATGAAGACGTAGCGCCAGACGTCGCGATCGGCTCCGGTCAGCTTCCCCATCGGGCGCACCAGCCGCTGATAGAGGCGCTCGGTGCGGTTCTCGGAGGGCTCGGAGCGCATCGGCGCCTCGAACCAGACGTAGTTCTCGGCGATGTCGGGCACGTAGCGCTCGTAGTCGAGCAGCCGCATCAGCCCGGGATGGGCGATCGGCACGTGGTAGCCCTCGAGGTAGTTGTCGGCGACGACCTTCCAGTTGGCGCCCTGGGTGTGGTCGCGGCCGCCGTCGGCCCGCACCAGCGATGGGATGTCGTATCGCTCGAGCCGCTGCGGCAGGTCGCCGAGCAGCTCGGCGAGCGGGGTCGCCTCGGGGTCGAGGTTGACGAAGACGAGACCGCAGATCACCTCCACCCGGGCGCCGTGCAGGCCGAGGCTGGGGCGATCGACCCCGCCGGGGAAGCTGCGCAGCTCCGGAGCCCCGAGCAGCTTGCCGTCGAGCGCGTAGGTCCAGCCGTGGTAGGCGCAGCGGATCGCCCGGGAGCAGCCCGAGGCCTCGCCGATCAGCCGGCGCCCGCGGTGGCGGCAAACGTTGCGGAACGCCCGCAGCTCGCCGTCCTTGCCGCGGATCACGATCAACGACTGCGAGCCGGCGCTGGCGGTGACGTAGGAGCCCGGTCTCGGGCAGGTCGCTGACGTGGCCCGCGAGCTGCCAGGTGCGCTCGAAGATCGCCGACTGCTCGAGCGCCGCGGCCTCCGGGTCGAAGTAGAGGCGAGCGTCCAGTGCCGCTCCGGCGCCGGCAAATCCGTGGCCGCCCTCGACCGGGGTGCCGCGGGCGCTCGCTCCGTTGCTCTCAGCGCTGAGGGTTTCGAGGGAATCGGGGGTCATCGCCAAGACTCCTTCTCCTGATCTTGTGCTCAGTCGTACAACAGCCCGAACCGTCACCGGGCGCGTCCACGCTCTCCTCCACTCACAAAGCAGCCGTGGCTGACTTTGTAATCAGTCACGCTAACATACGTCCATGGGGAGCGCAAGATCACTGCTCCCGCCGTGGTGGCGGGAAGATCGCGATGCCGGGATCGGCTGGCTCTCACTCACCCCCGAGCCGGAGCGCGAGCTGCCGCCGGTCGTCGCCGCCCTGCGAAGCGGCGAGGGGCGCGGGCTCGGCGAGGCGCTCGATCGGGAGCGCTCGGCCGTCGAGGAGATCGTCGTCAGGGGGCGGGAGAGCGACTGGCTCGGATACCTCAGTGAGGTGGTGAGTCTGCTGCTCGACTCGCCCGAGGTGGGGCTCAGCGCCGCCCAGCGGGAGGCCGCGCTCGAGGTGCTCGCCAATCACCACCGGCTCCTGCTCGGCCTGCCCGGCGACGCCGCCGAGCGGACCGAGGCGGAGCGGGTCGCGCTGGAGCGGGCGATCGACGCCTTCCACGCCGACCAGCAGGCCGACAACCGAAACGGAGGACCATGACCGCCACCGCCACCCCCGCCGCCGTCGGCCTCGAGCTGACCCCCTCCCAGGAGGAGCTGCAGGCGCGCGCCCGCCGCTTCACCGAGGAGGAGCTGATCCCGCGCGAGGAAATCTCGGAGAGAAAGGGCGGCCGCCTCCCCGAAGCGGAGATCGAGGAGATCCGCGCGGCGGCGATCGAGGCCCGCCTCAACGGCGGCCGCCACAAGCCCGAGAACGGCGGCCAGGGCTGGTCGATGTTCGAGACCTTCCTCGTCGGGGAGCAGTTCGGCCGCTGCACCAACGGCCTGCACTGGTACGTGCCGGGGGCCTACAACGTGCTCGAGCTGGGCACCTCGGAGCAGATCGAGCGCTACCTTCGCCCGGCGCTGCGGGGCGAGGGCGACACCGCCTACGCGGTGACCGAGGAGCACGCCGGCTCGGATCCCTCGAAGATCGCGACCACCGCGACCCACAGCGACGGCGGCTGGGTGATCGAGGGAGAGAAATGGTTCGTCACCTCGGCCGACGCCGCCCTGGTGATGATCGTCATGGCCAACGCGATCGACGGCGACGAGCGCCTGCCGACCCTCTTCCTGGTCGAGCCCGGGGCCGCCGGGGTCGAGTTCGTCGACGACCCGCCCTTCACGCACAACTACCCCCACGGGCACCCGACCGTCCGCTTCAGCGGGGTCGAGGTCACCGACGAGGCGATCCTCGGCGGCCTCGGCGAGGGCGATGACCTGCAGCGCCTCTGGTTCACGGAGGAGCGGCTCGGGATCGCGACCCACGGGCTCGGGGCGATGTGGCGGCTGATCGATGAGGCGACCGATTGGGCGCTTGAGCGCGAGCAGGGGGGCCAGCGGATCATGGACTACCAGGGGGTCTCCTTCCCGCTCGCCGACTCGGCCGCGGACGCCGCCGCCGGGCGCCTGCTCACCGCCCAGGTGGCGCAGCTCGCCGACGCCGGCGCGCCCGGCAAGATCGTCCACGCCAAGGCCTCGATGGCGAAGCTCTTCGTCAGCGAGGCCGCCTGCCGCGCAGCCGACCGGGCCGTGCAGATCTTCGGCGGCCGCGGCTACATCCGCACCAACCTCGCCGAGCGCTTCTGGCGGGAGCTGCGGGTCGACCGGATCTGGGAGGGCACCTCCGAGATCCAGCGGCTGATCATCGCCCGCGCCCTGGAGCGCCGCGGAGTGGAAGCGACGATCCACTGAGCCGTCCAGTTACCTGCGGGCGACGGCGATGCCGGTGACGATCTCGCGGACGATCCGCTCGGCCGCCAGGGCGGTGATGTCGGCCGAGCCGACCGCGGTGGGGATCACCTCCACCACCTCTGCCCCGACCAGCTCGGTGCGGGCGGCGATCTGGCGGGCGGCCCAGAGCAGATCGGCGCTGGTCATGCCCCCGGGCTCGGGCGTCCCGGTGCCGGGGGCGAAGGCCGGGTCGAGCACGTCGATGTCGACCGAGAGGAAGAGCGGGCCGCTTCCCACCGCGGCGATCGCCAGATCGGTCACCTCGGAGATCCCGAGGTCGCGCACGTCGTGCATGAAGAAGCTGGTGATGCCCCGCTCCGCCTGCCAGCCGAACTCCTCCTCCCCGGGCCAGTAGCCGCGGAGGCCGACCTGGACGTAGCGGCTCGGGTCGATCGCGCCCTGCTCGATCAGCCTGAACATCGGCGTCCCGTGCGAGACCTCGACCCCGAAGACCTCCTCGCCGGTGTCGGTGTGGGTGTCGAAGTGGATCAGCCCGACCGCGCCGTGGCGGGCCGCGCAGGCCCTGATGTCGGGCTCGGCGATGCCGTGATCGCCGCCGAGCACGATCGGGATCGCCCCGGCTTCCAGCACCTCCCCCACCGTCGCCTCGATCGCCTCGTGGGTGCGGGCGGGGTCTGCCGGGAGCACCGGCGCATCGCCGTAGTCGAGGACCCGCAGCTCGGCGAAGCCGTCCACCTTCGCCTCCAGGTGGGGGCCGGGCGGGCAGCTCGCGGCGCGGATCGCCCGCGGCCCGAAGCGCGCCCCGGGCCGGTCGGAGACGAGGTCGTCGGTCGGAGCGCCGACGATCGCCACGTCGGCGCCGGCCAGCTCTGCCGCGTCCTCGGTGTAGGACACCCCGCTGAAGCTCGGAAGCCCCGCGTAGTCGGGCTTCTCCCCATATCGCCGCCAGCGCTCGAGCGGGTCGATCACGAGGCCATCCTAAGGGGGAGAGTCATCGGACCCGTCCCCTAGTCTCGCCACGTGCCCCGAGCTGAGCTCGATCCCCTTCAGGCCGAAGCCCAGCTGGCGCTGCGCGGCCTCGGCCGCAGCGAGGACGAGATCGCGGCGGTCCCGCTGCGGGCCTACCAGGGCCCCCGAGATCCCGACGCCCTGCTCGCCCACCTCGGCCACTCCGAGTTCCGCCCGGGCCAGCGAGAGGCGGTCGAGGCGGGGCTGGCCGGGCGCGACTCGCTGATCGTGATGCCGACCGGCGGCGGCAAGAGCCTCTGCTACCAGCTGCCGGGGCTGGCCGGCGAGGGCCTGACGATCGTGGTCAGCCCGCTGATCGCGCTGATGGCCGACCAGTGGCGGCGGCTGGCGGCGGATGGGCACCCGGCGGTGATGATCGCCTCGGGAATGGCCGAGGAGCAGGCCCGCGGCGCCCTGGCGAAGATCCGCGGCGGGCAGGCGCGGATCGCCTACTGCTCCCCCGAGCGGTTCGGCTCGCCCGCCTTCCTCGACGCCGTATCGCAACGTCGCGTCGACCTGATGGCGGTGGACGAGGCCCACTGCCTCTCCGAGTGGGGTCACGACTTCCGCCCCGACTACCTGCGCCTGCCGAAGGCGCTGGAGCGGCTCGGTCGCCCGGCGGTCATGGCCTGCACGGCGACCGCGACCGAGGAGGTGGCGGCGGAGGTGGTCGAGCGGCTCGGCCTCCGCGAGCCGCTGATGGTCCGCTCCGGATTCGACCGCCCCAACCTCTCCTTCGACATCGTCCGCCTCGAGGGCAAGGGCTCGAAGGCGCGGAAGCAGCGGCTCCTGGAGATCGGGCTGGCCGACCCCGCCAACCGCCCGGCGATCGTCTACTGCGGGACCCGCCGCGACACCGAGTCGGTCTGCGAGGCGCTACGGCTCGGCCGGTCTTCAGAGCGTCGCCTACCACGCCGGCATGGCCCCGGACGAGCGCGCCGCCGCCCAGCACCGCTTCATGACCGGCGACGCCGAGGTGATCGCCGCGACCAACGCCTTCGGGATGGGGGTGGACAAGGCGAACGTGCGCTCGGTCTGGCACTGGGCGATACCGACCAGCGTCGAGGCCTACTACCAGGAGGCCGGCCGCGCCGGGCGCGACGGCGAGCAGTCCCGCGCCGTGCTGCTGGCGATGCGCTCCGACCTCGGTCGGCTGGTGCGGTTCATCGAGCAGCGCAGCGTCGAGCCCTCCGAGGTCGGCGCCTACGTCGAGCGGCTGCGGCGGGCCGCCGGGGACGGCGGCGCGCTGCGGATCGAGAACCCGCGCCTCGAGGAGGAGCGGATCCCGCTGGCGATCGCCGAGCGCACCGGCGCGCTGAGGATCGAGCCCGCGGGCGGAGGGCGGCTGATGGTCGAGCTGGAGAGCCCCCTCGACCTCGGCCGCGCGGCCGCCGCCTGCCGCGAGGCCCGCGATCGAAGCTGGCGCGCCTACCGCGCTGTCGACGCCTTCAGCTTCTCCGGGAGCTGCCGCCGCCGTGCCCTCCTCGACCACTTCGGCGATGGCGCCGCCGGCCGCCCCGCCGGCCGCTGCTGCGACGTCTGCGACCCGATCGACTGGCTGCCCGACCCCGAGGAGATCACCGTCACCCCGGCAAGGAGGGCGCGCCGCTCCGCCACCGAGCCGGCGCCGGAGCTATCGGGGCAGGACTCGCAGCTCTTCGAGGCGCTGCGGGAGTGGAGGATGAGGGCGGCCGCCGGCAAGCCCGCCTTCACAGTCGCCCACGACCGCACGCTGGAGGCGATCGCCTCGCGCCGGCCCGAGGCGACCGGGGAGCTGGCGCAGATTCGCGGGGTCGGGCCGAGCTTCCTGCGCAAGCACGGCGCAGAGGTCCTGGCGATCGTCGTTGCGGCCGGCCCGGCGGAGCGGCCGGCCGCCTGAGGGCCGGCCCGCTCAGGAGGGGCGCAGGGCGACCACGGTCCAGGGCTCGACCGTCCGCTCGCTGACCAGCCCCGCCGCGACGTAGGGATCGGCGGCGACGAACTCACCGACCGCCGCCTCGTCGCAGTCGAAGCCGAAGATCGCCCCGCTTGGCGGATCGCCCAGGGCGCCGGCGATCACCAGCCTTCCCTCCTCGCACCAGCCGCGGACCAGCTCCAGGTGAGCCTCGCGATGGGGGGCGCGCCGCTCGACGACGTCGGGGACGTAGGCGTAGCGGAGCGCGAGGAGGCGCAGCGGCAGGCTCACCTGAGGAACCGCAGCACCGCCTTCTGCCTCGAGCCGTCCATCGATGCACGCTCGACCGTCACCGACCCGCGGGCCCCGAGGAACTTGCCGGTCCCGCCGACGATCGAGAGCAGGTTGCGCTCCTCGGTGACGCTGACCATGCCGGCGATCTGGACGCGCCCGCGCCCCTTCCATACCAGGGTCACGCTGCACTGGGCGCGCACCGCCGAGGAGGCGGTACAGAGGCTCGAGAAGGTGCCGACCTTCGCGCCGTGCTGGCGCATCTCCCCGGTTCCGCCGAACATCGTCCCGCCGGTGAAGGTGCCCGCGGTCGAGAAGCCCTCAGTCGTCTGCAGGACGACCGTGCGGACCACGGTCCGGCCGGGCTTGGCCGCCGCGGGAGCGGCGAGCGGAGCCGCGAGGGCGGCGAGGGCAAGTGCGACGGCGAGGGCGGTCTTCTTCATGGGTCTC
The DNA here is from genome assembly GCA_963725315.1 of uncultured Actinomycetes bacterium. Lineage (GTDB taxonomy): Bacteria > Actinomycetota > Thermoleophilia > Solirubrobacterales > 70-9 > JBBRHQ01. The sequence goes on along the minus strand of CAVRYA010000009.1, from coordinate 55,388 downwards.
CGTGGTCGGGGCGGGCGGTCGGGGTCCCGCTTCAATGCCGCCCCGAGCTCCTGCGCCTGCACGGTGCGCTGCCGGCCCCTGGCGCGGCGCGCCGAATGCCGCCGGCTCAGGCGAGCGTCAGCAGCCAGCGCGGCCAGCAGCAGGGAGGCGGCGATCACGGCCGGACCTACCGCGAAGCGGGCTCCCATGACCGCCATACAAACAAGCCGCCAGGACGGCTGACTTCTGCAATGCTCGGCCGATGGACCTGCTGGTCAAGCGCGACGACCTGCACCGCTGCCGGATCGTCGATCAACCGCAGGCCGCCCCCGGTCCCGGCGAGGCGCTGCTGGCGATCGACTCCTTCGGGCTCAGCTCGAACAACGTCACCTACGCGGTGATGGGCGACGCGATGTCCTACTGGGACTTCTTCGAGGCCGAGGAAGGCTGGGGCCGGGTCCCGGTCTGGGGCTTCGCGACGGTGGCCGCCTCGGGGCACGACGAGCTTCCCGAGGGGACCCGGGTCTACGGCTACCTGCCGATGTCCACCGAGCTGCTCGTCACCCCCGAGCGGGCCGACCGAGCGCGGCTTCGTCGATGCGACCCCGCACCGCGCCTCCCTGCCCGCCACCTACAACACCTACAGCGCGGTCGCCACCGACCCGCTGTACGACCCCGACCATGAGGGCGAGCAGATGCTCCTGCGGCCCCTGTTCGCGACCTCGTTCCTGATCGACGACTTCCTCGCCGGCGAGGGCCTGCTCGAGGCGGGCAGGGTGATCCTCGCCAGCGCCTCCAGCAAGACCGCGCTGAGCACGGCCTTCCTCCTCTCCCGCCGCGGCGAGGGGGAGGTCGTCGGCCTCACCTCGCCGCGGCAACCTCGGCTTCGTCGAGAGCCTCGGGATCTACGACCGGGCCCTCCCCTACGAGCAGATCGAGTCGCTGCCCCGCGACGGCGCGGTCTTCCTCGACATGGCCGGGGATGCCGAGGTGCGCGGCGCGGTCCACCGCCACCTCGGCGAGGCGCTCGTCCACAGCGCGATCGTCGGGGTGACCCACTGGCAGCAGGCCGCGAGCGATCCCGGCGAGATGCCCGGGCCGCAGCCCGCCCTCTTCTTCGCCCCCGACCGTGCGAGCAAGCGCAGCTCCGACTGGGGCGCCGAGGGGCTCGAGGCCCGCATCGCCACGGCCTGGCGCAGCTACCTCGGCTGGACGCAGGGCTGGCTTCGGATCTCCCGCGAGAGCGGCTTCGAGGCGATCGAGCGGACCTTCCTCGAGCTGCTCGACGGGCGCATCGATCCCGCCCGGGGCCACGTGCTCTCGCCACGATGAGCGGCAGCGCCTACCTGCTCGACGCGGTGCGCACGCCGTTCGGCCGCTACGGCGGCGCCCTTGCCGGGGTCCGCCCCGACGACCTCGCCGCCCTCGCCCTGAGCGGCCTGCTGGAGCGCTCGCCGGGGCTCGACCCGGCCCAGATCGACGACGTCCTCTTCGGCGATGCCAACGGCGCCGGGGAGGACAACCGGAACGTCGCCCGGATGGCGGTGCTGCTGGCGGGCCTGCCGACCAGCCTTCCGGGCGCCACCGTCAACCGGCTCTGCGGGTCCGGGTTGGAGGCGGTGATCGGCGCCAGCCGGGCGATCGAGACGGGCGACTCCTCGCTGATCGTCGCCGGCGGGGTGGAGTCGATGAGCCGCGCGCCCTGGGTGCTGCTGAAGCCCGACCGGGGCTTCCCTCGGACGCACGAGGAGCTTCACTCGACGACCCTCGGCTGGCGCATGGTCAACCCGCGGATGCCGGATCGCTGGACGATCTCGCTCGGCGAGAGCGCCGAGCACCTCGCCGATCTGCACTCGATCTCACGCTCCGCCCAGGACGAGTTCGCGCTGCGCAGCCACCGGCTGGCGGCCGCCGCCTGGGAGCGGGGCTTCTACGACCCCCAGGTCGTCGCGGTACCCGGCGTCGAGCTGGAGCGCGACGAGAGCATCCGCTCGGAGACCACGATCGAGGCGCTCTCGAAGCTGCGGCCGGCCTTTCGCGAGGGCGGGACCGTGACCGCCGGCAACGCCTCGCCGCTCAACGACGGCGCCGCGGCGACCCTGATCGGCGACGAGACCGCAGCGCAGCGGACCGGCCGCGAGCCGCTGGCGCGGATCGCCTCCCGCGCCGCCGCCGGCGTCGACCCCGACGTCTTCGGGATCGGCCCGGTGCGGGCCGCCAACGACGCCCTCGCGCGCGCCGGCATCGGCTGGGACGACCTGGCCGCGGTGGAGCTGAACGAGGCCTTCGCCAGCCAGTCGCTCGCCTGTCTCGCCGGCTGGCCCGAGCTCGATCCCGAGAAGCTCAACCCGAACGGCGGCGCGATCGCGATCGGGCACCCTCTCGGCGCCTCCGGGATCCGCATCCTCGGGACCCTCGCCCACGAGCTCCGCCGCCAGGGAGGCGGATGGGGGCTGGCGACGATCTGCATCGGCGTCGGCCAGGGGCTCGCGGTCGTCCTCGACGCCACCTGACCCCCGAGCGCCGCTGCCGAGAGTGCAATAAGTCACCCCATTGGTGACTCAGATCAATCTCGCGAGCGGCGCTTGATCAGTTGCCGGCCAGCTCGGGGAGGTAGCGCTGCACGTGGAGATCGATCGTCTCGCGCACCCAGCGCTGGGTGTCCGAGTCGGCCATCCGGTAGCGGCCGAGCAGCATCGCCTGGTCGTCGAGCGGCAGCCCCGCTATCTCCCAGCGCACCGCGAGGCGCTCGAACATCATCTCGGAGCGCCTCCGCCAGGCGTCCTCCGCCGAGGCTGGCCGCGCTCGCCGGCGCTTCGCGGATCTTGGCGATCGTCGCCACGCTGAGGGACTCGCGCAGGGTGAGGACGTTGCCCTCGGTGTCGGTGTAGTCCACGGTCGCCGAGCTCGGCCGCTCGCGGCGGGGCTTTCGCCGCTTCGCCATCAACCCTCCCGGGCCGGGCCGTCGCCCTCGACCGTCCTCACCTGCGCCACCCCCGGATCGCTCGCCGTCAAGGATCCAACATACATCCAGCGATGCCGCTGACGCCGAACCCGGCATTAGGGTTCTCGGGCCGTGTCGTCCCCGGTCAACAAGGGTCTCGTCCTGGCGGCGATGATCTTCGCTGTCGCGATGACCTTCATCGACCAGACGATCGTCGCGATCGCCGCCCCCGACCTCCAGACCGACCTCTCGCTCTCCCCCACCGGGGTGCAGTGGATCATCAACGGCTACCTGCTCTCGCTCTCGGCCCTGTTCGCCTTCGGCGGGAGGCTCGCCGACATCGCCGGGCACCGCAGGATGGTGGTGATCGGGGTGATCGTCTTCGCCACCTCCTCGGCGCTCTGCGGCGCGACCCCGACCGGCGGGATCGGCGAAGCCTGGATCATCACCTTCCGAGTGATCCAGGGCGCCGGGGCGGCGCTGATGTTCCCGGCGGCGCTGGCGATCGTGATCGCCTCCTACCCGCTCGAGGACCGCGGCAAGGCGATGGCGATCTTCTTCGGCATCGCCGGCGGTCTCACCTCGGTCGGTCCGATCGCCGGCGGCTACCTGACCGAGTGGACCTGGAGGGCGATCTTCTGGGTCAACATCCCGGTCGCGATCATCGCCCTGGTGCTGATCGCGATCTCCAAGCCCGAGAACGAAAAGCACCCGGCCCCGATCGACTACCGCGGCACCTTCCTGGTCGCGGCCGGGATGGGGATCGCCGTGCTCGGACTCCAGCAGGCGAGCGAGTGGGGATGGGGCAGCGCGGGGACGATCGGCTGCCTGGTCGTGGGGCTGGCGATCCTCGCCCTCTTCGTCCGCTTCGAGCTGAGCATCCCCGAGCCGCTGCTGCGGATGCGGATCTTCGAGGACCGCCGCTTCGCGATGCAGAACGTCGTCCTCTTCCTGCTGATGATCTGTTTCATCCCGCTGTTCTTCTTCGCCAGCACCTACGCCCAGATCTCGCTCGGCGACAGCGCCTCGAGCGCCGGCCTCTACCTGCTCACCTTCTTCGCCGGGTTTGCGATCGCGGCGCAACTCGGCGGCCGGATCCTCGACGAGCGCGGCGCCAGGCCGGCGGTCGTGCTCGGCTCGGCGATCTCCGCGGTCGGCTTCTTCCTCTGGGCCCGCAAGCTCCCCGGCCTCAACTACGACGACCAGTGGCCCTACATCGTGATCGCCGGGGCCGGGGTCGGCCTGGTGCTGGGGCCCTCGAACACCGATGCGGTCAACCGCGCTCCGAGCAGCAGCTACGGCGAGGCGACCGGTATCACCCAGACCGTCCGCAACTTCGGCTCGAGCCTCGGCCTGGCGGTGCTGGGGACGTTCCTCATCCTCGAGAACAAGTCGAATCTCGAGTCGGCCCTGGGAAGCCTCGGCCTGCCGAAGGCGAAGGCCGACGCGATCGCCGATTCACTCGGTCAGGCCGGAGGCGGCGGGCTCGCCGAGCGCGGGGGAAAGCGGGCCGAGGAGTTCCTGCACGCCGTCCAGCACAGCTATGCCCTCTCCTCGCGGACGATCTTCTACGCGATGGCCGGCGTGATGGCGGTCTGCTTCGTAGTCTCCCTGATCGCCCTGCCGGGGGGCAAGATGGAGGTAGTCGAGGAGCCCGACCCCGGCGGCTAGCACCCGCGGGTCGTTGGGTGCCTAGCCGCTGCAGTAGGAGTAGCCGGTGGTACGGCTCGGTGAGGGGCTGATCGGCACCGCTCCGATCATCCAGCGCCTCGGGTTGAGTCGACGTTGCTCGAGCGGGATGACCGCGCTGACGTTGTCCTGGGCGCGGAAGATCAGCGGCGCGTAGAACCCGGCCGACACGGCCTTCGTCCCGCGCGGGCACAGCGGCGTCGCGAAGTGCGTCATCTGCCCCAGCCCCTGGAGATAGCGGGACCTGGCGCGAACCTTCACCGGCCGCTTTCCGCAATAGGCGAAGGAGCGGACAACCGATCGCCCGGTGGCGAAGCGGCCGACCGTGATCTCCCAGCCGCCGGCAACGATCCGCGAGCCGAAGATCAGGCCAGGGGGGCCGCCATCGGTCGCCAGGTTGGCGAGGTCCTGAGCGCTCAGATGCATCGCGAAGCCACCGGCGACAGGCCAGGTGTTGTATGGACAGGAGGCGTAGACGCTCCTCAGTGGGAACGGGAAGCCACCGCTGCCGATGATCGCCGATCCTCGCCTCACCCTGGAGACGACCCGGCCTACTCCCTTACGGCAATAGGCGATCGCCGCGAAACGCTTCGGGGTGGCAAGCGGCCCGGCGGCGCTGTAGACGGACACTGTCCAGGCGCGCCGGCCGACCCGGCGGGAGACGTAGGGGACGACCACCTGGGCGTCGCCCTCGAGCTGGATGTTGGCGTAGGTCTTGACTCCGCCGGAGATCACCTTGGTGCGGCGGGGGCACCTGGCGGTGACCTTGCCGACCGTCCCGGGGGGGCCCGAGATTTGCCCCACGGCCTTGGAGGAGACGATCCGGCCGAGCCGCGGCTTCTTCGCGGCGCCCGAGACCGCCGGAGCCGCGAGCAGGGCGACCGCGGCGACGGCGAGGAGTGAGCAGGTCAGGGTGCGACGAGTCGGGATCATTGTCCGGATATCGGCAACTGGCCGGGCCGCTGCATCCCCAAAATTCGGAATTGCCAGGATGTATGCGGCCTTGGAGAGCTCCGCAACAAGCCACCGCCGCCTCAGCGCGACGCTGCGTGACGGCGAGCAGGTGACCCCGCTCGAGCTCTTCTTCGACCTTGTCTTCGTGCTCGCCATCACCCAGTGCACCGCGCTGATGGCACACGATCCGTCCTGGTCTGGCCTGGCGCAGGGGATCCTTGTGCTCGGCGTGCTGTGGTGGGCCTGGGTGGGGTACGCATGGCTGACCAGCGTCGTCGATCCCGAGGAGGGGGCCGTCCGCTTCGCGATCTTCGGCGCGATGGCCGGGCTGCTGGTGGTCTCGCTCTGCGTCCCGGAGGCGTTCGACGACCTCGCCCTCACCTTCGCCGTCGCCTACGCCGTCGTCAGGGCGGGCCAGATCGCCCTCTTCCTGCTCGCCAGCCGCGATGATCCCAAGCTGCGCAAGTCTGTCGTCGGGCTGGCGATCAGCAGCGCGATCGGCGTCGGCCTGCTCGCCGCCGCCTCCCTTCTGGACGGGGTCGCCCAGGGCTCGGTCTGGCTGCTGGCGATCCTGCTCGACATGGGTGGCCCCTACCTGTTCGGGTCGGAGGGCTGGACGCTGGTGCCCCGACACTTCGCCGAGCGCCACGGGCTGATCCTGATCATCGCCCTGGGAGAGTCGATCGTCGCGATCGGCGTGGGCGCCGAGTTCGGGATCGACGCCGGGGTGATCGCCGCAGCGGTGATCGGCGTCGGGCTGGCGGCGGCGATGTGGTGGGCCTACTTCGACGTGGTCGCGATCGTCGCCACCCGCAGGCTCGAGCGAGCCGAGGTCGGGCGGGTCCAGAACGAGATGGCCCGCGACTCCTACTCCTTCCTGCACTTCCCGATGGTCGCCGGGGTCGTCCTCGTCGCGCTGGGGCTGAAGAAGACCCTGGGGCACGTCGACCACCACCTCGAGATCGTCCCCGCCTTCGCCATGTTCGGCGGGGTGGCGCTGTACCTGCTCGCGCACGTCGCCTTCCGCTACCGCAACGTCCACACCCTCAACCGCCAGAGGCTGGGATTGGCCCTCCTCCTTTTCGCGTTGCTGCCGCTGGCGGTCTCGATCCCGGCCTGGGCGGCTCTGGTGATCCCCACGGCGCTGATCTGGGCGATGATCCTCTACGAGACGATCAGCTACGGCGAGGCGCGGGCGCGGGTTCGCCACGAGGCCCCGGCGCAGCCCTCCGATTGACGAGCCGGGAGAGGTCGGCGGTGAGCAGATCGGCGAGCTCCAGCGCCTGCTCGCGGATCTCAGGGATCGCCGTCGTCTCCCAGAGCCTCCCCTTGCGCACCGGGCCGATGCCGAAGATCAGGCGGGAGACCTCGCCGCTGCGGGTGACCATCGCCCCGCGCGAGTCGTGGTCGAGGCCGAGCCGGTAGGGACCCGGCCGCACCTCGCCTGCCTCGAGCAGCGAGGCGATCACCGGATACGGGGCCCTGCTCAGGTCCTGCGCGGGGCCGGTGCAGTTGACGGCGCGATCGAAGCGCCGCTCGGAGACCTCACCGCTGTCCGGATCGCGGACCGATGCCACCAGCCCGCCGCTCTCCGGGCGGATTTCCGAGATCTCCCCCCGCTCGATCCGCAGCCGCCCGGAGGAGATCACTTCGCCGAGCATCCCCGCGACCTCAGGCGCCATCCGGTGACGGCGCACCTCCCAGTGGCGGGCCACGTCCCGCACGAAGCGCCGGCGGTCCCGATCGCCCAACCGCTGCCAGATCCGGTTCGTCACCGGTCGCAGCGAGTCGATCACGGAGCGCCAGTCGCCCCCGGCCACCTCGACCGCGGCGATCTCCGATTCGACCGCCGCGATCAGCTGGTCGAGGGTGAAGGGCCCGGACGGCAGATCGAAGGACTTCTCGGGACGGGCGCCGCCGGAGAGGTGCGAGCGCGGCAGCAGCCCGTTGCGCGAGATCGCGTGGATTTGGGTCGAAGGACCGGACTCGGCCAGGACCAGGGCGACGTCGACCATGGTCAACCCGGTGCCGATCAGCAGCACGGATCGATCGCCCGCCGCGGCGGCGGCGATCCCCGTGTCCCAGGGGTCGGGATGGAACCGGCCTGAAGCGAGCAGCTCCGCCGTGGCGCCCCCCGGCACGTTCGGCGGCGGGTTGCCCAGCGCCAGCACCAGCCGGTCCGCTTCGAGCCGCCCCCCGGAGGCGAGCTCGATCTGGAGCGGCCGCGGCCCATCGCCGACCCGGACGGCAAGGGCCTCGTCGTGGCATCGCTCGAGCTCGGCCCCTGCGAGGGCCCGGCGCTCCGCGTCGGCGAGCACCTCGGCCAGGTAGTCGCCGTAGCGCGAGCGGGGCAGGAAGTCCCCGGCCTCGACCCCCGGGTCGCTCTCCCGCGCCCAGCGCAGGAAGTGGCCGGGATCGCGCGGGAACGAGCCCATCTGGGCGGCCGGGACATTGAGCCGATGAAACGGATACGGGGTCGAGTAAGCGAGGCCGGGGCCGATCCGGCGCCGGCGCTCGACCACCATCACCCGCATCCCCTCGGGATGCATGCGGCGCAGCAGCTGTGTCGCCAGCAGGGCCCCGCTCGCCCCGCCCCCGAGGATCGCGACCGTCGATCGCGCCGGCATCCGCGCCGCTCAGCCCCGCTCGAGCGGGTGCCCGCGGCTCGCCCAGACGCCTACCCCCCCGTGGCCGACGTGGATCACCTCGGCGAACCCCTCGCGCTGGAGGATCGAGGCGGCGAGGCCGCTGCGCTTGCCGCCGCTGCATACCGCCGCCACCGGGGCCTCGTGGGAGAGCTCGCCGATCCGGGATCGCAGCTCGCCGTATGGGATGTGGGTCGAGCCCGGGATGTGACCGGCGGCGAACTCGTCCGGGTCGCGGACGTCGAGGACGACCAGCTCCTCGCCGGCGCCGAGCCGCTGGGCCAGGTCCTCGGGATCGATCAGCTCGAGCCGCTGCACCGGCCGATCCTCGGATCGCCAGGAGGTCATCCCCCCTTCGAGGAAGCCCCGCACCCGCAGGCCGACCGAGGAGAGCAGCTCGGCCGCCTCCATCTCGTAGCCGTCGGAGGCCGCGACGACGATCAGCTCGACCTGGTCGGGGACGATCCTCGCCACCTTGGTGCCGAATCCGGTGTCGTAGGCGGAGGCGCTGTAGGCGCCGGGGATGTGGGCTTCGTCGAACTGCTCGTTGGTGCGGGCGTCGATCACCTGCGAGCCCTCGGCGATCGCGACCTCGACCGCGCGCGGGGTCAGCGGAGTCGGGGTCCCCAGCTCCTCCAGCAGCGGCCCGCGGTTGAGCGAGACGATCTGCTCGACGTTGGGCGGCGGCGCACCGAGCGAGGCGACCGAATCGGCGACGAACTCCTCCTCGGTTGCGAAGCCGAGGGCGCGGTTGTGCCGGCGCTCGAAGCCGATCGTCGAGGAGGCCTTGTTGTCGATGCCCGAGCTGCCGCAGAGCGAGCCGCCGAGGTGCCCGGGCCAGACCTCGACGCTGTCGGGAAGGGAGAAGAGCCGCTCGTGCAGGGAGCGGAAGATCTGCGCCGCTCCCTCCTCCGCGTCGATCGCGAGGTCCGGCCGGGCGACGTCGCCGACGAACAGCGAGTCGCCGGTCAGCACGGCGCAGGGATCGGCGGCGCGGCCGCCGTCACGCAGCAGGAAGGAGGTGTGCTCGGGCCGGTGGCCCGGCGTCGCCAGCGCCTCGATCGTCACCGCCCCGAGCTGCAGGGTCCAGCCGTCCTCGAACGCCTCGTGCGGGTACTCCGCCGCGGCCAGGGCGTGAACGTGGATCGAGGCGCCCGTCGCGCGTGCCAGCCGGCCGTGCCCGGAGACGTGGTCGGCGTGGTTGTGGGTCTCGAGCACGTGCTCGATCCGCACCCCGTGCAGGCGGCTGAGGCGCAGGTAGGGGTCTATGTCCCACTGCGGGTCGACGACCGCCGCGACCCCCGCCCCGGAGTCGCCGACCAGGTAGGACGCGCAGGCGAGGTCCTCGTGAAGGATCTGGCGGAACAGCACCGCCTCAGGTTATCCCCGCCGTTTTCGGCCCGCGGCGGCGCAGTAGACGTAGCTGGTGATCGGGCTGGGGATGTCGCCGATCGGATACCCGGTGAGGCCCCAGCGCCGCTTCCCCTTGCGGCTCGAGGAGATCGGGAAGGTGGCGGCGACGTCGATCCCGCCACCGCCGCTCGGGTTGCTGACGAAGCGGGAGTAGAAGCCGCCTGAGAGCGCCGAGCTGCGGCCCGGGCAGGAGGGGCTGGAGAAGGCGTGGGCGACGCCGTCGGCCTTGTGCCGGAACCTCTTCGAGCGTCGCAGGATCCGCTCGGCGCCGCAGTAGGCGAGCGCCTTCATCCGCATCATGCCCGGCCAGAGGCGAACCGCGTTGAGCTCCCAGCCGCGAGCGGAGGCGCGCGAGCCGAAGACGCCGGTCACGGGCGGGCCGTCAGCGGCGGCGGCGGCAGCGGCGCCGTTGATCGAGATCCGGAAGCCTCCCGAGAGCGCATGGGTGCCGGCGGGGCAGGAGGCGGTGAGGCTGGCGAGGCTGAAGACGCCGTCCCCGCTCGTGCCCCCGCCGAGGTTGGTCACGGTCGAGCGGGCGACGCCGACCGAGACCGGGGCGGTGCCGCGCCGGCAGCTGGCGACGGCGGTCAGCCTCTCCGCCCGGTTGGGCGGCCCCACCTTGTAGGCGGAGACCCGCCAGCGCCGCTTGCCGGCGCGAAGCGAGGAGTAGGGCAGGAGCGCGCTGGTGGGGCCGGTCTCGGAGATGTGGTTGGTGAGGCGGTAGCCGCCGGCCACGGCCTCGCTGCCCTTCGGGCAGCGAACCGTGAGGGTCTTCGAGCTGCCGGGCGCGCCGCGGAGGACGGCGCTTCGCGATTTGGTGATCATCCCGGCGGCGGTCGTCGGCACCAGCATCATCGCGGCCAGCGCTGCCAGCGCCGCGACCGCGGGGGGGAGTGTCTTGGGGGAGGTCAGGTTTCGTGTCTCGTCTCATGCCGAGAGCTATCGGCAACGACTTGCGCCTTCCTTAGCGGCCGCGGGTTCGGCGCGGCTGCTTCAAGCTGTCGCCGGGATGGCACGACTGCGAAGACCCCTGCGGGTGCTGCGGCACCGCGACTTCAGATTCCTCTGGCTGGCCCAATCGGCGAGCGGGCTCGGCGACGCCATCGTCACCGTGGCGATCGCCCTGTTCGTGATCGACCTCACGGGTAGCGCCACCGACCTCGGCCTTGTCCTCGCCGCCCACGCGATCCCCCTGGTGGCCTTCCTGATGATCGGCGGCGTCTGGGCGGACCGGCTGCCCCGCCACCGCCTGATGATCGCCACCGACCTCGCCCGCTTCGGGCTCCACGGGCTCCTCGCCGTGCTGATTTTCAGCGGCGCAGTTGAGATCTGGCAGATCGTCGCGATCGAGATCCTCTTCGGGATCGCCGAGGCGTTCTTCAGGCCGGCAGCCACCGGGCTCCTGCCGCAGACCGTTCCCGAGGAGGACATCCAGGAGGCGAATGCGGTGACCACGATGTTCCTCAGCTTCGCCGACTTCGCCGGCCCCGCGCTGGCGGCCGCCCTGGTGGTCGGGGTCGGGGCCGGGGCCGCCTTCGCGATCGACGCCGGGACCTTCCTGCTGAGCGCGATCTTCCTCTCCGGGGTCCGACCCCGCCGGCGGGGGCACGAGCCGGAAGCCGAGGGGGGAAGCGTCTGGACCGAGCTCCGCGAGGGCTACCGGGAGGTTCGCTCCCGGGCCTGGGTCTGGGTGACGCTGGCCTCGATCTCGGTCTCGCTGTTCGTCGCGCTCGCGCCCTGGTACGTGCTCGGGCCGGTGATCGCCAAGCAGCAGTACGGAGGCGTCGGGGTCTACGGCGCGGTCGCCGCGGCCTTCGGGGCCGGCCTGGTGATCGGCTCGCTGATCGGGGTCGGCTGGAAGCCCCGCTACCCGATGCGGCTGGGGATGATCTTCGTGCTCGCCTGGCCCCCCGCGATGATGCTCTACGCGGCCGGCGTGACCCTGCTCCTCGCCATCCCCGCCATGGTCCTGGCCGGGATCGGGATCGCCCTGTTCGACGTCTGGTGGGTGACCGCGCTCGCCGACCGCATCCCTCCGAGCAGGCTCTCCCGGGTCACCTCCTATGACTGGATGGTGTCGCTCGGGCTGCTACCCCTGGGCTACCTGCTCGCCGGACCGCTCGCCCAGGCCTTCGGCGCGGTCGAGGTCTTCCTGGTCGGATCAGGGCTCGCCCTGCTGGCGACTGCGATGGCCCTGATACCGCGTGAGACGCGGATGCTCACCTCCCGCCCCGGCGGCGAGGCGGCGCGCTCCGAGCGCCCGGCCCCGGGCGTCCCGCTGCCCTGAGGGACCGGAAGAGCTTGGCCCCGGGGCGATCGCGGTGTAGCGTCCGGGGGTCAGCTCAACCAGCAGGGGGTGTTCAGATGGAGAATTCGCTCGAGACGACAAAGGGCCTCCGCCGCCGTGAGATCCTGATCGCCGGGGCCGGGGCCGGCCTCGCCCTGGCCGGACCGGTCAACTACGTCGCCCTGGCGCGCAACCGCAGGCTGCCGCTCGCCCGCGGAGGGCAAGTTCGCCCACGGCGTCGCCTCTGGCCTGCCCTCGCCGCGGGCGATCACGCTCTGGACCCGCCTCAGCGGTGTCGATCGCTCCTCCCGGCTGAGGCTGGTGGTGGCGGAGGATGAGCACTTCCGCCGAGTCATCGCCGATCGCCTCGTGACCGCGCCCGAGAGCCGCGACTTCACCGTCCACGCGCGCGTCGGCGGGCTGAAGCCCGGGCACGAGTACCACTACCGCTTCCACACCAAGGAGAAGCACTCCCGGGTCGGCCGTTTCCGCACCCTGCCACCGCCCGACTCCAAGCAGAAGCTCCGGATCGGCTTCTACTCGTGCCAGAGCTATGAGGCCGGCTTCTACACGGCCCATGCGGCCCTGGCCAAGGAGAAGGACCTCGATCTGGTCCTCTGCCTCGGCGACTACATCTACGAGCACCACTACTACCCGGGGCCGAACGCGCGGACGGACAGGACCGGCAAGAACCACGACGGGGACGTGCAGACGCTCGCCGAGTACCGCCAGAAGTACCGCCTCTACCAGAGCGACCCCAACCTCCAGGACCTGCACGCGGCCTATCCCTTCGTCTCGGTCTGGGACGACCACGAGGTCGAGGACAACTACGCCGGGACCCAGCCCGACTCGGCCTCGACCGACCCGGCCCATTTCGAGAACAACAACACCTATGCCCGCAGGGTTCCGTTCGGTGCCCGCCGCCGCAACGGCTACCGGGCCTTCTTCGAGGCGATGCCGCGGATGCAGCACAAGGGTCACCCCAACGAGATCTACGGCTCGATGCGCCTCGGTCGGCTGGCCGAGCTGTTCCTCACCGACCAGCGCCAGTTCCGCGACCAGCAGCCCTGCAACGACGTCCAGCTCACCGCCTGCCCCGACGACCTGCTGCCGGGACGGACCTACCTCGGCTCCCGTCAGAAGGCGTGGTTCAAGCACGCCGTCCCCAACTCGGGGGCCAAGTGGAAGCTCTGGGGCAGCGAGACGATGGTGATGGCGCTCGACGGCACCGGCATCGGGGTGCACGCCAACCAGGACCAGTGGGACGGCTACTCGGCCGAGCGCGAGGAGATCCTCGACCACTTCCACGACCAGGACTTGGAGAACCTGGTGGTGCTGAGCGGCGACATCCACACCTTCATCGCCGGCAACCTGGGCACCAACGGCCTGCAGAGTGGCGACCCGATCGGGGTCGAGCTGGTCGGCGGCTCCGCCACCTCGCTGGGCCTACCGGAGGCGCTCAACTTCCCGCCGGCGGCGCTGGAGGCGCTGCGCCAGCAGTTCGACCCGCACACGATCTACGCCGACTTCGAGAGCCGCGGCTACTGCGTGGTCACGGTCAGCGGGGACTCCGTCGTCGGCCAGTTCCGTGCCGCCGACACCCAGCAGGCCCACAGCCCTGCCCATGACCTGGCCAAGTTCAAGGTCGAGGCGGGGACGCCCCAGCTCCAACAGCTCTAGGCCAGCGAGGCGAGGATCTCGGCGACGTCGTCGGCGCTCGTCGTCGGGTTGATGAAGCAGAAGCGCAGCAGGGTCTCCCCGTCCCAGCTGGTCGGCGCGGTCATCGTCAGCCCGTCGTGGAGCGCCTTCTCCGACCAGCTCTGGTAGTCGGAGGTGTCCCAGCCGAGGCGGCGGAAGACCACGACCGAGAGCTCGGGCTCAGAGTAGAGCTCGAGCGCGGGGGCGGCCTCGATCATCTCGGCCGCCTGCCCGGCCAGCTCGATGCAGCGCTCGATTGCCGCCGCGTAGGGGCGCCAGCCGTTCGCCGCCAGGGAGAACCAAAGCGGCAGGCCGCGGGCCCGCCGGGTCAGGTGGATCGCGAAGTCGGAGGGGTTCCACTCGGCCCGCTCCTCGATCACGTCTATGTACTCGGCCTTCTGGGTGAAGGCCGCAGCGGCCAGGCGCGGATCCCGGTAGAGCAGCGCCGCGCAGTCGAACGGCGCGAACAGCCACTTGTGTGGATCGACGACGAAGGAGTCGGCGCGCTCTATCCCCTCGAAGCGCGAACGCACCTCGGGCACCAGCGCCCCGGCGCCGCCGTAGGCGCCGTCCACGTGCATCCAGATGCCTCGCTCCGCGCAGCAGCGGGCGATCGCGCCGAGCTCGTCGATCGCGCCGAAGTTGGTCGAGCCGGCGGTGGCGGCAACTGCGAAGGCCTCCCGCCCTGCCCTCCCCAGCGCAGCCTCGAGGGCCGGCCCGAGCATCCGGCCGCGATCGTCGGCCTCGACCTCGATCACCTCGACATCGAGGATGCGAGCGGCGAGCCGCAGCGAGGAATGCCCGCCGCCGGTGATCGCCACCGCGGGGCGGTCGGCGCCACCGCCGCGCCGGCGCCAGGCGTCACGCGCCACCGCCAGCGCGCTGAGGTTGGCGGCGGTTCCGCCGCTGACGAAGACCCCCCCTGCGCCGGAGGGGAAGCCGATCGTCGCAGCGATCCAGCTCAGCGCCTCGTTCTCCGCGTGCACGGCGCCTGACGCCTCGATCCACCAGTCGGCGGAGATCGCCGAGGCGGAGACGGCGAGGTCGAAGAGGATCGAGGCGGTGGTGGGCGCGTTGGGGACGAAGCTGAGGAAGCGGGGATGGCTGGTGTTGACGCAGGCCGGCGCCAGGACCTCCTCGAAGATCCGGAATGCCTCCTTCGCACCGAGCCCTTCCTCGGTGATCGTCTTCCCGGCCAGCCGGTCCAGCTCGTCCTCGGAGCGCGGCGCCTTCAGGGCCGCCGGGCTGGCGAGGCGCCCCTCGACGTAGTCGAAGACCCGCCTCGCGAGGTCGTCGGTGTCGGGCTCGAACAGGTGCATCTGCCCCGGATCCGGGGCCGGCTCGCCCCCTTCTGGTTCCCGCTCGCTCACCCCGGCCGATTCTGTCAGGGCGCGCCCGGCACCGCTGGTCGGTCGGCTGAAGCCCTCGTCCTCGCGACCGCAAGCCGTTGGGACCGCGAGCCGTTAGGGTGGAAAGCATGGCCGCCGAGCCCCGTGAGAAGCCCCTCTCCGAGCTCTCGGTCGTCGATCGCGACCAGTGGGCCGAGGGCCCGCCCCACGAGACCTTCAGGCGGCTGCGTCGCGAGTGCCCGGTCCACTGGAGCGAGATCCACGACTACCCCGAGGAGGAGGGGCTCTGGTCGGTGACCAAGGCCGAGGACGTCCGCACCGTGAGCCTCGACTGGCGCACCTTCTCCTCGGAGCGCGGTGGGGTGACCGGCCTCACGCACCAGTTCCCCCTGGAGCTGGTGCAGGCGATGTTCATCGGCATGGACCCGCCCAAGCACGACCGGATCAAGATGCTCTTCCAGCGCGGCTTCACGCCGAAGCGGATCGCCGAGCACGAGGGCGAGATCAGGGCGATCGCCGAGCGCGTCCTCGACGGAGTTGCCGAGCGCGGCGGCTGCGACCTGGTCACCGGCGTCGCCCAGCCGGTCGTCGCGAGGGTGATCGGCAGCTTCATGGGGATACCCGAGGAGGAGGACGAGGCCTGGGCGACCCTGATGAACACGACCCTCGGCCTCGGCGACCCCGACCTCAACCCGGGCGGCACCGAGGGCATCGTCCACGAGGACATCCCGGCGATCTTCGAGCGGGTCAGGGAGATGATCGCCGAGCGCCGCGAGAACCCCACCGACGACCTGACCAGCGTCCTGGTCCACGCCGAGATCGAGGGCGAGAGGCTCTCCGAGGACGAGATAGTGATGGGCTTCTTCCTCCTGGTCGCAGCCGGAAACGACAGCACCAAGGCGACCTACACCAGCGGCATGCGGGCGCTGATGGAGCACCCCGAGCAGATGAAGATGCTTGCCGAGGACCCCTCGCTGATCCCCGGGGCGGTCGAGGAGTGCCTGCGGATGTTCCCCGCCTTCGCCCACTTCCGCCGCACCGCGATGAAGGACACCGAGATCGCCGGGTGTCCGATCGCCGACGGCGACAAGGTGGTGATGTGGTACGTCTCCAGCAATCGCGACGAGGACGTCTACGAGGACCCCGACCGCTTCGACGTCCTGCGCAACCCGGAGCACCAGGCCTTCGGCGCCGGCGGCCGCCACTTCTGCCTCGGCTCGGCGCTGGCCCGCCTCGAGCTGAAGATCCTCTTCGAGGAGACGCTGAAGCGATTCCCGGAAATGCGGATCGCGGGCAAGCCCGAAGCCGCGCTCTCCCCCTTCGTCAACCAGCTGAAGACGCTCCCGGTCAGCTGGTAGCGCCCCGGCAGCGCCGGATGCCGCCTTCCGCGGCGCACCCGCGAGGCTCCGCCCCCACAGGTCTGACCCCACCCAGGGGGTGACTCGGATCACCCCTTCGGGCAGCCCGGTTGGGCCCTTGGCCCCCTGGGAGCGCACCTCCTCCTGGCCGAAGCTTGGTGGGCAGCAAACACCAACCAAGACATCAGCAAAAGGAGACACTCGAGATGTACACCCAGACCAAGCCCCGCCGCTTCGCCCGCACCGCGATCGCCACCGCGCTCGCAGCCACGGCGCTGGCGGCGATCCCCGCCGCGGGTCAGGCCGCGACCAAGTTCGGCTCGGACCTCAACCCGACGGTCCAGCCCTCGAACTCGCTGCCCAAGCACCCCTGCACCCACCAGGACGCCGGCAAGTCCTGCACCCGGGTGGAGACGGTGTCATACGGCAACCCCGGTCACGAGCGCGCCCCGAAGTCGGGCACGATCCGCAGGATCCGCGTGATCGCCGGCGGCCCGGGATCGTTCCGCCTGCAGATCGCCAAGGTCAAGGCGAACACGATCGGCATGGACAACACCGGCAAGGTGCTGCGCAACGGCCCGGCCATCCACTACCAGGGCCAGAGCCAGCAGAACTGGAACTCGGACCACTACAACGTCGAGTCGTTCAAGGTCAACGTCCCGGTCCAGAAGGGTGAATACCTGGCGATGCGCAGCAAGTACTCGAGCGCGCTCCGCTGCTCCTCGGGCGGCGACAACCAGCTCATCTACCAGCCGTCGCTTCTCGCCGGCGGAGGCTTCCAGAACGCCTCCTCCACCGACGGGTGCTGGATGCTGCTGCAGGCGGTCATCAAGTAACCACCTGCCGAAGCCCGCGCTTCACGGAGAGGCCCCTCCCGAGGGGCCTCTCCGCTTGCGGTCACAGGGGAGGCTCCCGATCGGCCCGATTGCAGGGCCGCGGGCAGGCGCACGGCCCCGATAGTCGAAATGCCATCCTTAGCGGATGGCAACTCGGGCGCAGAGACGCCGCAGGCGCGGCACGCGGGCACCCGCCTGGAAGAAGCTCCTGCTCGCGCTGGGGGTCCTCCTAGGCATGGCCGCGGTCGCCGGCGGGGTCGCCGCCGGCTGGGTGATCCACGTCTACGACACCGCACCGGCGCTCTCCACCCTGCACCGGATCGAGAAGGGCCGTTCCTCGGCGATCTATGCAGCCGACGGCAGCCTGCTCGGCTTCATCCACTCGAACAACATCCGCCAGCCGGTCGGATCCCGGGCGATCCCGCAGAACCTCAAGGACGCGACGGTCGCGATCGAGGACCACAACTTCTACAACCACGGCGGGATCGACCCGGCCGGGATCGTCCGCGCCGCCTGGGAGGACCTGCTGGCCGGCGGCAAGCCCGTCCAGGGGGCCTCGACGATCACCCAGCAGCTCGTCCGCAACCTCTACATCCAGAACCCCGAGGACACAATCGAGCGCAAGGTCAAGGAGGCCCATCTCGCCAACGACATGGAGCATCTCCACTCGAAGCGGTGGATCCTCACCGCCTATCTCAACTCGGCGCCCTACGGGACGGTCGAGGGAGAGACCGCGGTCGGGGTCGAGGCGGCCGCCGAGACCTACTACGGAAAGCACGCCAAGCAGCTCACCCTGACCGAGGCGGCGATGATCGCCGGCCTGCCCCAGGCTCCCTCTGCCTACAACCCCTTCCTCGACCCGAAGGCGGCGCTGGACCGCCGCAACGAGGTCCTGAAGGCGATGACGGAGCAGGGCTACATCGGCCCCGCCCGCTACCGCAAGGCCCGCAGCAGCGGCCTCGGGCTCAGCCCCGGCGACAAGTACAGGACGATCCGCGAGCCCTTCCTCTTCGACTTCGTCCAGCAGGAGCTGATCGACCGCTACGGGGTCAACACGGTCCGCAACGGCGGGCTGAAGGCCTACACGACGATCGACCCGACCCTCCAGGACTACGCCCAGGCGGCCGTCGACGCCTGCGGGGTCTGCTACAGCGGCGGCGGCCCGGCGGCGGCGCTCGCCTCGGTCGACCCCAGCAACGGCGAGATCGTCGCCCTCGCCTCGAGCCAGGGCGAGTACTCCGAGGACAATCAGTTCAACTACGCCTTCCAGGCGCACCGCCAGCCCGGCTCCTCGTTCAAGACCTTCGTGCTGAGCACGGCGATCAAGCAGGGCGTCGATCCCTACAGCACCTACTACGACGGAACCTCGCCGAAGACGCTGATTACCCCCGACGGGGCCACCTGGACGGTCAACAACGCCGAGCCCGGAGGCGGGGTGATGCCGCTTTCGGAGGCGACCTGGGACTCGGTGAACGTCGTCTTCGCCCAGCTCGACCTCGACGTCGGCTCCGAGAACGTCACCCGCACCGCCCACCAGATGGGGATCACCTCCCCGCTCGACTCGCTCCCCGCCGAGGCGATCGGCGGCCTCCGCGTCGGGGTGACGCCGCTGGAGATGGCCAGCGCCTACGCGACCCTCGCCTCCGGCGGGATCCACCACAAGCCGACCGCGGTCAGCAGGGTTGAGTTCCCCGGCGGCAAGGTCGAGCAGACCGACCCCGACTCCGGCAACCGGGTGCTCACCGAGGGCGAGGCCTATGACGTGACCAAGCTGCTCGAAGGGGTGATCACCCAGGGCACCGGCGCCGGGTACACCTCGATCGGGTGCGCGAGCGAGGCGGGCAAGACAGGCACCTCGGAGGGCGAGTCCGACGCCTGGTTCGCCGGATACACGCCGATGTTCTCGACCGCGGTCTGGGTCGGGCACCCCGAGTCGCGCGACCCGACCGGCTTCGGCGGACCTACCGCCGGCCCGATCTGGCAATCCTTCATGTCGGCGGCCCAGGGCGGCGAGTGCCCCGACTTCCCGGTCCCCACCGACACGCCGACCCTGCACTCGCTGCACTCCAGCAACACCCGCTCCGCCGCCGAGGTGCCTTCGACGGGCAGCACCGCTCCCTCCAGCGGCGCACCTGACAGCGGCTCGGGGGGCCAGGGGCCTGGGCAGCAGGACAACCAGGGACAGGGCGCCACCCCGCCCACCACCGCGCCGGCCAGCCCCTCACCCCCGCCGGCGGTCGGCGGCGGCCTGACCCCGGGCGGAGGGGTCTCGACCCCGTAGCGGCGCCTAGGTAGCTGCACGCTAACGCGCCCCTCGGCCCGAAGGGCAGGGCGCTGATGGTGAGGAGGGTGCTGGAGGAGCGCCGCACGCTCACGGAGGCGGCCGAGGCCGCCGGAGTGAGCGTGCGGACCGCCGGCAAGTGGGTGCGCCGCTACCGTGACGAGGGCGAGGCTGGGCTTGGCCGATCGGAGCTCGGCACCGAGGCGATCCCGCACCGCACACCCGATGACCGCGTCGAGGCGATTGCCGCCCTGCGGCGGCTGCGGATGACCGGGCCCGAGATCGCCGAGCTGCTTGGAGATGGCGACTTCAACTGTCTCCGCGGTGCTAGGAGGATCGGCCTCGGCAGGCTGAGCCGCCTGGAGCCCGAGGAGCCCATCCGCCACTATGAGCGCTCCCGCCCGGGGGAGCTGATCCACATCGACGTCAAGCAACTGGGCGGATCGGTCCCCATGGCGCCGGGCACAGGATCACTGGTCGAAAGGTGCGGCGAACGACGACGAGACCGACACCTAGGAGTCCTGCCCCGTGAGGCGGAAGCGGCGCCTCAGCGGCAGCACGTACCAGAGGAGCGCGAACATCAGCAGCGCCGCGACCCCGGTGATCGCCGTGGCCAGCGGGCCGTAGAGGACGTCGGTGATCAGCGTCACCGCACCGGTCATCGCCAGCGCCAGGAAGCCGAGGCCGGCGATCGCGAAGCGGTTGGCGAGGACGACAAGGTGCTCCTTCTGCTGGTAGCGGAAGGTGACGCGGTGATAGGCGGACGGCGCGATGAACAGCCCCGCCGAGATCGCCGTGGACAGCAGCGTCGCGAAGTAGACGTCCTTCTGGAACGCGGTAATCCCGGCGAAGCCCTGCGCGAACGGCACCGCCAGCAGGAAGGCGAACAACACCTGCACGCCGGGCAGCGCGACCCGCAGCTCCTGCAGCAGCTCGCTGAGGTTGCGGTCGAGTCGCTCCTCGGCCGTCTCCTCTCTGCCCGAGGGTCGCGCCATGAGAGGACCCTACCCCGCCGCTCAGTGCCGCGGGCCCCTCTCGCAGGTGTGCGAGCGGCCCCTGCCGGGACCGCCGTCGCAGTAGTCGTTGCCGGGGCCCCCGTAGAGCTGGTCGCTGCTCGCCCCGCCGAAGAGCCGGTCCCTGCCGCCGTCGCCGTGGCAACCGTCGTGCCCGGGCCCCATGCGGCAGACGTCGGGCCCGGGACCGCCCCAGCATCCGTCGCTTCCGGTGCTCGCCCGGCAGTAGTCGCGGCCCGCCCCGCCGACGCAGTCGGTGTTGCGCGGCCCGGTGATGCAGACGTCCCTGCCGGGGCCGCCGACGCAGCGGTTGCGGCGGGTTCCCTGCGGGTAGCAGGTGTCGCGCTCGCCGTTGGCGATCAGCTTGTCCGAGCCCTTGCCGAGATAGGCGGTCAGCGGGATCGGCAGGCGGTCGAGGACCTCGACCTTGTCGTCGGAATGACCCATGACGAGCACGATCGAGGAGACGCCCCGCAGGGGGCAGGCGGCCTTCCTACGCCGGAGGATGAAGCGGCATCCCCGGGGTCGGGCCGCGGCCATGTAGCCCCTGACGACGATCCGCTTGCGGCTCGCGGTCAGCCGCAGGTGGGAGCCCGAGGGGGCGCCGCGAACGACGATCTGGCCCTCCGGCGAGGCGGCGCTCGGCAGGGCGAGCGAGGCGAGCAGCGCGATCGCGGCGGTCGCCGCCGCGCCGCGCCACCGGCCCTGCCGGGTGATCCGAGTGGAAGTGATCCATCCTGGATAGCAGAACGCTCTAGGCTGGGGGCATGTGCCGAAACATCCGCACCCTCCACAATTACGAGCCTCCCGCGACGCAGGAGGAGGTCCACGACGCCGCCCTCCAGTACGTGCGCAAGATCAGCGGCTCGAGCAAGCCCTCGCGGGCCAACGTCGAGGCCTTCGATCGCGCCGTCGAGGAGATCGCCGCGGCGACCCGGGCCCTGCTCGACGAGCTGACCACCACGGCTCCGCCGAAGAGCCGGGAGGCCGAGGCGGCAAAGCGCCGCGCCCGCGCCAAGCTGCGCTTCGCGGCCTGAGGCGGGCCCGCCGCTGAGCTAGCGGGAGACCAGCCGCTTGTAGGCGATCCGGTGCGGCTGGTCGGCTGCGGCGCCGAGCCGCTGGCGGCGGTTCTCCTCGTAGGCCTCGAAGTTGCCTTCGAACCAGACCACCTGCGAGTCGCCTTCGAAGGCGAGCACGTGGGTCGCGACGCGGTCGAGGAACCAGCGGTCGTGTGAGATGACCACCGCGCAGCCTGCGAAGGAGAGCAGGGCCTCCTCCAGCGCCCGCAGGGTGTCGACGTCGAGATCGTTGGTGGGCTCGTCGAGAAGCAGCAGGTTGCCGCCCGAGCGCAGAAGCTTCGCCAGGTGGACTCTGTTGCGCTCGCCCCCGGAGAGCGTGCCGACCTCACGCTGCTGGTCGGAGCCCTTGAAGTTGAAGCCGGCCACGTAGGCGCGCGAGTTGACCCAGCGCTCCCCGACCTTGATCTCGTCCTGGCCGCCGGAGATCTCCTCCCAGACGGTCTTCCCCGGGTCGAGGGCGTCGCGGGACTGGTCGACGTAGGCCAGCTCCACCGTCTCCCCCAATCGCAGCTCGCCGGCGTCGGGCTCCTCTTCGCCGACGATCATCCGGAAGAGCGTCGTCTTGCCGGCCCCGTTGGGCCCGATCACCCCGACGATCCCGGCCGGCGGCAGGGAGAAGGAGAGGTCCTCGATCAGCAGCTTTTCGCCGAACCCCTTGCGCAGCCCCTCGGCCTCGATCACCACCTTGCCGAGGCGCGGGCCGGCCGGGATGTGGATCTGCACGTCCTCCAGCTTCACCGCCTGCTCCTCTGCCAGCAGCGCCTCGTAGCGGTCAAGGCGAGCCTTCGACTTCTTCCGCCTGCCCTTCGGATTCTCGCGGACCCACTCCAGCTCGGCCGCGATCGTCCGCTGGCGCGCCGTCTGCTTTCGCTCCTCCTGCGCCAGGCGCTCGTGCTTCTGCTCCAGCCAGGAGGAGTAGTTGCCGCGGAAGGGTATTCCCCGCCCCCGGTCGAGCTCGAGGATCCAGCCGGCGACATTGTCGAGGAAGTAGCGGTCGTGCGTCACCGCCACCACCGTGCCCTTGTACTCCTCCAGGTGGCGCTCCAGCCAGGCGACGGACTCTGCGTCGAGGTGGTTGGTCGGCTCGTCGAGGAGCAGCAGATCGGGCGCCGAGAGCAGCAGCCGGCAGAGCGCGACTCGGCGGCGCTCCCCGCCCGAGAGCGTGCTGACGTCGGCGTCGGCGGGGGGCAGCCGGAGCGCGTCCATCGCCGTCTCCAGAATCGTCTCCAGGTTCCAGGCATCGGCGGCGTCGATCCGGTCCTGGAGGCGCGAGAACTCCTCCGCGGTCTCCTCGCTGTAGCTGGCGGCCAGCTCGTTGAAGCGATCGAGCAGCTCGCGCAGCTCACGCACGCCGTCCTCGACGTTGCCCTTGACGTCCTTGGAGGGGTCGAGCTGCGGCTCCTGCTCCAGCATGCCGACGGTCGCGCCGGCACGGAGCTGCGCCTCGCCGCCGAACTCGGTGTCGACCCCGGCCATGATCCGCAGCAGGGTCGACTTGCCGGCCCCGTTGTAGCCGAGCACCCCGATCTTCGCCCCGGGCAGGAAGCTCAGCGAGATGTCGCTCAGCACCTCCTTGCCGGGCGGGTGCGTGCGCGAGACCCGGTGCATCGTGAAGATGTAGTCGCCGCTCATCGGGAGGCCACGATAGCCGGGCCGCTACGGTGGGCGGGTGCCCGGCCCGCTCCTCGCAGTGGACGCTCCCTCGATGCTGTTCCGCGCCTTCTACGCGCTGCCGCGGTCGATCCGCGGCAGCGGCGGCCGCCCGGTCAACGCCCTGCTCGGCGCCGCCAACCTGATCCTGCGCGAGGTCGAGGCGCACGAGCCGCGCGCCGTGGTCCTCTGCTTCGGGCCCGACGCGGCCTCCTACCGGGTCGAGCTCTATCCCGCCTACCACGGCGACCGCGACCCCGTGCCGGAGGAGCTCGAGCCGCAGTTCGCCGCAAGCCACGACTTCTTCGGCGCCTTCGGCTGGACGATCGCCGACCATGACTCGCTCGAGGCCGACGACCTGCTCGGCTCCTTCGCGGCCCGCGAGAGCGAAGCCGGCGGCAGGGCGCTGCTGCTGACCGGAGACCGCGACATGTACCAGTGCGCGAGCGGAAGCGTCAGCGTCCTCTACGTGCGGACCGGCGGCCGCGGCGCCGAGGTGATCACCCCGGCCGAGGTGCGCCGGCGCTACGGGATCGGGCCCGAGCTGGTCCCCGACTTCATCGCCCTGCGCGGAGACCCCTCGGACGGGATCCCGGGAGCGAAGGGCGTCGGGGAGAAGACGGCCGCAGAGCTGCTGCGCCGCCACGGCTCGCTGGAGGAGGTGCTGGAGGCGGCCGTGGGCGAGACCAGGCAGCGCCTGCGCGCCTCCCTGGTCGGCTCGCGCGAGGAGCTGCTCTCCTTCAAGCGGATCGCGACCCTCCAGGACGCCGAGGTCAAGCGCCCGAAGGACCGCGGCACCGATTGGCGGGGGGCAGCCCGGGCCGCCCGCGAGCAAGGGATGAACCGGCTCGCCGAGCGCCTGGAGAAGCTCGGCGCGGGCTAGCCGCAGACCGGCCAGTGGCCGGCGCCGTCGCGCCGCTTCAGCAGCACCGCCACCACGGCCTGGGTGCGGTAGGAGTAGGCGATCGGGTCGCCGCCGGGGCTCCTCGGGGAACCTCGCCAGGTCGACTTCAGGAACTGGAAGGCGCCGCGGTAGATGCCGCCGCCGCCGATCGCCCGGGGGTTGCCGCCCGACTCGCACTGGCTGGTGCGGTGCGCCCAGCGCCGCTCGCGCCGGGGGAAAGCAGTCCAGATCTGGTCATAGCGGTCGGCGAGGCGCTTGCTCGCGTGCCCGCCGCCCTTCGGGCCGGTGCCGACGCCGCCGCTTGCGGCCGAGGCGCCGGCGAGACCGACCGTCGCGCCGACCGACAGGATCGCCGCGGCCGCCACCGCGACCAGGCACAGCCAGGGTCGAAAACTCGCCAGGGAAGGTATGGACCTCATCACGCTCCGCTCTCGTCGCTTCCGGGGTTAGCTGACGGGCTCGCGCTGAAGAGCTAGCGCTACGCGGCGCCAAGGCCGCGATTCGCCCCAACAATTGGGTCCCCCGTCCCCCGCCGAAGGATCGGCGGGGACTCAGCAGGATTTGAACTGCCGGAAGGTTAGCAAAGCATTAGGAGGCCATTAGTGCATGCCTGGTCGCAGCCGGGTTGCATTCGGCGGGAGCGGTGGAAGACTGTGCGTGGTGGGAGTCCGCGACTGATTCGCCCGGCATCAGCTCGCCGCTTCGCCCTCAGCCTCGGCGCGATCCTGGCGATCTTCCTGCTCCCGCGCCAGGCCTCGGCCCAGCGCCAGCCGCGGCCCTCGCAGCTCGACAGCGTCACCGCCACCGGGAGCAACCTGATCCTCGACGACTTCAGCGCCACCGACATCGACGTCGACGCCTCCAGCGGCCCCTCGGGAGAGAACCCGAGCGGGTTCCGCGTCATTCAACCCGGGGGGGATCCTGCCGATCTCCGGCCCGGTCTCCTGCCTCAACGTCACTGGCAACGTCGCGGTGCTGACGGTCCAGGGCCCCTTCGCCAACGCGCCCGGCTTCCTCGGCTTCAGCGTCAGGCTGGTCGACGACGGCGGCTCCGGCCACGACGTCTTCCAGTTCTGGCCGGCGGACCCGGAGGTCCCCGACCCGCTCGACTGCCGGGTCGGCTCGCTGGACTGGTTCGGGGGGCCGCTGATCGGCCGGGCCGTGGTCTCCGACGCGCCGTCGCTGCCGACCACCCGCAAGGAGTGCCGCCACGGCGGCTGGGCTCGCTTCGGATTCCGGAGCAAGAGGCAGTGCCTCCGGTTCGTCCAGCGTCACCGGCACCGGTGACGCAACCTGGATTGAGCGACGCTCCTTAACCCGAGTGGGGGACCCCGAGGCAGTTGGCTCGCCGGCGGTCACGGGGGAAGGGGAGGTCGGCGATCACCGCCGTCTCCAGGTAGTCGTTCTCGATCCGGCTGCCCGAGTAGGCGTTCAGCCGCCCGGCTGTCGCGACCAGCTCGGCTCGCGAGCCTCTCCGCCTCACCCAGGGCACGATCGCCAGGAACTGGCGCTTTGGCCCGGCGTAGCGCCGGAACGGCGGCTGGTCGGACGGCAGGGCGCGCCGGTTGCCGACGTAGGTGCAGCGGCCAGGGCCGCGCAGGCCCCGCTGGGTGATCGCAGTCTGGCCGTCGAAGGCGAGGTCGGCGAGGTTGCCGACCATGTGCGGGGTGACGTTGTAGTCGAAGGAGACGGTGGGATCGGCGCTGGCGCGCCAGGTCGAGCCCATCCACTCGAGCGGCTGCCAGGCTCCCTGCCCCCCGATGCCCGCCCATGGTCCGGGATTGGCCTCGTCCTGCATCACCAGGTTGGTGCCCAGCCGGTCCAGGCACGGCATGTAGTAGGTGGCGATGTCCGAGCAGGGGTCGAGCGCCGCCGGCTTCAACCCGAAGTCGTAGCCGTACTCGAAGGCCGGGAGGCTGGTCGCGAACGCCATCCGCGCCCGTGTATGAGGCAGCCGGTAGGGACGGACGTTGGCGATCGCGTCGGGCCCGCTGGAGGGACCCGGGGCCAGCTGTATCCCCTGCTCGATCGGAGTGAGCGGCACCTTGCGGTTCTGCGCGACGACGTTTCGAAGCGGCCGCGGGCCCTCCCTGCGCACGAAGTGGGGGGCCCAGAGAAAGGCCTCGTTGTAGACCTCCGGGGCGGTGGCGACGTAGACGCTGTCGGGTTTCGGCAGATCCGGGTCTCGGAAGGCGTCGATCTCCGCCGGGTCCCGGGACTCGCGGAACCGCGCCTGATCGTTGGAGCCGAGCATGTAGACGTCGTACCGGCGGGCCATGTCGGAGAACACCTGCATCCAGCCGCGGGCAAAGGTGTCGGTGGCGGCCAGAAGCGGAGCGGCGAGCGGCGGCACCGTCGCGAAGCGGTCGCCGTATGCGGCACGCTGGTCACCGTAGGCGTTGCCGAGGGAGACCAGCGCGAGTATTGCCGCGCACGGAGGCGGCGAGGCGGCGCATCCGGCCGGGGGATCCGGCCCGCCGAAGTTCTGGCGGACATCCTCACCGCGCGAACCGGTCGCCACGGTCATCAGCCCGATGTCCTCGTTGAATGCGACCACGTTCGGCCTGCCCTTCGCCTTGTACGGGACGACGTAGCGGCGGATCATGCACTCGATCTTCCGCCGGAACGAGCCGTAGCTCTCGACGTTCTGCAGGTCCTGCTTGAACTGCATCGCGAAAACGCGTGGCGCGCCCCGGGCCGGGTCGAAGGCGCGAATCGGCGGCTCGCTGCGCTTGGCGAAGGTGGGCCTGCACTGGGCCGCCGTGGGGGGAGGCGGGATCCGGGGCGGGGAGCCCTCTGCCCGCGCGAACACCCGCCGTGCTCGGGTCGGGTCGTTGGTAATCAGCGCATCGACCCCGACGTCGAACGCTGTCCTCATGTCCGCGGCGGTATCCACCGTGTAGGGGACCACCCGCAGTCCCACCGAGTGCGCCTCGGAGACGTAGTCCTGGGAGACCGGCCACTGGGGGGAGACCCATTGGTAGCCGTTGTCGTGGGCCAGGCCGATGAAGGCCCCGTTGGCTGCCGCGATGCTGAGCAAGGAGGTGTCGACCCCCGGCAGCCGCTGCTGGGCCACGGTCAGGTTGGCGGGCAAGAAGCTCTGGATGATCAGCTGATCGGAGGGCACGCCGCTGCGGGCGATCGCGTCGACCACGGCGGTCGCGAAGGCGGGGGTCGGGTCGTAGTCGCCGTCGGTCGGGAGGTTCTTGATCTCGATGTTCGCCGATGCCCCTGTCCTCCGCAGCAGCCGCAGCACGGTGGCGAAGGTCGGGATCGGGGCCCGGCGGCGGTCGCCGCTCGGAAGCTGGCGCAAGTGGTCCTCGGCGCCGAGCACGTCGAGCTTGCAGCCGCCGAGCTGGGCCAGGGTGTGGTCGGCGAGCAGGCCGGTGCAGGGCGTGACCCGGTCCAGGGTGTCGTCGTGGAAGACGACGGGCACACCGTCGGCCGTCAGCTTCACGTCGAGCTCGAGCACGAAGCCCTGACGCGCGGCCCGGCGGAAGGCCGGCATCGTGTTCTCTGCATAGGTGGGCTGTCCCTTGACGATCGCCCCGCCCCGATGGGCGTGGATCAACGGCGATCCAGCGGCGAAGGCGGGGGAGGCGGCGCAGCCGACGCAGGCGAGGGCGATCGCCGTGCGCAGGGAAGGGCCGAACGCGCTCACGGAGGCCATGCTCCCAGATCCACGCAGCGCAGGGCGTTTGTGACGGGGTCGGAAAAGGGCTAGTGTCCCGACCATGTTTGGGGAGACGTGGGGAGCGCTGCGGAGGCCTGCCGCGCTCGTCGCCCCAACGGCGGTTGCGCTGGCGCTCGTCCTCGCCGCCTCCGCCCAGGCCGCGTTCCCCGGCCGCAACGGCAAGATCACCTACTCGGGCTTCCCCGGGCCGGGCGACAGCGAGCTGTTCTCGCTGCCGCCAGGTGGCGGCGGGCCGCTTCCGCTCACCAACGACACCCTGGGCCAGGGCGAGCCCAGCTACTCGCCGGACGGCAAGCGGATCGCCTTCGCCCAGAACGGCCCCGGGCTCACCAACGAGATCTGGATCATGCGGGCCGACGGAACCGGGAAGCACGGGATCAGCAGCGGCCACAACGACGCCCATCCCGCCTTCTCGCCCAGCGGGCGCTTCATCGTCTTCGGCCGCGACGGCGGAATCGCCAAGATGAGATCGGACGGCTCGAAGGCCCATCGCCTGACCCAGGCCAACGGCAACAAGCTCTACGACTACCAACCCACCTGGTCCCCGAACGGCAGGCTGATCGCCTTCTCCAGCAATCGCATCGACCGAAACAGCGCGATCACCGACGTCTGGACGATGCGCCCGGACGGCTCGCACAAGCGGAACCTCACCCACTCGCCCGCGGTCTTCGACCTCTCTCCCGACTTCTCACCCGGCGGGGGCTCGATCGCCTACGCCAGCCGCCGGCAGGGTCACAGCAAGATCTGGAGGATGCGCAGCGATGGCCGCCGCCGGCACCGGGTACCGATCAACGGCAGCTTCAGCGAGCAGTTCGATCCGACCTTCTCCCCGAACGGACGCAAGCTGGTCTTCTCCAGCGCCACCTTGTTCGACAGCGACAACGGCCTCTTCACCGCCCCCTCCGGTGGCGGTTCCGCCAAGGGAATGCTGACCGGCGCCGACCTGGCCGGCGAAGCGACCTGGCAACCGCTGCCCAGGTGAGGCTCAGGCGTTGAGCCGGATCGGCAGCGTCTTCGGCTGGTTGATGAAGGCCGACTCGACGATCGTCGGCTCCGCCGCGAGCTCCATCTGCGGATAGCGGGCGAGGGTCTCCTCGAAGAGGATCCGCAGCTCCAGCCGGGCCAGCGCCGTGCCGAGGCAGAAGTGCCGCCCGCCGGCCCCGAATGCCTGGTGCTCGGGGTTGCGCAGCACGTCGAAGCGGTCCGGGTCCTCGTAGCGCGTCTCGTCGCGGTTCGATGACACGTACCACATCACCACCTTCTCGCCCTCGCTGATCTTCCTGCCGGCGAGCTCGGTGTCGCAGGTTGCGGTGCGGCGGAAGTGGGCGAAGGCCGGGTACATGCGCAGGCACTCCTCCACCGCGCCGGGGATCAGCGAGGGGTCCTCGACCAGCAGCCGGCGCTGCTCGGGGTGCTCGATCAGCGCTCGCATGCCGCTGCAGTAGGTGGCCTTGGTGCTGTCGTTGCCGGCGGCGACCAGGAGGAAGAAGCCCATGACGATCTCGTGCTCCTCCAGCTTCTGCCCGTCGACCTCGGCGTGGACGAGGACGCTGGTCAGATCGTCGGTCGGGTTCTCGCGCCTGGCCGCGACCATCCGCAGGCAGCGCTCGAAGATCTCGGGGATGTCGTGCTCGATCACGCCCTCGACCCCATCCGGGTTGAGGTCGGGGTCGCCCGCACCCAGAGCCGAGTTCATCAGGTTGGCCCAGACCTCGTCGTCCTCGGGCGGGATCCCCATGAAGTTGCCGATCACGCGGGAGACCGCCGGCTGGGCGACGTCGGTGACCAGGTCGCAGGTGTCGCGGCCCTCGAGCGACTCGAGCACGTCGGTGACGATCGCGCGGATCTCCTCCTCATGGGCGGCGATCCGCTTCGGCGTGAAGCCGGCCTGGAACAGAGCCTTGATCCGGTCGTGCTTGGGCGGGTCCATGCCGATGAACATCGCGCGGCTGAGCTCGATCGGAAAGCCGGCGTTGATCGCGGTGACGCCACCGAGCTCCGACGAGTAGGTCTTCCAGTCGCGGCTGACCGAATGGACGTCTTCGGCCGTGGTCACCGACCAGTAGCCCGCCTCCTCGGGGTACTCGCTGACGCCGCCCGTCCAGTGGACGGGGCAGCCATGGCGCAGCTCGCGGAACAGTTCGTGCGGCGGCCCTTCACCCCATAGCTCGCGCTCGATGACCCACACCTTCTCCAGATCCTCCGCTGACCTCATTGGGGCCTCCATCCTCACCGCCGATCGTCGCTCGCTGCCCGGGGACCGGGTCATACTACTACTGGCTGGCTGGCCAACATTTGCCTGTTCCCGATCGGGTTAGGGTTGCCCGGATGTCCAGCGCGACCGGTTCACAGAGCAACTCCGTCAAGCTCGCCGTCTTCGGGCCCAACCCGCTGCTCTCGATCAGCGTCGAGCAGCGCGCGGCCGAGGGCGACGAGATCCACATCCATGCCGCCGGCCAGGGAGTCTGGGTGACGAGGATGGCGGGCGAGCTCGGCGCCGCGCCGGTGCTGTGCGGCCTGATCGGAGGCGAGATCGGCGCCGTCCTGCGCCCTCTCCTCGAGCAGCTCCCGGGTGAGTTGCGGCTGGTCGAGACGACGGGGCCCAGCGGCTGCTACGTCAACGACCGCCGCGGCGGCGAGCGCGAGCTGGTCTCGCTGGTGGCGAGCCCGCCCCCCTCCAGGCACGAGGTCGACGATCTCTTCTCGGCGACCTGTGCCGCGGCCCTCGACGCGGGGGTCCTGGCGGTCTGCAACCCCTATCCGGCGGAGACGCTGCCGCTGGATCTCTACGGGAGCCTCGTCGCCGACGCCCGCGAGAACGGTGCCCGGGTCCTGGTCGACCTCTCCTCGCCGCGGCTCGACAGCGCCCTGGAGGGCTCCCCCGACCTGGTCAAGCTCAACGACTGGGAGCTGGCCGAGTTCGTCTCCGGGCCGGTCGAGGGGGCCGAGCTGCGCTCGGCCGCAGAGGAGCTGCGGCGGCGCGGCGCCGGCACGGTCGTCGTCACCCGAGCGGGGCGCCCGGCGCTGGTCCTGCGCGAGGACGGGGCCTGGTGGCTGACACCGCCCCACTTCGATCGCGGCACCCGCGAGGGCTGCGGCGACTCGATGATGGGCGCGCTCGCCGCCTGCTTCGCCGAGGGGCGCGACTGGCGCGAGGCGCTTCTCATCGGCGCCGCCGCCGGCGCCGCCAACTTCCTCCGCCGCGGCCTCGGCACCGGTGCCCGGCAGGTGATCGAGGATCTCTCGCGCCAGGTCGAGCTGACGTCGGCCGACTGAGGCGCCCAGCGCTCAGAGTGGCTCGAAGGGCGGCTCGACCGGCCCTCCCTCGACTATCGCCCGCGGCGCGGCGCCGGCGATCCACTCGATGTGGGGCGCCAGGCGCTCCACCTGCGCAAGCGCGCCGATCGCATCGCCCAGCCGAGCCGCGCGCCCGAACCGCGAGGAGTGCG
The DNA here is from genome assembly GCA_963725315.1 of uncultured Actinomycetes bacterium. Taxonomy (GTDB): domain Bacteria; phylum Actinomycetota; class Thermoleophilia; order Solirubrobacterales; family 70-9; genus JBBRHQ01. The sequence goes on along the minus strand of CAVRYA010000009.1, from coordinate 24,166 downwards.
AGTCGCTGCCGAGCACGTGGACCAGCCCGCGGCCGGCCAGCTCGAGCATCCCGGGCACCGAGTCCTCGCGCAGGAAGAAGTCCGCGGTGGCCTGGACCAGGGCGCCGTCGGCGACCAGCCGGGCCAGGCGCTCGAACATGTCCGCCGCGAGGTGGCGCTCGGGGTGGGCGATCAGCGACCGGTGCCCGCGCCGCGCCAGTGCCTCGACGCTGCGCTCGAGGCTGTCGGAGAGCGGCCCCGGAGCCGGCTCGAGCAGCACCCAGCGCCCCGAGCCGAGGGCCACGCTGGCGAGCTCCTCCTCGTCGAGGCGTTCGACCGCCGTCTCCGCGACCTCACCCCCGGGAAGGACCCGGACCTCGACCCCCTCCCCGCGCAGGTCGCGGTTGAGCGCCTCGACCCTGGCCGCGATCTCGACGATGCGGACATCGTGGTCGTGGCGGATGTGCGGGGTGGCGCAAATCGCCTCGATTCCGTCCTCGGCGGCCTGGCGCGCCATCGCGACGCTCTCCTGCGGGTCTTGCGCGCCGTCGTCGATCGCGGGGAGAATGTGGCAGTGGAGATCGATCAAGGTCGGCCGGCGCAGCCTAGTGCCGGCGCTGGTGGGGGCGCCGGTTGAGCGGCGAGGACCGTGCAGCTCAGGAGCCGCGGGAGATCCTCCCCGGGCTATTCCGGTGGACCGCGGTCCACCCGCGGATCGGGATCGAGGTCAGCTCCCACTTCCTCGCGGGCTCGGGGATCGCCTTCGATCCGCTGCTGCCGGCCGGGGGCGCCGGGTGGTTCGAGCGGCACGGCGGCGTCGAGTCGGTGGTGCTGAGCAACCGCCACCACCTGCGCCAGGCCGAGCGCCTGGTCGAACGCTACGGCTGCCCGATCCGCTGCTGCGAGGCGGGGCTGCACGAGTTCTCCGAGGGCCCGGAGGTCGTGGGCTTTGCCTTCGGCGATCGCCTCGGCGAGGGGGTGGTGGCATTGGAGATGGACGCGATCTGCCCCGATGACACGGTGCTGCGCCTCGAGGTGGGGTCGGGCGCGCTTCTCTTTGCCGATGCGCTGATCAACCACGGTGCGGTCGGGTTCGTGCCCGACCAGTTGATCGGCGAGGATCCGGACGCCGTCAAGCGCCAGATCCGCGAGCGGGCGCTCGAGCTGGCGGAGGAGCCGATCGAGGCGCTGCTCTTCGCGCATGGCGACGCCGTGCTGGAGGGCGGCAGGGAGGCTCTGCGCCGGCTCGGCGCGGGCTGAGGCGATGCCGGAGGAGGCCGGGCGCAGGGGGCGGACGATCGCGCTGGCCGCGATCGCGGTCGCAGCCGTGCTGGGGGCCGCGCCACCCGCCGCTGCCGCCCCGGCGCCGCTCTCGGCGGACCGCAGCCAGGTGGACGTCTCCTCGACGTTCGGCAGCGGCGCATTCGGCCGCTGGAGCGTCGACCGCTTCGGCCTGCCGGCCTTCCGCTACCGGATCGATGAGGAGAGGGTGCCGTGGGCGAGGCAGCCGGAGCTGGACGGCGACACCGCCGCGCAGCACGAGCTCGGCAACGACCACATCGTCGCCGCAGCCTTCAACCACGGCTACACGCAGCTCTGGAGCCAGGACCGGCTGGCCCAGTGGGCCAACCGCTACGAGCCATCCGAGCGGCACTTCGCCGGCGGCTACGGCTACCTCGAGGCCGGCGGCAGGGTGCTGAGCACGCTCCATCTCGACCGCCCCGCGGGCGCCGCGACCTCGCGTCGCTTCGGCGTCGGCTACCACGAGCGGAGCCTGCGGTCCAGCGGCCTCGAGATCCGCGAGGACGTCTACGCGCCGTTCGGCGACGACCCGCTGCTCCTCCACGACGTCGCGATCCGCAACCTCTCCGACCGCACCCGCAGGGTCTCCTGGTTCGAGTACTGGGACGTCAACCCCTACGACCAGTACGACCACGCTCATCGCGGCCTCGCCTCACCGAGCTGGAAGCCGGCAAGCAGGACCCTGAGCGTCGCCCAGGCCCCCGGCGAGCACGGGGACCACCGCCCGCTGAGCATCTTCGCCGCCGCCCTGCGCGGTCCGCTCGCCGGCCACGAGACGTCCGCCTCCGCCTTCTTCGGCGCCGGGACGCGGGCCGCCCCGGCCGAGGTCGCGGCCGACCGGCTCAGCGGCTCGATCGCAGCCCCCTCGCCGAGCGGCTCGACCGGGGACGCCCTGTTCGCCTTCCGCGCCCCGCTTCGCCTCCGCCCCGGCCAGTCGGCGAGGATCCGCTACGGCTACGGCATCGCCCACCCGGGGCAGATCCCCCGGCTGGTGGCGAGGTACCGCCGCGCCCGCGACCCGCTCGGCGAGAGCGAGCGGCGCTGGGCGGCCTGGGTGCCGAAGGCGCGCTTCGGCGCCGGCCGTACCTGGGCCGCCCGCGAGCTGCAGTGGGACGCCTACCTGCTGCGCGCCGCCTCGGTCTACGAAGAGGCCTGCGGGCACCACACGATCACCCAGGGCGGCTACTACCAGTACAGCGGCGGCGCCAACCTCGGCTCCCGAAGCTGGCTGCATTACCTGCTGCCGATGGTCTGGACCGACCCGACAATGGCGCGGGAGATCCTCCGCTACTCGGTCTCGCTGCAGTCGCGGGCCAGCGGCGAAACGCCGTACGGCAGCGTTCCGCTCTGCTGAGCCCTACGACCTGATCGACAACTCGAACGACCTCGACTTCTGGCTGCTGCTGGCCGCCGCGGAGTACGGGCTGGGCGCTCGGGATCCCGGCTTCTTCTCCGAGCGGATGCCGTTCAGCGACAGCCACAGCAAGGTCAGTGTCTGGCGACACCTGAAGATCGCCTTCGCCCACCAGGAGTCGTTGCGCGGCCCCCACGGCGGCTACCTGGCCGGCGCCAACGGCGACTGGTCGGACTTCTCGGCGATCTTCCTCCACATGAACGAGTCGATGCTCGTCGCCGACCAGCTCGCCTACGCCTACCCGCGCCTCGCCCAGCTCGCCCAGCTGCGCGGGGATCGCGTCTTCGCCGCCAAGCTGCGCGCCCGCGCCGCCGTGCTGCGGGCGACCGTGAGTCGCGAGTGGACCGGGCGTGGTTGGTACTCGCGCGGCTACACCGCGGCGGGGACGCAGATCGGCAGCGGGGCGATCTTCGGCGAGCCGCAGCCCTGGGCGATCCTCAGCGGCGTGCCGGGGCGCGAGCGGGCCGGCCGGCTGGTCGCCAACATCCGCCGCTTCCTCACCGGGATCGGCGCACCCGCGGCGATCGGAGGGCCGGCGCAGATCGGCTCCGCCCAGTCCCCCGCCGCTGCCGATCCGGCGGTCACCGAGGCCCCCACCTACGTCGGCTTCGACGGCGCCTCGCAGTACGTGGGCGGCGTCTGGTACGACGTCAACGGTTGGCTGACCTGGGCGCTGGCGAGCCTCGACGGCACGGTCCCGGGCGCGGCCCGCTACGCCTGGAGCGAGTACGCCCGCAACACCCTCGCCGCCCATGCCAGCGCCTTCCCCCGGCACTGGGACGGGACGATCTCGGTCGACGACGCCTGCAACGCCTTCTACTCGGCCAGACCCGCGAACTGCGGCGTCGGCCTCTACTCCGACTACGCCGGGCAGATCACCGAGCAGCCGACCTGGATGGTGATGAACGCGGTCAACCTGGCCGGCGTCACCGCGACCCGGGGGGGCTTCCGCATCGACCCGCACCTGAGGCGCTTCTCGCTGCGGATGCCGCGGATCGGCGTCGAGCGATCGCCGCGGTTGATGCGCGGCTACCTACGGGTCGAGACCGGGGGCCGGCTTCGCCTTCGGGTCGGCGGCGTGCCGCAGGACGCCGGCCGGGTGCGGGTCTGGGCGAACGGCCGTCCCGTCGCCCACCGACGGGCCGCCGGCTCCGTCGCCTTCGCCCTCCCGGCCCGCCCTGATGAGCCGGCGGACTGGGCGGTGGCCTGGGGCTGAACCTCCGCCCGCGCTCTCCCGTATCCCAGCCCGATGGCCGGATGTGCCGGCCGCCGACCGATTGGGGTCCCGATGCGCTCCTCCTCAGCTTCCCGCCGCTTCGATCGTCGCTCGGTGAGGTGGTGCGTCGTCTGCGGGGTTGCGCTGATCGCCGCGATGGCGCTGGCGCCCCAGGCACTGGCGCGCGGCGCCGGGCGCTACGCGCAGCGCAACCTGGTCTCCGATCAGCCCGGCAGGGCCGAGCTGATCGACCCCAGCCTCGTCAACGCCTGGGGGCTGGCCTTCGGCCCGATGACGCCCGCCTGGGTGGCGAACAACGGCGCCGACAACTCGACCCTCTACTCGGGCGGGATCGGGAGCCCGCCGCCGGTGAAGATCCCGCTGACCGTCTCGATCCCGGGAGGAGCGCCCACCGGAATGGTCTACAACGGCTCACCGGGTTTCGTCGTTCACTCGGGCGCAAGCTCGGGCCCCGCCACCTTCCTCTTCTCCTCCGAGGCCGGCCGGATCACCGGCTGGAACATCTCGGTCTCGCCGACCGAGGCGCAGACCGCGAAGACGGTGCCCGGCGCGATCTTCAAGGGGCTCGCGATCGCCAACGCGGCAGGGGGTGAGCGGATCTACGCCACCGACTTCCACAACGGCAAGGTCGACGTCTGGAACTCCGACTTCAAGCGGATCCACCGCCGCGGCGCCTTCCGTGACCCGAAGATCCCGTCCCGGTTCGCCCCGTTCGGGATCCAGGCCGTCGGCAACAAGCTGATCGTCACCTACGCCAAGCAGGACCGCGACGCGGAGGACGACATTCCCGGCGCCGGGCAATGGCTTCGTCGACGTCTACGACACCAGCGGCAAGCTGTTGCGCCGCTTCGCCCGGCGCGGGCCGCTCGACTCGCCGTGGGGCGTCGCCCGGGCGCCGAAGGGGTTCGGCGGGGCGTCTGGAGCGCTCTTGATCGGCAACTTCGGCGACGGGCGGATCAACGCCTTCGATCCGCGCAGCGGCAAGCTCCTCGGGGCGCTGCGGCGCAAGAACGGCAGCCGCATCAGGATCGACGGGCTGTGGGCGCTGCAGTTCGGCAACGGCGTGATCGGAACGCCGAAGACCCTGCTGTTCACGGCCGGGCCGGCCGGCGAGTCGCACGGGCTGTTCGGTGAGCTGACCGCCGCCCCGGCACCCGTCTCCGGGCCGGGGGAGGTCCCGGGGGCTACTAGACGGCTCATCTCGAGCGCCACCATCGCTCCATCGCGTCGGTGATCGCAGGCCAATAGCGGATCAGCACGAAGACGACGACCAGCGCCACGATCAGGATCCAGCCGCCGTGGCCGATCTGGCGGAAAAGCAGGTGGCGGCCGATGGCCAGCGCTCCCGTGGGCATCGGTCCAGTCTCCTACGTCCGAGCTCCTTGCGGCCGGCTCGGCGGACGCGGATTCGGACCGCTACGGGCGCGGCTGCCAGTCGGGGTGAAAGCCGCCGACCTTGGTCGTCGTCAGCGGTCGCAGCTTGCCGTCGCGGACACGGGCCTTGACCAGCTTCTGGGAGTCGTGGCAGCCCGGCCCGTAGTCGACGCAGCGCTCGATGGCGAAGGCGACCCAGCGACCGTCGGGGGAGAAGGCGGGTGAGAGAGCGAAGGTATAGGCGTCGCTTCGCTCCCTGATGTGGGTGAGCGGATGCGGGTGGCCTCCGCCGGCCCCGATCAGCTGGATCTGGCCACCGGCGGCGTAGGCGACATGGCGGCTGTCAGGTGAGATCGCCGGGTCATAACCGAAGGCGAGGCGCTTCTCGCGGGAGCCGTCTGGACGCATGGTGAGGATCCGGCCAGAGCGCTCGAAGACCACGAAGCGACCGTTCGCGGCAGCCTGCGGGTTGTGCTCGGCGATCTCGCCGTGCTTGGGCGTCAGCCGCTTCAGGCCGGTGCCGTCGATGCCGACCGAGTAGATGTTCCCGTAGCCCTCGCCACCGGCGTCGCGGACGAAGAAGAGCCGCTGGCCGTCGGCGCTGAAGGCGGCCTGGTACTCGTCGACGGGGCCGTCGAGCACCGCGTGGGCGCCCGTGCCGTCGCTCCTCATCACCATCAGGTCGCTTTGAACGCCGTCGCAGACGCCGTAGGCGATTCTGCCGCCGTTTGGCGAGAAGGCCGGGTCGATCCCCCGGCGCAGGTAGGTGCGGTGCCGCCCATCCGGCCGCATCGTCTTGATCGCGTCGAAGCTGCCGACGCAGTCCGACTCGGACTCTCCCCCGCCGCTCTGGGCGGAGTCGTCGAAGACGATCAGGCCGGGCTTGCCGGGAAAGGCGCCGTCGGCGGCCGGGAGGAGGATCGCGCCGAGGCCGATGAACGCTGCGAGGCCTGCTAGGACCAGGGCGATTCGAGGGCGGATCCCGATAGCGCTCATCACTATCTGAAACACGCTGCGCCGACCGAGGTTGCTGCATCCCCGCGCCGAACTGCAGCGCTAGGTGCCGGTGTACTTGAAGGTCACCGTGTAGCGCTTGGTGCCGACGTGGGTCTCGCACGCGTTCAGCCCCGAGGGTCGCTGCTCGCAGGACCACTGATAGCCGACCTTGCGGAAGCTGCAGCGGTTGCGGCACTTGGGGCGGCTGACGGACTCGGCGACCACCCTCTTGGCCTTGTGGCAGCCGACCCCGAAGGCCCGCACGTTCTTCGCCTTGCGCGCGTTGCTGCATCCCTGCGCCTGCGCCCGGGGCGCCGTGGCGAGGGCCGCGGTCAGGCCGCCGAGCACGACCAGCACGGCGCAGAGGCGGATCGCGGTCCCCTTCCTCCCGGCGGAGAGCGTCATGCCGACGATCCTATGCCCCCCGGACCCCCCCGAGTCAAGTCCCCGCCCGGCGCGAGAATGGTGGCGTGGCCGAGGTTCCCCAGATCCACGGCAGCTGCGATCCGCGCTTCGCCGGGGTGAGGGAGGCGCTGGCGGGGAACTTCCGCGACCGCGGAGAGATCGGGGCCGCGGTCGCGGTGAGCGTGGAAGGGCGTCCCGTGGTCGAGATCTGGGCCGGCTGGGCGGACCCGAAGCGGCGTCGCCCGTGGCGGCGGGACACGCTGGTCGACGTCTTCTCGGTCGGCAAGGCGATGGCCGCCACCTGCCTGCTGATCCTGGTCGAGGAGGGGCGGATCGACCTCGACGAGCCGGTGGCGCGCCACTGGCCCGAGTTCGCGGCGGCGGGCAAGGAGGCGATCACCCCCAGGATGATCCTCGGCCACCGTGCCGGGCTGCCGGGGATCCGCCGCCCGCTTCCGGAGCTGGCCATGTACGAGTGGGGGACGATGACCTCGGCGCTGGCCGCGGAGGAGCCCTGGTGGGAGCCGGGCCGCGCACACGGCTACCACGTCAACACCTTCGGCTTCATGGTCGGGGAGTTGGTGCGCAGGGCCGGCGGCAGCGGGCTCGGGGAGCTCTTCCGCCGACGAATCGCCGCGCCGCTGGGGGCTGACTTCCACTTCGGGATCGGCCCCGAGGAGGATGCCCGTGTCGCCGAGTTCCTCTTCGAGGTCGAGCCTCCGCCCGCCGCGGACCCGCCCCCTGGCGGGGCGGTCGAGGGCGGGCGCGAGGCGCTGTTTCGAAGCGTCTACCTCAACCCGCCCGGGATCTCGGGTCTGGGGACGGTCAACACCAGGGCCTGGCGCGCCGCGGTGATGCCCTCGACCAATGGTCACGCGACCGCGACCGGGATCGCCCGGATCTACAGCGCCCTGGCCTGCGGCGGGGCGATCGACGGCGTCCGCCTGCTCGACCCCGGGACGATCGCGGCGGCGACCCATGAGGAGTCGTGCGGGCCCGACTTCGTGCTCGGCCGCCCATCGCGCTTCGGGCTCGGCTTCCAGCTCACCCAGCCGGAGCGCCCGCTCGGGCCCGGTGAGCGCGGCTTCGGGCACTTCGGCGCCGGCGGCTCGCTGGGCTTCGCCGACCCGGAGGCCGGCCTCGCCTTCGGCTACACGATGAACCGGGCCGGCGTGAGCTGGCAGAACCCTCGCAACAGAGCCCTGATCGACGCCGTATACGCCTCGCTCTGAGCGCTCGCGGGGCTACGCCCCGGCCTGTGAGGAAGCCCAGTCGCGGAGGCGATCGGAGAACTCGGGCGTCCCGGCCCCGACCTCGACGATCTCGTCGGCCGGGACCTTCGCTCGCCGGGCGGCGGCGAGGATCGCGTCGGGCGAGGGCGCCTCGTAGAGGCAGTAGGTCCGCCGGCGGTCGGCGCTGAGGAAGGAGAAGAGCCAGTGGACCCCCTCGTCGGCGTTGACCTCCTCGATCAGGTTGATGTCGTCGCGCGTCAGCTCAAGCTGCTCGGCGAAGGTTCGCTCGATCATGAAGAGCGGCATCTGGAGAGGAATCCTAGCGCGGGCCCAGCGCCGGCTCAGGCCTCGATCAGCCCGTGGCGGTGAGCGTAGGAGGCCGCCTCGGTGCGGTTGGCGCAGCTCGTCTTGCGCAGGATGCTGCGGATGTGGTTGGCGGCCGTGTGCTCACTGATCACCAGCTCCGCTCCGATCTCGCGGTTGCTGAGCCCCCGGGCGACGAGCCGCAGGATCTGCGCCTCGCGCGCGGAGAGCTCGTCGGGCAGGCCGGTCGGAGGGGCCGACCCGAGCGCTTCGGCCCGGTTCAGCAGGGCGCTCATCCCGATCCTCCCCGCCAGCTCGCCCGCCCGGTCGAGCAGCTCCGCGGCCCGGGAGCGATCTCCCCGCGGCCTCTTCAGCAGGAGTCGTCCGTATTCGTAGGCGGTGTGGGCGAGCCAGGTCTCCGCCCCCATCCGCTGGTTGAGCTCGATCGCGCGCTCGAAGTGCTGCTCGGCGCGCTCCCACTCACCCATCGTCGTGGCGAGCATCCCCAGGTAGCGGTCGGCCGCCCCGTAGAAGGTGACCAGGTGGCCGATCATCACGCTCGCCCCCGCGAGCGGCTCCAGCTCGGGATAGACGAGCGCGGCCAGCGATTCCTCGCCGAGCGCCGCGCAGACGTCGCTCAGGTAGGTGAGCGAGGCGAGCCAGAGCGACTCGCGCAGCGGGTCGAGGCCTTCATCGGCCACCCGACGAAGCTCCCGCCTCGCCTCGTCCTCCATCCCGAGCTCGACCAGGAGCGAGATCAGCCCGGGGCGCCAGGGGCCCCCTTCGCGCCCCTCCGCGGCGAGGATCCTGACCACCGGGGCAAGCTCGGCCAGCCTCCCCTGCTCCCGGCGCACGCTGAACATCTGGATCCCGTAGACCCCCGAAGGGTCCCTTCCGGTCAGCAGCCGGCTCCATTCGTGAGAGCGCTGCGCCAGCGCCTCGGCCTCCTCGAGCCGCCCATCGCCGAGCGCGATCGCCGAGCCGTAGTGCTCGGCGACGTGGAACATGAACGGCTGCGCGGTCTGCTCCGCGGTCTGCCGGAGCGACTCGACCTCCCGCCGCGCCGACTCGATGTCGCCGAGCGCCACGAAGGTGGGCACCCGCCAGGCCATCGCCTCGGCGCGGATCTCGGTGTTGCCGAGCGAATCGCCGAGCTCCCGGGCCTCGGTCAGCATCTCCAGGATCTCCCCCAGCGTGCTGGTCCCTCTCGACCAGTAGGAGCGCATCAGCACGGTGGCGAGCCCGGGCCGGTCGTCGATGCCGCGCGCCATCGCGATCGCGTTGGCGCGCACCACGGCCCCGCGATCGTGCTCGCCCTGGAAGTCAAGCGCCCTCGCCAGCCCGCCGAGCAGGCCGATCCGCAGGGGCGAGCTGCCCTCCCCGAGCGCGGCTGCCGCCTCCTCGAGCAGATCGACCGCGCCCTCCTCGGCGATTCCCGGCCGCCAGCATGTCTCTTCGTAGCCGATCGCGGCGCGGGCCAGCAGCTCGGCGTCTCCCAGCTCGCGCCCGACCCCGGCCGCGGAGCTGAACGCATCCAGCGCGTCCAGCGCCCTGCCCGCCCGGTGGCTCGCCCAGCCGAGCTCGAGCAGGACCTCGGCCCGCTGCTGGCGATTCTCGATCGGCAGCTCGAGCGCCGTGCGCATCCACTCCGCCGCCTGCTCGAAGTCGAGCGCGGCGGTCGCGGCGCGCGCCGCCAGCAGCGAGTACTCGACTCCGCGCCCCGCCTCGGCGAGCGGCCCGGCGCTGGAGAAATGGTGGGCGAGGTCGGCGAGGGCGCGGGCGTTGCGCTCCTCCCCCGCCTCGAGCGCCTCGCCGACCCGGAGGTGGAGCTCGGCCCGCCGCAGGGCGCTGAGCCGGTCATAGAGCGCGCGGCGCACCAGCTCGTGGGTGAAGCGATAGGCCAGCGTGCGCGAGGGGAGCTCCTCGATCATGCCGCTGCGCGAGGCCTCCTCGAGCGCGACGCGAAGCTCGCCGTCGGAGAGCTCCGACGCCCTGCGGACCGTGCCGAGCTCGAACTCGGCGCCGGCGATCGCAGCCAGCTCGAGCAGGTCGGAGGTCCCGGGGGCAAGGCGGGAGAGCCGCTGGCTGACGACCTCCCGCACACCCTCGGGGGTGCCCAGCTCGCTGAGGGGCCGGCTGAGGCGAACCTCTCCCTCGCTCAGCTCGACAGTCCCGGTCTCGACCAGGGAGCGCCACAGCTCGCAGACCAGGAAGGCGTTGCCGTCGGTCAGCTCGCTGATCGCCGTGGCCAGCTCCGGCAGGCCCCGCTCCGGCTCGCCACCCGCCGCACGCCGCACGAACTCCGTCATCTCCTCGCTCGAGAACCCCCCCAGTCGCAGCCAGACCGCATCGTCCGAGCGGCGCAGGTCGGCGAGCGTCTCGGTGAACGTCTCGGGCGCCTCAGGCTCGGTGTCGCGGAAGGTGGCGAGCAGCAGCATGCGGGCATCAGCGCCCGAGCGGGTCAGGTGGCGGAGCAGCAGCAGGGTCGGAGCGTCCGCCCAGTGCGCGTCCTCGAGCACCAGCACGACCGGCCGCTGCCGGCTCACCCCGGCGAGCAGGTTGGTGAACGCAGTGTGGAGCCGGTGACGCTCGGTGTCCGGGTCGGCCTCGACGGGCGGCTCGAGTCCGGCCACCCGGGCTGGCAGATCGGGGAGCAGCCGGGTCAGCTCACCGCCGCCGGGGCCCAGTGCGGCCCCCAGCTCGGCCGGCTCCGTGACCCGGGCGAGGTGGTCGAGGGCCTCGACGAAGGGCCCGTAGGGGGAGCGGACGACCGCGTCGCAGGCACCGTAGAGGACGAGCGCTCCGTCAGTCGCCGCGCCGCCCGCGAACTCCCGCACCAGGCGGCTCTTGCCCGAGCCGGGCTCGCCGCCGAGCAGGACGGTGCGATGCCCTTCGCCCGGCGCCCTGGGGAGGAGGGATCGCAGCGTTTCCAGCTCGACCGAGCGCCCGACGAACGGATACGTCGAGGCGAGTCGTAGCGCACCAGGGAGGTCTTGCATCCGGAGCCGATCGGAGTCGATAGTCAGGTCTGACTATCGCATGCCGGGGAGGCAGCCGCCAGGGGTCCCCAAAAGTGAGTCAGAACGGGTCATGACAAAGAGCCGCCCACCTCCTAGCTTGGTCTCGAGTCATCCCGACCACGCATCCAGGAGGAGGACAGAATGAGCACCACCACCGCCGCAGAGGCAGCCCGCGAGGAGCTCTCCGGGTTCGACGGACGGTTGATCGGACCCGAGGACGGCGGCTACGAGGAGGCCCGGGCGGTCTACAACGCGATGATCGACAAGAGGCCGGCGCTGATCGCCCGCTGCGCGGACGCGGCAGAGGTCGCGAAGGTGGTCGGCTTCGCCCGAGCACATGACCTGCCGCTGGCCATCCGCGGCGGCGGACACAACGGCGCCGGGCTGGGCACCTGCGAGGACGGTGTCGTCATCGACCTCTCGCCGATCAAGGCGATCGAGGTGGACCCGCAGGCGCGGACCGCCCGGGTCGGCGGCGGCTGCACCTGGGGCGAGATCGACCGCGCGACCAACGAGCACGGCCTGGCGACGCCCAGCGGGATCATCTCCACGACGGGCGTCGGCGGGCTGACCCTTGGTGGCGGCCTCGGCCACCTGACCCGCAAGTTCGGCCTCTCGATCGACAACCTCCTGGAGGCGGAGGTGGTGCTGGCGAGCGGCGAGCAGGTGCGGGCCAGTGCCGACGAGCACCCGGACCTGTTCTGGGCGATCCGCGGCGGTGGCGGCAACTTCGGCGTCGTCACTTCCTTCCTGTTCGCGCTGCACGAGGTCGATACGGTGATCGCCGGCCCCGTCTTCTGGTCGCTCGAGGACAGCGAGGAGGTGCTCTCGGTCTACCGCGAGTTCATCCTGGCCGCTCCGCGCGAGCTGAACGGGTTCTTCGCCTTCACCTCGGTGCCTCCCGCGCCGCCGTTCCCCGAGGAGCTGCACGCGCGCAAGGTGTGCGGGATCGTCTGGTGCTACGTGGGCGAGGAGGGCGACGCCGCCGAGGCGATGGCCCCGTTGCTGGAGGCCGTCCCGGAGCCGCTGATGAACGGCGTGCAGCCGATGCCCCACCCGGCCCTGCAGAGCGCCTTCGACGCGCTCTACCCGAAGGGTGACCAGTGGTACTGGCGGGCCGACTTCGTCAACGAGATCCCCGACGAAGCGGTGAAGCTCCACGCCAAGTTCGGGGCGGAGATGCCGACCCTGCAGTCGACCATGCACATGTACCCGATCGACGGCGCGGCCCACGACCCGAGCCCCTCCGACACGGCCTGGAGCTACCGGGACGCGAACTGGGGCTCGGTCTTTGCCGGGGTCGATCCCGATCCGGCGAACGCCGGCAAGATCCGCAACTGGTCGATCGACTATTTCGAGGCCCTGCACCCCCACTCGGCGGGCGGCGCCTACGTCAACATGATGATGGACGAGGGTCAGGAGCGGGTCCGGGCGAGCTATCGCGGCAACTACGACCGCCTCGCCCAGGTGAAGGCGACCTACGACCCGGACAACCTCTTCCGGGTCAACCAGAACATCGCGCCGAAGGCATAGCCGCCTTCGAGCTGGGCGACCACCCGGCGGCTCCGAGCCGCCGGGTGGTCGCTACTTCACGGTCTCGACCGAAAGCAGGCCCTCCTGATCGTGCGGCTTGCCCTTGCCATCGCGATCCGTCAGCGGGCAGAAGAAGATGTATTGCCCGGGCTTCTTCAGGTCCAGCGAGACCGTCTGCGAGAGCCCTCCGTCGAGGATCGCCGTGCTCTGGATCCCGCTGGGATCGATGTAGGGAGGGGGAGGCCCGTTGCTCGCGAAGTCCTTCTGGATCTGGCTCACCGGCGGTGCCTTGCCCTTCACCGGCGCGCTGATGATCACGTGCACCGCGTCTTCGCCCTTGCTGGTGAAAGTCACCCGGTTGGTGCCCGCGCTCAGCCCCGAGACGTCCCACTTGAACTTGTCGTGCCCGGCGGTCGCGGCCGTGACCTTCCCCGGCGTGTCCGGCAGGCTCCCCTCGGAGCCCCCGCTGAGCTTGAGCCCGGCGGTCGCAGGCGGGCCGCCGCTGCCGCCGCCCAGCGCCGCCGCATCGACGAGCACGTAGTTGCCCTCCGGGAGGTTCACGGTGGCGCTGCCGGACTTGCCCCCGGCGACGTTCCCGATCCCCCCGTTCAGCTTTGCCCAGGGCGGGATCACGTCGCTGTTCTTGCCCAGCTCCTTGAGCACGTCGTCCATCGTGTGGCCGCCCGTGTAGCGGATGAACTGGAGGCCGTGGGGCTGCTTGCCGTCGTTGGTCAGCTTCACGTCGACCAGTCCGCCCTCGGCGCTCTTCGGCGCCTTGAAGGTGGCCGTCTTGCCCTGCTCGCTGATGCTGACGCTCAGCTTGGTGGCCGAGTCCTCGTCGCCGCCCCCGCAGCCCGCCGCCAGCAGCCCCCCTGCAACGACCAGGGAAACCGCGACGGGCAATCCGCGTCTGCGAACTGTGATCATCTCGCTCCTCACTGTCGGGCGACGGCTTCGGCGCGCCGTGGACGGGGCAGCATCGTATCCGCGGCGGCGGAGCCCAATCGGAGGGCGGCATGCGCGACCGCCCGGCCGGAGCCGGGCGGTCGCGTCGCTCTTCCTGGCTACCTGAGCTACTGCTGGGCGCGCAGCGTGACGCTGTTCGCGGCCTGGCACTTCGGGGTGTGGGTGGCGCGGGCGTAGTAGCGGCCGGAGTGCAGGCCGGGGTTGCCCAGGTTCCACATGTAGCCGTCGCCGTTGGCCTCGGCGAGGTCCATGGCGACCTTCTCGTCGTCGCGCGGGTCCTGCTTGGAGCCGAGCTGCTTGAAGAGGACGACCTTGCGCTCGCTCTTGCAGGCGAGCCTCGGGCTCTTGACGTAGCCGAAGAAGCCGCCGGACTCGGCCTCGATCAGGACCTTGGTCGGGGCCGGCGAGGCGGCCGAGGCCATCCCGGCAAAGCCGGCGAGGGCGGTGACCGAGACGGCGAGGGCGGCGATCGAGTTGCGGATCTTGGTCTTGGTGGTCATTGCTTTTCTCCTTGGTGGTCGGGTGCTGCTTGCAATGACCATGCTCGACCCGACGAGCCCTCCCCACCAGCACCCCTGGGGTGGAACTCGGCACCACCTGCCGACGCTGTAACCATTGGTTACACGATGGGTTACACTCGAAGTCATGCCGCGCACCGGCCAACCCCGAGCAGCGCACCGGCGCGCGCGCGAGCGCGAGATCGTCGACGCCACCCGCGCCCTCTTCGACGAGCGCGGGATGCAGGACGCCCGGGTCTCGCGGATCGCCCGCCGCGCCGGCATCAACAAGGCCCTGATCTACCGGCACTTCGCCTCCAAGGAGGAGCTCTTCGTGCTGACGATCACCCGCTACCTCTCCGAGCTGAGCGCCCTGCTCGCCGCCGTCGACGAGCAGAGCGAGGACCCCTCCGAGCGCCTCCGGGCGGGCTTCGAGTCCTTTGCCGACTACGGGATCGAGCACCCCGCCTTCCTCGACTGCGCACTCTCCCTGCTGCGCCAGCCGGCCGACGAGCTCCGAGAGGAGGTCTCCGAGGCGGTCTGGCTGCGGCTGGGACGCTCGATGGTGGAGTGCATCGGATGGCTGGCCGGGGTCCTGGATCAGCTCGGCGTGCACGACGCCGACCTGCGCGCCAACCAGCTCTACCTGGAGGCGATCGGCGTCCTGCATCTGGCGCGCTCCGGTGTCGGCCTGCGGGTCGCCGCGCCCGGCGTGCCGGAGGCCTTCCCGGTCGGCGCTGAGCAGGTGCGGGGCGCCTGCGTCGAGCTCGCCCTCGCGGCCGTCGAGACGGAAAGGAGCAGGAGTTGACCGAGAACGAGACAACCGCTTGGAGGCCAGCTTCCTGGGGCGCTGCCGGCGAGCCGCTGGGTCCGTATGAGGAGGTGACGCTGCACGGTCACCGGGTCGGCTTCCAGGCCGCCGGCGAGGGGCCGCTGCTGGTGCTGCTGCACGGGATCACCTCGACCTCGGAGTCGTGGCGCAAGGTGATGCCGGCGCTCGCCGAGCGCTACACGGTGATCGCCCCCGACATGATCGGCCACGGGCGCTCGGCGAAGCCCAGGGGCGACTACTCGCTGGGCGCCTACGCGGCCGGGGTGCGAGACCTGCTGGCGGTGCTCGGCTTCGAGCGCGGCACGGTCGTCGGCCACTCGCTGGGCGGGGGGATCGCGATGCAGCTCGCCTACCTCTTCCCCGAGTACGTGGAGCGGATGGCGCTGATCTCGACCGGCGGGCTGGGCAAGGAGGTTCACCCCCTGCTGCGGGCGTCGACCCTGCCGGGCTCGGAATGGGTGCTGCCGCTGCTGGCGAGCGAGCGCTCGGTGCAGGCCGGCGACGCGGTCCGCTCGGTGGTGGCGAAGCTCGGGATCGAGGCCGGTCCCGACATCGCGGAGTTCGCCCGTGGCTTCGCCTCCCTGGTCCACCAGGGGGCGCGCGACGCCTTCCTCGAGACGATGCGCAGCGTGATCGCCCCCGAGGGCCAGAAGGTCTCGGCGCTCGACCGGCTCTACCTCGCCGACCAGATGCCCTTCCTGCTGATCTGGGGCGACGAGGACCCGGTGATCCCGGTCGAGCACGGCCGGCTCGCCCACGAGCGGGTCGCCCACAGCCGCTACGTCGAGATCGGCGGCTCCGGGCCACTGGCCGATGCTCGACGCCCCCGAGCGGATCGTCGGCGAGCTGACCGCCTTCATCGAGGAGACCGAGCCGTTCGAGTGGTCGCTGGCGCAGGTGCGCGAGCGCATGCGGCGCGGGCCGCAGGGCTAGCGGCGAAGGATGGCCCTCCGCGAGCGAGTCGAAATGGCGGTGAGGGAGACCGTTTCGAAACGGATCCCCGAGGCGGACCTCGATGACCGCGACCCGGACTACATCCGTGAGAACCTGCCGGGCCTCTGGTTGCTCGCCTCCTTCTACTTCCGCGCCGAGGTGCGGGGGCTGGAGCGGATCCCCGCCGAGGGACCGGTGCTGCTGGTGGGGAACCACTCCGGCGGCAACGTCACCCCGGACACGATGGTCTTCGCTCTCGCCTTCTCCGGCTACTTCGGAGCGGAGCGGCGCCTCCATCCCCTGGTCCACAACCTGATCCTGGCGATGCCCCTGCCCTTCGATCTCGTCAAGTTCGGCTGCGTCACGGCCTCGCACCGCAACGCCCGCCTGGCGCTCGACCGCGGCGCAGCCGTGCTCGTCTATCCCGGCGGCGACCGTGAGGTGCACCGCCCGTTCTGGGAGTCGGGCAAGGTCGACTTCGGCGGGCGCAAGGGCTTCGTCCGGCTCGCGCTCGAGGCCGAGGTGCCGATCGTGCCGCTGGTCGCGGTCGGCGGCCAGGAGACCTCGGTCTTCCTCTCCCGCGGCGAGCGGCTCGCCGCGGCCCTGCAGCTCGACCGTCTCTTCCGCCTCAAGGTGCTGCCGATATCCCTGGCGATCCCCTGGGGACTCAACGTCGGCGACATGCTCGGCCACTGGCCGCTGCCGGCGAAGCTGACGATCGAGGCGATGGAGCCGATCCGCCTGGGCGAGCGCTTCGGCCCCGAACCCGACCCCGACCAGGTCTACGAGCTGATCACCGGCCTGATGCAGGCGAAGCTCGACCAGCTCTCCGGCGACCGGCGCCTGCCCCTCGCGGGCTGAAGGAGAGCGGGCCGTGCGAGTCGACGAGAGCGTCCTGATCGCCGCCCCCCGGCGGCGAGTCTGGGAGCTGGTCTCGCTGCCCGAGCACTACTCGGAGTTCATGGTCGGCTCGACCTGGGAGCCGGTCCGCGGCGAGCCGACCTCGGGGCTGCGGGCGCGCTTCGGGCTCAAGGTCAGGGTCGGCTCGACCGATCTCGGCGCGGTGGTCGAGGTGGTCGAGCTCGACCCGCCCCACGAGCTCGCCTGGACCAGCGTCAGCGGGATCGACAACCGGGGCCGCTGGATCCTGCGGGAGCGGGGCGACGAGACCGAGGTGACGATGCGGCTGAGCTACCAGGTCCCGGGCGGCGCGCTGGCGCTGATCGCCAGCCGGCTCGGGGCTCCGATGCTGCGGCGCTCGGTCCGCCAGTCGCTCGAGCGGGCTGAAGGAGGCGATCGAGGAGGGCGAGCGGCTGCGCTCGCCGGCGCCCTAGCTCCGGGTGGCCGTCCAGAAGACCTTTCCGGTCGTGCAGCCGGCCGCGAAGGGATGGATCAACACCTTGAACCAGCCCCTGGCCCTGGTCCCGTGCCGGTAGAAGCGACCGCGGATCCAGACCTTGTCGCCCTCCTCGCTGATCCCGCTGGCGCTGAAGCGGTGCCGCTTTCCGCTGCTCACCGGGTGGGGCTTGTTCCTGCCGAGCTCGAAGGCGCTGTCCAGCAGCTCCGGGCAGTTGGGGAAGGCATATGAGACGCCGTCGAAGTCCCTGACCTTGGCGTGCTTGAAGCAGCTGGGGCCGGCGGGGCAGCGCGGGCCCTGGAGCTTGAACCCCATCAACACCGGCAGCCCCTTCGTCTGGCCGGGTTTCGGGTGGGGTGCGCTGCCGTTGAACCCGACGGTGTTGGCCTGGGCGGCTGCGGCAGCGAGCAGGACGAGCGCCAGCGCACCCACCGCGACCAGCGGCCCCGCGCTGGGCTTCCTCACCGCCTGATGCCCCCTACGAGCACTCGCGGATCATCCCACGCCGGTCAATGCCGGGTATGCCTCCGCTCAACCGGGGATTGTCACGGGGCGGAGCCAAGGGCCTGCCCATCCGGCAGGCACGGACAGGCGGCTGCGACGATGGAGCGATGTGGGTCCAGCGGCAGATCACCCTTCGGCCCCGCCCGCGCGGCTTTCACCTGATCGGGGATGAGATCGCCTCCCAGCTACCGGAGATCAGCGAGCTCGGGGTCGGGCTCCTGCACCTGCTGATCCAGCACACCTCCGCCTCGCTGGCGCTGAACGAGAACGCCAGCCCCGATGTGAGGACCGATCTCGAGACCTGGTTCAGCGAGGCGGTTCGAGAGGACCCATCCTTCTGGCGGCACTCGCTGGAGGGGCCCGACGACATGCCGGCCCACGTCAAGTCGGTGCTGATCGGGCCTTCGCTGACGATCCCGATCTCCGACGGGTCGCTCGGGCTCGGCACCTGGCAGGGCATCTACCTCTGCGAGCACCGTGACGGCCCTACCCCGCGCCGGGTGCTTGCGACCCTGCACGGGAGCTGAGCGCTACCGGCGGACTCCGACAGTCCAGACCCCGGCGCCGCCGATCTCGAGCCGGCTCTCGAACCCGTGCCGCTCGAGCTCGTCGCGGCAGGGGTCGCCGCCCCTGCCCCAGTCGAGCCGGATGCAGCGGACCCGGTCGACCCACCGCCCGCCGGCGCGCAGCACCCGCGACTCCGCCCCCTCGATCGTCATGTAGAGGAAGTCGATTTCGCCCTCGGGCATGTGGCGCTCCAGGAGGGCATCGATCGTGGTCGCCGCGACCCGGGTGGCCGCGGGAGGATCACCCGGCTCGCCGGGGCGAACCGTGTAGCCGAAGGCCGTGTCGCCCTCGACGATCAGCTCCCCATCGTCGTCCCAGATGGCGGCCTCGACGACCTCGCATCGCCCCCGGAAGCGGGCGACGTTGCGGCGGGCGAGACCGGCGTTGCGCGGGTCGGGCTCGACCCCGAGGATTCTCGCCTGCGGGAAGCGGACCGCGAAGCTGGCCATCGCGCTGCCTGTGTTGCAGCCGAGCTCGACGATCTGCCTGATCTCCCCTGGGGGGATCTCGGGCGGCGGGAGGTGAATCCGGTCGAGGTAGTCGCCGGCGGCGTTGACCAGGTCCGAGGTGCCGGGGCGGACGAGAAGCTCTCGCCCGCCCAGCTCCTTCATCGAGACCGGCGCCGGCGCCGCCTCAGGGCCGCGGCCGCGGCCGCTGAGCTGGCCGGCCAGGGCAACCTGGATCGCCTGCAGATCGCCCCGCCAGCCCTGCGCCGCCTCGGTCGCCAGCGCCGTCTGGCGGGCGAAGGTGCCGACCCGGCTCCTGAGCCGCCAAAGCCGAGCCAGGTTCTGCCGGCGAGGGGGGTGGTTGCCTCGCGTCAACGCCACTGCAAGAAATATTGCACGGCGGGATCACGGGCAAACCGGATCCGGGCAAGCACCCTGGGACTGGGTGGATACTGGGGAGGCGATGTCGGAGGAGGACGTGGAGGTGGTTCGCCGCACGCTGGAAGCGTTCAACCGCGGCGGCGTCGAGCCCACGCTTCAGCACTTCGACAGCGGGATCGAGTGGCTGGGTCCCCCGGAATGGGTCGAGGATCGCGTCTACGCGGGACATGACGGACTCCGCAGACTCGCCGCGGTCTGGGTTGACAACTTCGACGAGTACCGCCTCGAGCCGGACCGGCTGATCGACGTCGGCGACCGCGTCGTCGCGCTCGTCCACCAGCGCGGACGGATCAAGAGGAGCGGTGCGCCAATCGTGCAGCAGGTCGGGTTCGTGTGGACGGTGCGCGATGGCAGGGGGATTCACGTAGAGGCCTACTTCTCCTGGGGCGAAGCTCTCGAGGCGGCCGGGCTTCCGGAGCAGTAGCCGGGCTCTGAACCTCGGCGCAGGCCCTGCCGTATCCCGGCCCAGCGACCGATCACCAGGCCGAGCGGCGCCACCAGGTCGCCGGCCGGACAGGAGAAGCATTGAGTCCCTCGAGCGAGGCCTCAGCGGCGACCCGCGACTCCGCCGCCGGAGTCGCGCGGCCGCTGTTGATCACCCTCGGCCTCGCCACAGCGGTCACGGCCGGCCTCTACGCGTTCGGAACCGAGCACGTGCCCGACTACAGCGGAACCGCCCTGTTCGGAGCCACGGCGGCCGACACCCTCCCCCTGAAGTCCTGGCTGGCGACGGCACTGCTGGGATTCGCCGTGCTGCAGCTCGGCCTGGCGCTCTGGCTCTATGGCAAGCTCCCCGGCGCCGGTCCGGCCAACCCGCGAATCGGCTCGGTCCACCGCGCCCTCGGCGCCGCAGCCCTGCTCCTGACCATCCCTCTCGCCTACCACTGCGCCTTCGCCTACGGAGTGCAGACCGGCATCGACACCCGGATCGCCGTCCACTCACTCGCCGGCTGCTTCTTCTACGGAGCCTTCGCCGCGAAGCTGACCATCGTCCGGTCGCGGCGCTACCCCGGCTGGGCCCTGCCGCTCGCCGGCGGGACCCTGGTGGTCCTGATCGCCGTGCTCTGGTACACGAGCGCGCTCTGGTACTTCGACGGCTTCACCCTGCCGAGGATCTGAGTCGTCTTCGGCTTGCCGACTACGTTCGCCGGCCGGCGGCCTGGCCCGCGTTGGGGCCGGCCGCCGGCCGGAATCTGGGCGCAGGTTGCTTCGAGCAGCCGCGCGCTTGGAGCTTCTCGGCGCTCCTAGTACTTGCATTTCGTCCAGCCGCGCTGCTGGACGAAGCCGTAGGCCGTCTTGCGGTTCTTGATCACCACGCCCTTCGCCTGGAGAGAGCGACTGGGGGCAATCCACAGCGACGTTCTCGTGGCGCTTCTCGAGTCCTACTAGCTCGCGGGGCGCCCGTACCGGTCGCACCAGTCATGCCCTGCGCCAGTACCTCGAGTGCCGCCGCGCCCTGGTCGACGAGTTGGGGATCGAGCCGTCGGAGCAGACCTCCGAAATCCAGGCGCGGATCCTCACCGGCGAGGCCGTCTAGGCGGCTTCGCTGCTCAGCGGCCGACGCTCCCGGCCGTCTCCACCAGGGAGGCCATCAGGTCCACGGCCTCCTCGTCGCCGAGGCCCTGCTCGCGGACCAGCGACCGCCAGGTGGAAAAGGCGAGGGAATGGCCGAGCGCCGCGGCGACGTGCTCCCTTGCGCGGCCCCGCTCGCGGCGCCCGCGCAGGAGCGCCGCGCGGACCGCCTCCAGGTAGGAGCCCATCGCGGCTGCGGCCTTGCGCACCGCCGGCACCCGCTCGATGTCGCGGCGTGTGCTCTCGAGCATCTGCTCGATCTCGGCGTAGAAGGCATAGACCTCGCGGAGGGCCGTGCGCAGCCGCTCGTCCGGATCGGCCAGCTTCGCCCAGCGCCCGGGGTCGGGAGGAGGGTGGAGCGCGTAGTAGTGCGACGTGCACGCCGCGAAGATCGCCTCCTCGTCGGGGAAGTGCCGGTAGACGGTTGCCCGCTGCACGCCGGCCTCGCGGGCGATTCCGCTGACGGTCGTCTTCGCCGGCCCGACGGTCCCGTGCAGCTTCACGGCAGCCTCCGTGATCCGCCGGCGGGTCTCCGCCTCGTGCTCCGCGCGCCGGCGCTTCCGGTAGCGCCGCCTCTTCTCAGATTCGGTAGCCATAGTTGTTCAACCAATCTTGACAGATGCCGCCGAGGTATGTTAGGTTCGCCGAACAGTCCTGTTCAACTAAATGTCAAGGAGGAACGATGGAGGCCAGGACGCAGGAACAGAGGACACGCTTCGACGCCAGCCAGGGACCGCGCATCCTCGGGCCCGATGAGGGCAAGGCGGTGGACCTGGGTTCGGTCGGGGTCCGCTTCATGGCCTGGACGGAGGAGACGGGCGGCGGGTTCTCGCTGGTCGAGCACCCGATCCCGCCGAAGACCCTGGTCGCGCCCGTGCACATCCATGAGCGCGAGGACGAGTACAGCTTCGTGATCGAGGGTCGCATGGGGGCGCTGCTCGGCGACGACGTCGTCTACGCCGAGGCCGGCGACCTCGCCTTCAAGCCGCGCAACCAGTGGCACACCTTCTGGAACCCGGACGACACCCCCTGCCGGATCCTCGAGATCATCTCGCCGGGCGGCTTCGAGCACTACTTCGACGAGCTTGCGGCGCAGATGGCCGGAGGGTTCGACCCGGAGAAGCTGGCGGAGCTCGGAGCTTCCTACGGGCTCCACTTCAAGCCCGAGAGCATCCCGGAGCTCTGCAGCGAGCACGGTCTGTGGCACCCGATGCTTGAGGCCTGAGCGGCCGGCGCGAGACCGATCCAGCATCGTTCCCATGCGGGTTCGAACTGATCGCCCGGCCTTCTGCCCAAAGCATTGAGTGACCAACCGCGATCGCGGCGGTCAATCTTGTGGAGCCGGTGCCTGTGCGATGGTCGAATGCATGCGCACCCTCGTCGTGTCCGATCTCCATCTCGGCTCCCGCCTGGGACGGGATGTGTTGCGCCACGCCGAGGCGCTCGAGGCACTGCTCGGAACGCTCGGCGAGGTCGAGCGGCTGGTGCTTCTCGGGGACGTGGTCGAGTTGCTCGAGGGGCGTTCAGCGCGAGCGATGCAGGTCGCTGAGCCGGTGCTGCGTGCCGTCGGCGCGCGCCTTGGCGGCGACCGTGAGGTCATCGTCGTGCCCGGAAATCATGACGCTGCCCTGGTGCGTCCCTGGCTGGCCGCCCAGGGAGCATCGCTGCCCGTCGATGCCTCGGTCCCTATCGATGCCACGCCCTTGTTGGCCCGAGTTGCTTCTTGGCTGAGGCCCGCTCGGGTGCAAGTCCGCTATCCGGGCGCCTGGCTGGCGGAGGGCGTGTGGGCGACCCATGGTCACTATCTCGACCGGCACCTGCTGCCTGAGTCGGCTTATGGAATCGCCCGGGGCCTGCTGGGGCGCCTACCGCGGGACGGAGCGACGCCAGTCGACTACGAGCAGGCCGGCGGGCCCTCTCTGACGCGGCTCGAGGCGCTGCTGACCCGCTGGCTGCCCCGCCCGCTCGCAGCACTGATGGACGACCTGAACGAGTTCCTGCGCGCTGCCACCATGCCCGCGATCCCGGGGCGCCTGCTGGGCAACCGGATCGCGTCGATTCCAGCGCTCCTTCTCGGAACGCAGATGCGACGGGCGAGCATCCCCGCACTCGCACGGGTTGTCCACCGGCTCCAGCTCGACGCCGAGTGGGTCATCTTCGGGCACGTCCACCGCCGCGGACCCCTCGGAGACGACAATCCGCGGCGCTGGCAGGGCCCGGGAGGACAACCGCGCATCGCGAACACGGGCTGCTGGGTGCACGAGCCGCTCCTTATTCACCACGTCACTCCGCCTCACCCCTACTGGCCCGGCGGAGCGATCGTGCTCGAGCCGGGCCGTGAGCCACGCTCGATCGGGCTGCTGGATCACCTCGACGCCTCGATGCTGCGTTGAGCCCGAGCCGGCACGGAACCTGGCGCCCGCAAGATGCGAACGTCAACGTCGCGGAAACGCCATTGACTCGCAATCGCAACAGGCATCCGGCAGGATCGGCCGCAGAGTTCTCGGGGATCAGCCGGGGCCAGCTGACCGAAGCAAGCAAGCGAGCGAACAAGGGAGATCGGTTGAAGAACTGGGCGAAGGGAATTTCCGCATGCAGGGGCTAGGGACAGCCGACCGGCCGGTCGGGCGACGGAATCCGAATGAGGATCTCAGAGAGTCCGATGAGAGCCGCCTGGTCTCGGATGCCGTCTCGAGGGCCAAGCAGGACGACAAGGAGGCGCTTCACTTCCTCTACGTGCGCTACGCCCCCGACGTGCTCGGCTACGTGATGAGCATCGTCAAGGACCACCACGAGGCCGAGGACATAACCCAGGACGTCTTCATCAAGCTGATGACCGTGATCAAGAAGTACGAGCCGCGGGACGAGGTCCCCTTCGCGGCCTGGATCCTGCGGGTCTCGCGCAATGCCGCGCTCGACCGGATGCGGGCTCGCCGGGCGATCCCGACCGAGGAGGTGCGGGTCCGCGACTCCGGCCAGGGACAGATCAGCTCCGAGCGGGTCAACGACCTAAACCAGGCACTCGACGAGCTGCCCGAGGGCCAGCGCGAGGTGCTGGTGCTCCGCCACATCGTCGGCCTCTCGCCGATCGAGATCGCCGACGCGCTCGGCAAGACCGAAAGCTCGGTCCACGGGCTGCACCATCGCGGCCGCCGCACGCTGCAATCGGCCCTGGTCGAGCTGGGCGCGGCTCCGGTCGTCTTCCCGGGCGCCTAGCGCTCGACTTCGGCGGGCGCCGCTTTCGCGGAGCCGGAGA
>CAVRYA010000008.1:0-112288 GCA_963725315.1 uncultured Actinomycetes bacterium | reverse complement strand
CCACCATTTGCTCGGGTCCCTGGGCGCGCTGCTCTATGTAGGAGGCTTCACCGGAATGACGAGGATTCGCCAGAAGAACGTGACCGCGGCCCAGTGGAGCCCGAACGGGGAGTCGATCGGCGCCCCCGACCTGACGCAGCTCGACAACCATTCGTTCGGCGCCAACGTCTTCTCCCCGGCCGAGCAGAAGAAGCGCCTCCAGCCGGAGGTCTACGAGAAGCTCCAGGCCGACGCTGGAGCGCGGCGAGGCGCTCGACCTCTCGCTCGCGGACGCGGTCGCCGAGGCGATGAAGGAGTGGGCGCTGGAGAGGGGCGCCACCCACTACACCCACGTCTTCCAGCCGCTCACCGGACTGACCGCCGAAAAGCACGACTCCTTCCTGGAGCCCGCCGGGGACGGGACCGCGATCGCGCGCTTCCGCGGCAGCGAGCTGATCCAGGGCGAGCCAGACGCCTCCTCCTTCCCGACCGGGGGCATCCGCGCCACTTTCGAGGCCCGCGGCTACACCGCCTGGGACCCGACCAGCCCCGCCTTCATCCTCGAGAACCCGAACGGTGCCCTGCTCTGCATCCCGACCGCCTTCGCCTCCTGGACGGGCGAGGCCCTCGACGCCAAGGTACCGCTGTTGCGCTCGATGGATGCCCTCTCGCGCTCGGCGATCCGCGCCCTGCGCCTGCTCGGCGACGACGCCTCGCAGCGGGTCTTCACCACGGTCGGCCCCGAGCAGGAGTACTTCCTGATCGACGAGCAGTACTACTTCGAGCGTCCCGACCTGGTGACCACCGGGCGAACCCTGTTCGGCGCCCAGCCGCCGAAGGGGCACGAGCTCGACGACCACTACTTCGGCTCGATCCCCGAGCGGGTGCTCGCCTACATGATGGATTACGAGCGCGAGCTGCGGAAGCTCGGGGTCCCGGTGAAGACCCGCCACAACGAGGTCGCCCCGGGCCAGTATGAGATCGCCCCGATCTTCGAGAACTCCAACGTCGGCTCCGACCACCAGCAGCTGACCATGCAGCTGATGCAGAGCGTCGCCCGCCGGTACGGGCTCGTCTGCCTCCTGCACGAAAAGCCGTTCGCCGGGGTGAACGGCTCCGGCAAGCACAACAACTGGTCGATGAGGACCGACACCGGGACCAACCTGATGGAGCCCGGCGACACCCCGTCGGGAAACATGAGCTTCCTGTTCTTCTGCGCCGCCGTGATCGAGGCGGTCAACAAGCACCAGGGGCTGCTGAGGGCGTCGGTGGCGAACCTCGGCCAGGACCACCGCCTCGGCGCAAACGAGGCGCCCCCGGCGATCATCTCGATCTTCCTCGGGGCCGAGCTCGACAAGGTGTTCGAGACGATCTCCGCCGGCGAGGGCGACCCCCACACGCCCGGCTCGATCCTGGAGCTGGGGGCAACGGTGCTGCCGCCGCTGCCGATGCACGGCGGAGATCGCAACCGCACCTCCCCCTTCGCCTTCACCGGCAACAAGTTCGAGTTCCGGGCGCTCGGGTCGAGCATGTCGCTGGCCTTCCCCAACACGGTGCTGAACACGATCGTCGCCGAGGCGATCGACTCGATGGCCGACTCGCTCGAGAAGCAGCTCTCCGGTGGCTCCGACCTGGCCGACGCGGTGACCGCGGTGGTCCGGGATGCCTACGAGGCCAACAAGGATGTCTGCTTCGGCGGCGACAACTACGCCGAGGAGTGGCACGCCGAGGCCGAGAAGCGGGGACTGAAGAACCTGCGAACCAGCCCGGACGCGCTGCCGGAGGTGATCTCAGAGCAGACGATCACCGCCTTCGAGCATTACGGCGTGCTCTCCAAGCGCGAGCTGGAGTCCCGCTATGAGGTCTGGGTCGAGCAGTACACGATCCTCGCCAACATCGAGGCCGAGACGACCGCCTCGATCGCCCGCACGATGCTGCTCCCTGCTTCCCTGCGCCACCTGGCGCTGCTCGAGGAGGCTGAGGTCGGCGCTCTCGACGAGGAGATCCGGCCGCTGGTCGGCGAGTTCGTCGAGGCGATCAAGGAACTCGAGACCGCCAACGTCTACCCGGACGGGCTCGACGGGCTGGAGCTGGCCGTCTTCGCCCGCGACAGCCAGCTCGCGGCGATGTCGAAGGTCCGCGAGATCGCAGACCAGCTGGAGAGGCTGGTCGCCGACGACCTCTGGCCGCTGCCCAAGTACTCGGAGATGCTGTTCATCAAGTAGACGGGATCGACTGACTAGCTGGCTAGATCGTCTCGGGGACCATCGTTATGGCGCCGCTCGGACACTCGGAGACGCACATCCCGCAGCCCTTGCAGAAGTCGAGGTCGATCTCGTAGCCGTTGACGTTGGCGCTTGCCGCCTCGCTCAGCTTCAGAACGGCGTTGTCGGGACAGACGCCGAAGCAGTTGTCGCAGGAGAAGCAGTTGCCGCAGGAGAGGCAGCGGCGCGCTTCGAACAGCGCGTTGGCCTGATCGAGCGGATGCTTGACCTCGTCGAAGCTCTGGGTCCGGCGGGCCAGCTCCAGCTCCTCGCGATGGGTTCGTGGAGCGTCGGCGTAATACCAGGTGTTGAGCGTCTCGAACGAGGCAAGCTGGTGCGGTTGGGGTGTCTGCAGCCCTTCTCCGCGCAGCCAGGCGTCTATGTTGCGTGCCGCCTTCTTGCCGTGGCCGACCCCGACCGTGACCGTGCGCTCCGCCGGCACCATGTCGCCGCCGGCGAAGATCCCGGGGTGGCCGGTCATCATGTTCGGCCCGACCTCGACGACGCCGTCGTTGACCTCGATCCCCGGCACGCCGTCGAGCAGCGAGAGGTCGGCGTCCTGGCCCAGGGCGAGGACCAGCGAGTCGGCCTCGAGTTCCTCCAGCTCCCCGGTCGGCTGCGGGAAACCGGCCTCGTCGAGCTCCATCTTCTCCAGCACGAGCTTCGAGTCGTCGGCCTGCTTGATCGTCGAGAGCCACTTCATCATCACCCCCTCCTGCTCTGCCTCCTCGACCTCGAAGTCCTGCGCCGGCATCCGCTCCCGGGTCCGCCGATAGACGACGACCGCCTCCTGCGCCCCGAGCCGCTTCGCGGTGCGTGCCACGTCCATCGCCGTGTCGCCACCGCCATAGACGACGACGCGACGACCCAGCATCGGCTTCTCCTCGCCCTCCATGCTGCGCAGCAAGGAGACCGCGTCGAGGATGTGGGCTGCCTCGCCGGCGGGGATGTAGGCGCGCTTGCCGATGTGGGCGCCGACCGCGAGGAAGGCGGCGTCGAAGCCGCCTTCGCGCATGCTCGCGAGAACGTCGGAGACCTTTCGGTTCAGCTCCAGCTCCACCCCCATCTCCAGGATCCGCCCCACCTCGGCATCGAGCAGGTCTCGGGGCAATCTGTAGGTGGGGATCCCGAACCGCATCATCCCGCCGGCCATCGGCCCCGCCTCATGGATCGTGACGCCGTGGCCGAGACGGATCAGGTGATAGGCGGCGGAGAGCCCGGAGGGCCCGGCCCCAACCACCAGCACCCGTTTGCCGGAAGGCTCGGCGGTGGCGTCCACGGCCCAGCCCCGCCGGATCGCCTCGTCGCCGAGGAAGCCTTCTACGGAGTTGATCCCCACCGCCTCGTCGAGCTTGCCCCGGTTGCAGTCAGTCTCGCAGGGGTGGTAACAGACCCTTCCCATGATCGCAGGGAAGGGGTTCTCCTCCATGATCCGGCGCCAGGCGCGCTCGTAACCCTCGCCCCCGCCCTCGGCCTCGTACAGCCAGGACTGGATGTTCTCGCCGGCCGGGCAGGCGTGGTTGCAGGGCGGCATGCGATCAACGTAGACCGCGCGCTCGGTGCGCCAGCTGCCGGTCTTATTCGCGAGACTGGAACCGACGTCAAGGGTTATCGCGAAGGGCTTCTCGCTCATGCCAAGGCCACCCTTACTGCGCCCCGTGATGGGTTTCGGCCAGCAGCCGCATCAGGTTGCTCTCCTCGTCCTCGCCCGGCCTAGCCGGCCTCCTGGAGGGTTCCGCCGCGTCGGTGGCGCTGCCGGGCAGCTCCGGCCCCTGCTCGGCGTCGGCGAGCAGCCCGAACCGCCTGATGTTGCGGTCGGCGATCGCCTGCAGCCGCGCGATCACGTCGGGACGGCCGTGCTCGCCGAACAGGTGGGCATAGCGTCGCTGCAGCTTCAGGTACTCGGAGACCGGCACCGGGCGGCGAATCTTCGAGACGCCGGTGACCTCGCCGCTCTCGGCCTCGAACACGGGGAAAAGGCCGGTCTCCTTGACCAATCTGGCGATCCGGATCGTGTCGCGCGAGGCGGCGCCCCAGCCGAGCGGACAGGGGACGAAGACGTGCAGGTAGCGGGCCCCGCGGAACTCCATCGCCCGCTCCACCTTCGCCTCCAGGTCGCGGAGCTCGGAGACGGTCGCCGTCGCCACGTAGGGAATCTCGTGCGCCATCGCGATCAGCGGCGCGTTCTTGCCCTGGCCGAAGACGTTGCCCGGCTCCTCTCCCACCGGCTTGGTGGTCGCCGTGCGCGCGGCGGGCGGCGTCGCCCCGGAGCGCTGTACGCCGGTGTTCATATAGGCCTCGTTGTCGTAGCAGACGTAGAGCACGTCGTCGTTTCGCTCGAACAGACCCGAGAGGCAGGCGAAGCCGATGTCCAGCGTGCCTCCGTCGCCGCCCTGGCCGATCACCCGCACGTCCTCGCGGCCCTTTGCCTTCAGCGCCGCAGCAACTCCTGTCGCGACCGCCGGCGCGTTGCCGAACAGCGAGTGGATCCAGGGCATCTGCCACGAGGATTCCGGGTATGGGGTCGAAAAGACCTCCAGGCAGCCGGTCGCGTTGGTGGCGATCAGCCGGTCGCCGGAGGCCCGCATCGCGGCGTCAAGGACATAGCGCGCCCCCAGCGCCTCGCCGCAGCCCTGGCAGGCGCGATGCCCGGAGGTCAGCGCGTTGGAGCGATCGGCGTTCGCCTGGACGGAGCGCTGGGTGGGATCGAGCAGCCGGTTGCCGACCACGTAGGTCCCCGCCTGGTACATCTTCAGCTCCTGGTAGGGCATGGCTTTTCCTCGTCTTCCTTCTTCAGTGGGGTCGTGCCGCGACGACGCCGATGTCTCTGAGCATGTTCTCCTCGTGGGGGCCGGATGCTTTCCCTCCCCTGAGACGCTCCAGCTCGCGCTCGACCAGCTCCCAGTCCATGTCAAGGAAGGTGAGCGGCTGCAGGCGGTCGGCGACGGCGTCGGTGAACAGTTCTCGAAGCGACTCCCTGGTGATCGCCCGCCCGCCGAGACCGGCGATCACCGTGTAGCCGTGCAGCTGAATCCCCGACAGTGCCATCCGCACGTTGGCTGAGACGATGCCGCCGATTCCGACCGCCAGGGCCTTCTCGAGAACGACCACCCGCTCGGCGCCGCTCAACGCCGCGCGGACCTCCTCCAGGGGAAACGGCCGGAACGACTTGATCCCGAGCGCCCCGATCGAGACCCCCTCCTCACGCAGCGCGTCGATCGTCTCCTCGATCGTTCCCAGCACCGAGCCGAGTGCGACGACGACCGTCTCGGCGTCCTCGGCGCGGTAGGGGGACAGCAGGCCCCCCGACTCGCGCCCGAACGCCTCGGCGAACTCGGCGGCGATCCCCGGAATCAGGTCGAGCGCCTGCATCTGCTTGGCGTGGGCGAGGTACTTGACCTCGAAGAAGGCCTCGGGACCGACCATCGCCCCGATCGTCACCGGGTCGGCTGGGTCGAGCACCTGGCGCGGCTCGAACGGCGGCAGGAATGCGTCGACCTGCTCGGGCTCCGGCACATCGACCCGCTCGTAGGCGTGGGTGAGGATGAACCCGTCCATGCAGACCATCACGGGCAGCGAGATTTCCTCCGCCAGCCTGTAGGCCTGGATGTGCAGGTCGAGCGCCTCCTGGTTGGTCTCCGCATAGAGCTGAACCCACCCGGAGTCGCGCTGTGACATCGCGTCGCTGTGATCGTTCCAGATGTTTATCGGCGCGCCGATCGCCCGATTTGCCACGGTCATCACGATCGGCAGCCCCAGTCCGGAGGCGTTGTACAGCGCCTCCGCCATGTAGAGCAGCCCCTGGCTGGCGGTCGCGGTGTAGGCGCGCCCTCCGGCAGCCGAGGCTCCGATCGCCACCGACATGGCCGCGAACTCGGACTCGACCGAGACGTACTCGCAGGGCGCCAGGTCACCGGTCCTGACCAGGTCGGAGAGGTGCTCGACGATGTGGGTCTGGGGGGAGATCGGGTAGGCGCAGATCACCTCGGGCCGGCACATCGCCACCGCCTCAGCCACCGCTCGGGATCCCTCCTCCTGCCTAAGCACTGGCCGGCTCCCGCCGCTCGTCGCGCACGAGCTCGAAGGCGGCCTGAGCGGCGCTCACGTTGCGCTCGCCGATCGAGCCGGCGAATTTCTGGCGGATCGCGGCGGCCACCGAATCGATCGAGATCAGCTCGCTGAGTGCCGCGAAGCCGCCCAGCAGGACCGCGTTGGGAAGCGGCCTCCCGAGGTGCTCTCTGGCCAGGTCCGTCGCCGGGACGGTGAGCATCCGCTCCGCCCGGAAGCGCTGCTTCAGGTCGGCGAGACCGAGCTCGTCGATTCCCCGCGAGGAGTTGATCAGGATGTACCCGTCGGAGGAGAGCCCGCTGAACACATCGACCTGGTGCAGCAGGGTCGGGTCCTGGACGATCAGCGCGTCGGGCTCGGAGATCGGCTCGCGTGTACGGATCTCACGGTCATCGATCCGGCAGTAGGCGATCACCGGAGCCCCGGTCCGCTCTGAGCCGAAGCTCGGGAAGGCCTGCGCGTGGCGGCCCTCGAGAAAGGCGGCAATCGAGAGTATCTCGGCGGCGGTGACTGCTCCCTGCCCGCCACGTCCATGGATTCTCAGCTCGAAGATCGGGGCTCCTTCCTCACGCCGGAGGATCTTCCCGCGTGATCCCACCGGACGATACTCCCGCCGCGGTGCGGCTTTCCATCCTCGCCGCGATCTCCTCGGCGACCTCGACCGCGGCCCGCTCAACCCGCGGGAGCGGTCTGGATCCCGCCTCGAAGCGCCCGCCCTCGATCCCGAAGACGATCAGGCGTTGCGGCAGCCGCCCCAGAGCCCGGGCCAGCTCGATCGCATCGGCGAGGCCGAGGGCGTGGGTCGAGGCGCCGCCGAGCGCGGCCGGGAGGGGGGCGGCGCCGGCGTCGATCTTGTGGACGGCACCAGCCCGGGCGCCGGAGCTGACCGCGTCGGCGACGAACACCGTCCCGGCGCCGGTGAAGACCTCGATCAGGTCGATCGGCTCGCCTTCCAGCTCGAGGACCCGCAGGGCCGGAAGGGCGAGATCGCGCAACCGTGCCGCGACCAGCAGCCCGGCGGCGTCGTCGCCGCGCATCGGATTGCCGATTCCGACGAAGAGGCTCAATCGCGGTCGATCTCGAGTCGCAGGAAATGGGTCGAGCAGGAGATGCAGGGGTCGTAGTTGCGGATCGCCTGCTCGCAGCGCAGCTGAAGCTCCTCGTCGTCGAGGCCCGCATTGGCGGCGACCAGTCGCTCCAGGTCCTCCTCGATCGAACGCTGGTTCTGAGAGGTTGGCGGGACGATCCGCGCCGCCGCGATCCGCCCGTCGTCGGTGATCTCGTAGCGGTGGTAGAGGAGGCCACGAGGCGCCTCGGTCACGCCGTGCCCGACGCCGGCGCGCGCCTCCGCCTCGACCGCCGGCGCGTCGGGTTGCTCGTAGGCGTCGATGATGCGCAGGGCTTCGTCGAACGCGTAGACGAGCTCGACGGCGCGGACGACGATGCTCTTGAAAGGATTGCTGGTGCCCTCGCCGATCCCCGCCTCGGCCGCCGCCTCGCCGGCAAGGGACGAGAGGCGGTCGCGGTTGAGGTTGAACCGCGCCATCGGCCCCGCCAGGTACGCCCCCCGCCCACGGACCCGGGCATGCAGCGCGGTCGAGTGCTCGACGTGGATCTCCTCGAAGACCTCGTCGAACTGGCTGGCGCCGATGTCGACTCCACGCGAGGAGACAATCCGGCCGCGGTCGATCGGATACTCGTCCTCCTCGGCCGGCCGCAGCGAGACGAACTCGTAGTCGTGCTCGAGCTCCGGGAACGGCAGCTGCGCCGTCCAGCGGACGGTCTCCAGGGCCTCCTCGCGGGCCCGTTCCAGCTTCTCGCGGAGCGGCTCAAGCTCGCTGGGCGAGGGCGCCCTGTAAAAGCCGCCGACCCGGACGTTGATCGGGTGGACCTCCCGGCCGCCGATCGCCGCGATCAGCTGGTTGCCGGCCTTCTTCGTTCGCAACCCCCGCTCGACGATCTCGCCATGCTCGGCGGCCATCGCGAAGCCGCTCTCATAACCGAGGAAATCCGGGGCGTGCAGGAGGTAGAGGTGCAGGGTGTGGCTCTCGATCCACTCTCCGCAATAGATCAGCCGCCGGAGATTGCGCAGCTGGCCGTTCACCTCGATCCCGAGCGCGTCCTCCATCGCCTCGCAGGCGCTCATCTGGTAGGCGACCGGGCAGATCCCGCAGATCCTGGCGGTGATGTCGACCGCCTCGCCCAGCTCGCGGCCGCGAAGCAGCGCCTCAAACAGCCGCGGCGGCTCATAGATGCGCAGCTGCACGTCGAGCACCTCGGAGCCGCGGAGCCGCACGTACATCTCACCCTCCCCCTCGACCCGGGCCAGGGCCGGGGTGCGGATGATGCGGGTGTCAGGGGTGCCGTTCTCCTCGCCCGGGGCCTCAGTCACCGGCAGCCCGCTCCTGGCTCTCGCTCTCGGCCCGGAAGGCCGGCGAGTTGGCGTTGAAGGTGCGGAATTCGCGGGCCAGCTGGGGGCGCTCCGAGCCGAGGCGGTTATGCATCCAGCCCGCCAGCGAGCCGGTGTTCGGAGTCTCCATCGGCCCGTAGCAGCCATAGCAGCCGCGGTGATAAGAGGGACAGAGCGCGCCGCAGCCAGCGTGGGTCACCGGCCCCAGGCAGGGCGTCCCGTGGGCGACCATCACGCAGACATTGCCGGCCCGCTTGCACTCCATGCAGACGCTCGATTCGGCGATCGCCGGGCGCCGCCCGGCGAGATGGGCGCCGAGCACCTCGAGCAGCTGCATCTTGTTGATCGGGCAACCCTGCAGCTCGTAGTCGACCTGGACGTGGTCGCTGATCGGGGTCGACGTCTTAAGGGTGGAGATGTAGGAGGGTGTTGCATAGACGGCGGCGACGAACTCCTTCGCGTCGGCGAAATTGCGCAGCGCCTGGATCCCTCCCGCGGTCGCACAAGCACCGATCGTCACCAGGCGCTTCGAAACCGCCCGAACCTCGCGGATCCGCTCGGCATCGTGCTCGGTGGTGATCGAGCCCTCGACCAGGGAAACGTCGTAGGGGCCCTCGACGGTGGCTCGCCGCGCCTCCAGGAAGTAGGCGACCTCGACCTCGCCGGCCAGCGCGAGGATCTCGTCCTCGCAGTCGAGCAGGCTGAGTTGGCAGCCGTCGCAGGAGGCGAACTTCCAGACGGCCAGCTTCGGGCGGGTGCCCGACTCCCCGACGCTCACAGCTCCCGCACCTCGAAGATCTCCTCGATATCGCCGAGGCGCATCACCGGTCCGTCCCGGCAGATGAAGGCGGGCCCGAACTGGCAGCGCCCGCACTGGGTGATCGCGCACTTCATGTTCCGCTCCAGCGAGACGTGGATTCGCTCCGCGGATACGCCGCGATCTCGAAGCGCCCGCGCCGCGAAACGCATCATCACCTCGGGCCCACAGAGCATCGCGACGGTCCGATCGGGGTCAAGGGCGGCCCGTCCGATCGGCTTCGTGACCACCCCGACCTCGCCGGCCCAGGCTCCGGTTGCGGTATCGACCGTGACGCTCAGCTCGATCGCGGGGTCGGCCGTCCACTCCTGCAACTCGGTGCGGAAGAGGAGCTGCTCGGGCTCGCGGCTCCCGTAGAAGAGGAGGACTCGCCTGAAGCGCTCGCGGAATGCGAGCGCGGTCAGCACGGTTGAGCGGAGCGGAGCGAGACCGACGCCGCCGGCGACGATCACCAGGTCCTCACTCTCGGCCTCGGCGATTGGCCACGAGCTGCCGTACGGCCCGCGAATCCCGAGTACCCCTCCCGGTTCGGCGGCGCAGATCGCCGCCGAGACGGCCCCCACCTCCCGCACCGTGTGGACGAGCGGGCCCTCCCCGGAGGGGTCGCCGCTGATCGAGATCGGCACCTCGCCGACCCCGAAGGCGTAGACCATGTTGAACTGGCCCGGCGCGAAGGCCATCCCCCCCGGGCCATCGACGGGCTCGAGCTCGAGCGTCCAGGTATCAGGCGTCTCGCGCCGGCGGCTGGTGACCCGGAACGGCTCCGGCACCATCGGCGCGGCGCCACCCGCACCGATCGGAGGGCGTTCAGTCTGCTGCAGCGGCTGGGGCATGCCCGTAGACGTCGAGGAGCCGCAGACGCGTCGCCTGCATACGGTCGATCAGCAACGTCGCGAACTGTTTCATCAACTCGTATCCGAGGTCGTGGTCCGATTCGCACTTGCCGCGCAGGCAGGCGCCGTCGAAGGCGATAGCAGAGCCGTGCTCGGCGACGCGGGCGTCCATGTGCCAACGGTAGGGCTCGAACAGCCAGGACCAGCCGATCACCTCGCCCGGGCCGATCGTCTCCACCGTCACCGGGCCCCGGCCGGGAACGAAGATCTCCAGCGCGACCCGCCCGTGGCGGACGACGTAGAAAGTTTCGGCCGGGTCGCCCTCGCTGAACAGATGGCTTCCCTCGTCGAGGCTGACATTGCTGCCGCAGCCGGCGATCAGCTCCAGATGGTCTGCTCCGAGGTGGTCGAACGGGCCGATCTCGGCCAGCAACTCGGCAATTCCCTTCAGCTTCACTGGTGCTCCTTCCCCCGGGTGGCGCCGTCGGTTGCGCGGATCGCGGCCGCCTCCTCGGTGATGTCTATCGCCACTGGGCACCAGGTGATGCAGCGGCCACAGCCGACGCACCCAGAGGTGCCGAACTGATCCCACCAGGTCCCCAGCTTGTGGGTCATCCACTGCCTGTATCGGGATCGGGAGCTGGAGCGAACGCTGCCATCCCCGAGATGGGAGAAGTCGAGGGTGAAGCAGGAGTCCCACTCCCTCCAGCGCTCGGCCTCCTCCCCGGAGACGTCGGTGACGTCCTCGACGCTCGTGCAGAAGCAGGTCGGGCAGACCATCGTGCAGTTGCCGCAGGTCAGACAGCGCTCGGAGACCTCGTCCCAGCGGGGATGCTCGAGGTTTCGCTGCAGCAGCTCGCGCAGCCCATCGGTCTCGAGCTCGCGGCCCATCTGGGCCGCCGCCCGGGCGCTGGCGGCAAGGGATGCCTCCCGCTCAACCGATCGGGCGGCAGTGCTTGCGACCTCGGCCATCACCTCCTCCCCGGCCTCGCTTCCCGTCTCGACAGTGAAGTAGTGACGCCCCTCCTCGATCACCTCGGTCAGCGCCAGGTCGAAGCCGGAGCCGGCGCGGGGCCCGGTGTCCATCGAGACACAGAAACAGGTTCCGCCGGCCTCGCCGCAGTTGACGGCGACGATGAAGGCCCCCTCGCGGCGGGAGACGTATGCGGGTCGGGGAACGATCCGCCGGCCATCACACGGTCCTGGATCGCGATCGCGTGCAGCTCGCAGGAGCGCACTCCGATGAAGGCGTAGCGCGGCGCCTCCTCCTCGGGCTCCTCGGACACCTCGAATCCGGACTTCCCGCCGTTGCGGCGCGCCTTGAACAGCCGCAGCCGCGGCGGATGCAGAAAGCGCTTCCATGAGTGCGGCCCGACGACGTATCCGAACAGCGCATCATCGGAGCGGGCCTCGACCCGATACGTGCCTCCGTCCTGGCGATCGGTCCACCCCTGAGGGAGGTCAGCCGATGTGGAGATCTCGTCGTAGACGATCGCCGCGTCGCGCAGCACCGGGCCCACCGTGCGGTAGCCGCGGCGCCGGAGGGCGCCGAGGAGATCGTCAAGTGCGTCACGTTCGATCACCCGCATCCGTCTCTACCTCCGCTCCGCCACGTTAGCCTGCCGCGGGTGACGGAGGTCGGGAAGGTCATCGTCGGCTACGACGGGTCGGAGCGTGGGCAGGACGCGCTCGCCCTGGGAGTGGCGCTTGCGACGGTGACGAGGGCCACGCTGATCGTGGCCCGAGCCTTCGCCGGGCCGCCGCTGCGGGCGGAACTCGCGACTGTCGCCTCCTCGATCGAGGGAGTCGATGTGGAGCCGTGCGCGCTGTCGGGCGATTCGCCGGCGAAGGCTCTCTACGGGCTCGCCGTCGAGAGTCCCGACGCGATTGTGGTCCTCGGCTCCAGCCATCGCGGCGGCTTCGGACAGGTGATGCCCGGCAGCGTGGTCGAGCCGATGCTCCACGGCTCGCCCCGCCCGGTGGCCGTCGCCCCGCGCGGACTGGCGCGCTCCGACTACAGCCTGCGGGTGCTCGGGGCCGCCTTCGACGACTCGGCAGAGGCACGGATCGCCCTCGAGCTCGCCGGCGAGCTTGCGCTCAGGGCCGCCGCGACGGTCCGGGTGATCGGGGTGCTCAACGCCAGCGCGCCGGACGCGGCCGGTGGCCAGGTGCAGCAGGCCGCCTCCGTCGCCCGCGCGGGTTTCCGCGACGCGATCCACGACGCGGCGGCCGGTCTCCCGAATGAGGTGCGGGCACTCCCAGTTGTCTGCCACGGCAACCCGGTGCCCGAGCTGCTGAGCCAGTGCGAGCAGGGGATCGACCTGCTGGTAATGGGGTCGCGCGGCTACGGGCCGCTCCGCAGCGTGCTGCTGGGAAGCACCTCCTCGATGATGATCCGCGCCGCCCGCTGCCCGGTGATCGTCGTGCCTCGCCCCCGCAAGTGACGGCGGTCGGTCGAAGTGCAGGATCAACCCCGGACCCGATCGACCTCGGCTCCAGCGCGCTGGCTCAGATCCCGGAAGGCGCGATGCATCCCATTGCGCAGCACCGGCAAATCGGCTGTGCTGTCCCGATCGGCGTTTACGCAGAAGAAGAGATCGCCGGCGTAGCTGAACACGGCGATCCCCACGGCATGCTCGGCGGCGATCGGTACAAGCGGCCAGACGGCCTGCATCCGCGAGCCGAACGCGTACAGCGTCTGCGGCGGCCCCGGGACGTTGGTGATGGTGACGTTGAAGAGGCGGGTCGCGAAAAGCGACCTGGCGAGAAAGCTGTGGATCGCCGGCGGGGCAAGGGCGGCTACGTCGACCAGCGTCTTCGACCCCATGCCCTGACTTCCAGCCTTCAGCGCCTCGGTTTCCTTGACCTGGGCCCGGTAGCGGCGGAGGGGGTCCGCTTCGGAGACGGGAAGGTGGACGAACAGGGAGCTGACCTGGTTTCCGAGCTCCAGATGCTCGGAGGCGGCCCTGATGTTCACCGGCACCATCGCCCTCAGCCCGTGCTCGGGTTGCGGCTCGCCGCGCTCTTCGAAGAGGTCACGGAAGCCACCGGCGGCTATCGCGAGGACGACGTCGTTCAGGGTCCCGCCGTAGGTGCGGTAGATCTGCTTGAGCTCTTCCATGGGCAGGCTCATCAGGGCCAGGCGGCGGTGGGCCCCGATCGGCTCGTTGAGGCTCGTGTGGGGAGCGGCATCGATCTCATCGCGGACCATCAGCTCGACTACCGCTCGGGATCGCTCGAGCGCGTCGCGGGCGCGCTCCGGATGCGCGAGCACACCGGCGCCGGCGCGCGCCAGGCGGAAGGGGAGCCGCGCCGCGCCGCCCGCCACCCCGATCGCGCCGGTAGCGAGCGAGCGCGTCGCGTCGCCAATCCCTCCTGATCGCTCGGCCTCGCCGCCGTCTTCGGGGAGCGGCTCACCGACCTCAGGCCCCCCCGGTGGGACCGGCTCCGCGTCGAGTAGGAGGTTTGTGGCGCTGACCGAGCCGACCCCGTCGACCATGCAGTGATGGGTCTTGCTGACGAGCGCCCAGCACCCGCCCGAGAGGCCCTCCAAGACGACCAGGTCCCAGAGTGGCCGGCGACGATCGAGCCGCTGGGAGAAGTACTCGCCGGCCCAGTCGAGTAGCTCGGCCTCTCCCCCCGGAGAGGCGATCGCGGCGCGCCGAATGTGCCTGGTGATGTCGAAATCGGGGTCGCGCTGCCAACTTGGCCAATGGATGCCGCCGGTGTGCGGCTCCGAGAGACGCTGGCGGTACCGGGGCAGGCCACCGAGCCTGCTGGTGAGGCGGCGGGCGACCGCGTCCGGTGCGGGGGCGCCACCCTCTGGGAGGGCGTCGAAGACCATCATCCCCCCGATGTGCATGTGAGCGCTGTCGTCCGCTTCCTCGAGCTCGAGGAAGGTGGCGTCGAGCGCACTCAGGGTCTCGGCGTCTGCCATCGCAGGAATTATCCCCCCTGTCGCCCGCCTGCCCTGAATGCACCTGAAGATCCCAGGTCAGCGTGGAGCGGACACGGCGGGGTCAGCAACCCTCCGTTTGCCAGGCGACCCGGCCACGGGAGATCGTCGTCGCGATCAAAGGCACCCCCGGCCGGTAGACGAGGTCGGTGTGGGAAGCGGCGTCGAGGACTACCGCGTCGGCCCGCGACCCCGGAGCGAGGCGACCGATGTCATCTCGCCGTAGCGCCCTTGCGCCGCCCAGGGTCGCTGCGGCGAGGGCCTCGTCGGCGCTCATCCCCATGTCGCGCACGGCCAGCGCGATGCAGAAGCTCATCGACGTCGTGTTGCTCGAACCCGGGTTGGTGTTGGTGGCGATCGCCACTGGGGCGCCGGCGTCGATCACGCGACGGGCGTCGGGGTAAGGCTGGCGGGTCGAGAAGTCGGTCGCCGGGAGGAAGGTGGCCACCGTCTCGCCGCCGGCCAGAGCTTCGACGTCGGCATCTGAGAGGTAGGTGCAGTGATCGACGGAGGCGGCACCGAGCTCGACCGCCAGGGCGACCCCCGGGCCCTCGCCGAGCTGATTGCCGTGGACCCGCATTCCCAGCCCGGCGTCGCGGCCGGCCTCTAGCACGGCGCGGCACTGGTCGACGTCGAAGGCCCCCCGCTCGCAAAAGACGTCGATCCAGCGCGAGAGCGGCGCGCAGGCGTCGAGCATTGCCCCGCAGACGAGCTCGATGTACTCCTCGACACGCCCTTCGTACTCTGCCGGGACGACGTGGGCGCCGAGGAAAGTGACGTCGTCGGTGAAGCGGCCGGCGACCTCGCAGCAGAGCCTCTCGGTGGCGACGTCGAGGCCGTAGCCGGACTTGATCTCGGCGTGGGTTATCCCGGCCCGCAGCCCTTCGCGGCGGCGGGCGGCGGTGAGCGCCTCCAGCTCACCCTCGCCCGCCGCCCTGGTCGCCTCGGTGCTGACCCAGATGCCCCCCGCCCGGTAGGGCTGCCCAGCCATCCGGGCCGCGAACTCCTGGGAGCGATCGCCGGCGAAGACGAGGTGGGTGTGGCTGTCGACGAAGCCCGGGATCACCGCCCGGCCGTCGGCGTCGATCCGCTCGTCGGCAGCAGCGCCGGGAGCCTCGATCGCCGCCACCTCCCCGCCCTCGATCAGCAGGGCGGCGCCCCGGACGATCCCGAGCGGCCCCTCCCCCGCCCCGGGATCGTTCGTGACCAGGACACCGATGTTGTCGATGACCATGGCGCTCAACGGCCCACCGCCTCGATCGCGCTCTCCAGCTCGGCGGCGACGTCGAGAGAGACGTGCCTTCCGTCGCGGACGATTTCCCGCCCGCCGCAGAGGACCGTGCGGACGTCCTCGGCGGCGCCGGCGAAGACGACCGAGCCCAGCGCGTCGGCCCGCTCCGTGCCTGCGAGGCGCACCGAGTCGAGCCCGACCGTCACCAGATCGGCGATTGCGCCCGGCTCGATCCGCCCGGCCTCGGGCCAGCCGAGCGCCCCGTGCCCCGACGAGGTCGCGGCCCGCAGCAGGGCGGCGGGGCGGTGGTGACCCCGCGCGCCGGTCACCAGCCGCTCGTCCATCTCCATCGCCCGGGCCTCCTCAAAGAGGTCGATCACGGCATTGGAGTCGCTGCCGAGGCAAAGCGGCGTCCCCACCCGGCCGAGACGCGCCGCCGGACCGACGCCGTCGGCGAGGTCTCGCTCGGTCGTCGGGCAGAGGCAGACCGACGCTCCGGCCTCGCCGAGGAGGCTGAAATCTTCCTCGGCAAGGTGAGTCGCGTGGATCGCGGTGAAGCGGTCATCGACCGCGCCCGCTCCTGCCAGCAGCGCGGCCGGGGTAATCCCGTGCTCGCGGAGGCACTGCTCGTTCTCGGCAGGTTGCTCGGAGAGGTGGGCGTGAAGCGGAGCCCGCCGCTGCCGGGCCCAACCGGCGACCTCGGCCGCCGCGTCCGGATCGACTGCCCGGACGCTGTGGATGGCGGCGCCGACCCGTGCGCCGGGCCCCGGATGCAGCCGCTCGACCCGCTCGGCCCAGGCCGAGGCGCTGCCGTCAGAAAACCGTAGCTGCGCCCCTGCGGGTTCCCGCCCAATGCCGCCGTGCAGGTAGCAGGCGTCGATCAGCGTCACCCGGATCCCGGCGGCCGCGGCTGCCTCGATCACCGTTTTTCCCATCGCGTTGGGATCCTCGTAGCGCCGACCGCCCGGGCCGTGGTGGAGGTAGTGGAACTCGCCCACCGCGGTGATCCCGGCCTCCGCCATCTCGGCGAAGGTCGCCCGCGCCAGGGGGAGGTATGTGTCCGGGTCGAGGTTCTCGGCCGCCGCGTACATCCGCTCGCGCCAGGTCCAGAAATCCCCCCGCCCGGCGGACTGGGTGCGGCCGCGGATCGCCCGCTGGAAGGCGTGAGAGTGAGTGTTTGCGAGGCCCGGGATGGTTATCCCGTCGAGACGGGTGGCGCCGGCCGGGGGGGCCGCCGAGCTGCCGACCGCGGAGATTCGCTCGCCGTCGGTCTCGATCACAACGCCCGGCTCGGCCTCCTCCTCCCCACGCCAGGCCAGCTCGCACCAATAGGAGCTCATCCCGGCTCCCTGGCGTAGGGGGCGATGCGCGCCAGGAAGGCATCCAGCCCATGGCGCTCGAACTGCTCCCAGGTGGCCAGGGAGCGAGGGTCGGCGCGGTCGAGAACCAGCACCCCGTCGAGGTGGTCGACCTCGTGCTGAAAGGTCCCGGCGGTAAGCCCTTCGGCCACCTGTTCTCGCCGCTCCCCGTCGCGGTCGGTGTAGCGCAAACGGATCGCAAGATGGCGCTCGACGTCGCCGCGCAGGTCGGGGATCGAGAGGCAGCCCTCGTTGATCAATAGCGTCCCGGCGCCGAGCGGCTCGACCTCGGGATTGAGCATCACGGTCAGCGGGAAGGGCGGCTTGTAGGGGTAGCGAGGATTCGATCCGTCGACCTCGGCCACCGCGACCCGCAGGGTCTCGCCCACCTGGTTGGCAGCCAGCCCGGCGCCGCCCGCCGAGCGCATCGTCTCGATCAGGTCGTCGATCAGCGTTTGCACTTCTTCCGAGCTGACCTCGGACTCCGGCACCTCGCGGCTGCGCTCCCGCAGCACCGGGTCGCCGATGGTGACGATCTCGCGGACGCTCAATT
The DNA here is from genome assembly GCA_963725315.1 of uncultured Actinomycetes bacterium. Lineage (GTDB taxonomy): Bacteria > Actinomycetota > Thermoleophilia > Solirubrobacterales > 70-9 > JBBRHQ01. Next base: position 94,820 of record CAVRYA010000008.1, on the reverse strand, counting down.
GCCTAATTCCGCTTCTTCCATCGGGACGCGGACGCCGCGCTGGGCGGCGACCTCGCTCGCCCGCTCATACCCGGCGTCCACGTGGCGGATCACACCGCTGCCCGGATCAGCGGTCAGAACCCGCTCGAGCTTCTCCGCGGCGAGGTCGGTGCCGTCCGCGACGCAGACCATCCCGGCATGGATCGAGCGCCCGATGCCCACCCCGCCGCCGTGGTGGATGCTCACCCAGGAGGCGCCGGCCGAGGTGTTGAGCAGCGCGTTCAGCAGGGGCCAGTCGGCGATCGCGTCGGAACCGTCGGCCATCGACTCGGTCTCGCGGTAGGGGGAGGCGACCGAGCCCGAGTCGAGGTGGTCGCGGCCGATCACGATCGGTCCCTTCAGCTCGCCCGAGCGAACCATCTCGTTGAAGCGCAGGCCGAGGCGGTGGCGTTCCCCGTAGCCGGCCCAGCAGATCCGGGCGGGCAGGCCCTGGAACGCGATCCGCTCGCCGGCCAGCCGCATCCAGCGCTTCAGCCCGGGGTCCCCCGGGATCTCCTCGAGCACCGCCCGGTCCGTGGCGGCGATATCCGACTCCTCGCCGGAGAGCGCCACCCAGCGGAACGGTCCCTTGCCCTCGCAGAACAGCGGCCGGATGTAGGCGGGCACGAACCCGGGGTAGGCGAAGGCGCGCTCGAAGCCGCCGAGCAGGGCCTCGGCCCGGAGGCTGTTTCCGTAGTCGAAGACCTCGGCGCCGTCGTCGAGGAAGCCGACCATCGCCGCGCAGTGAGCTGCGATCGCAGCCCGCGAGCGGCGCACGTACTCCTCCGGGTCGGCGGCCCGCAGCTCGTCCGCCTCGGCCGGGGTGATCAGGTTGGGGACGTAGCCGACAAGCGGGTCGTGGGCGCTGGTCTGGTCGGTGACGATGTCGGCGTCGAAGCCCATCTCCCTCAGGGCGGGAAGCACGTCGGCGGCATTGGCGCAGAGGCCGACGCTCAGCCCCCGCCCCTCCTTCTTGGCGGCCTCGCAGCGGGCGATCGCGTCCTCGAGATCGTCGGCCTCCTGGTCGAGATAGCGGGTCTCCAACCGCCGTTCGATCCGCTGTTGGTCGATCTCGACACAGAGGGCGACGCCGCCGTTCATGGTCACCGCCAGCGGCTGGGCGCCGCCCATGCCGCCCAGCCCGGCGGTGAGCGTGATCGTCCCCTTCAGCGAGCCGTCGAAGCGGCGGCGGGCGATCTCGGCGAAGCACTCGTATGTGCCCTGGACTATCCCCTGGCTGCCGATGTAGATCCACGAGCCCGCGGTCATCTGTCCGTACATCGTCAGCCCCATCTCCTCGAGCCGTCGGAACTCCTCCCAGCTCGCCCAGTCGGGGACCAGGTTCGAGTTGGCGATCAGCACCCGCGGCGCCCACTCGTGGGTTCGGAAGACGCCAACGGGCTTTCCCGACTGGACCAGCAGGGTCTCGTCGTCGGCCAGCCCGCGCAGGGTGCGGACGATCGCGTCGAATGCCTCCCAGGAGCGGGCGGCGCGGCCGGTTCCGCCGTAGACAACCAGGTCCTCCGGGCGCTCGGCGACCTCCGGGTCGAGGTTGTTCATCAGCATCCGCAGCGCCGCCTCCTGGGGCCAGCCGCGACAGGAGAGCTCCGAGCCCCGCGGCGCCCTGATCTCCCTGGGCGGGCTCATCGGACCCTCCCCGATCTCATCGAAGCTCGCCGATCTCGCCCTCCACCGCGGCAAGCAGGCCGCCGCCGGCGACCAGCGCCTCGACCGCGGCGAGCTCCGGGCCGAGCCAGCGGTCGGGCCCGGGCCCCGGCACCGCGGCGCGCACCGCCCCCAAGTGCCGCCGCGGTGCCCGCGGCCGGACTCAATGGGGCCCGCAGGTCGAGGCCGCGCGCCGCGCATGCCGCCTCCACCGCGACCACCCGGGCAAGGTTGACGACGGCGGCACGCATCTTCCGCGCTGCGCCCCACCCCATCGAGACATGGTCTTCCTGCATCGCGCTGGTCGGCAGCGAATCGACACTCGCCGGCGCCGCCAGCCGACGGCTCTCGGCGACCATCGCGGCCTGCGTGTACTGAGCGATCATCATCCCCGAGTTGACTCCTGCGTCGTCGGCGAGGAACGGAGGAAGGCCTTGCGACCGGCTGGCGTCGAGGAGGCGGTCGGTGCGTCGCTCGGCGATCGCGGCCACGTCGGCCGCGGCGATCGCCAGGAAATCGCAGGCCTGGGCGAGCGGGGCGCCATGGAAGTTGCCGCACGACTCCACCCTGCCGTCGGGGAGGATCATCGGGTTGTCGATCGCGGCCTCCAGCTCGGCGCCGGCGACGCCCTCGGCGTAGGCGAGGGCGTCACGGGCCGCGCCGGCCACCTGGGGCGCGCAGCGCAGCGAGTAGGCGTCCTGGACCCTGGGGTCGCCCTCGCGGTGGGAGGCGACGATCTCGGATCCGGCGAGCAGCGCCCGCAGGTTTGCGGCGCTGTCGGCCTGGCCGGGCTGGGGGCGCAGCGCGATCAGGTCGCGGGCAAAGGCGCGATCCGTGCCGAGCAGCGCCTCGACCGACATCGCCGCGGCGATCTCCGCCGCCCGCAGCAGGGAGCGGAGGTCGGCGAGCGCGAGCACGAGCATCCCGAGGATCCCGTCGGTGCCGTTGATCAGCGCCAGGCCCTCCTTCGCCCTCAGGGTGACGGGCTCGATCCCGGCGTCGAGCATCGCCTCCGCTGCCGCCAGCGGGGCGCCGTCCCGGTCGGTCACCTCGCCTTCCCCGATCAGGGCCAGCGCGCAGTGGGCGAGCGGGGCAAGGTCGCCGCTGGCCCCGAGCGATCCGTGCTCGGGGACGACCGGGCTGAGCCCGGCCTCGAGCAGGGCCAGGATCGTCTCGACCAGCACCGGGCGGGCGCCGGAGAAGCCCATCGCCAGGGTGCGGGCGCGGAGCAGCATCATCGCCCGCACCACCTCCGCCTCGACGGCCGGGCCCATGCCGGCGGCGTGGGAGCGGATCAGCGCCCGCTGCAGCTCCTTGCGCTGGTCTGCCGGGATCCGGGTCAGTGCAAGCGAGCCGAACCCGGTGGAGACTCCGTATGCGGGCTCCTCGGATGCGGCGAGCCGCTCGACGATCTCGGCGCTTCGCTCCATCGCCTCGCGCGCCGCGGCGCCCAGAGTCGCGGAGGCCCCCTGTCGCGCGACGGCGATCACCTCGCCGGGGCCGAGGCCCTCGGGGCCGATCTCCACGCTGCCGGTCACGCGCTTAGTATCTCGCCCGCACCCGCAAGCGGCGATCAGCCTGGCCGGGGCCCGGCCGGAAGGAGAGTGGATGACTGGCAAGACGGACTTCACCGAGGAGGAGTGGCGGCAGGTACTCGAGGCGCCACCGAGCGCAGGGATGATCGTGATCACCGCCCAGGGCGGTGGCTCGATCCGGGAGAGCTTCTCGATGGCCAAGGCCTACACCGAGGCGCGCCAGCACCACGGGGAGAGCCAGCTTCTGGACGAGGTCGTCTCGACCAAGCCCGAGGTCGATCGCACCCGGACAGGGTCGAAAGAAGAGCTGAAGGAGCACAACCTGCAGAACCTTCGCGAGGCCGTCGCCGTACTGGAGGCAAAGGCGACGCCCGAGGAGGTTAAGGAGTACAAGCGCTTCATCGTCGGCCTTTCGGAGCGTGTCGCCGAGGCCCACCGGGAAGGCTTCCTGGGGCTGAGCGGGGAGCGGGTCAGCGATGCCGAGAGGACCGCGGTCGAGGAGATCGCCGCCACCCTCGGGATCTCGGGCGAGCCGACCTAGCTCAGGACCGATCGGGTCCGATGATCTCGATCGACACCGGTTCCTTCTTCATCATCGTCGCGGTGGCGGCGATCGCCGCGCTGATCGTCGCCTCCGTGCCGGGCCGCCTGGTGCCGCCGGTGGTGGTCCTCGAGCTGCTGCTCGGAATCCTGATCGGTCCCGATCTGCTCGACATCGCCGGTGCCGACAAGTTCATCGACTTCTTCTCGAATCTCGGCCTCGGGATGCTGTTCTTCTTCGCCGGCTACGAGATCGACTTCGATCGGATCGAGGGGAAGCCCCTGCGTCTCGGAGCGATCGGATGGGCCCTCTCTGTCGGACTCGCCTATGCGATCGGGGGAGTGCTCGCCGCAGCCGGAGTGGTGATCTCCTTCCTCTACACGGGCTCCGCGATGGCGACCACCGCGATCGGCACCCTGATCCCGATCCTGCGGGACAACGGGGAGCTGAGGACCCGCTTCGGCACCGACCTGCTCGCCGCCGGCGCGATGGGCGAGTTCGGGCCGATTCTGCTGATCACCCTGGTCCTCTCGGCCGGCCAGCCGGCCAAAGAGGCGCTGATCCTGCTCGCCTTCGTCGCGCTGGCGATCGCGATCGCCCTGGTCTCGGTGCGACTGGTGACCCCCGGATGGAGGATGCTGGAAGCCACCCTGGAGTCGAGCAGCCAGCTTGCGGTGCGGATCGCCGTGGTGCTGGTCTTCGGCCTGGTCGCGATAGCGTCGAGCCTCGGCCTCGACATCCTGCTCGGCGGATTCGTCGCGGGGCTGATCACCCGGGTTGCCTTGCGGGGGTACGAGGTCGAGGTCTTCGAGTCGAAGCTGACCGCCGTCGGCTTCGGCTTCCTGATCCCCTTCTTCTTCGTCACCAGCGGCATCACATTCAATCTCGACGCGCTGCTGAACAACAGCTCGGCGCTTCTGAAGCTGCCGCTCTTCCTGGCTCTCTTCCTCATCGTGCGCGGCACTCCGGCGATGCTGCTCTACCGCGGCCGGCTGGATCGACGCGATCGGGTCGCCCTCAGCTTCTTCTCGGCCACCGAACTGCCGCTCGTCGTCGCGATCACGACGATCGCGGTCGAGCAGGGCCACATGCGGACGACCACCTCCGCCGCCCTGGTCGGCGCCGCGATCATCTCCACGCTGGTCTACCCGCAGGTCGGGCTGGCCCTGAGGCGGGGACGGGCCGAGGCAGACGAACCCCCGGAGCCGGAGGTCACCGCCGCCTCCGCGGCGACCGGCTGAGCCGGGGGGGCGCGCTCAGCTCCGCAGACCGCGTGCGCGGAGCTCGGCGATCCCGGATCGCGGATCGGCTTCCTCACCTCGGGGATCCCCGACCCGCATGAACTCCGGCACTATCCGGCAGAGCGCCTCGACCACCACCGGATCGAACTTGGTCCCGGCGCAGCGGCGCAGCTCGGCCACGGCATCCTGGTGCGTGTGGGCGCTGTCGTATGCGCGCTCGGTGCGCATCGCGTTGTAGGCGTCACAGACGAAGACGATCCGCGAGCCGAGCGGGATCTGCTCGCCCGCCAGACCATCCGGGTATCCCTCGCCGTCGATCCTCTCGTGGGTCGAGCGCACCACCGTGGCCACCGGTCCCAGGGCGGGGACGGAGGAGAGGATGCGCTCGCCGACCACCGTGTGGCGCCGCATGATCTCCCACTCCGACTCGGTCAGCGGCCCCGGCTTGCGGAGGATCGAGTCGGGCATCGCCATCTTGCCGATGTCGTGCAGCTCCGCGGCCCGGACGACGACGTCGCGCTCCTCGTTTTCGAGGCCGAGGTCCTCCCCGACGAGTTGGGCCAGGCGCGCCACCGCTTGAAGGTGCTCGTCGAGGGTCGGCTCGCGCTCGGAGAGGATGCTGAGCAGGACCGCCCGGGCCTCGCGGGTCACCGAGCCGGGCCTCCCCTGCTTGTGCGCGTACATTCTCTGGTCGGCGAGATGCAGCGCCTGGGAGGAGCTTTCGGCGTCACGGCCGAGCGCGACGGCGCCGAACGATGGACGGATCGAGAAGCCGCTGCCGCTGTCGGAGAGCGCCTCGCAGGCGCCGGCGACGATCACCTGCTCCTTGAGGTCGTCAGTGCGGACGATCGCGCAGAACTCGTCGCCGCCGACCCGGTAAGCCGCACCATGGGGGGAGACGGTGGCGCTCAGATTGGCGCCCAGCCGCGCCAGCAGGGTGTCCCCGGCGGGATGGCCAAAGGTGTCGTTGTAGCGCTTGAAGCCGTCGAGATCGAAGAGGATCAGGCTGTGCAGCTTGCCCTCTCTCACTTCCGCCATCGTGCGCTCCAGGTCCGCCATCAGCTTGCGGCGGTTGCCGAGGCCGGTGAGCCCGTCGCTGAGCGCGTCGCGCTGGCGGGCCTCGAGCAAACGCTGGTTGTCTCGGAACGCCAGCGCGGTGCGGAGCACAACGAGGGCGATCGTCGCGGCGGCGAGCAACACGGCGACGGGGGCGATCGCGGTGAAGGCGGCTGCGCAGAGCAGGGCGAGCGCGACCAGGGCGGAGACCAGCGGGGCGATCACCCGCCGGGCGTCGTCGGCGTGCCGGGTTACCACCGGGCGGATCGGGAACAGGGTCGCGAGCCCGAGCAGCAGCGCCGAGGAGAGATAGAGGGTGTCGACCGGGCTGCCCCGCTCGAAGCTTCCGGCGTTGGTCGCCTGCACCAGAACGATGTTGCCGGCGGTGTTGAAGAGGATCCCCGCCGAGATCAGCGCCCAGCAGCGCCCGGGGCGCCAGCCGGTCAGCGCGATGCTGACGACGACCAGTGCGAGGATCGCGAGGTCTGCGAGGAGGAAGACCGCCGGCGGCCCCGACTGGGCTATCGAGCTGCCGGAGGAAACCGGGAAGAGCAGGCTTGCGGCGATCGAGGAGATCGCCAGGCCGCCGATCAGCCCGTCTAGCGCCAGACCCTTGTGGAAGCCGTCGATCCGCTCTCGGGCCAGGAGAACCAGCGTCACGGTCGCGAGGGCGAAGCTGAGCAGGAGAAGGCTCTGGGTGAGCACCGGGTAGGAGGCGGTCGGGTCCGGCTCGGTGAGGCGGAAGCTGACCTCGGCCGCCGCCCAGAGGACGACGCCCGCAGCAGCAGTCCCCCAGGGCAGCGCCCTTCCGCCGCTGCGCCGCTCGCGGAGGGCGCGCAGAGCGCAGCCCGCCGCGGCCAGCGCGAACAGAGAGCAGTACAGCCAGTCGGCGATCGCGGTGTCGGCCCCGGGATCGGGGACGACCGCTCCGTGCACGGCGTGGACCGCGAGGCCCGCCGCGCCGAGCGCCAGCAGGGAAGGCAGGAGGATTCGTGCCACGCCGTTTCATCGGTTGCGACGGTGGCCGGCTTGAGCATTACCCGCGAGCCTGCGAGAGTCGGGATCATCCAAGTCATTCACCAGTGCCGGCAGCCGACGGAGGAGGAGAGATGGAAGCCAGCGTGACCAGGAGCACCGCCGGGCCCGAGCTGCCCCCGGTCGAGCACACGATCGCCGACATCGCAACCCGCGCCGCCGCCAGCTTCGGTGCTGCGACCGCGATCCGCCGCAAGGTCTCCGACGGCGAGTGGCGCGAGGTCAGCTACGACGAGGTCGAGGTGATCGTGCGGGAAATCGCCCTCGGCCTGATCGACCTCGGGGTCGAGCCCGGCGAGAGGGTCTGCATCCTCGCCGACACCTCTCCCGAATGGACCTACGCATGCTTCGCGGTTTCGGCGGCGGGCGCCGTAGTGGTTCCGATCTACCCGACCAACTCCCCCAAGGAGTGTGAGTGGGTGGCGGGCAACTCGGGCGCGGTGGTTGCGATCTGCGAGAACGCCGCCCAGATCGCCAAGCTCGAGCAGGTCCGCGAGCGGCTGCCCGACCTGCGCCAGGTGATCGGCTTCGCCGACACCGAGCTCACCCTGGAGGAGCTGCGCGAGCGCGGCCGTGCCGGCGACGCGGCCGAGCTGGAACGACGCGCCGGAGCTGCCAGGCTCGAGGACCCCTGCGTGATCATCTATACCTCCGGGACCACCGGACCGCCGAAGGGCTGTGTCCTCACCCACCTCAACTGCGCCTCGCTCGGGCCGATGATCCACGAGCTCGAGTTCATCGGCGACGACGAGGTCTCCTACCTCTTCCTGCCGCTCGCCCACGTCTTCGCCCAGACGGTGCAGGTCGGCTCCTTCGAGGTCGGCGCCACGATCGTCTATTTCGGCGGCGACACCAAGGCGGTGATCCCCGAGCTCACCGAGACCCATCCGACCTACTTCCCCTCCGTCCCGCGGATCTTCGAAAAGCTCTACACGCTCGTCACCTCCCAGGGCGAGCCGGGCCAGATCGAGGGCGCCGTGAAGCTCGGACTGCGGGTGCGCGAGCTCGAGGAAGCCGGCGAGGAGGTCCCCGAGGACGTCCGGGCCGCCTACGAGGAAGCCGACGAAGCGCTCTTCTCGAAGGTGCGTGCGATTTTCGGCGGCCAGGTTCGCCGTGCGGTCAGCGGCGCCGCGCCGATCGCCCCCGAGATCCTCAGCTTCTTCCTCGCCGCCGGGGTGCCGGTCCTGGAGGGCTACGGGCTGACCGAGACCAACGGTGTCGGAACCGTCAACCGGCTCGACGCCCATAGAGTCGGGACGGTCGGCCAGCCGATGCCCGGGGTCGAGATCAGGATCGCGGACGACGGCGAGGTGCTGATGCGGGGGCCGAACGTGTTCCGCGAGTACTGGGGCAACCCGGATGCGACAGCGGAGGCCAAGGACGAGGACGGCTGGTTCCATACCGGCGACCTCGGCAGCCTCGACGAGGACGGCTACCTGAGGATCACCGGTCGCAAGAAGGACATCATCATCACCGCGGGTGGCAAGAACCTGACCCCCGCCAACATCGAGAACGACCTGAAGCAGTCGCGCTGGATCTCACAGGCGATCATGCACGGCGATCGCAGGCCCTTCCCGACCGCGCTGATCACCCTCGACGAGGAGGAGATCCTCCCCTGGGCCGAGGAGCAGGGCCTGCCCACCACGATCGCCGAGTTAGCTGACGAAGAGCAGGTGATCGAGCTGATCCAGGTCGAGCTCGATCGCGCCAATGCCAACTACGCCCAGGTCGAGCAGATCAAGAAGTTCTTCATCCTCGAGCAGGACCTCTCCCAGGAGGCGGGGGAGCTGACCCCGACCCTGAAGGTGAAGCGCAACGTGATCAACGAGCGCTACGCGGAGCGCTTCGAAGCGCTCTACGGCTAGCGGATCGGGCCGCGCTCGAAGACGTCGAAGTCGACGCCCGAGTCGCCGCCCGTGAACTTGCCCTGCGAGGAGAAGGCGATCCAGTGACCGTCGGCAGAGAGCGTCGGAAGCTGATGCGAGAAGCCATCCACCTGCTTGCGCTTGGTCGTGATGCTCGCCCTGATCGTCCTCTGCGCCTTGCGGTCCCGGATATAGATGTCGCGGAAGATGTTGGTGTCCGAGGGCACCAGCTGGGCATAGGACTCAAACGCGACCCGCAGACCGTCGCCCGAGATCGCCGCCGGAGCGTCAATGCCGCTGTTGTCGTTGGACTCGTCGCCGTTCGACTTGACGCTGACCCGGGCGATCGCCCCGCTCGCCAGGTTCTTGACGTAGACGTCCCATCGGTTGTTTGTGTCGCCGGTGATGAAGGGGCCGGCCTCGTCGGCGCTGAAGGCGACGAACTTCCCGTTCCCTGAGACCGCCGGGAACCTGTTGGTCTGGTTGTTTGTGCTGTTCGCCTCGCTGCCGTCGCCCTTGAGGCTGACCCGGACGGTGGTGCCCTTCTTCACGTTTCGCACGTAGACATCGGTGTCGCCGAAGAATCCGAAGTCGCTCTGCGGAGTCATTGGACTGTCGGTCGACTCGTATGCCACCACATTGCCGTGGGCCGAGATGCTCGGGTCCTCGCTGGCGCCGAAACCGTAAATGTCCATCGCCGACTGGGAGCCGTCGGAACGTAAGTCGACCCGGATCGTTTTCCCCGTTTCCATGTCGTGGCGGAAGACGTCAGAGATCCCGTTGGTGTCGGCGCCGACGAATGGGCCCTCGGAGTCGAAGGCGACGTAGCGGCCGTTACCGGAGATTGCCGGGTGAAGGCTGTCGTAGGGGAGCTCAGAGCCGTTGGAGAGGACGCTTGCACGCCGGACCTTGCCGGTCTTCATGTCCTTGACGTAGATGTCGTCCTTGCCGTTTCCGTCCCCCGGCACGAAGGCTCCGGCGGCATGGAAGGCGACGAAGCGGCCGTCCCTGGAGATCGCCGAGTCATTGGCACCTCCGCCGGGTACCTGCTTGCCGTTCGAGTTGAGGCTGACCCGGCGGGTCTTGCCGGTCTTGCGGTCGTGGCGGAAGACGTCCTCGCTTGCCGTGCCGTCGCCCTTGGTGAACTTGCCGGTGGACTCGAAGGTGACGAAGCGGCCATTGCCCGAGACCGCGCCGAAGTCATTGTCGGAGTTGACCTCCGAGCCGTTCGAGCGAACGCTGACCCGCTTGGTCGCCGTCTTCGGCCTATGAGGCTTCGCCGGAGCGATCGCCGCGAACCCGGCGGCGAGCAGAAGCGCGACCAGCGCCAATCCGATGCCCAGCCTTCCCCCGTGTATCGCTTCCCTGCTCATGACTTGGTCCCCAAAATAGGGTAAACGATTTGAGCGAGGGCGCCGGCCTAGCGCGTCTCACACCAGCGCATGGGCAACCGCCCGGTAGACCGGCGCGCTCACGGCCATGCCGATGTGGCTGGCGTCGACCTCGACCTGCTCTGCCTCCGGATCGAGGCAGGAGCGCCAGCGAACGATCCCGTCCGAGCGTGAGTAGACCGAGGTCAGCTCGACCTCCGCCGGGAGCTCGGCGCAGAGCTCTCCATTGACGGCGGCGCAACACGGCCCGCTTCGGCAGGAGGCGCCGAACAGGCCCGGGACCCCGAGCGTGCCGAGGATCCCGACCAGATGGGCCTGCGCCCACACCGTCGGGTGAACGTCGAGCTGGTCGGCGAGCGGGCTCCCGAGCGTGACCACGCGTTCGATCAGGTCAGGCCGGCGCACCGCCAGCGCCCGAGCACAGGAGCCGCCGCGGCTCTGGCCGACAACCGCGATGCGGCGGCCGGACTCCCGAGCCAGCTCCGCCGCCCGCCGCTCCAGCCGGTCCACCGTCTCACCCATGCAATCCACGTTCCAGCGCAGACCGGCCCGCACCGGCCGGTGCCCGATCCGCGCCAACCAGCGGGCCATCGTGGTCAGCGACGGGTCGCCGGCGAGAAAGCCGCAAACCAGCAGCACGGGGGCTCCGGCGCCGCGCGGGATCCCGACGCCGCTCCAGACCGGGTCTCGCACCAATCGAGCCAATTCGACCGGGACCCTTGCCTCGCGCCAGATCGGCGGCACGGGCCTGATCGTCGGAGCCATCTCGGTAAGCGCCGCCCCCAACGGGCCAGCGCCTCTAGCGCTGCTTTCTCATGTAAGCCGACGTCTCCTTGCCGACCACGCGGACCAGGTTCCCGAGGGCGATGTTGGCGTCGACCAGGTGCAGGCCCCAGGTCGCGTCCGGCACCGGGTTCAGGGTCGGGGCGCCGCCCAGCGGCGAGATCTGCAGGACGTGAGCGCCGCCCGCTGACGAGCAGCCACCGCGATAGCCGCCCTTCAGCTCGTACCAGGGGGTGTTCACGTCCGGAGTCGGAGCACCCACCGCAAGCGTGGCGCCGCCGATGATCGTCCCTGGGGCGAACGGCTCCGAGGGGAAGATCGAGTCGAGCTTGGCGGAGCCGCCACCGAGGGCCGCCGGGTTGGCGCAGAGGATGTCGCGGTTCGGATCGCTGGAAATGCCGAAGATCGCATTCGACGGGACCGGCGCATCGAAGGTCGAGAAGGCGATCACGCAGCCGGTCTGGCGGTCGGAGCGGCAGGCGCCGATGTGCTTGAAGTCGCCACCGATCTTCTTGCCCTTGGCGACCTCGACGTTGCCACCTAGCAGGATCGCCGAGATCAGCTTCTTGCGCAGCCGGCTCTTCGGGTCGATCTGCTCGCTGACGAGCTTGTCGAGGTGGAAGGTCCCCTGCGAGTGGCCGATCAGCACGACGCCGCGGCCGTGGTTGTACTTCTGCAGGTAGGTGCGCCAGGCCTCGAGCACGTCGGAGTAGGCGATTTGCAGCGTCTCCGGGGTGAATCCGCCTCCGCCGAGCAGTGCCGGAACGGTTACCTGCCTGTACATCGGGGCGAAGACTCGGCAGAGCCGCGAGTAGCGCGCCGCCTGGTAGAGGGCGATCGAACGCTCCTCGGGGTCGACGGCGCGGGTGGCGTTCGGTCCCATCTGGTCGCTGACCGTCGGATAGACGTAGAAGCAGTCGATCTTCGGGTGCTTCGCCGGCTTCACATTCTTGATCCCCTCGATCTGCCCGGTGGGCGAGATCTCGGTCGTCTTCAGGCTGGGCGTGCAGGGGTTGTCGGGCAGTCCGGGACGGCAGAGCCACTTGGTCGCGGCCCCGGCGCTCGCCGGTGCCAGGGCGATGCAGGCAAGCGCGATCAATGCTCCGCCGAACCCGAGCAACGTCCTGCTCGACCTGCGACGACCAGTCGCGTAGCTCATCCCAGCTCCTCTCGTTCAAACGCCTGCCGGCAACGACCTCTCCCGGCCTCTGTTCCCTGAGCACGGACACTAACGGCTCGCGGACCGCGGTGAAGCCCTCAACGTCCTGCGCTCACATCGGCTGCCGGATCGGGGGCATCAGCGCCGGATGACGCCGCCGTGGGATCTGGAGGAAGCCTGGTCTAGTGGTGCCGGGGCACGCAGTAGGCGTACCCGGTCGACTTCGCAGGACGCTCCGAGATGCTCACCGCCCCCAGCCGCCAGGCGCGCCCGTGGGCGGCACGCTTGGAGATGATCGCGCCGGCAGCCTTCGCGTTGGCCGAGAGGTAGAGGTTGCCGTCGAACCCGCCAGACAGCGCCTTGGTGCGGCGCGGGCAGCGGACCTTGAACGACTTGACCGCGCCGCGGACGCCGGCCGAGACCCGCCTGTGGCGGACGATGATCCTCGGCGCGTCGTCGAGGCAGTAGGCGTAGGCGATCAGCGTCCCGGGATGGGGATCGGAGCTGGTGTTTCCGTTGTCGTTGCCCAGGTTGAAGCCCTCCACCCGCCACTGATCAGGACCGACCCGCTTTGAGGTCATTGTGATCACCCGCGGCGCCGCCGCGGCGGAGAAACCGGGGCTGGCGAATCCGCCGCCGACCACCCTGCTGCGGCCCGGGCAGGTCGCGACCGCGACGCCGGCGGACTGGGGTCCGACAAAGGCCTTGTACGAGGCCACCCGGACCTTCCGCCCGGCACGGGAGCAGTAGGCCACCGAGTCGAGGGTTCCGGACTGCTCACCGAAGTTGAAGGCAGTCGTCTTCAGCTTGCGCTTGCCGACCCGCTGCGAGCCGATCCGCGCGACGGCGGCCTGGTTGTTCCCGGGGCTGAAGTTGGGGGAGCCGAAGCCAGCGGCGATCACGCCGGATCCGCGGTGGCACTGTGCGGTGGCCGACCCGACCTTGTGGGAATCGATGGTCACCTTGCTCGACGCCGCCCCGCCGCTCGCGAGTGCGACCGAGCCTCCGGCGAGCGCCGTCAGGCAGGCGCAGCCCGCCACGATCCGGGCCATCCGAGTCTGGCTCCGCTTGAACATAGGACTCCCTATCGGCCCACGGCGAGCCGAACTTGAGCGGGAAAGCGCCCGGCTCGCGGCTCTCTACCCTGGAGGAGTGAGCGACGATCAGGACAAGACGAACGCGATCGAACTGCGCGGCGTCGTCAAGACGTTCGGCAAGATCACCGCTGTGGACGGCCTTGACCTTGATGTGCCGGCCGGCATCTGCCTCGGCCTGCTCGGGCCGAACGGCGCCGGCAAGTCGACCACCATGCGACTGCTGACCGGCCAGGCGATCCCCGATTCAGGGGAGCTGCGGGTGCTCGGGCACGAGCTTCCGCTGGACGCCAAGGCCGCTCGCGCCGAGATGGGCGTCGTTCCCCAGCTCGACAACCTCGACGTCGACGTCACCGTCGAGGACAACCTCGCGGTCTTCGCCCGCCTCTACCGGGTGACCGACGTCGGCGCGGCGGTTGACCGGGCGCTCGGCCTCGCCCGCTTGCGCGACCGCCGCAGGGACGCGGTCGATGAGCTCTCGGGAGGAATGCGCCGCCGGCTGCTGCTTGCCAGGGGGCTCGTTCACGAGCCTCGCCTCGTCCTGCTCGATGAGCCGACGGTCGGCCTCGACCCGCAGATCCGCACCGAGCTGTGGTCGCTGATCGACGGCCTGCGCAACGGCGGGGCGACGATCCTCATGTCCACCCACTACATCGAGGAGGCCGAGCGCCTCGCCGACGAAGTCGCGGTGATGGCGCAGGGAAGGGTCGTCGCCCGCGGCCGTCCGGCGGAGCTGATCGTCGAGTACGCGGGGCGCGAGACGGCCGAGGTCTACGGGCCACCGGAACGGCTCGCGGAGGTCAGGGAGCAGGCGGAGGAGGACGGGCTCTCGGTGAGGCCGGCAGGCCCGGCGATCGCGATCGTCGGGGCGGAACGCTCGAGCAACGGATCGGTGCCCGATGACGCAGTGAAGCGGGCCGCATCACTGGAGGACGTCTTCGTCCTGCTCACCGGCGAGGAGGCCGAATGAGCCGCCAGACGCGTCCCCGCATGCGGCGGCTCGAGCCCGCCGCGATCACCGGTGTGATGAGCCGCGAGGTCGCGAACTTCCGAACCTTCTGGAAGGCGACGACCTTCTCCGCCCTGCTGGAGCCGACCATCTACCTGCTCGCCTTCGGCCTCGGCCTCGGCGCGACGATCGTCAACGGCGTCGACGGTCTCTCCTACGTCGAGTTCGTCGGAACCGGGATGGTGGCGACGGCGGTGATCTTCTCGGCCGCCTTCCCGGCGATGTTCGGGACTTTCGTCAAGCACCGCTTCCAGAGGACCTACGACGCGATCCTCGCCGCGCCGGTCGACGTCGAGGAGCTGGTCACCGCGGAGATTCTCTGGATCTCGCTTCGCGCCGGCTTCTACGGCTGCTTCCCGTTGATCGTCTCCTTCGCCTTCGGCCTCGATCCGACCCCGGGGATGCTGCTGGTGCCGTTCTTCGGGTTCATCACGGCGCTCGGTTTCGCCGCTTTCGGCATGGCCGTCGCCGCCACGGTCGCCAAGATCGACCAGTTCAACTACGTGACCACGGTGGTGATCACGCCGCTGTTTTTGGTCGCCGGGACCTTCTTCCCGATCGACCAGCTGCCGCAGGGATTCCAGATCGCGGCGCAGTTCAATCCCCTCTACCAGCTGGTCGAGCTGGTGCGAGGCGCCGCCTTCGGATTCGAACCCGTGGACGTGTTGCGGGTGCTGGCGCTGCTCGGTTTCTCCTTCGGGATGTGGCGCCTCGCCGTACACCGCATGACCCTGCGCCTGATCGACTGATCAGCTCGCCGGGTTGGCCTCGATCACCCGCTCGAAAGGCTGCCGGAGGCGCTCCGCCAACTCTGCCGCGGCGCGCTCACCGTCGGGGTCCTCCGCGGGGGTACCGGTGACCAGGATCACCGCGTCGGCGGGGTACTCGCGGAGGCGGTCCTCGACCGCCTGCACCAGGTCCTCGTCGCCGACCGCCGCCTCCGCGGCGACATCGGCCTTGCCCAGGGAGGCAACGCTGAGCACCAGCTTGCGCTGCGCCTCGCTTCGCGCCGGACCCAGGTCGGTCGCCCAGCGGTCCAGCAGCCGGCCCTTCGCCGGCGCCAGGAGGAGGACCTCGGCGCCGCCCGCCGCCTGCTCGGTGCGGTAGGCGTCCGCGATTCTCTCAATCGCCTCCGGGTCGCCCAGCGCCCGGCTGAGCACGATCAGCAGGTGTCGACGCTCGTCATCGGCGCTGGCCGTCTCGATCGGCCCCCGCGGCGCCTCGCGCACCGCGATCCAGACCAGGGTCGTCACCGCGAGGAAGCCGAGCGCCACGCCGAGCGCCGGCCCGGCGGTGAGGAAGCCGGCGATCGGCGGAACGGCTATCGCCGCGACGATCAGCGGCAGGGTCCAGGGCTTCAGTTCTCTCATGCGCAGCCGACCCCCTCTAGTTTCGAGTCCCGGCGCGGTGGGAAAAAGTTAGCGCGGTGTCGGTAGCGTGCAGACGCACCCCGTTGAGAAGCATCCGACCAACCTTCGTCACAGTCAGCATTCTCTCGCTGGTCCTCGCCGGCGGATTCTTCGCCGAGCTCACCTGGGCGACGACCCTCTGGCCGTGGCCGGCCGCACCCCTCAGCTACATTTTCATCGGCTCGATCCTCGCGGCGATCGCGATCCCGCTGCTCTGGATCGCCCTCAGCGGCGAGCTCGCGGCGATGCGTGCCGGAGCCATCGACCTCGCGGTGATGTATGCGGGGATGTTCGCCTATGTCGCCACCCTGCTCGGGGACCCCGGGCAGCCGGAGCTGGCGCCATTTCTGCTCGTTTTCGGCCTCGCCTCTCTTGGCTCGCTCGCGGCCTTTGCCTGGTCGCGCCAGATCGAATGGGTCGATCCGCGCCCGATGCCGGCCGTGGTCCGCTTCTCCTTCGCCGCCTTTGCGGTGATCCTCGTCGGTGCCGGCACGGCGCTGATCTTCCACGCCGACATCTTTCCCTGGCCCCTGACCTCGGAGTCCTCGGTGATGTTCGGATTCGTCTATCTCGGCGCTGCGGTCTACTTCCTCCACGGCTTCCTGCATCCCCGCTGGAGCAACGCCGCAGGCCAGCTCGCCGGCTTTCTCGCCTACGACGTCATCCTCCTCGCCCCGTTCATCGATCGCTTCGGAGAGGCCGGCGGCGGCGAGCTGCGGAGCCTGATCGTCTATGTCGCCTTCCTCCTCTACAGCGGGGGCCTCGCCGTGTATTACCTGTTCCTGGCCGAGCCCACCCGGATCCAGATCGGCTGGACGGGAGGCCGGTACTAGGCTGGCGACTTATGGGCAATTGGCGCGTCGACCTATGCCAGCGGTCCTATGCGGCCTTCCGCAAGCGCGACGCCGATGCGGCGGCGGCGCTCTATGACCCCGAGTGCGAGTGGCTGGTCGGAGCGGCCAGCGCCGCGCTTGGCGAGACCGCCTACCACGGCCACATCGGGGTGCAGGCCCTGATGAGCGACATCAACGAGGTCTTCCCCGACTGGGACCCGGTGATCGAGGAGCTGCGGCTGCGAGACGACGGCGCTGCGCTTGTTCGGGCCCGAGTGGAGGGAACCGCCCGCGACACTCGCATCCCGCTCGAGATGCCGCAACTGGCGCAGGTGATCGAGTTCCGCGATCACCGCATCCTGCGGGTGACCCAGACCGGCTTTCCGCCGCCGGGATGGGACGGCGCCGCGGAGATCACCTGAGCTCGGTTCAGGTCTCCCGCCAGTCGACCTCTATCACCGTCCACCGCCCGGGCAGCCCCTTGAGCTCGACCTCGCGGCGCTCGGCGAGAGGTAGCTGGTCGCCCTCGCCGGCCGCCTCCCACGCCTCGGCGGTGATCAGGATCTCGGCTCCCCGAGCCTTGTCGGCGACCCGGGCCGCAAGCGCCACGTTGCGGCCGAACAGGTCGCCGCCCTTCTCGAGCGCCGGTCCGGTGTGGATGCCGATCCTCACCGCAACCCCAGGGCCGCGCAGGCGGCGCGGGCCGGAAGCCAGCCCGCGCTGCACCTCGACCGCCGAGCGGATCGCCTCCTCCGGGGCGGCGAAGGCGATCATGAAGCCGTCGCCCTGCGACTTGACGACGTGGCCACCGTGCCTGCCGGCGCACCTGCGGACTATCTGGTCATGGGCGCTCAGGACCTTCATCCACGCCTTGTCGCCGAGCTGCTCGTTGAGCGCGGTCGAGTCCTCGATGTCCGTGAAGAGGATGGTCAGGGTGCCGTCGCGGGCTGCAAGCTGGCGTAGCTCGGGCTCGGCCTCCTCGGCCCAACCGGCGAACTCCTCGAAGGAGCTCCACAGCACCCCGCTGAGCCCTTCCTCCCTGACTCGGGCCGCCCGCTGAAGAACCGACTTGAGCGGGGCGAGCTGCTGGGCAAGCGCGCGGCTCTGGGGCTTGGCTCTCTCGCGGGCAAGCTCGTCCTCGAGGCTGGCGACCCGCCGCCGCTCCCTCTGCCAGAGCAGGACAGCGCTGAGCAGAGCCGCGAGGGCAATGATCAGGAGGGTGATTGCGATCTCGGACACGCAGGGCTTGGGAAGCCCGAGTGTATGTCTGCTCTAGGCTCTGCCGATGCTCCGATTCCGCGGGTCGCGGGGGACGACTCAATGAGCACCGGAGGGGCGATCGCGATCGGAGCGGTTGCCGGTCTCATTGTGGGCATCCTGGTCAGCGTCACGACCGACATCCCCCTGGCACCGGAGGGCGGGCTAATCCTCGGAGGGCTGGCCGGATGGCTTTCCCGCAAAAGCGGCTGAGTAATAGTGCCGATCGCCGCGTAGGTCACTTCGATTGCGCTCGTCTCCGCTGACCGGAAGGTTCTGGCTGTTCAGGACCGGATAGCGGCTACCAGGGAGTCGCGGAGCGGCCGGCCCCGCGGATGACCGTCTCGCAATCGCCGAAGATCAGATCGCGATGGTCGGCGACGGCGGTGTCCTCGTCGGCGCCACAGCTGGCCAGGTCGAAGGCACGATCGCCGGCGACGTTCACCTGATCGTTCCCGTCGCCCGCGAACACCGTGTCCCATCCGGCGCCGGGGTCGATCACGTCATCGCCGGCGCCTCCGTCGAACCGCGTCGAGCTGGCGTCGCCTGTGAGGGTGTCGGCGAATGGCGACCCGATTACCCGCTCAATGCTGCAGGCGGGGCAGGTGTTGAAATCGAGATCGGCCCCGCCACTCGGGATGGCGTTCGCGAACGAGATCGTGTCGAATCCGCGACCAGCGGATACCTCGGGCAGGAAGGCGCTGTCGTCTCCGAAGGTGAAGGAGATGGTGTCGTTTCCACTTCCAGCGTCAAAGGAATGATCGCCCCCGGGGAATGCCAGACCCCCCCCTATCTGGAGACGGTCGGCGTCGCCGCCTCCATCCATGTGCAGCTCTGCGTTCTCGATCGCTGAAAGGTCATCCCTGCCCGCGCCTCCGCTCAGAGTGGCGCTGCCGCTGAAGTTCATCGCCGAGCTGAGCTGATCGTCACCGCGGCCACCGGCTTCGAGCACCTGGTCGGGTGCGGTCCCGCCAGCGAAGATCGTGTCGTCGCCGCGACCCCCCAGCACCCGCTGGTCCGTGACGCTCCCTGCAAGGTCGTCGAGTCTCGCCTGGTCATCGCGATCGCGGAGGCGAAGCTCGACAGTCGTTGGCTCGCCGGAGAACGGCAGAACACCCCGCCGGGTTGTGCGCTGCATCCGTCGCCCGCCGTCGCCGGGCGGAAGCGTCGGAGAAGGTGATGCCGGGTGCTCGGCCAAAAGGACCGATGAAGGCGAAAGGCAGGCCCATGGGCAGGGGAGTAGGAATTTTGGTCACTGCAGGTTTCAGCCGGCTCGCGTTGGGTACGGTCCCGAGAATGTTGCGCTCGGTCCGGCTGTGTCTCGTCTCCCTCCTCGCACTCCTCGCGGTGCCGGTGGCGGCACATGCGGCCAGCGTCACGGTTTCCGGAGGCACCCTGACCTACAACGCCGGCGCGGGCGAGACCAATACCGCGGTGATCGTCAAGCAGCAGACCACGCCGGTTGCCACGGTCTATTTCGTCGGCGACCAGAATCCGAACGTCACGGTCACCGCGTCCGTCGCGCAGGGATGCCTGCCGACACCGCCGGCCCTTGGGCTTCCCAAGGGGTACCTGTGCACCGCCACCATCGCCACCCCCATCACCTCCCTGGTGGAGAACCTGGGCGACGGAAACGACACCGGCGTGATCAACAGCGGGACCACCCCCGCTGGAACGATCAGCGGGGGTACGGGCGACGACACCCTGGTCGGCGGCAAGGAGAGCGACACCTTCAACGGCGGTACCGGGACCGACAGCGTCGCCTACGTCGGCATCGCAGCCGCCAGCATCACGCGCACTACCCCGGTCACTGCGGTGCTTCCGGCGGGCGCCTCCCCGACCACCGGCAACGGGCAGGCGGGCGAGAACGACAGCATCGCCGCCGACGTCGAGGGCCTCACCGGCGGCAACGGCAACGACAACCTGACCGGCAACGCCGGGGCTAACACGATCGCCGGCTCGGCGCCCCCCGGCACGCCCAGCGTCGATCCCCAGCCAGCGGGCACGGAGAGCCGTGACACGATCAACGGCGGGGGCGGCAACGACACGCTTCTTTCCGGCGACAGCGGCACGGTGAACGGCGGCGACGGCGACGACACGGTGATCGGCGGTCGCAGCTTCGCCAATGTCACCGCTCGTCAACGGCGGCAACGGCAACGACACGCTCGTTTCAGGAACCGGCAGCGACAACCTGACCGGCGGCACCGGGTCCAACACCCTCGCCTACGTCTCCGTCAGCCAGGGCGGACTCAGCATCGTCAGTCGCAGCACCGGCGTCCTCGTCCAGCTTCCCGAGCCCGGTGGCGACCGGCTCCGGTGGGGCGATCGGCGGCCAGGAGAAGGACGTCATCCACAGCGACATCCGAACCCTGATCGGCACCAACCGCGCCGACGGCCTGACCGGCAGCAACGGCGACGACACGATCCTAGGCGCAGCCCCCGTGGGCACCGGCAACGGGGTCGTCGACACGCCGGCCGGCACGGACACGATCCTCGGCCGAGGCGGCAACGACACCCTGGTGGGCGGCGACACGCGGGCTGGTAAACGGCGGCGACGGCAACGACACGATCGTCGGCGGCCGCAGCGCCGCGGCATCCGACCACACGGTCATCCACGGCGCCGCAGGCGACGACACGCTCGTCTCCGGGCCGGGCAACGACGAGATGTTCGGCGACGCCGGCGCCAACACGCTCGCCTACGTTTCCGTGACCCAGGCTGGAATCAAGGTCGTCAGTCGCAGCACGGGCGTCCTCGTCCAGCTTCCCGAGCCCGGGACGACCGGCTCCGGCGGGGCGATCGGCGGCCCGGAGAAGGACATCATCCACGACGACATCCGGACCCTGATCGGCTCCAACAGCGGCGACTTCCTGATCGGCAGCAACGTGGCCGACACGATCGTCGGAGCCGCCCCCGTCGGCACGGGCAACGGTGTGATCGACACACCGGCGGGCAACGACACGATCTTTGGCCGCCAGGGCGACGACACCCTGGTGGGCGGCGACCGCGGGCGGATAGACGGTGGCGACGGCAACGACACCATCGTCGGCGGCCGAAGCGCCGCGCCCTCCGACCACACGGTGATCCATGGAGCTGCGGGCAACGACACGATCGTTTCCGGGCTGGGCAACGACGAGATGTTCGGCGACGCCGGGGCGAACACCCTTGCCTACGCTTCGGTCCAGCAGCA
Source organism: uncultured Actinomycetes bacterium (assembly GCA_963725315.1). Classification (GTDB taxonomy): domain Bacteria; phylum Actinomycetota; class Thermoleophilia; order Solirubrobacterales; family 70-9; genus JBBRHQ01. Next base: position 73,741 of record CAVRYA010000008.1, on the reverse strand, counting down.
GGGACTTGACATCGTCAACCGCGGGACGAACGGGGTGACCGCCACCCTTCCCAATGCGGGCCTGACCGCGACGGGCGGCAAGACCGGCGGGCCCGAGAAGGACATCATCCATTCCGACTTCGGCACCCTGGTGGGCAGCAACGGAAACGACGTCCTCACGGGCAACGATCTTGGCAACACGATCGTCGGTGTCGCTCCGGCGGGCACCGCCGGGGTAAAGCCCGGGCCGGCGGGCAACGACGTCCTGCTCGGCAGCGGCGGCACCGACCTCCTGTTCGGCGCCGAGGGTAATGACATCGAGTTCGGTGGAGCGGGCAACGACATCCTGCTCGGCGTCGGTGGCAACGACATCCTAGTCGGTGAGGCCGGCGTCGACAACTTCAACGACGGCGACGGCAACGACTCCAACTTCGCCCGGGACGGCGTCGCCGAGGCGATCAGCTGTGGGATAGGAACCGATGGCGTCCAGGCCGACGCGACCGACATACCTGCCGCCGACTGCGAGAACGTCAGCACCCCCTGAGCGGCCGCCGCCCGACTTGCTGAGATCGTGAACGACGATCCGCCTCGGGAGCCGGTCAGCTTCCTGGTCTTCTCGGCGTCCCTCCGCGAAGGCTCGCTGAACACGCAGCTCGCGGACCTTGCCGCCACCTGCCTCGAGGCCCACGGTGGCGCGGTGGATCGCGCCTCCATGGCCGATTTCGACTGCCCCTCGTACAACCTTGACGCCCAAAGCGAGGAGGGATTCCCTCCCGGCGCTGAGCGGTTCCGCCGGCGGTTGGAGGCGAGCGATGCCTTCGTGGTTGCCTCGCCCGAATACAACGCCGCGCCGCCGGGGTTGCTCAAGAACGCGATTGATTGGGTCTCGCGCTTTGACCCGCAGCCGTTCAACGAGCGCAGCGGCTTACTGCTGTCGGCCTCGCCGTCAATGGTCGGCGGCAACCGCGGTCTCTGGGGAATGCGAATCCCATTCGAGCACCTGGGAGCCCGCATTTATCCGGACATGTTCTCGCTCGCCAAGGCCCACGAGGCTTTCGACAGCGAGGGCCGCATCGCCGACGCTCGGCTCCAAGAACGCTTCGATGACAACATCGTCAACTTCATGGACACCGTCGAGGCCTCGAAGCACTATCCGTGTGTCAAACGGGCCTGGGTGGAATACCTGGGCGAGCACCCCGAACCCGCGATCGACCGAGTTCAGTAGGACGGGGCCCCATCGGCGTCGGCGACCCCGAGGTCGGCCAGCTAGCCCCACGGTGATCAATTACTTGGTCTCGCAGCCGGCGGTGGTGAACGGGTCCCTACCGGGTCCGCCCGATGCACCTATCTCCACCGCCGGGACCGCATCGAGGTGGCGGCCTGCCCGACTCAGGCGAAGAGGACTGATTTCGTCACCGCTGCGCACGTCCTGCGGTGGCGCCTCGGCCCGAAGGACTTCCTGACCACGGTCACCTTTGCTGCCTGAGCTCCCAGATTGGTGCCGGCGCCGGCAAAGAAGCCCCTGGCGCTGGTCACCGCGGTATCTGACTGCTTGGGGCCATCGGCATAGGTGAAAGTGATCTTCACCCGACGCCCGGCCCGACACTTGGGGTTGGGCGAGCCAACCTCCCCCACCAGCACTCCCAGCTGGCCCCCGTCGGCGAGGACAACCGCGTCGACCTTCACCGAAGTCGCGATCGGCGCCTCCGCCACCGCCTCTCCGGCAAATGCCATCATGACCGCACTTCCCGCGACTGCAGTTACCAAGAGGTTCTTCAGCTTCATCGATCCTCCTCGGGTCGATCCCTGACGGCCGGATCCGCGTCCCGACAGGAGCGACTAGTTGAGCGAATAGGCGCTGAATGTAGCTTCACCACATCAAGACGGTGGCCAACTCTCGATGCGCTCTCCGCGAGGCTGAACGAGACTCCTTGGTTGAGGGGCTCGGCATGGCCCTCCGAGAGCGATCACTTGCTGCGCGTCCGTGCGGCTCTTCGCGACGGGCTTCGCTTGGCGGTTGAGCGTCCCGCCGCCTTGCGGCGGGTACCTGTACCGCCCGATTTTTTCGTCTTTGGGGAACTCTTCAGGCGCTTCTGCAAATGGTCGATGTCACGCTCGAGTGCTTTGCTGAGTTTGCCGCTGTCGCGGCGGGCATCCTTGACGAACCTCTGCAGGTTCTTGTAGATGTCTCGTCCACCTTCGCCGACGTCCCGGCCCACGTCTTTGCGCAATTCCTTCAGCGCATCCTGAGCAGCGTCGAGCGACTTGTTGAGGCGCTTGATCGCTGCTGGCTCCTTGGTGGTTGAGCGCTTTCGCGCGGTAGGACGACTGCGGGATGCGGGCTTCTTCTTCGCAGGGGGCACTGAGCACTCTCCTCGGATCGTCGTGGACTATTTGGCCGAGCCTATCCGCTGGTCGGCTATCGACTCTTGTCGTATTTGAACGAGATTCCAAGGCGGACACGGAACTCGGAGACCTTGCCGTCCTGGATCGTCACGTCCTGGCGGACGACCTCGGCGATCCGCAACTCGCGCACGGACTCCCCGGCCGCCTCAACGGCGTTCCTCGCCGCCTGCTCCCATGAATCTGAACTGACGCCGATCACTTCGGTGACGCGATAAACGCTGTCTGCCATGTTTCTCCTTTGGGTTGGGCTCCTACCCTAGAGCTCTTTCGCGGGCGGAACGAGATCGCTCGGAAGTTGCATCGGGTGCCAATGTGGTACCCAAGATCCGGCTAGGCGCACGCGAGTCGCCCCCGGTACGCATGCTCAGGTGTCATCGACCTTCCAGGTGCTGGGCCAGGGACGATGCGGCGGCGCCTCCTCGACTCGGATCCTCGCATCGACCGCCAGGGATCCCTGCGGTCCCGCCATCACGGGGTTGAGGTCGAGCTCGACGATCTCGTGGTGAGCGTCGACCATGGCGCCGATTCGCAACAAGACTCCCTGAAGCGCATCGAGGTCGGCCTCAGGCGCTCCACGAAAGCCGGTCAACAGGGGGTAGATCGCCAGCGAACGAATCATCTGTCCCGCTTCGCGCGCGGTCAGTGGGCAGATCCTCACGGTGATGTCCTTGTGCAGCTCGGCCTGTGTCCCGCCTGCGCCGCAGGCGAGCACCGGCCCGAACACGGGATCGCTGACCACGCCAACCAACAGCTCGGTGCCGATCTCGACCATGCTCTGGACGATGAAGCTCTGGCGCTCGACCCCGGCGCGGCTGAGCGCCTCGTCCATCTCCACCGCAGCCCATGAGACCTCTGCCGCGCCCTCGAGCCCGACCCGGACCGCGTCGAGATCGGTCTTGTGCACGATCGCCGGACCGGCAGCCTTGAGCGCCACGCGAGCTGCCAGCTCCTCCGCGGCGTGACCGGCAGCGACCGAGTCGGTGACCGAGCGCCACTCGGGCATCGCGACGCCATAGCAGCCCAGCAAATTGGTGATCTCCTCCAGGCCGAGCCATCCTCCGCCCCGGGCGAGGGCCTCGGCGATCACGGCGACGGCGCCGTCGACATCGGCGTCGGCGATCTCAGCCGGCTCCTCCTGCGGCTGTGCTCGCCACTCGACGTGGCGCATCACTCGCCCGAGAGCCCGGGCGGCGTCCTCGGGATAGAGGTGCGCGGGCACGCCGCCGGCAGCGGCCATCGCCGCATGATCGTGGGCCGACATGAAGACCCCTTGGACGGGGATCTGCCGGCTCAGGTCCCGGCAGGCAGCTCGTACTGCCTCGGCGACGTCCTCGGCACGGGTCAGCAATGGTCGGATGAAGATCACGATCAGCGCGTCGATCCCCTCCCACTCGGCGAGCCTGCGTGATCGATTTCCTGTACTGCTCGGCGCTCGCCGTCGCGATCATGTCGACCGGGTTGGCGAGTGAAGCCTCCGGCGCCAGCCATTCCGCCAGTGAGGCCTTCACCTGGTCGGGGAGCGTCGGCACCTCGAGACCAGCCGCCTCGCAGGCGTCGGCGCACATGATCCCGGGCCCACCTGCATTGGTGATGATCCCCACCTTCGGGCCCGCCGGCAGAGGCTGATTCGCGAGCAGCGACGCCACGTCGAGCAGCTCCGCGAGACTATCGGTGCGAATCACCCCAACCTGGTCGAAGAGCGCGTCGACCGTCACGTCGGAGGCCGAGATCAGCGCCCCGGTGTGGGATCCGGTCGCGCGGGCACCCGCTGAAGATCGGCCGCTCTTGACGACCACGATCGGCTTCTGACGCCCGATCCGCCGCGCCACCTTGGAGAAGCGCCGCGGATTGCTGAACGACTCGATGTAGAGCAGCCCGACACCGGTCCGCTCGTCGCCCTCCCAGTACTCCAGCAGGTCATTGGCCGTGACATCGGCCCGATTCCCGATTGAGGCAAACGAGGAGACACCGAGGCTGCGATCCGCGGCGAGGTCGATCAGCGCCAAGCCGAGGGCACCGCTTTGCGTCACGAAGCCGACGTTGCCTGGAGGCGGCATCGACGGGGCGAACGTGGCGTTAAGGCTGCTCTCGGGCGCGGTGTTGAGGATTCCCAGGCAATTTGGACCGATCAAGCGGATCCCGGCCTCACGGCAGATCTCGACCAGATGATGCTGGCGCTCGACGCCCTTCTCTCCCACCTCTGCGAAGCCCGCCGAGATCACGACGATCGCCGGAATCCCTTTCTCGACACACGCATGGGCGGCGTCGGCAACGGCCTCGGCAGGAATCGCGATCACCGCCAAGTCGACCTCCCCAGGAATGTCGCTGATGCTGGGATAGGCGCGAACCGACTGGACGACCTCTGCCGATGGGTTGACCGGGTAGACGACGCCGCCGAAACCTGCCTCCAGCATGTTGTGGAAGATCTCGCCGCCGACACTCCCGCGTCGGCGCGATGCACCGACGACCGCAACCGAACGGGGCTCGAAAAAACGGCGCACCGCGGCGGCGGCGGCGAGCCGATCTCGCTGCTCGAAGCGCTCCACCGCCTCGGGGGAGAACGAGGTCGGAAGCTCGATGTGGATGGCCCCCGGCATTGAGGACATCTCGGCCGGGAATCCGCTCTCGCGGAACACTTCGACCATGCGGCGGTTTTCCGACTGCACCTCAGCCTCGAATATCGAGATTCCGAACTCGCCGGCGACCTCGGCCAGGTGCGCGAGCAGGATCGTCCCTAAGCCCCTTCCCATAAGCTCATCGGAGATCGCGAACGCGATCTCCGCCCGGCTTGGGCCGATTGCCACGTAGGTGCCCTGTCCGACCAGGTGCTCGTCGTCGCCGCGCGTCGCGACCAATCCGTAGCGTGACTCGTAGTCGACATCGACCGTAAGGCGTGCAGCACCTTCCAGGCTCGCGCCGGCGGTGAAGAAGCGGAACCCGCGCGACTCCGGGCTGAGGGCGCCGAAGAATGCGACCAGAGCCGGCTCGTCACCGGGCCGAACCGGCCGAACGTGGACGGTGGAGCCGTCACGCAGCGCAACGTCGGCTTCCCTGTGGGAGGGGTAGGCGCCGGTCATGAGTCGATCGTATTCGCCGCGGTTATCCGCGCGGGTACGGGGGGCCTGTCACCATCCGGGAGTTGATCCATCGGTTCACGACCAACCACGGATAGCGCGAGGATGAGAGAGATGTTCACCCAGGTGCTCGGCGCCACCCGCGCAACCGCCTCGGTGATGGCGCGGGACCTGCTCGGCTTTCGGGCCAAGGAACCGCTGGGCGAGCGCGACACGCAGTTCATCCGCGAAACCCTGCCGGGCTTGGGCCGTTTGGCGGCTCTCTACTTCCGCCCCAAGGTGCGGGGGCTCGAGCAGATCCCGGACGAGGGGCCGGTGCTGTTGGTCGGCAACCACTCGGGCGGGACCCTGATCGCCGACACTTTCGCCTTCGCCTACTGCTTCTACAACCACTTCGGGCCCGACCGGCTGTTCCACCAACTCGCCCACGACCTCGTCTTCCAAGTGCCAGGCCTCGCACCCCTGCGCAAGTACGGGACGATCCCGGCCAACCACGAGAATGCGATTGCGGCGCTTGGGAACGGCGCAGCGCTCCTCGTCTACCCCGGCGGGGACCACGAGACCTACCGGCCTTCCTGGCACTCGGCGGAGATCGACTTCGGCCATCGCAGCGGCTTCGTTCGTCTGGCGCTTGCGGCCGACGTGCCGATCGTCCCCGTGGTGGCGATAGGCGGCCAGGAGACCGCCCTATTCCTGACCCGCGGCGAGCGGCTCTCTCACTTCCTCGCCCTCGACCGGCTCCTCCGGCTCAAGGTCGTGCCGATCCAGATCGCGCCTCCCTTCGGCGTGACGGTGCTGGACCTGCCGGGCCGCGTCCCGCTGCCCTCCCAGATCACGATCCAGGTCCTGCCCAGGATCGACCTGCGGCGCCGGTTCGGCCCCGACCCTGACGTGGAGGCGGTCTACCACGCGGTCACCGCGATGATGCAGGAGGCGCTCGACGAGCTCTCGGCCGAGCGTGACCTGCCGGTAGTCGGCACACTCAGTCCGCGGGTGGAGGAGAGCGAGGTCGTAGAGGACCTTGAGCACGGCGGCCTCGAGCGCGAGGTCGAGGCGGCGATCCAGGCCGAGAGCCCCCCGCACGGCTAGGCCTCCAGCTCGACGGCGGTTGTATTCCTACACCAGCATGGCCGGGCCATGCTCCAGCGAGTTGGCAATCTCCTGGACCGCGACGGCAAGCTGCCGGTCGTCGCCGGAGTCGTAGAAGAGCGGGCCGGCCCCGTCGCTCAACAGCCGGTGCAGCATGACAACGCCCTGCGGGCTGAGGGGGTCAGGGCCTCGCAAGCGCTCGATCACCGCATGAGTTGGCGATCGATTCGGTGGCGCCGGATCCGGATCCTTAGGCGGGTGATCAGACAGGCCCGTTCCTCCACTTGAGCCTCGAAGTAGGCCTCCACTGTCCCTCGCCCTTGATTGTCCGCCTCGAGAGCGCCCGGAGCCCGTCGTGGTCTTCCTGGGACGTCGCCGTATGTATATGGCAATCGGCGTTGGCGCCCGGCTTCCTAAAACTCCCGTCCGAGTCGATAGGCCTCCTGCAGATACTCCTGTCGCTGCTCATCGGTCCCGGCTGGCACGGCATAGAAGTAGGCGTGGTGTGCCTCCTTCACCCCTGCCGTCGTGGTACCACGGCTGGTACCACGAGGTGCTCGAGCGGCGCCCGTCGAGGGGGCCTCCGAGTAGTCGGGGCGACTGGATTTGAACCAGCGACCGCTCGGCCCCAGCCGGGGGACGTTGGTGCTCTATGTGTCCGTAGGCGTCCCCGGCGTCCCCACCGTCACCGTGGCGGGACGATCTGCACAGATCGGACGAAGCATCCGGTACCACGAGCCGCGAGAACAGCCGCTCAACACCTACCCGAGTTCCTCCAGGCGCGAGACGGTCATCTCGCAGACCTCGCTCGCCCAGGCGGGCGGGTCCGGGACTCTGTTCGAGACCCAGACCTTTTCGATGCCGAGCTTCGCCATCGCATCCATCTGAGAGAGAAACGCGTCGACGTCGTCAAGGGGATTGCGGCCGAAAAGGATCGTCTTCTCGATCGAGCCGCAATCGCGGTCCTCGGCCTCGCAGTGGGCCTTCAGGACCTCGAGCTTATGGGCGACGACGTCGAGGTCGTTGCCGAAGAGATTGCAGGCGTCGGCGTAGCGGGCGACCATGCGCAGGGTCTTCTTCTCGCCTGCGCCGCCGATCATCAGGGTCGGCCGCGGCTGCTGGACCGGTGGCGGTGAGCACAGGGTTTGGGCGAGGCGATAGTGCTTGCCCTCGTAGGGCCCATCGTCGTCGCTCCACATCTGGAAGCAGATCTGGATCGCCTCCTCGAGCCGCTCGAAGCGCTCGGCGATCGGCGGGTAGGGGACGCCGAGGCCGACATGCTCCTCCTCGAACCAGGCGGCGCCGAGGCCGAGCTGGGCGCGCCCGCCGGAGAGAACATCGAGCGTCGTCACCGTCTTCGCCAGCAGACCCGGGTGGCGATAGGTGACACCGGTAACCAGCAGGCCGAGGCGGATCCGCTCGGTCTGGGCGGAGAGGTATCCGAGCGACGTGTAGCCCTCGAGCATCGGTTCCTCGGGGGAGCCGACCGGGGGGATTTGGAACCAATGGTCCATCAGCGTGTACTGGTCGGCGCCGCCCTCCTCGGCGGCCCGGGCGGTCGCCGCCAGCATCGGCGCGATGCTCTTGGGGCCACCGGGGTAGGCGAACGAGGGATTGTGGATCGCAAGCTTCAAAGACCTTTCCTTTCCGACCGGGGTTTCCACCTCCCAGCCTAGGGAGCGGCGCTCGCTTTCCCATGCCGGCTTCCGAGTAGTCGGGGCGACTGGATTTGAACCAGCGACCGCTCGGCCCCCAGCCGAGGGACGTTGGTGCTCTATGTGTCCGCAGGCGTCCCCCGCGTCCCCATCGTCCACGCGTTGGGACGATCTGGACAGATCGGACTATGCATCCGGTACCAAAGTGGTACCGCGCCCCTGCCAAGGCGGGGGTGGATGTGGCCGGCGCGATCATCAGGCTTTCGGCAAGCCGCCACCCAAACCAAGGTGATCGGGCTCCGCCGCCATCGCACGCTCAGCCCGGTCTTGGTATGAGCGCTCAATCAGCAGGGCCCTGATGCGGCGCGCGACCTGGGGGGTCGGCACCGTAGTGGCGGGGCTCGGTCAGGGACAACTTGAGCGAGCAGCTCAGTCCAGTCGGCGGCCGGATAGGTGACGCGCAGGGTGCCGTCCACGTCAAGACTCGACCTCCGCTCAGGTCTCGGCTTCGCAATCAAGTGCAATAGCTCCTCGAGCACGTCAAGGGCCTGCACGGCGGTGCTTGGATCGTTGACTGCCGGCGAGAGCGCGCGCAGGGCGATGTCGGCGATGGTCCGGATCGCGAACGGAGGATCTGGGTGATTGTCCTCTCCTCGGCGAAGATCGCGCGGTCGAGTGCGCGCTCGTCGATGCCAGCGTCCGCGCCATCAATGCGAAAGAGCGGCGCGCCGTGGGCTACGTAAGCGCCGACACGCCACGCACCTCGATCACCGCGCCGGATTCCGAGGCGTGGCGCAGCAACCGGGGCCGGTCTAGGGCGGAGATCACTCCGGACCGGCCGCGGTGTACGAGCGGTTGGGCGGAGGCCGGCAACCCTCGAAGTCCGACTCGGGCCCTCGCCTCGAAGCGGCCAGTCTTGGTAGTGCGTGAGGGACAATTAGGTCGCGAATCGCCAACGGAGCGGAGACGTGCATGCCAGTTCGGACGGCGAATGAGGCGGAGCTGTATTACGAGTTGACGGGCGACGGCCCCCCGCTGCTTCTGATCATGGGCGCCACCGGATATGGGGGAGTTTTCGCGCGATTCGCAGAGCTACTCGCGGACGAGTTCACGGTCATCACCTACGACCGGCGAGGAAATGGGAGAAGCCCGCCCCCGCCAGGCTGGGATACGACCTCTCCGGAGGAGCAAGCAGACGACGCAGCCGCGCTGCTCGAAACTCTCGGGCTGGCCCCGGCTGCGATCTTCGGCACCAGCAGTGCGGGGATTTTCGCGTTGGAGATGCTGATCCGCCATCCGGCGTCGGTCCGTGGCGCGATCCTTCACGAGCCAGCGCTGTTCTCGTTGTTCGATGACCCCGGCGACATGCGCCGGACCTTGACCCCGCTGATCAGGGAGGGAATGGAGTCGGGGGGACCGCCGGAGGCGCTTGAGCGCTTCATCCGATTCGCCGCCGGCGATCCGAACTGGGAGAGCCTCGACCCGATCGCCCAAGCATCGATGTTGGCGAGCGCGGGCACGTACTTCCGCATCGAGAGCGGCGCATTCGATACCTATCTACCCAGCGATGCGACCCTCGACGGGATCGGTGTGCCGATCGAAGTACTCGTCAGCGATGCGAGTTTCCCCGCCTTTTCCGAGGCCGCCGGCCGGCTCGCGCGCCGCCTCGGGGTCGAGGTCGAGCGCACACCCGGCACGCATTTCCCGTACCTAGATCGCCCGGTGGAACTCGCGGAGAAGGTCAAGCCGTTCCTTCGGGCCAGAAGCGCTTAAGCAACCACGGCGCCCCTCCTTGCGCGAAAGCGGAATATCCTCGTCGTCCGCCTGCGGGCTCACCGGAACGTTGCGCTTTGGACGAGAAGCGCAACGGCTGCGGGGGACGCCGGGGACGCGTCGTCCCAGTCGGGGCGACTGGATTTGAACCAGCGACCGACCGGGCCCAGCCGGGGGACGTTGGTGCTCTATGTGTCCGTAGGCGTCCCCGGCCGGGCCCTACGTCCGCAAGCGCTTGAGAGCGGCCCGAATCCGCTTCTGACTCTCGGAGTCCAAGACCGGCTCATGTTCGAGCCACAAGACAAAGGCGTGAAGCCAGAGAAGCCGCACGTCCATGTTGAGCTCATCCGCATATGCCATCAGCACCACCTCGGGGCGTCTCGGCCATGCGGTGCCGTCCTCAAACCGCGCGATCGTCGCCTGGTTGACCTCGATCGCCGCAGCAATCTTTACCTGAACGACGTTGCTCTCCTCGCGCGCGTCGCGACAGGCTCGCCCTAGCCAGGGCAGAAAGGGGCGCGGAACTTCCTCGGCTTCCATGCCCACATTTCTATACGGCTGGCGTGATATGCATTGCGCAGGCCCGTTTCAAACGTTTCTGGTTCTATTGCATCGTTCTTATCGATATGATACAACGCTCGACGTAACGGCAAAGACGCAGCACGTACCGGATCTTGACCGACCTGGCCTCGTCTGAGGCCAAAGGGGGGTAGCAATGCGGAAAGCGATCATGATCGCTGGGCTGATTCTCGCGCTCGGCGTTCTCGCCCCGGTTGGGGCGCTCGGGAAGGCGGGCGGCACCGACCGGCCCTTCAAGGGCACCGCCTCGGGAAACGTCACTGTCAGGTTGGGGGCGCCGCTCCGCCTTTCGATCGACATCAACGGGGTCGCCACCCATTTCGGCAAGTACAGGACCCACATCGATGCGGAAGGCGAGATCATCGGCGGGGAGGTCGTCGCCCACGGCACCTTCACCGTGGTGGCGGCCAACGGTGACCGGCAGACCGGGACCACCACGATCACCGGGCCGCTCCCCTCTGGCAACGTCCATGTGAGTACGGCTGTCCTGACGATCACGGGCGGCACGGGCCGGTTCGCTGATGCGAGCGGAACGATCACGTCCACGAACCTGGTGACGCCAACCTGTTTTGCTGGGCCTTCCTGTCCCGGACTTATCACCGAGACTCTGGTGGGTCGGCTGAGCGGGCAGATCAGCTACTAGCGGCTCGGGCCGGTGAGCCGGTTCACGACCTCTTCCCCTTGCGGCAGCACTCGAGCCGTAACGGGATGTTCGCGCCTCGGTTCGAAGCGCTCCGGCCCACTGCGCGGTCACCCCGGACTACCCCGCTTTTCTCAAAACCTTGGAGAGGCCCAGAGGATCTCCGGACCGTCTTGAAAGCGAAAGCGGATCGGACGCGAACACCTAGGCCCACTGTGCGAGGCCGACCGCCACGCTTCAGCGGCACCGAGGGGAAGATTTGATGACTGCGACACTGCCGCCGGAGCTGACCGAGGCTGGCAGCTACGCGCTCGCCACGGCGATTGAGAGGCGAGCGCGACACCTGATCCGCTACCCCGATCTACCCGTCGGCGAGCTGAAGCCCTGGCACTTTATCCCGGTCACCGGCAGCGGTCCGACGATGCGCAAGCTGCACGACGACGGCTTCACCGCGTGCGGCTGGTCGCCCCACGAGCTAACCGAGACCGGGATCGAGGCCGGGCTTAGGGAGTGGGGTGAGCGGCAGCGCCAGCTGGGCGGTGAGCCCGAAACCTTCGTCGCATACGTCGAGCGCGAGAGGGGGATCTGATGGCCGACGACATAGCGAAACGGGCCGTCAGCTCGATCCGCGCCATCCTCGCCAAGGTAACCGCCCCGGAAGCGGTTCGGAAGGCCGGGTCACCGTCGGCTCTGCGACGCCGGGTCGATTACGGCAGATTAGGCGCCTTCGCGGGTTGGAACAACTCCGCGTTGGACAGACGGCCCCGTCTGGCGGCCAACGGTGAGCAATTGCGCAAATGAGATGAACCCATCGGGACGAAAGAGCGTCACCGGCACGCTGGACCTGACCGCGTTCCGATTCTCGGCGCGTGGCACGGCCACCTGGCAGGAGTTCTTCGTCGAGCAAGACGGGTGGCAGAAGGCCCTCGAAACTGCCGGGCTTGAGGAGTAGCCGATGTCGCCCGAGAACGTGGAGGTCGTTCGCCGGAGCACCGAGGCATACAACCGCGGCGACTTCGACGGGATGTTGGAGTACTGGGCACCCGGCGCCGTGTTGGACTGGTCCAACTCTTACGGGCTCGATGCGCGTGTCTTTCGGGGCACAACGAGATCCGGGTGTTTATGCAGCGTTTCATGGGGTCCTTCGAGAGCGCCCGAATAGAGCTCGTCGATCACCCCGTAGAGATCGACGACAACCTTGTGATCGCGGAAAACGTCACATATCTTGGAGGACGGGACGGCATCGAAGTTCAGGCTCGAAGCGCTTGGCTGGTGACGTTCCGGGACGGGAAACAGACCTCGCTGACGCTCTACCAGACGAAGCAGGAAGCCCTTGAAGCCGCCGGGCTTCAGGAGTAGGCGATGTCGCAGGAGAACGTGGCAGATCGTTCGAGCGACTCACCAGCAGTTCGCCCGCCGGCAACCGGCTGGATTGAGGCGGCGAAGGACTTCGAACTCGTCACTCCCCGCCAGAACCCGGAAGCGGGAACCTACCGGGGCGAGGCTGCGCGTCGATGGTCGATGGCCTGGCGCGATCCTTCGAAGATCTCGACGCTCGAATCCGCAGAGGTGGATCCGAGGTGGGCGATGAAGTCTTTGTCGAAATCCTGCAACCAGGCCGTCCGACGCGGAAGCCAGGCCGTGGTGGAGGAGCGTCGTGGCAGGTGGTGACCGCGCGACGCGTCATTACCCGGGTCGAGGCATTCTGAACGAGCCCGCGCCCTCGAAGTCGCCGGGCTGTCGGAGTAGGCGATGTCGCAGGAAACGATTGATTCCTTCAGCGAGGAACCGAAGCGTTTAATCGCCGAGACTTCGAGGCGTGGCTGGCGGAACTCGACCCGGAGGTGGAGTGGCAGTCGGCGCTTCCGATTCTGCTCACGACGGGCGGGGGGTGTACCGGGGACACGACGGTCTCCGCGAAATGCTCCGGGAGCTTGGCGATACTCTCGACGAAGCTCACGGTCGAGTACTCGGAGATCCGAGACCTCGGCAGCGAGTGCTCGCGATCGGTCGGCTTCACACCCGTGGCAACCTGAGCGGGGCCGTATCTCGAGACGCCCTTCGCCATCGTGTCCGACTTCAAGAACGGCAAGACGATTCGGGTCCGGACCTACCTCGACCCCGAGGAGGCCCTCGAAGCCGCCGGGCTTCCGGAGTAGGCGATGTCGCAGGAGAACGTCGAGATCGTGCGTGCAGATGTGGGAGACCAATGTGAGGCAAGGCGCCGAGGCCGTTCTCGACTACTTCACCGAGGATCGCGATCCTGGAGGACTTCCCCGAACTGCCCGGACTCCGCCGCCTATGGGCAAGGAGGCATGTGCGAGAGATCGACCGGCACTTTCCGAGAGACGTCGGGAACTGTCCAAGAACCGGTCGAGTTCATCGATGCGGGGGACGCATCGTCGTGGCGGTGGTTGCGATGCGCGGGCAAGGCAAGGGCAGCGGGGCTCCGCTCGACGCCGAAGCCGTCTGGGTCCATGAGTTGAGGGCCGGGAAGGTCGCCCGTATGCGAGCGTTCACCACGAAAGCCCAGGCACTCCAAGCCGCCGGGCTTGAGGAGTAGGCGATGTCGCAGGAGAACGTGGAGATCGTGCGTCGCTTCGTGGACAGCTACAACCGACGCGACCGCAAGGCCGTGAGCGAGGTGATCCACCCTGAGGTGGAGTGGCACACGCTGGCAGGCCCGGTCTTCGGGGTCGAGGCCATTCATGGCCGGGACGACGTGCTCGGGTTCCTGTTTGAGCGAATACCCGACGCGCTGAACGACTTCCGGGTGGAAGCAGCGGAGCTGGACGAGTTGACAGAGAACCGAGTGCTCGCGCTGGGTCGCTACGTGGCACGCGGTCTGGCAAGCGAAGCCGATGTGGAGATGAGCATTACGGCGATATACCGCGTCGAGGCGGGCATGATCATGTTCTTCCAAGACTTCACAGCTCATACCGAGGCCCTCGAAGCCGCCGGGCTTCAGGAGTAGGCGATGTCGCAGGAGAACGTGGAGGCGGTTCGGGCACGGTACGGGCAGTTCGCCCGCGGAGATTTCAGTCAAATGGCGGATGTCGCCGACGACTTCGAGCTCGTAACCACCCCCGAAAATCCTGACGCGGGGACCTATCGTGGAGAAGCCGCACAGCGGTGGTTGATGGCGTGGGTGGAGTCCTTCGAAGGGCACACGATCGAGGCCACCGAGATCATCGATGCGGGCGAGAAGGTAGTCATCGCAATCTTTCAACGGGGCCGCCCACGCGGAAGCCAAACCGTGGTTGAGGGCCGTTGGTGGCAGGTGCTGACGTTTCGCGCCGACGTCGTTGCCCGGATCGAAACATTTCAGGAACGCACCCAGGCCCTCGAAGCCGCCGGGCTGTCGGAGTAGGCGATGTCGGAGGAGAACGTGGAGATCGTGAGGCGCGGATTCGAGGCGTGGAACGCCGGGGACAGGGACAGCCTTCGCGAGGTCTACGACTCCGATGTGGTGATGCGTATGCCTGAGGGCTGGCCAGAAGCGGGGCCCTTCGTGGGCCGGGAGGCCGTCATGCGGGAGTTTGACCAGACCCGCGATGCCTGGGACGTCGACACGCTGGTGCCGATCGGTGATCTGCTTGACGCTGGCGATCGGGTCGTTGCTAGATACTTCTGGCGCGGCGAAGGTCGTGGCCCGGAGGCCGACTTGGAGTTGACCAGCGTATATACGTTGCGCAGGCAGAAGATCGTCTTCCAGGAGATCTTTCGAGATCACGCGGATGCCCTCGAAGCCACCGGGCTGTCGGAGTAGGCGATGTCGCAGGAGAACGTGGAGATCGTGCGTCGGTACATCGGCGAATACGGCGACGCCCCGCCCGACATGCAGAGACTTGACATGCAGAGACTTGCTGCCGACTTCTACGATCCTGATGCCGACTACTTCCCGGTGCGGAAGTTTCCCGAGGCCCGGCCATGTCACGGCGTCGAGGAGATTGCCCGCTTTCTGGCCGAGTACAGGGACGCGTGGGACCGCTACGAGTTCGCGGTCAAGAAGTTGATCCCCGTGGGCGATGATCGCGTCCTTGTGCACTCGGCCCTCCAAGCCGAGGGGCGCGAGAGCGGTGTGAAGCTGGAGGGTGACCTCTACAACTGCGTGTGGCTGCGCCAGGGGCGGTTCTTCCGCTGGGAGGACCACCTGACCGCGAAGGGAGCTCTTCGCGCACTCGGCCTCAGGGGCGAGACCCTCGAAGCCGCCGGGCTCTCGGAGTAGGCGATGTCGCAGGAGCAGATCGAGTTGTTGCGGCCAGTCCTCGCCGAGTGGGCCAAGGGGAATCTCTGGGCAGGGGCCGAACTGATGGCACCGGACGTCACGTTCCGGGCTGCACCGCCAGCCAACTTCGTTGCCCATGGACTGGAGGAGGCGGCTCGAGCGGTGCTCGAGGTCCTCGCCCATTGGAGCGACTATCGGATCGAGGCAGAGGAACTGGAGGATCTCGGCGAAGACAGCGTCCTCGTGGTGGGTCATCAGCGCGGCAGGGGAAAGCTCAGCGGCGCTGAGGCGGATTACGCCATCTTCGTCGTCTGGAAGTTTCGGGAGAACGAAGCAATCGGCGTATACCTCGAGGGAACGAGGGAGGCTGCCCTCGAAGCCGCCGGGCTTCAGGAGTAGGGCCCGCAGCCGCCGCCGCACCTGGCCCGGCCCTCCCTCCCTCCATCAGCGTCCCTGCCCATGTCGCTTGCTACCGATTTGCCCCCTGCTACCGCCCCGCTGGCGACCGATCAGCTACCGATTCCCAGCGCGGCGCGGTTTCCCAGGCGTGAGTCGCCGTGCCTGGCGTATGTCGCGGTTTGTCGCGATCCGACGGGTGACTTGAACAGTCGGGGCACGCTCGGGGCACGCTTTCAACCGATGAACTGAAAAACCCCGCGTTTGCGGGGCTTTTACATGCCGGGGGAGGGACTCGAACCCCCGACACGCGGATTATGATTCCGCTGCTCTAACCAGCTGAGCTACCCCGGCGGGGGGTGGAAATCGTAGCGGCGGGGTGGGGAGGCGAACTGATGCGTCTGACGCCCGAGGGGTGGACCTGCAGACGCGACAGTTCGCGGGCGGGCGGCTCTTCTAGGCTTGCGCGCGATGAGCGACGGTCTCGATCGATCGGCGCGGACCGTGGTTCGCGACTGCCTCGGGGTGAGCGAAGGCGAGGAGGTGCTCGTGATCTGCAACCAGGCCACCGAGCGGATCGGCGCGGCGCTGCGCGACGCCGCGGCGGAGGCTGGCGCCGAGGCGGTCCTTGCGGTGATGGCAGAGCGGGCGTCCCACGCCGGGGAGCCGCCCGCGGCATTGGCGGCCGCGATGGCCGCCGCCGACGTCGTCCTGGCGCCCACCGTGCAGTCGCTCTCCCACACCGCGGCCCGCAGGGCGGCGAGTGAGGCCGGCGCACGGATCGCCACCCTGCCCGGCGTCACTGAGGAGATGCTGGCGCGGGTGATGAGCGCCGACATCGAGCGGCTGCGCCGGCGGGGGGCCGCGGTCGCCGCCGCCCTCGACTCCGGCTCGGAGGCCCGGATCACCTGCCCCCTGGGCAGCGACCTGCGGCTGGGGATCGAGGGCCGCGATGCGATCCCCGACGCCGGCGAGCTGACCACCCCCGGGGCCTTTGGCAACCTTCCCTGCGGTGAGGGATTCATCGCCCCGGTCGAGGGCACCGGCGAAGGAACTCTGGTCATCGCCGGCTCGATCGCCGGGATCGGAAAGGTCTCCGAGCCCGTCACCCTGAGAGTGGGGGAGGGCCACCTGCGCGAGGCGAGCGGCGCGGAGGGGGAGCGGCTGCTGGAGCTGCTCAGCGCCCACGGCCCCGACGGCACCAACGTCGCCGAGCTCGGCATCGGCACCAACGAGAAGGCGGTCCTCACCGGCGAGATCCTCGAGGACGAGAAGATCCTCGGCACCGCCCACGTCGCCTTCGGCGCCTCGGCCGCGATCGGCGGCACGGTCCAGGTGCCGGTCCACCTCGACTGCGTCGTGCTCGACCCGGACGTCAGCGTGGACGGCGAGCCGCTGGTCCGGGGCGGGGAGCTGCTGGTCTAGTTGGCGCTGCTCGGGGTTCCAAACGTCTCGGAGGGACGCGACGCCGATCGCATCCTCGCCCTCGAGTCCGCTTTCACGCGCGGCGCCGCCCTCCTCGACCGCCACATCGACGCCGACCACAACCGCTCCGTCTTCACGCTGGCGGCCGACCCCGGGTCGCTGCGGAGCCCGCTCGTCTCCGGCGCGGAGGCCGCGCTGAACCTGATCGATATGAGCCGCCACGAGGGCCTTCATCCCTGCGTCGGCGCCCTCGACGTCTGCCCCGTCGTCTGGCTCGACCCCGCGGACCGCGTGGCCGCCATCGCCGAGGCCCGCGCCGTGGCCGAGGCGATCGGCGAGCTGGGGATCCCCGTCTTCGCCTACGGCGAGCTGGCCGGCGCTCCCGAGCGCGCCGAGCGCGCCTTCTTCCGCCGCGGCGGCCCGGAGGAGCTGCGGCGGCGGATGGGGAGCGGCGAGATCGCCCCCGACTGGGGCCCGCCGACCTTCAATCCCCGCGCCGGCGCGACCCTGGTCACCGCGCGCCCGCCCCTGGCCGCCTTCAACGTCGTCCTCGACCACGGTGACGAGGCGCTGGTGCGGGAGATCGCCGCCGAGCTGCGCGAGTCGGGGGGCGGGCTCCCGGGGGTGCGCGCGATCGGGCTGGTCCTGTCCGGCCAACGGCCCCAGGTTTCGACCAACGTCCACGACCCGCTGGCAGTCCCCCTGGCCGTCGTGGTCGAGAGGATCGGAGAGCTGGCCGCTAAGGCAGGTGCGAGGCCGGTGGAGGCCGAGCTGGTCGGCCTGCTGCCGGAGGCCGCGCTCGAGGGCTATCCCGACGATGTGCCGATTCGCGACTTCGACCCCGCGAAGCGGGTGATCGAGAAGGTCCTGCCCGACTCCCGCCGTAGCGGCTCCCGCTAGATTTCGCCCATGGCCCAGACTGGCAAGAAGCGCCGGCGCAAGCATCGCGGGACCCAGGGCGGCCGGATCGACACCGGCAACCGTCGCAAGGCACGCCCCCGAACTCGCGAGGAGGCTCGCGCACGGGCACGGTCGAAACGGGGTGGTGGACCGAGCCGGCTCGACCGCCCTCCCAGCTGGCGCTCGGCGACGATCCGCGCTCTGATCGCCGCTGCCGTCTTCTTCGTCCTGCTGCTGCTCGCCTTCAAGCGGCCGGCCGGCGTGGCGGTGCTTCTAAGCCTCTTCATGCTCGCCTTCTACATCCCCGCCGGCTACTACATGGACCGGCTGATGTGGCGTCGCCGCGAGCGGGCGAAGATGCGGGAGGGGGGCGGCTAGATGGACGTCCGCATGTTCACGGTCGGGCAGGTCGCCGAGAACTGCTTCGTCTTCCGTCGCGATGGCTCTGAGCGCGCCCTGATTGTCGATCCTGGCGACGAGGCGGAGCGGATCCTCGCGCCGGTCGAGGAGCTCGGCCTCGAGGTCGAGGCGATCCTGCTCACCCACTGCCACTTCGATCACATCGGCGCGGTCGCGCCCGTCGCCAAGGCCACCGGCGCACCCGTCTACTGCCCGGAGATCGAGGTGCCGCTGCTGGCCGACATCATGGCCTTCGTCCCCTGGCCCGGCTTCGGGCCGTTCGAGAGCTACGACGCCGACGAGACTCTCGCCGGGGGCGAGAAGCTCGAGTTGGCCGGCTTCGAGATCGACGTCATCTTCACCCCGGGGCACAGCCCCGGCCACGTCACCTACTCGGTTCGGGGCGAGGAGGCGATCTTCTCCGGCGACGTGCTCTTCCAGGGCTCGGTCGGTCGCACCGACCTCCCGGGTGGCGACTGGGAGACCCTGCTGAAATCGATCGGGACGCTGGTCGAGTCGCACTCCCCCGAGACGACGGTCTACCCGGGCCACATGGGGATCACCTCGATCGGGGCCGAGCGGGCCTCGAACCCGTTCCTGGCCGAGCTGGCGCGCTGAACGGCGCGACCGCAAGCCGATGAGCGCAGGCGCCCAAGCACCGAAGGGGACCTTCGACGTCCTTCCGGCCGACGCGCGCGCCCGAGACCGCCTCGAGGGGGTCGTGCGCGGCGTCTTCGGGCGGGCCGGCTACGGCCGCATCGAGACCCCGATCTTCGAGGACACCGAGCTGTTCGAGCGCGGGGTGGGGGAGGGGACCGACGTGGTCGAGAAGGAGATGTTCACCTTCGAGGACCGCGGCGGGCGCAGCATCAGCCTGCGGCCTGAGGGCACCGCCTCGGTCTGCCGCGCCTACGTCGAGCACGGGATGCACAAGCTGGCCCAGCCCGTGAAGCTCTTCTACTGGGGCCCCTTCTTCCGCTACGAGGCGCCCCAGGCCGGCCGCTACCGCCAGTTCCACCAGTTCGGGGCCGAGGCGATCGGCTCCGACGATCCGCTGGTCGACGCCGAGGTGATCATGCTCTTCGAGGAGATCATCGGCGAGCTGGGGGTGCCCGGGGTGACGCTGCGGCTCTCCAGCCTCGGCTCGCCCGAGTCGCGCGCCTCCTACCGCGACGAGCTGATCGCCTACCTACGCGCGAACGAGTCGCGGCTGGCGGGCGACGTGCGCGAGCGGATCGATGCCAACCCGATGCGGGCATTCGACTCCAAGGACGAGGGCACCCATGAGGTGATGGCCGGCGCGCCGAGGTTGCTCGAGCGCCTCGACGGCGACGACGCCGAGCACTTCGAGGCCGTCCGCTCGCTGCTCGACGCCAACGGCGTCTCCTACGAGATCGACGACACCCTGGTGCGCGGGCTGGACTACTACACCCGCACCGTGTTCGAGCTCGACTGCGCCCACCTCGGCGCCCAGTCCCAGATCGGCGGCGGCGGCCGCTACGACCGCCTGGTCCAGCAGGTCGGTGGGCCGGCGACTCCCGCCGCCGGCTGGGCGGCGGGCATCGAGAGGATCCTGCTGGCGATGGGCGCGGAAGCGGAGGTCTCCGCGGAGCCGTGCGACGCCTTCGTCGCCGCCACCGACCCCGAGCAGCGCCGGCGGGCGCTGGCCCTGGTTGCCGAGCTGCGAAACGCCGGGCTCTCGGCGGAGCTCGACCTCGGCGCCCGGGGGCTGAAGGGACAGCTCAAGCAGGCCGACCGTATCGGCGCCAGGGCGACGGTGATCCTCGAGGAGGACGGCTCGGCCCAGCTCCGCGACATGCAGAGTGGCGACCAGAGCTCGCTCGACCCGGTCGCGGCGATCGAGCGCCTCGAGGAGCTGAGGAGGGACGGCTCGTGAGCGAGCCCCTTCCGGCCCTTCGCCCCAACTCCTACCGCGACACCTGGTGCGGCCAGGTGCTGCCCGACCGGGTCGGCTCGGAGGCGCGGGTCGCCGGCTGGGTCCATCGCCGCCGCGACCATGGCGGTCTGATCTTCATCGATCTGCGCGACCGCACCGGGATCGTGCAGCTCGTCTTCAACCCCGACACCGCGGGGGAGGCGCACGAGATGGCCCACGGGCTGCGGGCGGAGGACGTGCTCACCGCCTCTGGCGAGGTGGTGAGGCGATCGGAGGAGACGGTCAACCCGGATCTGCCAACCGGCGAGGTCGAGGTGCTCGTCGCCGAAGCCGAGGTGCTCGCAGATGCCGAGACGCCCCCGTTCGAAATCGAGGGCTTTTCGGGCGAGGTCGGCGAGGACGCCCGCCTGCGCCACCGTTATCTCGATCTGCGCCGGGAGCCGATGCAGCGGGCGCTGGCGCTCCGACATCGGGTGACGACCTCGATGCGGAGCTTCCTCGGCGCGGAGGGCTTCTACGAGATCGAGACCCCGGTGCTGACCCGCTCGACCCCCGAGGGCGCCCGCGACTTTCTTGTCCCCAGCCGCCTCCAGCAGGGCTCCTTCTACGCCCTGCCGCAGTCACCGCAGCTCTTCAAGCAGCTGCTGATGGTCGCCGGGTTCGAGCGCTACTTCCAGATCGCCCGCTGCTTCCGCGACGAGGACCTGCGGGCCGACCGCCAGCCCGACTTCACCCAATTGGATCTCGAAATGTCATTTGTCGGGGTCGAGGACGTGATCGACCTCAACGAGCGCCTGATCGCCCACGTGCTGGGCGAGATGGGAATCGAGGTCACTCCGCCGTTCCCCCGGATCGCCTACGACGAGGCGATCGCGCGCTTCGGCACGGACCGGCCGGACACCCGCTTCGGGCTCGAGATCGCCGACCTCACCGACCTGCTCGAGGGCACCGAGTTCAACGCCTTCGGCGCGGTGATCGGCTCCGGCGGGGTCGTCCGCGGCCTCAACGCCGGGCAGCGGGACCTCTCGCGGGCTGAGCTCGACGGGCTGATCGAAGAGGCCAAGGAGCTCGGCGCCAAGGGACTCGTCTGGGCTTTCCGCGAAGGCGATGGTTGGCGCGCGCCGATCGCCAAGTTCCTCTCGGCCGAGGAGCTCTCCGGCCTCAACCAGCGCCTCGGCGCCTCCGAGGGGGATCTGATGCTGATCGCCGCCGACGAGGAGGCGCGGGCGGCGGCGATCCTTGGCGGCCTGCGCCAGCGGCTCGGCCGGCGCTGGGGGCTGATCCCCGATGGAGCGAACGAGCTCAACTGGATCGTCGACTGGCCGCTCTTCGAGCACGACCCGGAGGAGGATCGCTGGGAGCCGCTCCATCACCCGTTCACCTCCCCAGCCTCGGGGATCGAACCGGCCGACCCCGGCGCCGCCCGGGCGCTCGCCTACGACATGGTCTGGAACGGGGTCGAGCTGGGTGGCGGCTCGATCCGAATCCACGACCCCGAGGTCCAGCGGGCTGCCTTCGAGGTTCTCGGGATCGGTCGCGAGGAGGCCGAGGAGCGCTTCGGCTTCCTGCTCGAGGCGCTGCGCTACGGCGCCCCGCCGCACGGGGGCATCGCCTACGGGCTCGATCGCTGGGTCGCGCTGCTGCACGGCACGGACTCGATCCGCGACGTGATCGCCTTCCCGAAGACCGCCTCAGGCGGCGATCCGCTCACCGCGGCCCCCGCCCCGGTCGACGAGCGCCAGCTCCGCGAGCTCGGGCTCCAGGCGCGCGCCAGGCGGCCCGGCTGAGCGACGGGGAGGCGCATCGGTGAGCGAGGAGCCGAGGAGCCCGTTCGAGTGGCTTCGCGACCGCATCCGCAGCCGCACGCCCGGTCCAGGTCAGACCCCGGTCCACGTCGGCGACCCCCGCTTCGACGAGTGGGAGGTGGTGCGGGACTTCGGCGACCTCGGCACCGCACGCGCCTGGCACCAGTCGCTGACCGAGGCCGGGATCGAGTCGGCGCTGACTGCGGACTGGGAGCTGGACCGCTTCGGGCGCGGCGACATCGCCCTACGGGTGCCCCCGGAGAGCTGGAGCGAGGCGGAGATGATGCTCTCCAACATCGAGTGATCGGCCCCGCCGCTGCTACGGTTCCCGGTGGCTCTAGCCCGTGCGCCAGCCATCCCACCGTTTGACCCAACACAAACGGCTTGGGAGCCGGTATCTCCGGGCCCCGTGGGGTCAGGAGTAGGCACCCACCTTCTCTGAAGGGATCAAAGCCAGGGGTGGTAACGCCGGGTTGGGGCCTCTTTTTCGTGAACGAAGCATTCGAGACCCAGCTCGCTGAGACCTCGCGGATCGGGCCGGCGGCCCCGGGCTCGTTCACCGGAGCCGCGGGGGGAGCCCCCTGTGGCGATCTGGTGCGGATCTCGCTGACGATCGATCAGGGGCGGTTGGCCGCCGTCAGCCTCGACACCGAGGGCTGCGGCGCCACCCGCGCGGCGGCCAACGCTGCTGCCGAGCTGATCGAGGGCGCTGGGGTTCTTGATGCGGCGACGATCGGCCCGGCCGAGGTGGAAGAGGCCCTTGGCGGCCTCAGCCCCGGCAAGCAGCACGCCGCCCGGCTCGCCACCGACGCCCTTCACCGCGCCCTCTCCGCCGCGGCGGGCTCGGGCACCCGTCTCGCTGATCCAGACCCAGGCCGCGTCCTGGTCGCCGTCTCGGGCGGCGTCGACAGCGCCGTCGCGGCGCTGCTCGAGCGCGAGCGCGGCGCCGACGTTGTCGCGGTGACGGTCAAGCTCTGGGCCGACCCCGAGACCGACGGCACCAAGGCCTGCTGCTCGCCCGAGGCGGTGCTCGGAGCCCGCGGGCTGGCCCACTCGCTCGGCCTGCCACACCTGACGCTCGACCTCGAGGACGTCTTCCGCCGTCGGGTGGTGGGAGAGTTCCTCTCCGGCTACGCGGCCGGGGAGACCCCGAATCCGTGCGTGCTCTGCAACGGCGAGGTGAGGATCGCCGCGATGCTGTCGCTCGCCGACCGGATAGGGGCGGCGGATCTGGTCACCGGCCACTACGCCCGTACGATCTCGGAGCCCGAGGGCGAGCTGCTCGTGCCCGCCGCTGACGCCGCCAAGGACCAGAGCTACATGCTCGCCGCCCTGCCCCCCGAGCTGCTGGCCCGCCTGCGCTTCCCGCTGGCCGAGCGCCCCAAGGCCGAGGTGCGGGCGCTGGCCGCGCGCCACGGCCTGCCCGTCGCCCGCAAGCCCGAGAGCCAGGACCTTTGCTTCCTCGCCGGGCAGGGCAAGCGCGCCTTCCTGCGCCGGCACGGCGACCTTGGCGATCGCGACGGCGATCTCCTCGACCGAGGCGGGCGCAAGCTGGGGCGCCACCGCGGCCACCATCACTTCACCGTCGGGCAGCGGCGGGGCATCGGCGTGGCCTCGGACCGCCCCCTCTACGTGCTGGCCACCGACGCCGGCGCGAACACGGTGACGGTCGGTGACCTCGTGGAGCTGGAACGGCGCGAGGTGCGCTTGCGCGACGCCGTGCTTCACCGCGACGGCGAGTGCGTCGACGCGGTGAGGCTCCGTTACCACGCCGAGGCGGTTGGCGCCGCGATCGAGGGAGACGCCGGCGCCGGGCGACACCCGAGCCTGCGCCTCAGCCTCACGCGGCCCTTCGCAGGGCCGGCTCCCGGGCAGACCGCCGTGCTGCTGCGCGGAGAAGCGATCGTCGGCCACGCCACCATCGCCGCCTGAGGAAGCCGCCGCGTACGTGGGACCTTTGAGCCGCCAATAGACGCTTGAAAGGTCCCACGTCGGGTTGGCGCTTTCTAGCCTTAGGCTCTCCCCTCCATGCGAGCCTCCCAGATCCGCGAGACCTACCTCTCCTTCTTCGAGCAGCGAGACCACCTGCGCGTGACCTCCGCCTCGCTCGTGCCCGCCTCGCACGACCCCTCGGTGCTGCTGACGACGGCCGGGATGCAGCCCTTCAAGCCCAGCTTCCTCGGCCTCGAGGACCCTCCGGCGGCCCGGGTGACCGACGTGCAGAAGTGCTTTCGCACCACCGACATCGAGGAGGTCGGCAACACCGCTCGCCACCTCACCTTCTTCGAGATGCTCGGCAACTGGAGCTTCGGCGACTACTACAAGCAGGAGTCGATCGAGATGGGCTGGCAGCTCTCGATCGAGGGCTTCGGCTTCGACCCCTCCCAGATCTGGGTGACCGTTTTCGGCGGCGACGAGGAGCTCGGCCTCGGCCCCGATTCCGAGGCGGTCGAGATCTGGAAGGGGATCGGGCTGCCCGAGGAGAGGATCGTCGCCCTGCCCCGCTCGGAGAACTTCTGGCAGGGCGGCCCGGCCGGTCCCTGCGGCCCCTGCTCGGAGCTCTACTACGACCGCGGCGAGGAGTTCGGGGCTCCCGGCGAGAGGCCCGGCGACGACACCGACCGCTTCCTCGAGTTCTGGAACCACGTCTTCATGGGCTACGACCTGGCCGAGGACGGCACCCTGAGCGAGCTGCCGATGCGCAACATCGACACCGGCATGGGGCTGGAGCGGATGGCGGCGATCCTCCAGGACGTCCCCTCGGTGTTCGAGACGGACCTCCTGCGGCCGCTGATCGAGCTTGGCGAGGAGCTCTCGGGTCGCTCCTACGGCGAGGACGCGGCGACCACCCGCGCGATGCGGATCGTCGCCGATCACTCCCGCGGCACCGCCTTCCTGATCGCCGACGGCGTCGTGCCCTCGAACGAGGACCGCGGCTACATCCTGCGGCGGATCATGCGCCGGGCGATCCAGCAGGGCCGCACGATGGGGCTCGAGGCGCCCTGGCTGGGGCGCTTCGCCGAGCGGACGATCGAGGTGATGGGCGAGGCCTACCCCGAGATCGTCGCCGAGCGGGAGTCGATCGCCCGCTGGGTCGCCGACGAGGAGGAGAGCTTCGGCCGCACCCTGGAGCGCGGCAGCGAGCTGCTCGAGCGCCTGGTCGCCGAGGCGCGCGAGTCGGAGACCTCCTGGATCGAGGCGGCCGACGCCTTCAAGCTCCACGACACCTACGGCTTCCCATATGACCTGACCAAGGAGCTCCTCGCAGAGCAGGGCCTCTCGGTCGACGACCAGGGCTTCGAGGAGCTGATGGACGAGCAGCGCCAGCGCGCCCGCGGCGGCGCCGCGACGGCCCACGGCTCCGAGGATCACCACGGACGGGTGCTCGGCTTCGTCTCCGGCCGCGGCGCCGACCCGCTTCGTCGGCTACGAGTCGCTGCGGGCGAGCACCGGAGTCGCGGCTCTCGCCCCCGATGGCGAGCGGGTGCTGGCGAAGCTCGAGGAGAGCCCCTTCTACGCGGAGGGCGGCGGCCAGGTCGCCGACTCCGGAAGGGTGAGCTGGGAGGGCGGTGAGGCCCGGGTCCTCGACGTCTACCGGGTCGGAGACGACCAAGCCTTGGAGCTGGACGGCGGCCCGTCGGAGACTGGCATCCGCGTCGAGGCCGAGGTGGACCGCGAGACGCGGCACGCGACGATGCGCAACCACACCGCGACCCATCTGCTCCACGCGGCGCTGCGGGAGCGGCTGGGGAGCCACGTGCGCCAGGCGGGCTCCGCGGTGCGTCCTGACAAGCTGCGCTTCGACTTCACCCACGGTCACGCCCTCGGCCCCGAGGAGCTGCGGGCGATCGAGGACCGCGTCAACGAATGGATCAAGGCGAGCCGGCCGGTCCGCTGGCTCTACATGGACCGGGGCGAGGCAGAGCGGCTGGGGGCGATGGCGCTGTTCGGCGAGAAGTACGGCGAGTGGGTGCGGGTGGTCGAGGTCGACGAGGTCTCGCGCGAGCTCTGTGGCGGCACCCACGTCTCCAACACGGCCGAGGTGGGGATCTTCAAGGTCCTCAGCGAGGGCTCGAGCGCCGCCAACGTGCGCCGCGTGGAGGCTCTCACCGGCCCCGCCGCGATCGACTGGTTCCGCAGCCGCGCCGACGAGCTGCGCGAGGCGGGCGAGCTGCTGGGGTCGCCGCAGGACCCGCTGGCGGGGGCGCGGCGGGCGGCCGAGCAGGTCCGCCAGGCCGGCGAGGAGGCCGGCGACGCCTTGGCCCGCAGCCTGGGCGAGGAGTCGAAGCGGCTGCTCGGCGAGGCTGCGGAGCTGGGCGGGATCAGCGTCGTCGCGGCCGAGGCCGGATTCGCCGATCAGAAGCAGCTGCTGGAGCTGGCCAACCGGGTGCAGACCTCGCTGGAGGGCTCGGCGGTGGTCCTCGGTGGCGCCGGCGACGGCAAGGTGGCGCTGGTCGCCCTGTTCTCGCCGGCCGCGGTGGAGCGCGGCCTCTCGGCCGGAGCCGTCGTCCGCGAGGCCGCCGCTGTGGTCGGCGGCGGCGGGGGCGGTCGTGACGACATGGCCCAGGCCGGCGGCCGCGACGCGGAGAAGCTCGCAGAGGCGATCGCCACCGCCCGGGCGACGATCGAGCGGGGGCTCGGCTGAGCGCATGCGGGTGCTCGCCCTCGATTACGGGACCGCAAGAATCGGCTGCGCCGTCTCCGATCCCAGCGGCACCCTGGTGCGGCCTCTCGCCGTGATCGAGCGCGCCGACGTGCGGGAGGTCGTCCGCGTCGCCGAGGAGCTCGGCGCCGAGCGGGTCGTGGTCGGCCTGCCGGTCAACATGGACGGCAGCGAGGGGCCGCAGGCGGAGGCCAGCAGGGCGTTTTGCGAGCAGCTCGGGGAAGCGCTGCCGGTTCCCGTGGAGACCTACGACGAACGCCTGACGACGCGAATGGCGCAGGCCAGCCGGCGAGCCGGCGCCGGCGCGGCCGAGGACTCGCTGGCGGCGGCACACCTGCTCGAGGACTACCTCGCAGCTGTCGCCGCGCGCCACCGGAGGGAGGGTGGCGATGACACCTGAGGAGTGGCTCGAGGACGACCCCTTCGTCGATCCCGACGACCCCGCGGCGGTCGAGCGGGCGAGGCGTCGCCGGGAGCGCGACGAGAAGCGCCGTGCCCGCCAGGCGGAGAGCCGCCCGGAGCCCGAGCCCGAGCCGGAGCCGGAGCCCGAGCCCTCAGCGCCGGAGCCCGAGCCCCGGGCACCGGAGCCCGAGCCCTCAGCGCCTGAGCCTCCTCCTGAGGCACCTGAGCCCGAGGCCCCGGCCGCCGACGAGCAGCCCGCCGTCCCGGGCGAGGAGCCGGAGCCAACACCCTCGGAGCCCGCCGCCGTGCCCGTGGCCCGCCGCACCCCCGAGTTGCCGCGCGCGGAAGAGGAGGTCGGCGCGGGGTCGGTCCTCGCCGGCGACCCGCTCGAGCCAGAGGAGCGGTTCTGGGGTCCGGAGGACTCCGGCGGGGAGCCCGCGCCGGCCACGAGCTCCAGGGGCGGCAGCCCGCAGACTGCGCCGCCCCCTCGGCCTGGCGGCGCTCGGGGTCGTCGCCGTTCTGCTGGTCGGCTTCGCCTGGGCGCTGTTCCAGCCCTTCCACGGCGACGGGTCCGGTGCACCCTTCGAGGTCCGGGTGCCGAAGGGGTCGAGCGTCAGCGAGATCGGCGACCTGCTCTCCGACCGCGGCGCGATCTCCAACTCGACCCTGTTCCAGATCCGCGTGACCCTGGCCGGCAAGCGCTCCGAGCTCTACCCGGGGCGGCACCTGATGCGCAAGGACATGAGCTACTCGGCGGCGATCGACGAGCTCTCCCAGCCGCCCGTCAAGCAGACCGTCAACGTCACCGTCCCTGAGGGCCTCAGCCGGCTCCAGATCGCGGCGATCGCACGCCAGGACGGCCTCACGCGGGAGCTACCTGAGAAGCACGGTCTCGGCCAAGGGCTTCCATCCGAACAGCTACGGCGCCCAGGGTCGCGCCCGCAACCTCGAGGGCTTCCTCTTCCCGGCCACCTACGAGATGCCGAAGGACCCGAGCGTCGACGACCTCGTCCAGCGCCAGCTCGACACCTTCCGGCAGAGGATCAAGGGCGTCGACATGAGCTACGCGAAGAAGAAGAACCTGACCGTCTACGACGTCCTGATCATCGCCTCGATGATCGAGGACGAGGGCGCGCCGCAGGACTTCAGCGACATCGCAGCGGTGATCTACAACCGCCTCCACGACGACATCGCCCTGGGGATCGACGCGACCGTTCGCTTCGCCGTCGGCAACTACGACAGTCCCCTGACCGATTCCCAGCTCGCCACGGGCTCTCCCTACAACACCCGCATCAACCAGGGGCTGCCGCCGGGGCCGATCGGCAACCCTGGGATGGCCGCGGTCCGGGCGGCGGCGAACCCCTCCAGGGCCGACTACCTCTATTACGTGACCAAGCCCGGGAGCTGCAATCGGCTCAGCTTCTCCTCCACCAACGCGCAGTTCCAGAGGGACGTCGCCGCCTACGACAAGGCCAGGGCGGCCGCGGGCGGCAACTCGCCGACCAACTGCGGATGAACGACGCCCGGCAGCCCGGGCGGCGCCGGCTCGCCGTGATCGGGCACCCGGTCGGTCACTCTCGTTCGCCGGCGATGCACAACGCCGCCCTGGCAGCGCTCGGGCTCGGGGAGAGCTGGAGCTACGAGGCGATCGACGTGGCGCCGGAGGAGCTCGAGCGAAGGGTGCGCTCGATGCCCGGCGAGGGGTTCGTCGGCGCCAACGTCACCGTCCCCCACAAGGTCGCCGCCCTGGCACTCGCCGACGGTTCATCGCCAGTCGCCCGGGAGATCGGGGCCGCGAACACCCTCAGCTTCGAGGCCGGGGCAATCACCGCGGAGAACACCGACGCGGCGGGGCTGATCGCCGCGCTCCCGGGGCCCGCCGAGGGGTCGAGGGCGCTGGTGCTCGGCGCCGGCGGCGCCGCCCGCGCTGCCGTCTGGGCGCTGGTGCGCGAGGGGGCGGAGGTCGAGGTCTGGAACAGGACGGAGTCGCGGGCACGGCAGCTCTGCGAGGCGCTCGGTGGTAGGCCGGTCCTGGCGCCCGATGCCGGCGCCCACCGGCTGATCGTCAACTCGACCGCGGTCGGCCTGCGCGGCGAGGACCCCTTCAGCGAGCTTCCACTGCGAGCCGACGACCTGCACGGTGGGCAGGTGATCGTCGACATGGTCTACGGCGGTAGCCCCGGGCCGCTGCTCGAGGCCGCCGCGGCCGCCGGCGCCGAGACCGTCGACGGGATCGAGGTGCTGGTCTGCCAGGGAGCGGCCTCCTTCGAGATCTGGACCGGCCGCGAGCCCCCGCTGGAGGTGATGCGGGAGGCCGCGCGCCGCGGTTGACCTGCGGGTCATCCGCGCGAGACGATCCTCCCGACGACGCGCTCGGCGCTGTAGGCGCGGACGGCGAAGCGACCGCTGCGGTCGACGATCAGGTCGAAGCGGGCCGGCGCGCTCGGCGTCATCGTCTCGGTCAGCCCGAAGGCCGGGATCGAGATGTCGTCGCCGACCGGGCCGCCGACCAGCAGGACCAGCCGCTGCCCGGGCCGGACATCGACGACCTCGGGCGCCCCGTGGGAGACCCTGATCCGCGCGGTCACCGTCCCTCCCGCTACGGGGGAGGCGCTGCCAGGGGGCCGAGTCTCCTTGCCCGGCGTGGCAGGGCCCGTGGCGCCGCCCGGGCCGACCTGGGGTTGCTGCGGTGCGGGCACAAGCGCCGCCACCAGGGTCGAGAGCCCGAGCAGGACCAGCAGCACCACGATAAGGCGGCGGGCTGCCATTCAGTCGATCAAGCGCGGGCGAGAGTCACGGCCTTCGCCGATAGCCTAGGCGCGACGATGGCATTTCGCTTCACGACAGCCGGGGAGTCGCACGGGCCGGGCCTGGTGGCGATCGTCGAGGGCATGCCCGCGGGGCTGGCACTCGGCCGCGAGGCGCTCGACCGCGACATGGCGCGGCGCCAGCTCGGCCACGGCCGCGGCGGGCGGATGAAGATCGAGACCGACTCGGTCGAGATCCGCTCCGGGGTCCGCCACGGGCGGACCCTGGGCAGCCCGATCGCGGTCCTGGTCGCGAACCGCGACTACTCCAACTGGGAGGAGCGGATGAACCCCTGGCCGGTCGCCGCCGAGATCGAGGAGGTGCACCTGCCCCGCCCCGGTCACGCCGACCTCGTCGGCATGCAGAAGTACGGCTTCCGCGACGGGCGCAACGTGCTCGAGCGCGCCAGCGCCCGCGAGACGGCCGCGCGCGTCGCAGCCGGCTCGATCGCCCGGGGCCTGCTGACCGCGATGGGCGTATCGGTCCACAGCCACGTCGTCGCAGTCGGCTCGGTCGCCGCCCCGGAGCGCGACGACCTCGGCCCGGCCGACTTCGAGGGCGTCGACGACGACCCGGTCCGCTGCCTCGACCCGGACGCCAGCGCGGCGATGGTTGCCGAGATCGACCGCCTGCGCAAGGCCAACGAGAGCCTCGGCGGCAGCTTCGAGGTTCGCGCCTTCGGATTGGTGCCCGGCCTCGGCTCCCATGTCTCCTGGGAGGAGCGCCTCGACGGGCGCCTCGCAGGCGCGGTCGCCTCGATCCAGTCGGTCAAGGGTGTGGCGATCGGCGAAGCCTGGGAGGTCGCGGGCAAGCCCGGCTCCGAGGCCCACGACGAGATCTTCCACTCCCCCGAGCGTGGCTACTTCCGTGAGACGAACCACGCCGGCGGCCTCGAGGGAGGCATGACCAACGGCGAGCCGCTGATGGTGAGGGCCGCGATCAAGCCGATCTCGACGCTGACCAAGCCGCTTCGATCGGTCGACACCGAGACCAAGGAGCCGGCGCAGGCGCTGCGTGAGCGCACCGACTCGACGGTCGTCCCCGCGGCTGCGGTGGTAGCCGAGGCGATGGTCTGCCTGGTCCTGGCGCGCTGCTACCGGGAGAAGTTCGGCGGCGACCACATCGACGACGCGCTCGCCGCGCTGGAGGCCTACAAGCGGCGCATCGACTGGCGTGGCTGAGCCTGCGATCGTCTTCATCGGCTTCATGGGCGCGGGCAAGTCGAGCGCGCTGACGGCGGCGCGCGCTGCGGGTCTGGAGACGACCGAGGTCGACGAGCTGATGGAGGCCGATCTCGGCAAGGGGCATCCTCGATGCCTTCGCTGCCGAGGGCGAGGAGGCGTTCCGCGCCCGTGAGGCCGAGGTCGTCGGCGGCTTCCTGGAGACCGCGAGCGGCGGCGCGATCGCCCTCGGCGGCGGCAGCGTCCTCTCGCCCCGCGTCCGCGCTGCCCTCGAGCGCCATCTCGTCGTCTGGTTGCAGGTCGGCGCGGGGGAGGCCTGGCGGAGGATCGAGGGGACGCCGAGGCCCCTGGCGCGATCGGCCGAGGACGTCGCCGAGCTGATCCAGGTTCGGGAGCCGATCTACGAGGCGCTGGCCGATGCGGTCGTGATGCCCGCCCCGCCCGGGGTGATCGAGCGCTCGATGCCGGCGATCCGCGCGCTGCGGGGCCTTCCGCAGGGGACCAGGCTGCTGTGGGCCGCGAGCAGCTCCGGCGAGTACCCGGCCTTCGTCGGGGACGGGCTGCTGGATCGCGACTGGTGGCCGCTGGAGGGGCGTCGCTTCTGCCTCAGCGACCGGGAGGTGGGGCCCCTCTACGCCGAGCGGATCGAGCCGCTGGCGGCGAGGGTCGAGGTCGAGCCCGGGGAGGCCGCGAAGACGCTCGCCTGTGCCGAGCGGGTCCTGGAGCAGCTCACGGAGGCGGGGATGACCCGCGCCGACCATCTCGTCGCCCTGGGCGGCGGCGTCGTCGGCGATCTCGGCGGGTTCTGCGCCCACACCTACCAGCGCGGGGTTCCGGTGGTCCAGGTGCCGACCACGATCGTCGCCCAGGTGGACTCCGCCTACGGCGGCAAGACCGGGGTCGACCTTCCCCAGGGCAAGAATTACGTCGGCGCGTACCACCTGCCGGCCGCGGTGATCGCCGACTGGGCGACGATCGCCACCCTGCCTCCTGCCGAGCTGGCCGCCGGTTTCGTCGAGGTGCTGAAGACCGCGCTCCTGGCCGGCGGCGCGCTCTGGGAGGGAGTGCGGGCGATCCCGGAGGGTGAGCTCGCGGCGCAGCCGTGGGTGGCCTTCGACTGCGCTCGCTACAAGTGCGAGGTCGTCGCCGCCGACGAGCGCGACGCAGGCCTGCGCCAGGTGCTGAACCTCGGCCACACCGTCGGCCACGCGATCGAGGCCGCGAGCGGGTATCAGCTCTACCGCCACGGTGAAGCGATCGGGCTCGGGCTGCTGGCGACCCTGCGCCTCTCCGGCGCCGAGGAGCTGCGCGACGAGGTCGCCTCCTGGCTGGGCCGCCACGGGCTCCCGCTCGCGCTTGACCGAGGCGTCGGGAAAGAGGACGTCATGGAGGCGATCGGGCGCGACAAGAAGCGGGGCTCGGGTCAGGTCCCGTTCGTCCTGCTCGAGCGGCCGGGACGGCCGCGGACGGGCAAGGTGCTCGACCCGGATAAGGTCGGGGCGGCGGTCGCGGAGCTGTACGGATGAGAACTGCCCACAACCGGATCGAGGTCCTGCACGGGCCGAACTTCGACGTCCTCGAGCGCCGTGATCCCGAGATATACGGCGGCCACCCGCTGAACGAGCTGGAGCGGCAGATCCGCGGCTGGGCCGACGAGCGCGGGCTCAACGCCCGCTGCTTTCAGACCAACTCGGAGGGCGAGTTCATCGGGCACCTGCACCGCCTCCCGGAGCTGGCCGACGCGGCGATCGTCAACGCCGGCGCCTGGACCCACTACAGCCGGGCGATCGCCGACGCGCTCGAGCTGACCCGCCTGCCTGCGGTCGAGGTCCATATCTCCGACGTCGGATCGCGCGAGGAGTGGCGCCGCGTCTCGGTCTTCGACGGGCTCGTCCTTGCGAAGGTCTCGGGCAAGGGGCTCGACGGCTACCGCGAGGCTCTCGAGCTGCTGGCCGGCGAGCTCGGCGTCGCCGAGCGATGAGCGCCGTCCAGGAGGGCAGGGGAGGGCGCCTGGCGGAGCTGGTCGCCGAGCGCGAGGTCGATCGCCTCCTGGTCACCAACCTGGTCAACGTCCGCTACCTGACCGGCTTCGGAGGCACCAACGGAGCCTGCCTCTGCGGGCCCGAGGAGCGGGTCTTCCTGACCGATTTCCGCTACACCGAGCGCGCGACAGAGGAGGTCGAGGGGTGGGAGGTGGAGACGATCTCCGCCGACTGGTACGCGGGCCTCGCCGAACGACTCCCGGGCAGGAGCGGCTTCGAGGACGACCACCTGACGGTGCGAGCACTGCGCCGGCTCGAGGAGGGGCTGCCCGAAGGCGCCGAGCTCGTCCCCTGCGGGGGTGCGGTCGAGCGGCTGCGGCGGGTCAAGGACGAGGCCGAGCTGGAGGCGATCGCGGCCGCCGCCCGGCTCGCCGACGAGGTCTACTTCTTCGCCCTCGACCGCGGGCTCCGGGGGCGGACCGAGGTGGACGTCGCCGCGGCAGCCGTCGCCCGGATCCGCGAGCTCGGCGCCGAGCCCTCCTTCCCGCCGATCGTCGCCGCCGGCCCGAACGGGGCGCTGCCGCACGCCGAGCCGGGCCCGCGCGAGATCGGCGCGGGCGAGCTGGTGGTCTTCGACATGGGCGCCCAGCTCGACGGCTACTGCTCGGATTGCACCCGCACCGTCGCCACCGGTGAGATCGGGGAGGCGGCCTCGGAGGTCTACGAGCTGGTGCGCTCGGCCCAGGCCGCCGCCCTCGAGGCGGTCGAGGCCGGCGCCGAGGGCAAGGCGGTGGATGCCGTCGCCCGCGAGATCATCGACGCCGCCGGCCATGGCGAGCGCTTCGGCCACGGCCTCGGCCACGGCGTCGGCATGGAAGTCCACGAGGGGCCGCGGCTCTCGACCCGCTCCGATGACGTGCTCGAGGCGGGGGAGGTGGTGACCGTCGAGCCGGGCGTCTACCTGCCGGGCGAGTTCGGCGTCCGCATCGAGGACCTTGTCGCGGTCGCCGCGGAGGGTTGCCGCAACCTCTCCGGTCTGCCGAAGGAGCTGCGGGTCGTCGACTGAGCCCCGGCGTCAGCGGCTGAGGTCGACGTCGGCGTCGAGGCTCGCGGCGAAGGCGGTGATCAGCTCGACCGTGGCCTCGAGATCGACGAGGTCGACCAGCTCCACAGGCGAGTGCATGTAGCGCAGCGGGATCGAGACCGTCCCGGTGGGTATCCCGGTGCGCGAGATCTGGATCGCGTCGGCGTCGGTGTGGGTGCCGCGGCCGCTGGCCTCGATCGTGTGCTCGATGCCGGCCTCCTCGGCGGCGGCGACCAGCAGCTCGAAGACCTTGGGGGAGAGGGTGGAGCCGCGGCCGATCACCGGCCCGGAGCCGAGCGCGTGGCTGCCGGTCTCCTTCTCGTCGATCCCCGGGGCATCGGTGGCGTGGGTGACGTCGACTGCGACGGCGACGTCGGGGCGCAGGGCGAAGGCCGAGGTGCGGGCGCCGAACAGGCCGATCTCCTCCTGGACCGCCGCCACCGCCGCCATCGACCCGGTCACCGAGCCGCGCTCGTGGCAGCGCCGCAGCGCCTCCAGGGCGACGTAGGCGCCGATCCGGTTGTCCATCGAGCGCGAGGCCAGGCGGTTGCCCGCGAGCCGCACCGGCTCGGCGTCCACGACCGCGGGGTCGCCGACCCGGATCAGCTCCGAGGCGGCGTCTCGGTCCTCGGCACCGATGTCGATGTGCAGCTCGCGCAGCTCGACGACCTTCTTGCGCTGCTCCTCCTTGAGAAGGTGGATCGGCCTGCGCCCGACCACGCCCTCGACGGGACCGTCGCGACCCTGGACCTGGACGCGCTGGCCGACGAGGATCTGGGGGTCCCAGCCCCCGATCGGCGCGAAATAGGCGAACCCCTTCTCGTCGATGTGTGTGACGACCAGGCCGATCTCGTCGATGTGGCCGACGATCGCGAGCAGCGGCTTGGCCTCCTCGTCCCCGACGCGGGCGATCGAGGACCCGATCCCGTCCGTGCTCAGCTCGGCGAAGGACGCCGCCTCGCGCCACGCGGCCGCCGCCGGGCCCTCGTAGCCGGAGGGCCCGGGCGCACGCAGGAGGGCGTCGAGCAGGGAAGGGGTCTCGCTCACGGTGCCGCAGTATGCCAGCGCGCAAGCACCGGGCGGCCGGAACGGTTACCTTGACACGGTGCGCAGGGTGCTGAAAGTGGCGACCAGCCTCCTGATGCTGGCGGCGGGGATGGCCGTCGTCCCGGCGGGGGCCTCGGCGGACTGCGCGATCCCCGGATCGGCCGACCCGACCATGTCGGCGTCACAGGATTTCAGCGGCAGCTTCGCCTCCGGCCTGCAGGGCAGCTTCGTCCAGATCCCCTTCGACGTCCCGGCCGGGACCAGGGCGATCCGCGTGCGCTACTGCTACGACCAGCCGCCGCCGGGCGGTGGGCCGAGCAACACCCTCGACATGGGCGTCTATGCGCCGCTCGCATCCGGCGACACGGTCTGGGGTCCGAAGGAGCGCCGCGGCTGGAGCGGCAGCGCCGTCAAGGACTTGGCGATCTCGGAGAACGGGTTCACACCCGACAGCGTCTACCTCGCCAACGGGGGCGCGGATCGAAAGAAGTACGTTTCGGGCTACACGACGCGAGCGTACGAGCCGGGGCCGTTGCCGGCCGGGCAGTGGGCGGCGGAGCTCGGCTTGGCCGCGATCGCGCCGCCCCCGGGCGACCCAGACGGCATCGCCTGGCGGGTGCGCGTCGAGACCAGCTCGGACAGCCTCCTGGTCGAATCATCCCTACGACCCCGTTCCCTACGACGCCGACGCCAGCCTCGACCGAATCCGGCTGGTACGTCGGCGACCTCCATGCCCACGGGGAGGAGGAGCCGGGCAACGCGACGATGAAGCAGACCTTCGACTACGGCTTCAGGCCGATCAGCCAGGGCGGCGCCGGGCTCGACTTCATGACCCTGGTCGACCACAACAACAACGTCGCCCATATTGGCGAGATCGGCCGCCACCAGCCCGACTACCCGGGCAAGCTGATTCTCCCGGGTACCGAGGTCACGACCTATGAGGGCCACTACAACAACCAAGGATCGAGCTACTTCGCCGACTTCAGGGGCGGGCCGGTGTACCGACTCGACGGCTCCAACGGCTCGCTGACCAAGACGCAGGACCCGGTCACACCGGCGAGCCAGTTCGGGGCGATCGAGGCGGCCGGGGGGTGGACCCAGATCAACCACCCGACCGTCCCAGGAGGATCCGTCTGCCGCGGCTGCCCCTGGGACTGGAGCGAGGCCGAGACGGACTACTCGAAGCTCGACGCGGTGGAGATCCAGAACGGGCCGGCGGATCTCAACACCGGCACCACCAACCCTCCGGCGAACCCGTTCACCACCACCGCGATCGCCTTCTACGAGAAGCTCCTGGCAGCTGGCAGGCACGTCGCCGCGGTCGGCTCCAGCGACTCCCACCAGGCCGACGTGGTCGACGGGATCCTCGGCAGCCCGATCGGCAGGGGGGCCACCGCCGTCCACGCCACCAACCTCTCCAGAGCCGCGATCGTCGCCGGAGTGAAGGCCGATCACACCTACGTCAAGCTCTACGGCAGCGACGGGCCCGACATCCGCATGACCGGTACCTCGCCGGGCGCACCCGACGCGATCTTCGGGGACTCGCTGAAGGGTCCGGTCGCGAGCTTCAAGGCCACGGTGACGGGGGCCGGCCCCGGCGCCGCCAGACCGGGCAGCTACCTGATGAAGCTCTTGCGTGACGGGACCGAGGTCGCCAGCGTGCCGGTGGTCGGTGACGACTTCAGCCACACCTTCGAACAGAGCACCAGCGGGCGCTACTCCCTGGAGATCGTCCGCGAGAACCCGACCGTCCCGCGGATCGAGGACTACTCGAGCCCGATCTGGTTCGAGCAGACCTCGCCCCAGGTGTCGGTGGTGAGCCCGCCCGATGGCGCGTGCGGGATCTCGCGCACGGGTTCGGTCACGGTCCGATTCGATCAGCAGATGGACCACAGCTCGGTCGAGGACGCCTTCTCGCTGCTGAGAACCGGGAACGGGGCTCGGGTGGCGGGGGCCTTCTCCTGGCAGGGCAACGAGCTGAGGTTCACGCCCAGCGCGCCTCTCCGGGCTACGACGAGCTACACGGCGACGGTCGGGGCCGGCGCGACGAGCGCCACTGGCGCCCATCTCGCGACGCCGACTCGCTGGACGTTCACGACGACCCCGCAGCCGCTGATCAGCTTCGTGTACCCGCCGGGCGGCTCAAGCGGCGTCGCGCCGGGTGCCGCGATCGTGGTCGGCTTCGACACGGCCATGGACAAGGCCTCCGCGCAGGCGGCGTTCTCGCTGAGGCGGACGAGCAACGGCGCGCCGGTCAGCGGCAACTTCGGCTGGTACGGCAACGCCCTGATCTTCAAGCCCGCAGCCGACCTGGCCGCCGGCGTCGCCTACACGGCGAGGGAGACCAACGCCGCCAGGAACCTGGCCGGCCGCCCGATCGAGTCCGGCAGGACCTGGGTCTTCTCGGTCGGGCACTAGCGCTCCGCGGCTGGCGGAGCTGGCCGAATTCGCCTTTCGGTCACGATTCGCGCACCCCAGGCGCGCCTCACTCCGTCACCGTCGGGCCATGCCCGCCCAGACTTCAATCGCCTCTCGTATCGAGAGGGAATATCACTCTCGCGAGCGGGGGAGGGAGATCGCCCGCCTCGCCGGGGCTCAACATGGCGTCGTCTCGCGTTCGCAACTCGGCGCGCTCGGCCTGCGGAAGGGCGGGATCGACAATCCCGGCGGTCATCGCGCATCGTCGCCGGCTGCCGCGCGACGAGATGACGGTGCGTGAGGCCATCCCGGCGACCTCGATCTCGCGCATGCAGCTTCCGAGCGGGTGGATCGAGTGCGATTGCGTCTGGCACTCGCAGCGCCTGATCGTCGAGCTCGACGGCCACGCCTTCCATCGCACCCCCGCTGCATACGAGCGCGACCGCCTGCGCGACCGCGAGCTGCACGCCGTCGGCTTGACCGTCGTTCGCGTGACCTGGCGTCAGCTCGTCCGGGACGCCGAATCGCTGCGCCGCGATCTAAGACGCCTTCTGGAGCGACCCGCCTCGCCGAGAGTGCAATGAGTCACCTCGTTGGTGGTCGAGATCACTCTCGGCGGCGGGGCTGCGGCGAGCGGCGCGCTCCAAAGATGGTGGAGCGCCGGGGCGCCGCTACCCTTCGCCGCCGTGATCTCCACCAACCAGTTCAAGAACGGGAGCCACGTCGAGATCGACGGGACCGTGTACCGGATCCTCGAGTTCCAGCACGTCAAGCCCGGCAAGGGCGGGGCTTTCGTGCGCACCAAGCTGCGCAGGATCGCCGACGGCTCGGTGATCGACAAGACCTTCCGCGCCGGGGAGAAGTTCCGGCCGGTGCGGACCGAGTCGCGCAAGATGCAGTATCTCTACGACTCCGGCGAGGCGGCGGTGTTCATGGACAGCCGCGACTACGAGCAGATCGAGATACCGCGGGAGCTCGCCGCCGAGGCGATGCTCTGGATCCTGCCCAACGACGAGGTCGACGTCCTCTTCGTCGACGAGCGCCCCACCGACGTGCAGGTGGCCAGCGCGGTCGACATGAAGGTGAGGGAGACCGAGCCCGGGGTCAAGGGCGACACCGCCTCCGGCGGAGGCACGAAGGCGGCGACCCTCGAGTCCGGGATCGTCGTGCAGGTCCCGCTGTTCATCGAGGAGGGCGAGAGCGTCCGGGTCGACACCCGCAGCGGCGAGTACGTCTCGCGCGCGTAATCTTCCGCTGATGCGCCGCTCAGACCAGCGCCGGGACGCCGTCTTCGCTTGCTATCAGCGCGACGTCACGGGCCGGTCCCTCGAGGAGCTGATCTCCACGGCGCGCCCCTTCACGCGTGAGCTGGCCGAGGGGGTCGAGGCCGAGCGGGACCGGCTCGACGCCGAGATTGCCGGTCACGCCCGCGGCTGGGACCTCGGCCGGATCGCGCCGCTGGAGCGGAACATCATGCGGGTGGCCCTCTACGAGATCGGGAACCGCGACGACGTCCCCACGGAGGTCGCGATCGACGAGGCGATCGAGCTCACCAAGCGCTACTGCGGCGCCGACGCGCCGGCCTTCGTCAACGGAGTCCTCGGGGCCGCGGTGCGGGCAACGCAGGGGGCGCCCGGCAGCGCCACCGCGAGCCCTGCACCGGGAGTCGAGCATGGCTGAGACCGACCGGCTGCGCGAGATCGCCTCGCGCCTCGAGCAGATCACCGCCGCGCTGAGCGACGAGGGGACCGGCGACGAGCACGCAGCCGAGCTCAGCCGGGAGGCCGCCGACCTCGCCTCCGAGGCGGTCGAGGAGACGAATCGGCTGATGCGTGGGGCCGACGCTGGGTGAGCTACCCGGACGACCTGCGCGAGCTGGTTGACGCCCATCTGGCCGAGCTGCGGTTCTCTCCACACTCATCCACCTCGGGTCTCGAGGAGGCGATGCGCTACTCGCTGCTCGCCGGGGGCAAGCGGATCCGGCCAGTGCTGGCGCTGGCGACCGCACGGGCGCTAGGCGCGGATCCGCAGCGCTACCTCCCGGCGGCCGCCGCGATCGAGCTGATCCACACCTATTCGCTGATCCACGACGACCTCCCGGCGATGGACGACGACGAGCTGCGCCGCGGGCGCCCGACCGCCCACGTGAGGTTCGGCGAGGACGTCGCGATCCTCTCTGGCGACGGGCTGTTCGCCGAGGCCGTGCGCCTCTTCTGCGTGCAGCCCGGTGAGCCCGAGCGGGTCCTGGCCGCCCTGCGCGAGCTCTCCGCCGCGACCGGGGTCGACGGCATGGTCGGCGGCCAGTACGTCGACGTCACCCAGGAGGATCTTGGCGCCGAGGAGCTGCGCGCGCTGCACGTGCTGAAGACCGGGAGGCTGATCGCCGCCAGCGTCGGGGGGGTGCTGGTGCTCGAGGGGGTTCCAGAAGATGAGACAATCCCCTACCGGCGGTTCGCCGACGAGGTCGGCGTCCTGTTCCAGATCGTCGACGACATCCTCGATGTGATTGGAAGCGAAGAGGAGCTGGGCAAGCCGCACGGCAGCGATGAGAAGCATGGGAAACTCACCTACGTCAGCCTCTTCGGGCTCGAGCGGGCTCGTGATCTCGCGGCCGAGTCGCACGCCGGCGCCCGCGAGGCCCTAGCCGAGGCCGACGGCGCGACCGGCGACCTGGAGCGGATCGCCGACTACATTTTCACCAGACACGAATGAGCGAAGAGAAGCCAAACGGCAAGCCGCGAAAGCCAGGGGACCCGGCGCTCCTCGGGTCGATCGATTCCCCGCAGGACCTGCACGGGCTCGACGACGCCCAGCTTCAGCAGGTCGCGCAGGAGATGCGGACCTACATCATCGACACGATCGGTGAGATCGGCGGCCACTTCGGCGCAAACCTCGGCACCTGCGAGCTCTCCGTGGCGCTCCACAGCATGCTCGACTCACCCCGCGACAAGGTGCTGTGGGACGTCGGCCACCAGGCCTACCCCCACAAGATCCTCACCGGCCGACGCGACCAACTCTCGACGATTCGCCAGTACGAGGGGCTGGCTCCGTTCTGCTCGATCTTCGAGTCCGAGCACGACATCATGGGCGCCGGGCATGCCTCGACCTCGATCGGCTACGCCGTCGGCCTCAAGGAGGCGATGCGCAAGGGGATCGGCGAGGACGGCAAGGTGGTCGCCGTGATCGGGGACGGGGCCCTGACCGGAGGGGTCGCCTACGAGGCGCTGCACGCCGCGGGTGGTCTGCACACGCCGATCGTCATCGTCCTCAACGACAACGGGATGTCGATCTCCCCCAACGTCGGGGCGCTCTCGCGCTACTTCAACCGGGTGAGGCTGAACCCCCGCCTCTACCACGCCCGCGAGGGGGTCGAGGACCGGCTGACCAAGCTGCCGCTCGGTCTCGGTAAGCGGATCGAGCGGCTGGGGCCGGAGATCAAGTCGGCGATCAAGGCCTACTGGGCGCCGGGGCTGCTCTTCGAGGAGCTCGACCTCGCCTACGTCGGGGTGATCGACGGCCACGACGTCGCCGACCTGCGTGAGGCCCTGCGCGAGGCATTCGAGGCCGACCGGCCGGTGGTCGTCCATATCCAAACGGTCAAGGGCAAGGGCTTCGCGGCAGCCGAGGAGGGCGGGCTCGAGGGGATGGAGAAGTGGCACGCGGCGAAGCCGAAGAGCATCGTCGACGGGGCGCCGGCCCCGAAGCCGAAGACGGTGGCCGTGAAGGAGTCGGACTCGCCTGAGTCGATCGCCCCGGAGCGCCTCGAGAAGCCGGCGCCGGCGAGCGCCCCGCCGCAGTACACGGAGGTGTTCGCCGAGGCGATCGTGGCCGAGGCAAAGCGTGACCCGCGGGTGATCGGGATAACCGCGGCGATGGCGGGGGGGACCGGCCTGCAGAAGCTCGCCGACGAGGTCCCCGGGCAGTACTACGACGTCGGGATCGCCGAGCAGAACGCCGTGCTGCTCGCCTCGGGCCTGTCGCTGCAGGGGGCGAAGCCGGTCTGCGCCATCTACTCGACCTTCCTGCAGCGCGCCTACGA
Organism: uncultured Actinomycetes bacterium; assembly: GCA_963725315.1. GTDB lineage: Bacteria > Actinomycetota > Thermoleophilia > Solirubrobacterales > 70-9 > JBBRHQ01. Next base: position 31,872 of record CAVRYA010000008.1, on the reverse strand, counting down.
CCAGATCATTCACGACGTCGCCCTGCAGGGCCTCGACGTCACCTTCGCGATGGACCGCGCCGGGCTGGTCGGCGACGACGGCCCCACCCACCACGGCGCCTTCGACATCTCCTACTTCCGGCCGATCCCCAACGTCGTCGTCATGGCCCCCCGCGACGAGGCGATGCTGGTGCACATGCTGAGGACGGCGATCGCCCACGAGGGCCCGGCTGCCCTCCGCTACCCGCGCGGCGCGGCCGAGGGCGTGGGGACCCCGGACCAGGGCGAGGTCCTGCCGATCGGCACCGGCGAGCTGCTGGCCGAAGGCCGGCGCGTGGCGCTGCTCGGCTATGGCTACGGTGTCCAGGTGGCGCTCGACGCCGCCCGGATCCTCGGCGAGGAGGATCTCGCGGTGACGGTCGCCGATGCCCGCTTCGCCAAGCCCCTCGACACCGAGCTGGTGCTCCGCCTGGCCCGCGAGCATGAGCTGCTGGTGACGGTCGAGGAGAACGTGCTGCCGGGCGGCTTCGGCTCCGCGGTCCTCGAGCACCTCGAGGAGGCACTGGGATCACCTGGATCGAGGGCCCGGGTGGCGCGGATCGGCCTCCCGGACCGCTACGTCACCCACGGCAAGCCCGCCCTGTTGCGCGAGGAGGTCGGGCTGACCGGCGAAGCCGTCGCCCAGCGGGTCCTCGCCGAGCTCGGCTCCTTACAGCCGGCCCTCGACTGAGCGGCGCCCTTCAGATCTCCTCGGGATCGCTGACCACGACCTTGCTGCCGGCCGGCAGCCGGGCGAGCACCAGGTCCTTCGCCGCCTTGCGGTTCTTCGCATCAAGTTCGACCACGACCTCGGTGCGCTTGGCGTTCCCATACACGGCGCGGATCGGAACTGCCTTCCTGACCCGACCCAGGCGGCTTCCCTCGATCTTCATGTGGTAGCGGGGCATCGCCGGCCGAGTATCCCAGATCCGGCCGGGACGATGGGCGAAATTCGCCGCCGCCGCCTACTCGGCCAGCCCGGCGGCCTCCAGGGCCTCCTCGTGGCTCATGAAGCCTCGGACGCGGGCGATCCGCCCATCGGCGACGGCGTAGATCCCGCCGGTCTGCGCCTCGGTGCGGGCGCCGCTCGAGCGCCCGATGATCACCTCGCGCTCGAGGACGAGGATCTCATCGCCGAGGTCGCTGATCCGCTCCACGGTGACGCTGCCCTTCTCGGTGTCGGACTCGGCGCTCAGGAGTTCCCTCCAGTGGCGCCGCAGCGCGTCCCTTCCGTGGATCGTCTTGCCGGCGCTGAGGCTGCTCGGGGCGGTCGTCCACTCGATGTCGGGCGCCAGCAGCTCGAACACCGGCTCCAGGTTCCAGGGGTCCCAGCGCTCGTAGAACGCCTGGACCACCTCCACGTTCTCCCGCGACATCGCCTTCGCATTATCGGTGATCGGCTGGCGTCGCGCCGGGGCTGCACGGAGCGGCTGATCGAGACTTGTTGAAGTCTCGTGGGCAGGCCAGGTTCTCAGGGGCTTATTACGAAGTGCTTGCGGCGCTTGATCGTCTTGCCTGAGGACGATCTGAAGGTGGAGACGACCGTGAGGGGCAGCTTCTTGTGGTGCTTGGCCGACTTCTTGAGGATCCTTCGGGCTCTGCGGGTCGGCTTCAGGTCGAAGCCCTTGTAGCCAGGCTTCGAGAACTTCATCGAGGCGCTCGCGACCTTCAGGACTTTGACCTTTTTGCGCGGCTTCCGGAACACCGCGGCCCGGCGGGCGTGGGAGGCGCGCGATCCGAACGAGCTGCCGATCGTTTGCGGACAGACCGGCAGCCTGCCGTAGATCCACGACCATCCGGTCGTGAACATGGTGCACAGGTAGACCTCGGTCTTGACCTTGCCCGGATGTGCGGCGTAGTACAGCTGGTTGCAGACGTAGGTGAGGCGGCGGTAGAAGTCGGTTTCGCTCATGCACCTGGCCAGCACCCCGGAAACCGAATAGGGGGCGAGCGGGTTCGGAAGCAGGCCGACTCGGCTGAAGTCGAGGCACTGCTGCCCGCCGCCGGTCGGAGGGAATGCGCAGAGCTGGCCGCTGTCCGGAACGGTGGAGAAGTTCCACTGCGCCCTGCCAAATCCGGCGGATTTGCACGGGTTGATGTAGGAGAAGATGATCGAGCCGGTGAAGATCCAGGCGTTCGGGGGGCCGGCAATCGAGCTGTTGATCTTCCAAGCCTCGCTGCCGGTCCGCAGGGGACAGATGCTGTCGGGGTCCGGGCGGACGATCGTGCCGCTGAAATGCGAGCCGATGCCCCTCACGTTGATCGTGCCGAAACCAGGGGCCTCCCAGTTGCCGAGGACGACCGGCGGCTCGGCCCTTCCGGCGGCGCTGGCCGCCGGCAGCGCGCCCAGCAGGGCGACTCCGAACAGCGTCAGGCAGCCGGCTCTCCCCAAAGCGCGACCGATGCGGATCCTCCCTGCACGGTGTTGCATCGAGGTGAAGTTAGCCAACCCGCTCTGACGTTGCAATACGAAAAAAGGCCCCTATTCCTGCCTCGCAAAAAGTGACGCCCCGCCGAGGCGGGGCGTCACCGGGTGCTACAGGGAGGAGAGATATTCATCTCTATATATGTGGATCTGTGGGAGGTAGGTGGGTCCTTCTCATGCGCCGCGGGCGCTGAACCGCGTCAAGGCGGTCAGCGCCATATGGGCGGCGCCGAACCCGACCAAAAAGGCTGTTGCGATCGCCTCGCCGGTGAACAGCCCGACGGCGAGACCGGTGAGAACGGTCAGGGTGGCGATCGCGTAGTCGAAGCCGACGTGGGCGCTCAGCGGAATCGTCCGCCGCTCGCTCGCGGCCGAGATCGCCAGGCTCATCATCAGCATCCCCAGCGCCAGGGTGACGGCGCCGCTCAGCAGGCCGAAGCCGAGGACGAACGGAGCGACCATCAGCAACGGGGCGGCTAGCAGCTCGATCACCGTGTGGGCCGTGACTGGGATGTGGATGGACCTGGTGCTCATGACTGGGTTCGAGAATACGAACATACGTGCGATCGATGTGTGAGCGGGGTCACAGACGGAACTCTTGCGGCGGCTGCGCCGCCTGACATGCCTCTGCCGGCGTCATGTGAGCCGCGCCGGCAAACAGATCTTGCCGGGGGCGATTGTCGGTGCCGTTACGGTTCCCCGGGTGAAGAAGCTGAGAATCGACACCGCCCTTGCCGAGCGCGGGCTCTTCTCCTCGCGAACGGCCGCGGCAGGAGCGGTTCGGGCCGGGGAGGTCCGGATCGGCGCTGACGGGCCGATCGCGCTGAGGCCGAGCGAGCTGGTCGGACCCGAGGCGGAGCTGATCGTCGCCGAGCGCCCTCGCTTCGTCTCCCGCGGCGGGGTCAAGCTGGCCAACGCCCTCGACGCCCTCGGGCTCGACGTAGCCGGCCTCGACTGCCTCGACGTGGGGGCCTCCACCGGGGGCTTCACCGATTGCCTGTTGCAGCGCGGAGCTGAGCGGGTGATCGCCCTCGACGTCGCCCGCGGCCAGCTCGACCTCGGCCTTCGCAGCGATCCCCGGGTGACGGTGATCGAGCGCCGCAACGCCCGCGAGCTCGATCCTGCCGAGCTGCCCTTCGCGCCGCGGCTCGGCGTCATCGACGTCTCCTTCATCTCGCTGACCAAGGTCCTGCCGGCGGTCGAGGCGTGCCTGGCTCCGGCGGCGGAGATCCTCGCGATGGTCAAGCCGCAGTTCGAGCTGGGCCGCGAGCGAGTCGGCCGCGGAGGCGTTGTCCGCAGCCCCGCCGAGCGCCGCGATGCGATCCGCGCCGTCGCCACCTTCATCGAGGGCCTCGGCATGCGGGTCGGCGGCCTCGCCTCCTCCGGCCTGCCGGGCCCCAAGGGCAACCTCGAGACCTTCATCCGCTGCGGGGCCGCGCTCCCGGCCCTCGACGACTTCGAGGCCGCGCTCCGCGAGGTCGAGCCTTGAGCGCGCGCGCCAAGCAAGCCCCCGGCATGGGCCCGCCGCGGACGGTGGCGCTCGTCACCCCCTCCGACCCGCCGCTCACCTCGGCGGCGGTCTCCGCGGCGATCGCCGCCGCCGAAGAGGCCGGCGCCGAGCTGAAGGCGACCGCTGAGGAGGCGCAGAAGCACGGTGCGGCGGCCAAGGGCCTCGCGGTCGCCGAGGAGCTGCCGGAGCGCCCAGACCTCTGCTTGGTCCTCGGCGGTGACGGTTCGATCCTCTGGGCACTGCGGCGCTACGCAGGCAGCGGAGTCCCCGTGTTCGGAGTCAACTTCGGCACGGTCGGCTTCCTCGCCGCGGTCGAGCGCGATCAGATCGCCCAGGGCCTGCGGCAGGCTTTCGCCGGCGCTTACGAGGCGGTCGAGCTTCCCGGCCTCGAGGTCGGGGACGGCGGCGTCACCGCGCTCAACGACGTCAGCTTCACCCGGCGGCCGCACTCGCGCCTGGCCGAGCTCAGCTACGCGATCGCCGGCGAGGAGGTCGGCAACGTGCGCTGCGACGGCCTGGTCGCAGCAACGCCGGCCGGATCGACCGGCTACAACCTCGCCAACAGCGGCCCGATCCTCGCCTGGGGGGTCGAGGGCTACGTGGTCAGTTACATAGCGCCGCATTCGCTGACGGCGAGGGCGCTCGTGGTCGCGCCCGGTGACGTGCTTCGGGTCGGCAACGAGATCGGACGCGACCCGGTTGACATCGCGGTCGACGGCGACCCGGTTGCCGAGCTGGCCCCCGGGGCGCAGTCCGAGGTCCGCTTCCGCGACGGCGTCGCCACTCTGGCTCAGATCCCGGGGTCGAGCTTCTACCATCGGATTCGCGAGAAGTTCGGGCACCTGGCCGTCTGAGGCCGGTGTTTGCCGGGCCCCGGTCGGGGCAAACAACTTGCGGCGGCTTCGCCGCCTTACATGCATGTGCCGGCGCTAACACCGCGCCGGCCTATCAGGAAAGGTCCTGATGGAGCGCAAGTGGTGGACATTGCTGTTGATCTCGATCGCGACGTTCATGTTGCTGCTCGACATCACCGTGGTAAACGTCGCCCTGCCCGACATCCAGCGCGACCTGCGGGCGAGCCTCTCGAGCCTGCAATGGGTGGTCGATGCCTACTCGCTGATGCTGGCGGCCTGCCTGCTGACCGCCGGCTCGCTCGGTGACCGCCTCGGCCGCCGGCGGGTCTTCTCGCTCGGGTTCGGCATCTTCACGCTGGCCTCGTTCCTCTGCGGAATCGCCGGGGACCCGACTCTGCTCAACCTCGCTCGCGGCCTGCAGGGGGTCGGAGGCGCGGCGATGTTCGCGACCTCGCTGGCGCTGATCGGGCAGGAGTTCCACGGCTCGGACCGGGCCACCGCGTTCGGAGTCTGGGGAGCGACGATCGGCGGTGCCGTCGCGATCGGGCCCCTGGTCGGGGGGCTGATCACCGAGCACCTCGGCTGGGAGTGGATCTTCTTCGTCAACATCCCGATCGGGGTGGTCGCGATCGCGCTGGTCGAGCGCCGCCTCGCCAACGTCGCCGCCCAGGATCCCGAGCGGATCGACCTGCCCGGCCTTCTCGCCTTCTCGCTCTCGCTATTCCTGCTGATCTTCGGCCTGATCCGCGGGAACCCGGAGGGGTGGGGGAGCCCGCTGATTCTCACCTGTCTGATCGGCGCCGTGGTGCTGCTCGTCCTCTTCGTCGCGATCGAGCACCGCAGCTCGCACCCGATGCTCGATCTGGGGCTCTTCCGAAAGCCCGCCTTCAACGGGGTCTCGGCGGTCGCCTTCTGCCTCTCGGCCGGGATGTTCGCGCTCTTCCTTTACCTGACGATCTACCTCCAGGGGGTGCTCGGCTACGAGCCTCTGCAGGCGGGCCTGCGGTTTCTGCCGCTCAGCGTCATCTCATTCTTCGTTGCGCCGGTGGCCGCCCGGCTGGGGGAGCACATCCCGGCCCGTTTCATCCTTGGCGGCGGCCTCGCCACCGTCGGCGTGGGCCTGCTGCTGATGCGAGGCCTCGGCCCGGACTCGGACTGGACCGCGCTTCTCGCTGGGCTGATCGTGGCCGGGGTCGGGATCGGGATCACCAACCCGGGGATCGGCTCGACCGCGATTGCCGTGGTCCCGGCCGCGAAGTCCGGGATGGGGTCGGGGATCAACACGACCTTTCGCCAGGTCGGGATCGCGACCGGCGTCGCAGGCCTTGGTGCGGTGTTCCAGTCCCGGGTGGACAGCCGACTCGCGGAGATCCTGCCGCGGGCCCCGAAGGGGCTCGGCGAGATCGTCTCCTCGGGCGGCTCGCAGGCGGCGGCCTCGACCGCGCCGCCGGGGACGCGCTCCAGCGTCGTCCACGCCTCGACCCTCGCCTTCACCAGCGGGATGAACGAGATCCTCCTGATCGGCGGACTCCTTTCGCTCACCGGCGCGGCGCTCGGGCTGGCGCTGACCCGCTCGGGCGACTTGGTCCCCTCGCGCGAGCCGGAGCCGGAGCCGGAGCCGGAGCGAGGCGAGGCGGTCGCGGACCCGGCCGGCGCCTGAGCGCCCCCGGCTGGTCGGTCCGCCGCCGTTGCTACACAGGAGCGGTGCTGCTCGAGCTGAGAATCGAGAACCTGCTGCTGATCGAGCGCGCGGAGCTCCGCCTCGGCCCCGGACTGAACGCGATCACCGGCGAAACCGGGGCCGGCAAGACGGTCCTGGCGCACGCGCTCGACCTGCTGATGGGTGGCAAGGCAAGGGCGCAGATCGTCCGCCCGGGGGCGGACGAGGCCTGGGTCGAGGGGTCCTTCGAGCTCCCCCCGGGGCTGCTGGACGAGCCCGAGTTGGAGGAGGTGGCCGAGCGGCTTCCGCCCGGAGCCGGGGAGATCGTGATCGGGCGCCGAGTCTCGGCCTCGGGGAGAACGAGCGCGTTCCTGGCCGGTCGATCGGCCTCGGCGGCGGATCTGCGGCAGCTCGCCGGCCGTCTGCTCGCCTTCTACGGACAGCACCAGCATCGGAAGCTGACGATCTCCTCCGCCCAGCTCGAGATCCTCGATGGCTTTGCCGGCCCCGAGCAGATCGAGAAGTTGGGCGACTACCGCGCCCAGCACCGCCGCTGCGCTGCTCTCGAAACGGAGCTGGCCGAGCTGCGCGATCGCGATGGAGCCCGCGAGCGCGACCTCGACCTGCTGCGCTACGAGCTCTCCGAGATCGAGGCGGCGGCGCCCGACGATGCCGAGAAGGATGGCCTCTCGGCCGAACGCGAGCGCCTGCGCCACGCCGAGGGTCTGCGTCTCGCAGCGGCCGCCGCCTCGGCTGCAATCGCCGGCGACGAGGAGGGGGAGGGGGCCACCGGGCTGCTCGCCGCCGCCCATGGCGCCACCCAGGCGGTCGCCGGCGTCGATCAGATGCTCGACGAGCAGGCGGAGCGGATCTCGTCGCTCTTCGTCGAGCTGGGGGACCTGGCGAGCGAGCTGCGCTCCTACGTCGAGCGGATCGAGGCCGACCCGGAACGCCTCACCGGGGTGGAGGAGCGCCTCGGGATTCTGGACAGGCTCGAGCGCAAGCACGGAGGCAGCATCGAGTCGGTGCTGGAGCACGCCGAGCGCTGCCGGGCCGAGATAGCGAGGCTGGAGAACGCCGAGGGGCAGACGCTCGAGCTGGAACGGGAGCTGACCACGGCCAAGGGGCGCCGAGCGGCGGTGGCGGTTGAGCTGAGCCGCGGCAGGGCGAGGGCGGCGAAGGGGCTGGAGTCGCGGGTCGCCGAGGAGCTCGAGCAGCTTGCGATGCCCGCGGCGCGGCTCGAAGTCGCGCTCGAGCCCCATCCCGGGGGCTACGGGGCCGAAGGGGCCGAGACGGTGGAGCTGCGGGTTTCGACCAATCCCGGCATCGATCCCGCCCCGCTGCGCGAAGCCGCCTCCGGCGGGGAGCTCTCCCGGGTGATGCTGGCGTTGAGCGGCCTGGGGGCGGCGGGCGGGGCGTCGACCCTGGTCTTCGATGAGATCGACGCCGGCATCGGCGGGAGGACGGCCGGCGCGGTCGGCGAGCGGCTGCGGGCTCTGGGCGAGGGGCGCCAGGTCGTCTGCATCACGCACCTTCCCCAGGTGGCCTCGCTGGCGGCGCGGCATTTCCGAATCACCAAGGAGGTCGCGGGCGGTCAGACCAGGGCGAGCGTCGAGCGCGTGGACGGTGACGACCTGGTCGCCGAGATCGCCCGCATGCTGGGCGGCGGGCAGGGAGGCTCCGACGACGCGGCCAGCCGGCACGCCCGGGAGATGCTGGCAGCCGCATGAGTCCTCGTCTGTCGCTGGCGATCGGGCCCGGGTTCGCCTAACCTCAGACCGTGCCAACGGCAAGCCGCCGTCGCTTCAGGGTCCGTGCGTCGCGTCGAAACGGCGTCACCGAGGGCACCGCGATCCACGGCACGGCGCGGCTGGGGCGAAAGACCAAGGACCTGGTCAAGCGCCTCGGCCCGGCCGACATCGCGGTCATCGATCACACCAACATCGACCGGATAGCCGCCGAGGAGCTGATCGCGACCGGGGTGAGGGCCGTGATCAACACGTCGGATTCTTCCAACGGGCGCTATCCCAACTCGGGGCCGCTGCTGCTAACCGAGGCCGGGATCACGGTGATCGATGCGCCGCGCTCGGCGCTGTTCGAGATGCTCAAGGACGGCGACCCGCTGACGATCGAGGGCGCGACCATCCTCAGCGGCGGTGAGGAGATCCTCACCGGCCGCGTGCTGGAGGCCGGCGAGCTCGCCGAGCAGCTCGAGCGCCAGCGCGAGGAGATCGACGAGGCGCTGGCGGATTTCGCCGAGAACACCGTCTCGCGGGTGCGCGACGAGGGGGACCTGCTGATGGGTGGCATCGACTTCCCGGTCACCCGCACCAGCTACCGCGATCGCCACGTGCTGATCGTCGTCCGCGGCCATCGCCACCGGCGGGACCTACAGGCGCTGCGCGCCTACATCCGCGACGTCAAGCCCCTGCTGGTCGGCGTCGACGGCGGCGCCGACGCCCTGCTCGAGGCGGGGATGACGCCGGACGTGATCCTCGGCGACATGGACTCCGCCAGCGACGTCGCGCTTCGCTGCGGGGCGGAGCTGATCGTCCACGCCTACCCTGACGGGACCGCGCCGGGGCGAGAGCGCCTCCTGGGGCTCGGGCTCGAGCACACCACGGTCCCGGCGCCGGGGACCAGCCAGGACGTGGCGATGCTGCTCGCCTCGGAGAAGGGCGCCTCGCTGATCGTCAGCGTCGGCGCGCACTTCAACCTGATTGAGTTCCTCGACAAGGATCGCGAGGGGATGTCCTCGACCTTCCTCACCCGGCTGCGGATCGGCGAGAACCTGGTCGACGCCAAGGGGGTGAGCCGCCTCTACAACCCGGGGCTCGAGCCCGGATACGTGGCGCTCTTCGCGATCGCCTTCGCCGCGCTGCTGGTGATCGTGATCCTCACCTCGCCGGCGCTCGACGACCTCGTCCAGCTGATCTGGCTGAAGATCAAGATTTGGCTCGGCCTTTAGGGCAAGCCAACGTCTAGCCTGCCGCCATCGGTTACTCGGCTCGCTATCACGCCGCATCTCTGGCGGCCGTCTTCCTGGCGCTTGCGATCGGCATCCTGATCGGCGCCGAGTTCGGCGGAGACGTCGTCTCCAACACCCGCAAGGACCTGGAGAAGAGCATCACGGCCGATTTGGCCGACGCCCGCGGCAGGGCGGATGAGCTGGCCGGGGAGTTGGGCCGGGCGAACGAGTTCGCGGACCGCATCTACCCGGTGCTGGTCAGCGACAAGCTTGCGGGCCGCAGGATTGGGATCGTCGGCCTCGGGGGACTCCCGAGCGGGCTCTCCAACGAGATCGAGGCGGCGCTCGAGCCGACGGGGGCGAGCCTGGTCGCGGTTGGCGTGATCCGCGAGCCGCCTGACCTCGACGCGCTCGCCGGCGATCTCTCGCAGACCCGCTTCGCAGACGTCTCCTCGAACCCCGACACGGTCCAGGCGCTCGGGTCCGGCTTCGGCCGCCAGCTGGTGATCGGCGGCAACCTGCTGGAGAAGGTCGGCAGCAAGATGTTCTCGCGGGTCAGCGGCCGCTTTGGAGACCTCGACGGCCTCGTCGTCGTCCGCGACACTCCGCAACCGCTGAACAAGGCAGATGAGGAAAGCGTCTCGCGGCTCGACAGCGGCCTGCTCGACGGGGTGAGCGGCACCGCGGTCAACGCCGTCGGCGTCGAAGAGAGCGACGCCGACCCCTCCTCGATCTCCTTCTTCCAGGACCACAACCTCTCGACCGTCGATGACATCGACCTCGCCTCGGGCAAGGTGGCAACCGTGTTCGCGCTGCTCGGGGCCGAAGGCAGCTTCGGGATCAAGGGAAGCGCCGACCGCCTCCTACCGGACCTCCTCGCGCCCGGCCCGGTCGTGCCTTCGCAAGCGCCGGCGCAGACCCAGGGGGGAGGCGAGGGTGGCTCCGCGCCCGGCGGCGCGGGTGCCTCCGGCCAGGGCAAATGACCTGGCTCGGCTTCCCGGTGGGGATCGCGGTCGGGCTGCTCGTCATCCCGGCGGGGATCCGGGGACTCCTCGACGCCGGGCTGACCCGCGCCAACTATCGCGGAAGACCGGCCGCCTTCCCGCTCGGAGCGGTGATCGCGACGTCGGCGCTGGTCGCGCTGGCGCCGCTCGCCTTCCTCGACGATCGCGCCGACCTCGACCTGCTCGACCCCGGCCTGAGGCGCTGGATCACCTACGTGATCGGGGTCGCCTTCCTCGGCTTCCTCGACGACTCGCTTGGCCGGGCGGGATCGGAGGGCTCGCCTCGTGGCTGGCGAGGCCATGCCGAGGCGCTGCGCTCCGGCCGACTCTCGACCGGGGCGATCAAGGCGGTCGGCTCTCTGGCCCTGGCCGCCTACGTCGTTAGCGGCACGGGCCGCGAGTCGCTCTCCTACCTGGCCGACGTCGCCCTGCTGATCCTCGCCACCAACCTCTTCAACCTGCTCGATCTCCGGCCCGGGCGGGCGGAGAAGGGGCTGGCGCTGATCGGCGCCGGACTCTGCCTCGGGGCCTGGACGATCGAGCCGATCGAGCTGCTGGGCATCTTCGCCGGCCCGATCCTCGTCGGCGCGGCGTTCACCCTCCGGGAGCGGGCGATGCTCGGCGACACCGGGTCGAACCTGGTCGGGGCGGTCGCCGGGGTGTGGCTTCTCACGACCCTCGACGAGACCGGGCGGCTGATCGCCCTCGGGCTGATCGCGCTGATCACGCTCTATGGGGAGTTCCGCTCGATCTCCGAGGCGATCTCCTCGATTCCGCCACTGCGGTTACTAGACTCGATCGGGAGAGCCAGATGAGCAGAGCGCGACAGGGAGACACCCGCTTCATCTTCGTCACCGGCGGGGTCGTCTCGGCACTCGGCAAGGGCATCGCCACGGCCTCGATCGGCCGCCTGCTGGTCTCGCGCGGCTTCCGGGTGCAGCTGCAGAAGTTCGACCCCTACATCAACGTCGATCCCGGGACGATGAGCCCCTTCCAGCACGGGGAGGTCTTCGTCACCGAGGACGGGGCCGAGACCGACCTCGACCTCGGCCACTACGAGCGCTTCACCGACGAGAACACCTCCCGCGCCTCCAACGTCACGGCGGGCGCGGTCTACAACTCGGTGATCAGGCGCGAGCGCCGCGGCGACTACCTCGGCGCGACCGTCCAGGTGATCCCCCACATCACCGACGAGATCAAGAACCGGATCCTGATCGTCGCCGAGTCCCAGGCGGTGGACTTCGTGATCACCGAGATCGGCGGCACGGTCGGCGACATCGAGTCGCTGCCGTTCCTCGAGTCGATCCGCCAGCTCTACACCGACATCGGGCCGAAGCGCTGCATGTTCGTCCACCTGACGCTGGTCCCCTACATCGGCCACGCCGGTGAGCTGAAGACCAAGCCGACCCAGCACTCGGTCAACGAGCTGCGCCGGATCGGGATCCAGCCCCACGCCCTGGTCTGCCGCTCCGAGGGTGGGCTCGACCGCGAGATCCGCCGCAAGATCGCCCTCTTCGCCAGCCTGCCCGAGGAGGCGGTGATCTCGGCGCGCGACGTCGACAACATCTACAAGGTGCCGTTGGTCTACCGGGCCGAGGGAGTCGACGACCTCGTCCTCGACCACTTCGGCATGGACGCCCCGCCGCCCGACCTGGCCGAGTGGGAGGCGATGGTGCGGCGCGCCGACGCCGCCGAGGGCAAGGTGAAGATCGCCCTGGTCGGCAAGTACGTGCAGCTGGCCGACGCCTACAAGTCGGTGATCGAAGCGCTCTCGCACGGAGGCTTCCACCACGGCGTCGAGGTCGAGGTCGAGCTGGTCGACTCCGAGGACTTCGACCCGGAGCGCCTCTCCGACGCCGACGGGATCCTCATCCCCGGAGGGTTCGGGGAGCGCGGAATCGAGGGGAAGGTGACGGCGGCGAAGATCGCCCGCGAGCGCTCGATCCCCTACCTCGGTATCTGCCTCGGGATGCAGATCGCCGTGGTCGAGTTCGCACGTTCGGTCGCCGGAATGGACGGCGCCAACTCGGCCGAGTTCGACCCCGAGACTCCCTACGCGGTCGTCGACCTTCTGCCCGAGCAGAAGGAGGTCTCCGACATGGGCGGGACGATGCGCCTCGGCGCCGACCCGGTCAAGCTCCACGAGGGCACCCGGGCCCGGGAGATCTTCGGCGAGGCCGTGATCTACAAGCGTCATCGCCACCGCTACGAGGTCAACAACGTCCACCGGGCCCGGCTCGAGGACGAGGGTCTGGTCTGCAGCGGGACCTCGCCGGACGAGCGCCTGGTCGAGGTGATCGAGCTCCCCGATCATCCCTTCTTCGTCGCCTCGCAGTTCCACCCCGAGTTCAACTCGCGCCCCAACCGCCCCGAGCCGCTGTTCCGCGAGTTCGTCGGCGCCGCCGCCCGCCACGCCGGGGAGCGCCCCTCCGACGGCGAGGCCCTGGAGGCGCTCGAGCCCGAGCGGGCCGAGTCGCGGCAAGCCTGAGCCATAGGCTTGCGGCGTGAGCCGCTCGGCCGCAGAAGCGAATCTGGAGTACATCGCCGAAGCTTTCGAGCGCTGGAACGCGGGGGAGCGGGAGATCGAATTCGAGAGGATCGACCCAGAGGTCGAGCTCCACACTCCGCTGGCCTCGACCCGGGGCGCCCCCTACCGAGGCCACGATGGCTTCCGGCAGTGGGTCGCCGACATCGACGAGCAGTTCGAGCGTTGGGAGCTGCGCGCGACCGAGTGGAGGATCCTCGACGACGATTCGATCCTCGCGTTGGGCGAGATCCACGCCCGGGGACGCGAGAGCGGGGTCGAGCTCGACCAGCCCCTCGCCTGGCACTTCTCCTTCGCGCGGCGATCGCCTCCTCCGATACGAGGTCTTCTACGACCCGGCCGAAGCCCTCAGAACCCTGGGGGTTGCGAGCTCGGGGCCTTCTCGGACTTGACCAACGTCGAACGCCTCCACCAGCGCTTCGCCCGCCTCTGCGAGATCCGCTCCCCCAGCGGCGAGGAGCGTGAGGTCGCCGACGCGGTCACCGCCGAGCTGCGCCAGCTCGGGCTCGAGGTGAGCGAGGACGGCAGCGCCGACGAGGCGGGGGCCGGTGCCGGGAACCTGCTCGCCCGCCTCCCGGGCCGAAGCGAGCGCTGGACCATGTTCAGCGCCCATCTCGACACCGTCCCCCACGAGGGGCAGGTCGACGTGGTGCTCGACAACGGGGTTTACCGCAGCGCCGGCGAGACGATCCTCGGCGCCGACGACAAGGCGGCCGTCGCGGTCCTGCTCGAGCTGGCGGCCTCTCACGCGGAGCGATCCGCCGGCCGTGGGTATCGAGCTGCTGTTCACAGTCGCAGAGGAGAAGGCTCTGCGCGGGGCCAAGGCGTTCGACGTCTCGGCGCTTCGCTCGGAGGCCGGCTTCGTCCTCGACCACGCCAGCCCGGTCGGCGAGGTGATCACGGCCTCGCCCAGCTACCAGCGCCTCGACGCCGAGTTCAGCGGGACCGAGGCCCATGCCGGCATCCGTCCCGAGCAGGGCCACAGCGCGATCGCCGCCGGCGCCGCCGCGATCGCCGCGATGAAGCTCGGGCGGCTCGACCCGGAGACGACCGCGAACGTGGGGGTGATCGCCGGCGGCACCTCGGCCAACGTCGTCCCCGGCGCCTGCCGAATCGAGGCCGAGGCGCGGAGCATCGACCCCGATCGGGCGGCCGAGGTCGCCGGGCAGATGTCGGAGGCATGCGCCTGGGCGGCCAGCGAGCACGGCTGCGACGTCGATCTGCGGATCTCCGAGCTCTTCCGCGGCTACCGCCTCGCCCCATCCTCACCGGCCCTGGCGCTGGCCGAGGCGGGCCTGCGCCGCTGCGGCGTCGAGCCCTCCCGGGTCTCGACAGGCGGTGGCAGCGACGCCAACGCGCTCCGCGACGCGGGTTTCGATTGCGTCCTGCTGGCCAACGGCACCGAGGCCAACCACACCAACGAGGAGAGCGTTCCCGCGACGAACCTCGACGCGATGCTCGAGGTCTGCGAGGCGATCGTGCGAGAGGCCGGGGCGTGAGGGCGTCGCGATGCTGAAGTTGCGCCGCGGCGTCGTCGTCGAGGAGGCGCCGCTGACTGTCGAAGTGGACGGCGAGCGCCGCCCGGCCTGGGCGGACGAGGGGCTGGTGGGGGAGATGCGCGAGGGCGACGAGGTGGTCGTCAACGTCGAGGCGCTCGACCTCGGCCTCGGCTCGGGCGGAATCGACATCGTTCATGTCAACCTCAGCCGCGGCCTGGCGGGGGAGGGGGCCGGCGGTCCGGAGGTGATCAAGCTCAACTACACCTCGATCCAGCATCCCGTCGCCCCGGTCGAACGCAGCGAGGAGGAGGTCTCCTCCGGCGGCGACGCCAGCCTCCCGGTCCTGGTGATCCCCCTGCACGGCCAGCTCGCGCCTTCGGCCTGGGCCGCGGGCCGCGCCGCACCCGGGCTGCGGATCGGCTACGTGCAGACGGCCGGCGGGGCGCTGCCGGGAAGGATCTCGCGCGACGTGGCCCAGCTGCGCAGTCTCGGGATCCTCTGCGGCCACGTCACCGCCGCCCCCGCCTACGGCGGGGAGCTCGAAGGGCTGAGCGTCACCGGCGCTCTCGACGCGGCGGCTCACCGCCTCCGCTGGGGGGCGGCGATCGTCGGGCCCGGGCCCGGCATCATCGGCTCCGCCACCCACTACGGTCACGGCGGCATGGAGGCCCTCGACAACGCGCACGCCGGGCTCGCGCTGGGGCTGCCGACGCTGCTCTCCCCGCGCCTCTCCGAGGCCGATCCCCGGCCGCGGCATCGCGGCGTCAGCCACCACACCGAGACGGTGATGGGGTTGCTGCTGGGCGGGGTCGAGGTGCCGGTGCCGGCCGGCGCCGAGGAGGCCGAGGCGAGCCTCCGGGCGCTTGCCGGCGAGCGCCACCGGGTTCGCGGCTACGACGCCGACGTCGAGGGCTACGCCTCCAGCGGCCTGCCGACCCGGACCATGGGCCGCGATATCGAGGAGGACCGGCTCTTCTTCGCCGCGGCGCTCGCCTCCGGTCGGGGGCTGGCCGAGGCTGCAGGGGGCGGGACTTGAGCTACGAGCGGCTCCGCTCCGAGAGGCTTTTGGAGGGCCGGTTCTTCGACGTCGTGCGCGAGCGAGTCCGCTACGAGGACGGCTCCGAGCATGAGCGGGAGTTCGCGCGCCACCCGGGCGCGGTCGCCATCCTCCCCCACGACTCCGGTCGGATCTTCATGGTGCGCCAGCCGCGGGAGTCGGTCGGCGAGGCGGACCTGCTCGAGCTGCCCGCGGGAAAGCTCGACGCCGAAGGCGAGTCGCCGCTCGACTGTGCCCGCCGCGAGCTGCGCGAGGAAATCGGGATGAGCGCGGCCCGCTGGTCGGACCTGAAGCGCTTCTACACCAGTCCCGGGTTCACCAGCGAGGAGGTGCACCTCTTCGAGGCGACCGAGCTCGAGGCGGTCGGCGCCGAGCCGACCGAGGGCGAGCGGATCGAGGTCGTCACCTACCCGATCGCCGAGATCGACGCGGTGATCGAGCGCTGCCTCGACGCCACCTCGCTGATCGGCCTGCTGATCTTCCGCGAGCGCTTGGCCCCCTGAGCGGACCGGGCGCCCCGTTGCGGCGCAAGGGATGGGGCGGGGTGGGCCGAACCATCGGCCATGGCAACCACGATCCGCCGCCAGCCAACTGTGCGGCCCGTTCCACAGGTTGGCCCAAGATTCGAGGGCCTCGTCCTCGACTTCCTCTCCTATCTGGAGCTCGAGCGCGGCCTTTCCCGCAACACGCTCAACGCGTACCGGACCGACCTGCTTCAGTTCGGCGAGTTCCTCTCCCATCGCCACACGGACGCGGTCGCCGCGCGTCCCTCCGACATCGCCGACTTCCTCGCCGAGCTGGCGACCGGCAATGGCCGCCCGGCGTGCTCGGCCTCGACCATCCACCGCAAGGCGGCTTGTCTGCGCTCCTTCTACAAGCACCTGCGGCGGGAGGAGCTGATCGCCGAGGACCCGACCGCGGCCCTGAGCGCGCCGCGGCGTTCGAAGAAGCTTCCCCACGTCCTCAACTACTCGGAGGTACAGAAGCTCTTGGCGGCGCCGCGCGGCGACGAGCCAACGACCCTGCGCGACCGGGCGATGCTGGAAGTGATGTACGCGTGCGGGCTGCGTGCCTCGGAGACGATTGGCCTTGAGCTCGCCGACCTCGACCTGCGCCAGGGGTTCCTGCGGGCCCGCGGCAAGGGATCGAAGGAGCGCCTCGTCCCGCTGGGGCGCCAGGCGATCGCCGCGGTCAGCTCCTACCTGCGTGGGGGCCGCCCGAAGCTGGTCGGCGAGCGACCCGAGCGCAAGCTGTTCGTCAACTTCCGCGGCGGCCCGCTGACCCGTCAGGGCCTCTACAAGATCGTCCAGCGCCACGCCCGCGATGCCGGGCTGGGGGGGAAGATGAGCCCGCACACTCTGCGCCACAGCTTCGCCACCCACCTGCTCGCCGGTGGCTGCGACCTGCGGGCGGTACAGGAGATGCTGGGCCACGCGGACATTGCCACCACCCAGATGTACACGCACCTTTCCGGGGACCAGCTCAAGGAGGTCTACTTCCAGGCCCACCCGCGCGCCGTCTCGCGCTGACAGTCTTGCTATGCGGGCGCGGCTCACATGACGCCGGCAGAGGCGTGTAAGGCGGCGAAGCCGCCGCAATAGGTTCAGGGGGGAGTGGCTGCGTCGGCTGCGGATAACCTCGGGCGGTGCCCGAGCTTCCGGAGGTCGAGACGATTCGCCGCCAGCTCGAGCCCGAGCTCCGCGGCAGGCGGATCGAGTCGCTCGAGGTCCTCGACGAGCGCTGGTCGCGCCCGCTGGCGCCGGCGGTGCTCGAGGCAGCGGTCAGCGGGCGCCCGATCGAGGGCCTGGACCGCCGCGGCAAGTACCTGCTGATGCGCCTTGATCGCGGCGAGATCCTGGTCATGCACCTGAGGATGACCGGCAACCTGTTGCTGGTCGACGGCGACGGCGATCCCCGCCCCGGCGACGCCCGCCTCTACCGGCCCTCGGAGGAGGAGCGCCACCTGCGGGCCCGCTTCACCCTTGACGACGGCCGCGAGCTCCGGTTCACCGACGCCCGCCGCTTCGGGGAGGGCTTCCTGCTCGGCGCCGACGGCCTCGAGGAGCGCTTCAGCGGCCGGCTCGGGGTCGAGCCGCTCTCCGACGAGTTCACGCCCGAGACCCTGGGCGAAGCCGCAGCGGGGCGCTCGGCCCCCTTGAAGTCGTTTCTCCTGAACCAGGCCAACCTCGCCGGCGTCGGCAACATCTACGCCGACGAGGCCCTCTTCCGCGCCCGCCTTCACCCGCTCTCACCCGCGGGCTCGATGCGGCCGGAGCATCACCTGGCCCTCCACGAGGCGATCGTCGAGACGCTGGAGGCCGGGATCGCCGGCGGAGGCGCTTCGATCGACGATTACCGCGATTCCCGCGGCGAGCGGGGCGCGGTGCAGGAGGAGTTCCTGGTCCACACCCGCGAGGGCCTGCCGTGCGTCGCCTGCGGCGAGCCGGTGCGCAGGATCGTCGTCGCGGGGCGCTCCACCTACTTCTGCCCGAGCTGCCAGGTGCGGCTGCGGAGGAAGAGGAGGAAGGGCCGGTGACGGCGCGCGCAGCGCTCCCCGAGGGCTTCCTGGTCGGTCACTGGAGCGACGCCCAGGCCGCGACGGGGTGCACGGTGATCATTCCCCCGGCCGGCTCGCGCTGCGGCGTCGATATCCGCGGCGGCGGACCGGGAACGCGCGAGACGGACGTGATCGGGGCCGGCGCCGGACCGCACGAAGCCAGCGCCGTCCTCCTCTCCGGCGGCAGCGCCTACGGGCTGGCTGCCGCCGACGGCGTGATGTCCTGGCTGGAGGAGCGCGGCCGGGGCCATCCCACCCCCGCCGGGATCGTGCCGATCGTCCCGGCGGCGGTGATCTACGACCTGGCCGAGGGCGAGGGCGGGGTCCGGCCCGGCCCGGCCGAGGGGCGGGCGGCCTGCGAGGCCGCCTCGGCCGATCCCGGGAGTGGGCGGATAGGCGCCGGGACCGGCGCGGCGGTCGGCAAGATCCTCGGCCGCGAGCGTGCCTGCCGGGCCGGCATCGGAGTCGCCTCGGCGGTCAGCGGCCGCGGCGAGAGGGTGGCGGCGCTGGCGGTCGCCAACGCCTTCGGTGACGTCCTCGGCGAGGACGGCTCGCTGCTCGGGTCGGCGCGCGATCCCGACGGCGGGCCCGTCCCGGCGGCGGAGGCGATCGCGGCGATGGAGGCCCCGCCCGACTGGAGCCGGATCGAGGAGCGCAACACGACCCTCGTCTGCGTGCTCACCGACGCCGGCCTCGACGCCGGCGCCTGCGCCCGTGTGGCGCGGATGGCGAGCGCCGGGGTCGCCCGCGCCGTGGAGCCGGTCTTCTCCGACCTCGACGGCGACGTCGTCTTCTGCCTCTCCTCGGGCGAGCCGCGAGAGGACCGCTTCACCTCCCTCGCGGTCGGCACCGTGGCGGCGGCGGTGACCGCCGAGGCGATTCGCGCCGCGGTCCGCTCCGCCTGAGCCGACGGGACTTCGCGCGTTTCTCCACCCTCTCGTAGCAACCGATCGACCCCGCCGGAGGGTGTCCGGGGGTGGGGTCATGGTTAGGGGTTCATGCCCGGGATCCTCAAGACGGAGGCCATCGTGCTGCGCAGCATCCGCTTCGGGGAGGCCGACCGCATCCTCCACCTCTACTCGACCGCGCGAGGGCGGATCGGCGCGATCGCCAAGGGTGCGAGGCGGCCGCGGTCGCGCTTCGGGGGGCGGCTCGAGCCCTTCTTCCGCCTCGACCTGGTGCTGCACGAGGGCCGTGGCGACCTCGCGACCGTGACCTCGGCGGCGACCCTCGACGGCTACCCCGCCCTGCGCTCGAGCGGCCCGGCGCTCGCCGCCGCGGCGCGGGGGTGTGACGCCGTCCTGCGCCTGCTCGACGCGGCCGACCCCAACGTCCCCGCCTACAACCTGCTGCGCAGCTACCTCTCGCTGCTCGACGGCCCCGCCGGGCGCTCCGCCGCGCCCGAGACCGCTCTCGCCTTCCGCCTCAAGCTGGCGCTGGCGGCCGGCTTCTCGCCCGAGCTGGCCTCCTGCGCGCGCTGCGGCGAGGCAGAGCACCTGAGCGGATTCTCCGGCGCCGCCGGGGGAGTGGTGTGCGCTGGCTGCGAGCAGGGGTCCTTCGAGCTCGGCCCCGAAGCCCACCGGTTCATGGTCGACGCCCTGGGAAAGCCGCTCTCCGAGGCGCCCCCGGCCACGGAGAGGGCCCTCCGCCAGGCGGAGCGGGCGATCTCCGAGACGCTCGAGCACCACGCGCACGTGCGGCTGCGGGCCGCTGCCTGAGGCGCCCGGCGAGACTAGAATCGCGGCTGAGGGAGCCGCGCCTTGCCAATGTCCAAAACCGAGACCCGCTTCGTGTATGAGTTCTCGGAGGGCTCACGAGAGATGCGCGAGCTGCTCGGCGGCAAGGGCGCCAACATCGCCGAGATGACCAGGGTGCTCGGCACCGACCGGGTCCCGGCCGGCTTCACGATCACCACTGACGCCTGCGTTGCCTACATGAAGTCGGGCGAGGTCCCCGGCCTCGACTCGCAGGTCGACGAGGCCCTGGCGGCGCTCGAGCAGCGGGCCGGAAAGCGGCTTGGCGACCGCTCCGACCCGCTCCTGGTCTCGGTCCGCTCGGGGGCGCGGGACTCGATGCCCGGGATGCTGGAGACGATCCTCAACCTCGGGCTTGCCGACGACGCGGTGCAGGGGCTGGCCGATCGCACCGCGAACCCGCGCTTCGCCTGGGACTCCTACCGCCGCTTCGTGCAGATGTTCGGCGACGTCGTCCGCGGCATCCCCTCGGAGCGCTTCGAGTCCGCCCTGCGCCGGGCCCGCGAGGAGAAGGGGGTCGAGGAGGACACCGGCCTCGATGCCGAGGATCTGCGCGAGCTGACCGCCAGCTTCAAGCGGATCTTCTCCGAGGAGACCGGCGAGGAGTTCCCGGTCGAGCCCCGCGAGCAGCTTCGTGAGGCGATCCACGCGGTCTTCGACTCATGGAACGGGGATCGGGCGATCACCTACCGGCGGCTCAACCGCATCCCCGACGAGTGGGGAACCGCGGTCAACGTGCAGCAGATGGTCTTCGGCAACAAGGGACGCGGTTCGGGCTCGGGCGTCGCCTTCAGCCGCGACGAGCGAACCGGCGAGCCCGCACCCTCGGGCGACTTCCTGATCGACGCCCAGGGAGAGGACGTGGTGGCCGGGATCCGCACTCCCGAGGACCTCTCGGAGCTGGGAGACCAGATGCCCGCGGCGTACGCGGAGCTGCTTGAGATCCTGCGCCTGCTCGAGCGTCACTACCGGGACATGCAGGACGTCGAGTTCACGATCGAGGAAGGCCGTCTCTACCTGCTGCAGACTCGCAACGCCAAGCGCCCGGCGCAGGCAGCGGTGAGGTTCGCCCGCGACGCCGTCGAGGAGGGTCTGCTCGACGTGGAGGGAGCGCTTCAGACGATCGACGCCGACTCGCTGGAGGCGCTGCTCCACCCGGTGTTCGACCCCGAGTTCTCCTACGAGGCGCTGACCCGCGGGGTCGCGGCCTCGCCCGGCGCCGCCAAGGGGAGGATCGCGCTCAGCGCCGCGGAGGCGATCCGCCGGCGCGAGCAGGACGAGGACGTGATCCTGGTTCGCGCCTTCACCGAGGCCGACGACGTGGCCGGCTTCCACGCGGCCAAGGGAATCCTCACCGCGGAGGGGGGCAAGGCCTCGCACGCCGCGCTCGTCGCCCGCGGCATGGGGCGGCCGTGCGTGGCCGGGGCTTCGGCACTGGCGATCGACCAGGCGGCCGGGGTGGTCCGCGTCGGCGAGGTCGAGCTGAGGGCGGGCGACGAGATAGCGATCGAGGGCTCGAGCGGCGCGGTGACGCTCGACGACGTTCCGCTGATCGAACCCGGGATAAGCGAGGAGTTCGAGGCCGTGCTCCGCTGGGCCGACCAGAAGCGCCGGCTTCAGGTCCGCGCCAACGCCGACACCCGGGCCGACGCGGCGAAGGCGCGCGGGTTCGGCGCCGAGGGCATCGGCCTCTGCCGCACTGAGCACATGTTCTTCGGCGAGGACCGCACCGAGCTGGTGCGCAGGATGTTCATCGACGCCGAGCGCAAACGCCGGGCCCGCCTGCACGCCAGCGAGAACCCCGGCGAGGGCTCGGAGGAGCTGCGGGCGACCCAGCGCGAGTTCGAGACGGCGCTGGAACGCCTCGGCGAGCTGCAGCGGGCCGACTTCGAGGCGATCCTCGAGGAGATGCGGGGGCTGCCGGTGACGATCCGGCTGCTCGACCCCCCGCTGCACGAGTTCCTGCCGCTCGAGCACTTCCAGGAGCGGGTGCGGGAGGCCGAGAGCTCCGGGGACGCGGCGCGGGTCGAGCTCGCCCGCACCGAGGCCGAGATTGTCGGCGACCTCCAGGAGGCCAACCCGATGCTGGGGATGCGGGGAATCCGGCTGGCGATCAACTTCCCCGAGGTCTACGAGATGCAGGTGCGGGCGGTGATCGGGGCCGCTGCGGACTCGGGGCGCGACGGCGACCCGCCGATCCTCGAGATCATGCTGCCCCTGATCGCCTACGAGTCCGAGCTGGAGGTCCTCGAGGGTCGGGTCAGGGCGGTCGCCGAGGAGACGATGCGAGAGGCAGGGACCGAGATCGAGTTCTCGGTCGGGACGATGATCGAGCTGCCGCGGGCCTGCCTGATCGCCGAGCGGATCGCCGCCCACGCCGAGTTCTTCAGCTTCGGCACGAACGACCTCACCCAGACGACTCTGGGGTTCTCACGCGATGACGTCGAGGCGAGCTTCATGCCGGCCTACCTGGAGACGCGGATCATCGATCGCAGCCCGTTCGAGACGCTCGACATCGAGGGGGTCGGGGAGCTGGTCAAGGCAGGGGTGAGCGGCGGCCGTAGGGCGGACCCGGCGCTGAAGTGCGGGGTCTGCGGGGAGCACGGGGGAGACCCGGACAGCATCCGCTTCTTTCACTCGAATGGGATCGACTACGTCAGCTGCTCTCCCTACCGGGTCCCGATCGCGAGGATCGCGGCCGCGCAGGCGGCGATCGAGGCGGGGGAATAGGTGAGCGAGACCGCAGCGGCCGCTTCGCTCGAGGAGCGGGTCCGCTCCTGGGAGGAGGAGCACCTGACGCCGGGGGCGATCCGCTCCTACCCGGCCGAGCGCCGCGAGCCCGAGGCCGACAGCGCGGTGCGAACGCCGTTCCAGCGCGACCGCGACCGGATCGTCCACTCGAAGGCGTTTCGCCGCCTCATGCACAAGACGCAGGTCTTCGTCGCCCCCGAAGGTGATCACTACCGCACCCGCCTGACCCACACGCTCGAGGCGTCGGGGATCGCGCGGACGGTTGCCCGGGCGCTGGGGTTGAACGAGGACCTCACCGAGGCGATCGGCCTTGGCCACGACCTCGGCCACCCCCCCTTCGGCCACATCGGCGAGGAGGCGCTGGACGCGGCCCTGCGGGAGCGCTGCGATCGCGGCTTCAAGCACAACGTCCACTCGCTGCGGGTCGTCGACGTGCTGGAGCGCGAGGGCCGCGGCCTCAACCTGACCGAGCAGGTCCGCGATGGCATCCTCAACCACACCGGGCCGCAGAAGCCGGCGACGCTGGAGGGGCGGATCGTGAAGATCGTCGATCGCGTCGCCTACATCAACCACGACATCGACGACGCCCTGCGGGCGGGGATCCTCCATCCCGACGACCTGCCACGCGAGCAGATCGAGCTGCTGGGGCCGACTGGCGCGAGGCGGATCGACCGCCTCGTCACCGACATCGTCGAGCGCTCGGCCGGGGCCGGGGACATCGTCCAGAGCGAGGAGCTGGGAGGAGCGATGCTTCGCCTGCGCAAGTTCATGTTCGACGAGGTCTACCTCGGGGCGGCGGCGCGGCGCGAGCACCAGCGCGTGCAGTGGACGATGCGCGGCCTCTTCGACCATTACCTGGAGCATCCCGAGGAGGTCCCACTGGCCGACCCCGGCGCCGAGCCCTGCCAGGGGGTCACCGACTACCTGGCCGGGATGACCGACCGTTATTGCATCGCCCGCTTCACCGAGCTGGCGATCCCGGAACAAGCGAGATTCTGAGACCGGCCGTGGCCGGTGGGTCGCTACGGTGAGCCGATGGCCCTGATCAGCGCAGAGAGCCTCGAGCGGGTGAAGGAGGCTTCCGACATCGTCGAGGTGATCTCGGCACACACCGACCTGCGCCGCCAGGGGTCGCGGATGGTCGGCCTCTGCCCCTTCCACGAGGAGCGAACCCCCTCGTTCTCGGTCGAGCCGACCGAGAAGCTCTACCACTGCTTCGGCTGCGGCGTCGGCGGTGACGTGATCAAGTTCGTCGAGGAGAAGGAGGGGGTTGGCTTCGGCGAGGCGGTCGAGCTGCTGGCCGACCGCTACGGGGTCGAGCTGCAGCGGGAGAAGGAGGATCCGCGGGAGGAGGAGCGGCGCCGCCGGCGGCAGAGGATCGGCGAGCTGCTTGCCCGTACCGCCTCTTTCTATGGGAGCTTCCTCTGGGAGGCGCGCGAGGCGGGCAAGGCGCGCTCCTACCTCTCCGGACGGGGCTTGGGCGAGGAGGTGCTGAGGGCGTTCGGCGTCGGCTATGCGCCGAGCGCCTGGGACCAGGTGCTGACGCGCGGCCAGCGGGCCGGCTTCGGGGTCGAGGAGATGAAGGCGGCGGGCCTCGTCCAGAGCGGGCGGCGGGGTGGCGAATACGACCGCTTCCGGAGCCGGATCATGTTCCCGATATGCGACCGCCGCGGCCGGGTGCTGGGGTTCGGGGCGAGGGCGATGCGCTCCGAGCAGGGTGCGAAGTACATCAACACCTCCGAGACGGACCTGTTCCGCAAGAGTCGCATCCTCTACGGCGTGGACCACGCCAAGGCGGCGATCGCCAGGGCCGGGCGCGCGGTCGTCGTGGAGGGCTACACCGACGTGCTGGCGCTCCACCAGGCGGGGATCGAGGAGGCGGTGGGGGTGATGGGCACGGCGATCACCGAGGAGCAGATAGCGGCGCTCTCGGGGATGGTCGAGGAAGTCGTGCTGGCGCTCGACGCCGACTCGGCCGGGCAGGAGGCGATGCTGCGGGCGCAGCGGGTCGCGGCGAATCGCCGGATGAGGATCCGCATCGCTCCGATGCCGGCGGGGGAGGATCCGGCGGACATGCTTGCGGCCGAGGGTGGGGCGGATCGCTTCCGGGCACTGATCGACGCGGCCGTCGAGCTGCCCGAGTTCAGGGTGATGCTGGCGCTCGAGGGAGCCGACGGGCTCTCGCCGGCGGAGCGCGACCGGGCCCTTGCGGAGGTGGCCCCGGTGCTCGCCGCGATGGGCGAGTCGGCCAGCCGCGACGATCTGGTGCGCAGGGTCTCGGAGAGGCTCGACCTCGACCCGGCGATGGTGCTGCGGCGCGCCGGGGCCGCCCGCGGGCGGCGTGGGGGAGGCTCGCCGGC
Organism: uncultured Actinomycetes bacterium; assembly: GCA_963725315.1. GTDB lineage: Bacteria > Actinomycetota > Thermoleophilia > Solirubrobacterales > 70-9 > JBBRHQ01. The sequence continues at coordinate 6,910 of CAVRYA010000008.1, read as the reverse complement.
GCCGCCGGGGGTCGAGCAGCCGCCCGCCCCGGCCCCGATGATCGAGCTGACCCCGCGCGAGCGCCGCGAGCGGGCGCTGCTGGCGATGTGCATCGCCCATCCCGCCGACGGCGCCTCCTACCTGGCGCGGCTCGGCGACGAGCACCTCTCGGCGGCCGGGGTGAGGGCGCGGGACTGGCTTCGCGATCACCTCGAGGACCCCGGCGCGGACCTGCCCCACGACGACCCCGAGTTGAGCGGGATAGTCACGGAGCTGGTGATCTCCTCGCGCACCGAGCCGGCCTCGGTGGAGGCGATGGAGCTCAACTTCCTACAGCTTGAGCAGCGCCGTCTCGAAGCCCAGATCGGCGCCGCGGGAGAGGACTTCGAGCGCCGCGCCGAGCTCAGCCGCGAGCGCGCCGAGCTGGTCCAGCGGATCGCCGAGGCGCAGCAGGTGGCCGGCTAGCTCCACGAACATACGTTCGCTTTTTCCGTCCGATCGCATGGGCATCCTTTTCCCGTGGATAAGGGGTTTCTGGAGGATTGCCTGGCGAAGGGCATGTCGCTCGAAGCGATCGGGCGTCTGACCGGACGGCCGTCCGGCACTGTCAGCTACTGGGTTCATAAGTTCGGGTTGATGCCGCCAAGCGGCGAGAAGTACCTTGCTCGCGGCGGCCTAAGGCGTACACAGCTCGTCCCTTTGCTTGAACAGCGCCTGACCCTCCACGAGATGGCCATAGCGCTTGACCGGAGCGTTTCGACCGTGCGCTATTGGCTCGCCAGGTACGGCCTATCTGCTTCCGGCGGACGCCGACGCCGACGGAGACAATCCGCGCACGGACCGAGAACGGCGATCTTCACCTGCCGGCGGCACGGAGAGGTCGAATTCGTGCTCGAGAACAGGGGCTACTACCGATGCAAGCGGTGTCGAGCGAATGCAGTCGCCGAGCGCAGGCGGAACGTGAAGCGAGTCCTGATCGATGAGGCCGGAGGAGAATGCGCGCTCTGCGGATATGACCGTTGCCCAGCTGCTCTGCAGTTCCATCACCTTGACCCCGCGGAAAAGAAGTTCCATCTTGCCCAGCAGGGCATTTCGCGATCGCTTGAGCGCTCGCGTGCCGAGGCGCGGAAGTGTCTTCTCCTTTGCGCCAACTGCCATGTCGAGGTGGAGATGGGGGTCCGAGATTGCAGTGGGCTTCGCACTTCAGCGGAAACGGCTCAGGTTTCGGACCCGGACTAGAATGCGCTGCCGGTCGAGATTGCAACAAGATCCCCCGTGATGTAACGGCAGCATGACTGACTGTTAATCAGTTCGTAGTGGTTCGAATCCCACTCGGGGGAGCTTTGATGGTGGCCGGGCGGAGTTTCAATCTCTGGTGCGGGCCGCCAGCCCCTCCACCAACTCCGCCCCGCGCACGGCCCCGTCGTGGCCCCGCCCCCAATCGGCGATCGCCTCGGCCCGCATCGCGTAGCGCGGATCTCCCAGCAAGGCCCTCGTCGCCCAGCGCAGCGGTCCCGGCCGGCAGAACCGCCAGGGAACCGAGAGGCCGACCCCGGCCCAGGCGATCCGCGCCGCGGTCTCGTTCATGTCTCCGGCGACCGGCGAGGTGAGCACCGGGACCCCCTCTCCGAGGGCCCGTGCCACGGTGCCGTGGCCCCCGTGGCAGATCACCAGCGAGGCAAGCGGCATCACCTGGCTGTAGCTCAGCCAGTCGACCAGGACGGCGTTCGACGGCACCTCCGGGGGTGCCCGCTCGGAGGCCTCGCGGTTGAACGTCGCCACCACCCGCACCGGCTCCCCGGCCAGCGCCTCGAGCGCCGCTCGCACCAGTCGGTTCGCCGGGTCCTGCGAGGTGCTCGGCGCCACCAGGACCAGCGGCTCCTCTCCGGCGGGCAGCGCGATGTCGGGGTAGGGGAGCTCGAAGGTCATCGGGCCGGTCACCTCGACCCCCGCCGGCCAGGAGCGCGGATACTCGAGCTGCGGGAAGGTCGCCACCATCGCCAGCTCGCTGCTGATTCCCCCGTGGAAACGCGACAGCGGGCCCAGGCCCAACCGCGCCCGCTGCTGGTTCAGCTCACGCCGCCCACGTCGCAGGCCGGTCTCCAGCACCGGCTGCGCCCGCGTCCACACCGCCCGCCCGGCCGCCGTGCGCGGCGGTTGCGTCCCGAAGGCGAAGAACGGCAGCCCCGGCTCGTGCACCGGATGCACGTGCGGTATCAGGGTCGCCCGCGCCACCCCGGCCACCTCGGCGGCCAGGGAGGGCGCCAGGGTGAGGATGTCGCTGACCACCACATGCGGGCCCAGCTCGGCCAGCAGCGGCGCCAGCGCCTTCGCCGCTTCGGCCGCGTCGGCGCCCTCGGGAGAGTCCGGTCGCGGCGGGGGGAAGGTCCTGTACTCCTCCGCCGCGGTGAACTCCAGGCCCGCGCCCTCGACCGCCTCGCGCCAGCGCTCCCAGGACTCCACCACCACGCGGTGCCCGCGCCCCGCCAGCGCCCGCGCCAGGGCGATCGCCGGATAGGCGTGCCCCGGGTCGCCGAAAGCCGCCACCAGCAGCCTCAGCCTCTCCTGCTCGGCCCTCATTCCGAGCCCTCCGGCACGCGGAGGCGGCGCCCGGAGCTGAAAGTTCCCGTTCGGCGCTCTCCCGTCCGCTTCCCGGCCGGCGCCGAAGCGCTATCCATCCCCCCATGTTCACCAGGGCAAGCCGGTCCCGCCGCTCGGCCCGCCTGCGCGCGGCGACGCAGCGCCTTCCCCGCCACACCCGCGAGGCGATGCTCCGCGGCCTCGAGGCCAACGAGATCATCGTCGGCGCCTACTCCGACCGTGACGGGGGCGTCTGCCCGATGCTGGCGGCCCACCGCAATGGCGGCCGCACCGACGCCGCCTCCTTCGCCCGCGCCTGGGACGAGTTCACCGGAGCGGGCAGGCGCTCGCGGCGCGCCACCCGGCGCGAGCTGCGGGCGCTGCGCTCCTATCTCGAGCTCAGCCTGCTCGCCGACGATGCACGGACCGAGCCGCCTCCCCGCGTCAGCGCCCCGAAGCGTCCTCGCGACCGCTTCCGCGTCCATGACCTGCGCAGGCTCCGCCGCCGCGCCGCGCCGCCCGACGGGACTCCCCATCTGCCCGAGCGCCAGCTCGCCGAGAGCGCCCAGGGCGTCTAGAGCCCGTCGCCGGGGCGCATGAAGACGATCTCCGGCACCAGGCAGTAGCGAGACGTCCGCAGCAGGAACTTGACCGCCTCGCCGAGGTCCTCGGGCTGGATCATCTCCTCGGCCTTCACCTGGTCCTTGACGAACTCGGTCATCGGCGTGTCGACGAAGGCGGGGGCCAGCGCCGTGCACTGGATCCCGGCGTCGCCGATCTCCTTCTGCGTCCCCTGGCTGAAGTTGATCACCGCCGCCTTCGTCGCCGCGTAGACCGAGAGCCAGCCCTGGCCCGACTTGCCGGCGATCGAGGCGGTGTTGATGATCAGTGCCTTGCCATGCTCCTCCCCCGCCGCGCGCAGCAGCGGCAGCCCTTCCCGGGTGCCGATGATCAGCGCCCGCAGGTTGACTCCGAGCTGCATGTCGAGCTGCTTGGCGCCGATCTCGTGCAGCGGCTGGCCGATGCCCACCCCGGCGTTGTTGACCAGCGCGTCGAGCCGCCCGTAGGCCTGCTTGTGCCGTTCGAAGACGCCGACGATCTCCTCCTCGGAGGTCATGTTCGCGGGCACGCTCAGCACCTCATAGCCCTCATCGCGCAGCCCCTGTGCGGCCGTCTCCAGCTTCTCCGGCCGGCGGGCGGCGACGGTCAACGTGTATCCCTCCTCGCCGAGCGCTCGCGCGATCGCCAGGCCGATCCCGCTCGATGCCCCTGTGATCAGTGCCGATCGCTCCGCCAAGGTCGCTCCTCTCGCTCGTCTCCGGATCCGCGCCACCCTAGTATGCGGGCGCGCGATCCCGCGCCACGGCGGGCCGCGACCGCACTGTGCGCCCGATTAACATGGGCCGCGTGCGTTCTCTCCGCGTCGCCATTGCTTCGCTGTGCCTGCTCGCGGCCGCCGCCTCGCTTGCGGCCTGCGGCGGCTCGGGCTCCACGGACTCGACCTCGACCGGCGTCGCCAACCGCCCGGCTCCGCCGGCGAGCGACTTTCCGAAGGCCAAGGGCAAGACCCTGGGCGAGGTCCTGAACTCAGCCGCCGGGCCCTCGAAGCTCGTCGTCTCGCCCGCCTCCGAGGTCTTCTACGAGGGCGAGAACCGCTACTCCTTCGGCGTCTTCGAGCGCGACCGCACCCAGGTGCCGGACGCCGACGTGGCCCTCTACTTCGCCAAGGCCCCCCCGTCGAAGGGCGGCGCCGCCTCCGCAGCGGGGTCGAACTCGTCCAAGGCCGTGGCCAAGGCGCTCGAGCAGCCCGCCAAGGGCCCCTTCCCGGCTTCCGTCGAGAGCCTCGAGACCAAACCCGCCTTCCGCGCCGCCACCACCTCCAACGACCCGGACTCCGCGACCGCCGTCTACGTCACCCACGTCGACTTCCCCAGCAACGGCGAGTGGCGGATCGCGGCGATGATCAAGGAAGGCAACAGGCTTGAGGCGACACTGCTGCCGAGCGCGATCGTCGGCCAGTTCACCGGCGTCCCCCGGGTCGGCAAGCGGCCGCCGAGGATCCACACGCCGACACCCGAATCGGTCGGCGGAGACCTCTCGAAGATCACCACCCGGATCCCGCCGGAGTCGATGAACCAGACCGACTTCTACGACGCCCTCGGCAAGAAGCCGATCGTCCTGATCTTCGCCACTCCCCAGTTCTGCCAGAGCCGCGTCTGCGGGCCGGTGGTTGACGTAGCAGCTCAGTTGCAGGAGAAATACGGCGACAAGGTCGATTTCATCCACATGGAGATCTACAACGACAACGACCCCAGCAAGGGGGTGAGACCCCAGGTCCGGGCCTTCAACCTTCCCGGAGAGCCCTGGCTTTTCGTGATCGACCGCCACGGCGTCGTGCGGACCGTGATAGAAGGCGCATTCGGGGTCAACGAACTGGAGAAGGCCGTGGAGGGGGTGGCAGGCAAATGAGCGAGACTGATTCCGAGGCGGAGCTGAAGCAGTCCTTCGCCACCGAGGCGCGGCGCCGCTGCGATGTGATCTCAGCCGGGCTCGAGACCGGGACCACCGACTTCGAGACCCTGCGGCAGGAAGCCCACGCGCTGAAGGGCACGGCCGCCGTCGTCGGCCTGCAGCGACTCGCCGAGCTCGCGGGGCTGATGGAGTCCGACCTGGCCGAGGCGGGCAAGGCCAACGAGCTGCGACCCGGCCGGGCCCACCAGATCGCCGACGCCGCCAAGGCCCTCGCCGAGGGAGCCGCCGCCGCCGCCGAGGGCAACGAGGAGCCGCCCGACGTGGGACGCTCCCTGGCGCAGCTGTTCAGCGTCTGAACGCCGACGTCGCTCGACACGAGCAGGCGGGAGTGGCGCTTCAGCGCACCAGCGCCTCGAGGGTTTCGAGGACGACGGGGTCGGCCGGCTCCTCTCCCATCCGGGCCAGCGCCCCCGCGATCAGCTGCAGGTCCCCGAGCGAGGCGCGCCGCTCGGCGGCGTAGCGCTCGACCCAACGGCCGGCGAGGCGCGGGTAGCGGCGATCGCCGACCTGGGCCAGGAGGCGAAGCAGCTCGAGCGCGTCGAAGAGCGGGACCACCTGCATCTCCGCAGCCGCCTCCAGCGCCTCCCGCGCGTTGCCCGCGTTGAGTGCCTTCCTGAAGCGCCCGCTCGCAGTCCCGTCAGAGGTCACGAACACATGTTCGCATGGCGATCAAGTGCCCGCGCAAGCAAATGCGCTCCAAATCCGTTCTTTTCGCCGGGAGCCCCACGCGCGCGTTGCGCGGCACTGGGGTGGGGGGCTCCTCGGCGGAGGCCCCCAGAGATGGGGGTTTTCCGCTGCCTAGGGGACGATGCGGCGAAGAACGAAGCTGCACCTCAGGCAAGCGGGGCCGAGAGCCGATCTGCGAAGCATGGCCTGGCTTGTGTTCGTCCTGAACTAGCGAACCTCTGAGAGTCCGGCGGCTTCGAGGGCCGCGTCTCTGTCACGGAACATCCGTTGCAGGACGACCTTGCCCTCATCGAGCGTCCAGACACTGAATATCTCCTCGGAAACCTCGACGCCGCTTTCCTTTCCGCGCCCCTGCTGCCAACCCGCGGCCAGCACCTGATCGCCGGCGTCGACCAGTTCGCGGAGCGTGAATCGGTAGTCGACCCAGTTGGCCAACCAGTTGCTCAAGGAGGCCCTGACTCCCTCGTGCCCGTGGACGTGTCCCGCCGCGCCCCGGGAGATATCCGGCGGACCGATCCACTCGACGTCTTCGTCGAAATAGCCGAGCGCGGCCTCGAATTCGCCCCGCTGCCAGGCGCCATAGATGTCTCGCACGATCCCCACGTTCTCTTCCGACATCGCCTACTCCGACAGTCCGGCCGCTGCGAGGGCTTCCTCCCGGTTTCGGAAGGCCTGCTCTCGCGCGATGCGTTCGCCCTTGAACGTGAACACGAAGGCGAAGTGGTCGTCCACGGAGATCTTGCTGACCGGGCCGGCTCCGACCGCCTGAACGACGGCCACCACCTTGTCCCCGGCATCGATCAGCTCCACGGGGACGACGTCGTATCCGGACATGGTCTTCTGGTTCTCCTCGTAGATCAGCCGGATGGACTCGTTGCCGTGGTGGGTGCCCAGGAGGAGCGTCTCGAACACGGCGTCGGGGTCATACAGCTCGACCAGGGCCTCGACGTCGCCGCGGTTGTGCGCCGCGAAACCCGCCTTGATCCGCTCCACGTTCTCCTCCGACATCGCCTGCGCAGTATCTCGCATGCTGACTCGGCCGGTGCAGGAATCCGCATTGACAAGCGATAATCCAGCCACACGGGCCGGTAGCTCAGCTGGTCAGAGCAGCGGACTCATAATCCGTCGGTC